>NZ_JTDL01000139.1 GCF_000802235.1 Sinomonas humi
CGTGTCGTAGGTGGTGTAGTTCAGCAGCACGTCGAGGATGAACTTCTCCTCGATCGCCTGCGCCATCGTGTATGTGTGGAATGGGTGCGGCAGCCCGTCCTCGCCAAGGGTGCCGAACATCTCCATCGTCTTCGCCTTCGGCGTCGCCGTGAAGGCGAGGAAGGTGATGTTGCGGGTGTCGGCCTTTGCCTTCGCCTCAGCGGCGAGGATCGCCTCAACGTCGACCTCGCCGCCGTCGGCCAGGTCTGCAGCCTCCTGATCGGACAGCACCTGCTTCAGCTTGCTCGCTGTCTGCCCGGTCTGCGACGAGTGCGCCTCGTCTGCGATGACCGCGAACTTGCGCCCCGCGAGAGCCTTGTTCTCCTGGATCGCCTCGAGGACGAACGGGAACGTCTGGATCGTGACGACGATGACGAGCTTGCCCGACGAGAGGGTCTGGGTCAGGTAGGCCGACTTCGAGGAGAAAGACTTCTTCGCGGCCTCGGCCGTCGAGATGGTGGCAACGACCCCGCTCTTGGACTCGATCTGCTTGATGGCTTCCTGTAGCTGGGCATCGAGCACGTTGCGGTCGGTGACGACGATGACGGTGTCAAAGACCTTCTGGTTCTTCGCATCATGCAGGGTCGCCAGGCGATGCGCGGTCCACGCGATCGAGCGGGTCTTGCCCGAGCCGGCCGAATGCTGGATGAGGTACCGCTGCCCCGGCCCGTTCTCGCGGGCGTCCGCGACGAGCCTGGTGACCGCATCGAGCTGGTGGAAACGCGGGAAGATCAGCACATGGTCGGTCGTGACCTGGCCCGTCTTCTCATCGGTCCCTTTCATCGTCTCGAAGTGGATGAACTTCCCGATGATGTCGAGCCATTGGTCTCGCTGGAGGACGTCGCGCCACAGGTACGCGGTCGGTGACCCGCCATTCTCGTCGGGGCCGTTGCCGGCGTGGCCGGCGTTACCTCGGTTGAACGGCAGGAAGTACGTCTTCTCCTTGGCGAGCTTCGTGGTCATCCAGACCTCGTCGTTGCTGACGGCGAAGTGGACGAGAGCGCGAGTGCCGAACCCCAGCAGCGGCTCGCCAGCCGGGTCCCGGTCGGTCATGTACTGCTTCTTCGCGTCACCGATGTTCTGCTTGTGGTCGGTCTTCAACTCCAGGGTGGCGACCGGGATGCCGTTGAGGAAGAGCACGAGGTCGATCGATTTGCTGTGCTTCGTCGAGTAGTGGACCTGCCGCATGACGCGCAGCCGGTTCGCCTTGTACCGCTCGTTGACGGTCTGGTTCACGTCCTGCTCGGGGCGCTTCTGCATCAGCGTGAACGACCCCGGGGTGTCCTTGAACCCGGACCGGAGGACCTGCAGTGACCCGCCGACAGGCTGCCCCTTGTCAAGCAGCGTCGCAAGACGCGTCAGGATCTGGTCCGTAGCCTTCGCCTTGGCCTGGTCGGACATGGACGGCTTGACCTTCTTGGCAAGCTCGTCAGGCTGCGTTTCTTCCAGCCACGAGAACAGGTCTTCGGGGAACAGCGCACGCTGCCGGTCGTAACCGGAGTCGTCGTGGCTGTAGAGCCAGCCGTGCGTTTCGAGGTGCTCGCAGAGCTCGCGCTCGAACTCGGACTCCCAGGTCTGATTCGCCATCAGGCTGCCCCTACGTCGATCTGGCCGGTTACGGCCTCCGTAATGAGTGCAGAACGTCGCTCTTTGGCGAGCTCGATGTGGCGCTCGACTTTCGCGATCAGCTCGTCGATCTTCGCAGTCTCACGGTCGAGATGGTCAGCGATCGCTCGCTGCTCGTCGAACGAGGGAAGCCACACCCGGATGCGCCGTAGCGAACTGAGCGGCAGGTTGTTCGCGAGGCCATCAGCACCGCTAATCGCCAGCCGGACCTGCGAGCGATAGGACAGGGAGTTCAACGACCAGTAGAGGTAGCGAGGCAACGTGGACGGCTTCGGCACGAGCCGGAAGTTCTTGTCGGACAAAATGAGGCGGCGGCTGATTGTTCCAACCATTGCTACTGAGCCAACCAGATCAGGGCTGCCGCTGGCTCGAGAAGCGATCAGGTCGCCCCGCTGTACCTCGATCCCGCTTGGAATGTCCACCTCGGCGGGCACCGGTTTCGACTCAAGTTCATCGAACCCGCCACGGTTCGACGCACCGGTTTTCAACACCCAGAACTCCGCCGAGTCGTCACCAGTTGAGGTATCCGGAGATATTCCCTGGTCCACACGCCGCAAGGTGCGCTTGATCGAGACGAACTGGTCCTCGCTCGCATGGGTCGGCGTCACCGCGTTGGCGATCGTGTGCTCTCGGCGTTCGCGGAGTCGCTCGATGAGGGCGTTCTGCTTCTCAATGAGGTCGTCGATGAGCGCCGTCTCATGGTCCAAGTAGTTCGTGATCGCACGCTGATCGGAGAGGGGCGGGAGAGGGAACGGCAGACTTCTGAGATCTGCGGTATCGACCATCTGGGCGTTGGGTCGTACGCCTCGCCCAAGGCTCTCAAACACAGCACGAAAGAGAGTGCTTCGAAGGAGGTAGTCGGCGAATGGTGGGGCGAGGGCTCCAGAGATGTCAAACACCTTGTATGCCGGACTCACATAGCCAGTGTGCTGGGAAACCCCCAAACCACACCTGTTGAGCCACATCATGTTTGCAGCAAGCTGTCCTGGCCTCACGACTCGATACGTGGAGACGTCCTCGGCTGCCATCTGTCCAGCAGATAGATCCCGGGGAACCACGCCGTAGTACTCCGATACAGATAGAGGTTCACCGACCGGCTCAGTTCCATTGCGCTCCTGTACTTCGCGAAAGAGTGCTCCAAAGCGCGATAGGGGCCAACGTTCTGGAAAGGCTTCGTGAAGACGAATGCCTGGGACGTAGGCCGTCACGCTTCCACCTTTCGCAGTAGGTCGATGATTTCAGCGGCGAGTTCATCGAGCTCGGCGTCGATCTCCTCAAGGGGCCGCGGCGGTACGTACTTGTAGAAGAGCCTGGTGAATGGGATCTCGTAGCCGACCTTCGTCTTCGACTCATCGATCCAGGCGTCAGGGACGTGCGGCTTCACCTCGCGGTCGAAGTACGCCTTGATACCGTCGCGGAACGGCACGAGCTCGGTGTCGCGCAGGGCGGTGTCCGGTTCGGCGTTGCCCTTGCCGTCGTTGCAGATGTCCGCTGACTCATCTCGTTCGCCGATGGCCTGCCAGATCGCCTTGATGACGGGGGTCGCGACGATCGTGCCGGCCCCCTTCAGAGCCAGTCGCAGTGCTTTGGCGAACTCGTCCCGGTTCAGCCACGTGTTCCCCGCCAACGCGGTGAGGGCAGCACCAACGGCGTGCTGGTCGGTGTCGTCGAGCTTCTGCACGAGCTTGGTTGCGAGGGCGGCTTCTCGTGCTTCAGCGGTGACCTCGAAGCGCAGACGGAGCGGCTGCTCGACGGTGACCTCCCAGTAGCCGAAGTCGGCCGGCTCGAGGATCTTCGACTCCTCGGTTTCCGCGAAGTCGTCGTAGAGCTTCACGATCGCCTTCCGGTGAGTCTTGGTGATCTCGCGGTTCTTCGAGCCGAGATTCCTGCGGAGCTTCTTCCAATGGTCGGTCGCATCGATCAGCTGGATCTTGCCGCGCCGCTCGGCCGACTTGTGATTGTCGAGGATCCACACGTAAGTCGAGATGCCGGTGTTGTAGAACATGTTCGTCGGCAGCGCCACGATGCAGTCGACCAGGTCGGACTCGATCAGCCAGCGCCGGATCTCCGACTCGCCCGAGCTGGCTCCACCAGTGAACAGGGGTGAGCCGTTGAGGACGATGCCGGCGCGGCCGCCGGAGTTCTCGACGCCCGCGGTGGCGGGGCGCATCTTGGAGACGAGGTGCTGGAGGAACAGCATCTGGCCGTCGCTGATGCGGGGCAGGCCCGCGTCGAAGCGCCCATGGCCACGCGCGTTCTCCTTGCGGACGACGTCCTCGGCGGCCTTCCAGTCACCGCCGTACGGCGGGTTGGAGAGGCAGTAGTCAAAGCGGGACTCCGCGTGCCGGTCGTCGCGGAGCGTGTCCCCCAGCCGTATTGAGTCGACGGCCTGGCCCTTGCCGATCATGTCGGACTTGCAGATCGCGTAGGACTCGTCGTTGAGTTCCTGCCCGGCGAGTGTGACCTTCGCCTTCGGGTTCATGCCCATGATCGCCTCCTCCGCGACCGAGAGCATTCCGCCGGTTCCCGCGGTGGGGTCGTAAATGGACCGGACCACTCCCGGCGTTGCCAGCAGATCGTCATCGGGCGCAAGCACGAGGTCGACGATCAGCCTGATCGCGTCACGTGGCGTGAAGTGCTCGCCGGCGGTCTCGTTCGAGGCGGTGGAGAACTTGAAGATGAGGTGCTCGAAGACCTCGCCCATGTCCGCGTTCGAGACCGTGTCCGGGTGTAGGTCGATGTCGGAGAACTGCTCGGCGACCAGGTACAGGCGGTCTTTCTCGTCGAGCTTGTGGACAGTCTTATCGAAGCCGAACCGCTCGAAGATGTCAGCGACGTTGGCGGAGAAGCCGGCGACGTAGTCGAGGAGGTTCTCGGCGAGGTTCTCCGGGTCGCCGAGCAGAGATTTGAGTGTGTAATCGGTCCGGTTCCAGAAGTGGACTCTGTACTGCTTGCGGAGCTTGGCGGCGAGTACGTCGTCGTTGGGAGTGCTCGCAGCGAGGTCGTTGATCGCGTCGCGGTTGTCTGCGAGGACGCACTCCATGCGTCGCAGGATCAGGAATGGCAGTGTCGCAGTCCCGTACTGCGCCGGCTTGTACACTCCCCGCAACTGGTCCGCGATGTTCCAGATGAACCCTCCAAGAGCCGACATGCCCTGCCTTTCGTGCTTGAGCTCACCTCGATGCCGAGGACCACTTCGATCGCAACCATATCCGGCATCCGCGCCGGCACTTGATCTCCGCCAGCCGAGTCCTCCGCGTGAAGTCCAGTCCCTGGCCTCGGCGCCGAGATTGCCATCCAACGTTCCTATTCGACTTGGGGGCGTGGCGTTGGGGTACACCCCCGCACCACGTCAGACACCACGACCGGATCATGTCAGATTCGGGTCGGCGTGGCGTTTATCTGACACCGATCCTTCGGGGTCTAGAGTCTTTCCTGACAGACTGGCCCCGGAGAAGGTGGACTCGTTGCGTGTGGGGTATGTGCGTGTGAGCTCGGCCCTTCAGTCGACAGTCCGGCAGCTCGATGGCGTCCCCGTGGAGAAGTCCTTCACCGACCATGCGTCCGGGTCGAGCCTGGACCGGCCCGGGCTGTCGGAGATGCTCGGCTTCGTGCGCGAGGGCGACACCGTGCTCGTGCACTCCATGGACCGGCTCGCCCGCGACCTCGACGACCTGCTCCGCCTCGTCGGCCAGCTCACCGCCAAGGGCGTCAGGGTCGAATTCGTCAAGGAGGGACTGGCCTTCACCGGGGACGACTCCCCCATCGCGAAGCTCATGCTCGGCATCATGGGGTCCGTGGCCGAGTTCGAGCGGGCACTCATCCGGGAGCGCCAGGCCGAGGGCATCGCCAAGGCCAAGGCCCGCGGCGTCTACAAGGGCCGGCAGGCGAAGCTCACCGAGGCATCGGCGGCCGCGATGGTCGCCCGCGCACGGGCGGGCGAGTCCAGGGCCTCCCTGGCCCGCGAATACGGCATCAGCCGTGAGACCGTCTACGCCTACCTGCGGGCAGCAGTCCCCTCCACCGCGGCTTCCCCTGCCGAGTGATCTGCCTGTGCCCGATGAGCAGCGCCGGCCGTAGCGCTTGAGCCACCTCGCCCGGGCAATTTCCCGGGCTCGTCATACGGGAATCGGGCAGGCCGGGAATCGTGCGGTTCTCAGGCGCCGCGGCGGCCGCCGACGAGGCGTCCGGGACGGGCCGGTTTCCGGGCGGGGCGCGGTTCCGCTGCGGGGTCTGCCAATTCCAAGGAAGGGCCCCTATGCTTGGTTGTCAAGGTTGACATAGTTGACGGAGTGGATGATGGGCAGCAGACGCGCTGGCGCGAAGAGCGACTCTGGCCTCCGCGTAGCCAAGGGCGGGAAGGTCCGGTTCAGGACCGTCGAGAAGGGCGGGTTCCGGCACAGCCGCACCCTGGGCCTGGCGGCTGGCCGCAGGCAGGAAGTCGAATCGTTCCTGGTCCACATAGAGAACGTCATCGTCAAGGACCCTGAAATCAAGCTGGGACGAGCCAAGCTCGAAGCGGTGGTGGAAGTCCTCAAGTCATCCACCAAGGTCCTGCCGGGCCTCTCGGCCGCGCGGGCCAGCCGCAGGATTGCCAGCCCTCTCGCGGAGCAGGTGGGCCCGTTCTACGACACGAACGCGCTGGCGAAGTGGCTCGGGAGCACCCGGCAGGCCTTCAGCAAGAGTGCCGCAAATGGGAAGCTACTCGCTGTCCAGACATCGGACCGCAGGCTCCTGTTCCCGGTCTGGCAGTTCGACGAACACGGTCGCACTCTCAGAGACTTCGACTTAGTCCTCAAGGTCCTGCGCGATGGCACCGACGACAGCTGGAAGATCGGCTCCTGGATGACCACACCTGTGGCCGAGCTCGAGGGTGAATCGGCGAAGGACTGGCTCGGCGAGGGCAAGGACTCGGCCCCGGTCGTAGAGCTCGCCAGGCAGAGCGTGGCCGCCTGGACCGCCGGGTGAGCGGTCGGAGTGGCCCCGCCCTCCCGGCTCCCCCAACGGACTTGGAGGGCTTCCCTGAGGAACGCCTCGCCGCCGGCGCCGACGTCTGCCGCGCCGTCGGCACGGGCCGGGGCGCATGGTGGTTCGCCTGTACGGGCGAGGGCAGATTCGACTTACGCATGCCGTACGGGACCTGCTACCTCGCATACCACCCTAGGGTCGCGGTCCGCGAACGGCTCGGCCCTGTCTTCGCCCAGGGCGGCATCATCCCCTCGAACACCATGGAGGAGATGGAGCTCGTCTACCTCAAGCTTCCCGACCCGTCGACGCTCGCGGACCTATGCCACGAGGACGCTGCCGATTTTGGGGCGATCCGCGAGCTCGCGAGCGGAAGCTGGGATGACTACTCGCTGACCAACGACTGGGCCGAAGCCTTTCGAGGCCACGGCTTCGACGGGGTTCAGTACCTCGCAAGGTTCTCCTCGGGACGCGGCCCCGACGCCGTCGGCCTGTTCGGAGACGCCGGCGCCCAAGACTGGCCGGAGGAGGAACGGGTGACGGGCGAGGCCGCGTTCGACCTTGCCGGCCTCATCGACCGTGTCGCCCCGATTCCCCACTCCTCGGCCACCCGCATCCTGCCCCCGCCCGGGTCCGCTGCGGGGTAGAACGCCCTTCAAGGGGACTCAACTCCTGGGCGCGGTTGAAGACGCGCACGTCGAGAAGACGTACCTGCGTGCCGCCGCTCAACGATGGCGACTATGAGACGGCCCGGAGACTCTGGGCGGCCATCGAGGCATTGCCCGGCGCATTGGAAGCCGTATGGAGCACCAACGACGGGCGCCGAGAAAGCCCGGCTCATGGAAGAATGTAGAACTTCTGTGCGGGAAGCGACAGCGGCTATCCAAATGAAGTTTGCCGGCGCAGGTAGGCCGGGGGAATTTGGATGGTTTGCGAGGCCCCCCGCAAGGGTGAGCCTTCGAAGCCGCAGACCGTGCCTGCACCCTGACCCAGCACCAAGGCCGGATAGGCTCGTGCCAGATCAAGCAGCAAGGAGTGGGGCATGGCGGGAAATCCATCGTGGGGCGCGGGCTACCACAAGGGATACGACAAGGGCTTTGGTGAAGGGTCCGTCGTCGGGTTGATTGTGGGAGCGGGCGTTAGCGGCGCCGCCGTTCTGGCGACGTGGGGTTACCCGAAGGTCAGGGAGGCTCTGGCAGCCCGACACATGAAGCGCCTCGAGGAGAGCACCCCGGTCCCGTCCAGCGACGACGCGCCCGACGATGACCCAAACACCGAGTAGCTTCTCTTCGAACGGCGAGCCGTCACCGCGTGACGGCTCGCCGTGACAGCCAGAATGGTCCGGTCCCGACGATCCCCGTCAAACCGGGAGTAGATCGGCGAGCTGAGCCAGCGTGTACTCCCCGCCTACAGGCACCTCGGCTGTGCCTTTGAATGTCTCGTGATAGCCCCGTGCGGTGGCCTGCCATCTGACAGACAGCGATTTTGCTCCGGGACTCAGTGCAAGCACAACGAGGTCTGCTGGACTGATCCAAGGGGTTTCAGGGCGGAGATGCTCCAACTCCACCGTGATGTGGAGGCTTCGGCCCTGGTTCTCCCAGCTCAACTGTCTTGACGCGATGGCCGGACGGGGTATCCGGATGGGCGGAATCGGAACATGAAAAGGAGAGCTCGCCTTGATCACCGGCGGAAACAGCTCATCGAGGTCGACATCGCGTGGCCCTCTTGCGGCTACTCCGAAGGCCTCGTCCAGAACGAGGTCGATCCGGACGGCTTCGAGGAACATGGTTCGCTGATTGGCAACCTCGATGACGAGGCGAGGCAGGGCGGCTCCAGCGAGTTCCACATGGCCCTTGACCCACGTCGACCGAGTGCTCTGCTCCCACTCCGCTGCCACATGTTCAAACGAATCCGACGACATGTGGGACATGCCGGCTGCGCTCATCAGATTGCTCCAGGTCGCCTCGCTGATGAACGACGAGTTCGGGCTCTTAGTCGGCGCCGACTCGACATGCTTTCGTCTGGCCTCGGCGATCTCACTCTCAACATATTGGTCGAGCCGCTCGTTCGAAACGTCGAGTAGATGAGCGCTCCCCCGCAGGGAGATGGCGAATTCAGGCGCTGGCAACGCTCCGCTGTTCGCCCTCGCGACTAGGCCCTCAACTTCTGCGGCCTTCGCCTTGCGGGTCTCCCCGGGGCCCCGCACGTAGATGTCACCGTTGGAGAGATTGTTGCGGCCTCCTGATGCTGACTGGTAGTCGGCTCGGCAGGGATATACGGGGTCTCCGTCCTTGGGCGGATCAACGATGATGAAGAGGACTTCTCGGCCGCTGGTGTCCGCGGGAGCGCGTTCGAGCTCCCAGCGTGGTCCACCGGGCCCAAGGTACTTGCCGATCTTCTGCTCGATTGCCAGGATCTCTGTCCCGGCAGGCACCCCCGGCAACCCGCCCTGCTTCGCTCCGATAACCATCACGGCGTATCCGCCGAAATCGCGTGCGGCCAAGGAGGGAAGGCGGTTCGCCGCGCCGAGAATGAACTTGGCGACCTTGGTCGCCTCTTCCTTGGACACCAGGTCGAGTTCACTCTTGACTTCGAGGTAGTGCTTCTCTGCTACGTCGCCTCCAGAGACGATCTCGCCGAGGATCTCTCCACGCCTGGTTTCCCCGAGTGGCGGTCGACTGGTGTCCATGGGGGGTCTTAGTGTTGGGCTCGGGCGGTGTAGGTGAGGCCTGAGCGACGCAACGCGTCGGCTGGGGTGCCGTCGCTCCAGTCCGGGGCCTTGCCGGTCATCGGCAGCGGAGTGCTCTCCCGGGCGATCTGGTGCAGTTCCTCGGTTAGGGCGTCCCACTTGGGGGCGGTGGCGGCCCATGATGCGCCGGGGGCGTCGATCAGCAGCTCGAGGCTGACGCTCGCACGGCGCTCAGAGAGGACGCGGCGCGCGGTCGCCCGGTAGGCCTCGACGTAGGCGGCCTGGTCCTGCTCCCACAGCCGCTCCACGGTCGCGTGCGCGGCGGTGGCTTTGGCCAGGGCAATGGCCAGAGGATCGCCCGCTTCCTCCGAGCGCCGGATGATGCCCTCGACGATAGCCTGTGCCTCACGCACAAGTGCGGCGTTGCGCTCGTCCTCGATGTGAAGCTTTTCAGTTGCGTCGCCGATCTGGTCCAAGCGTGCCCGTTCCTCGGCTGTGGCTGTGGCTTCGAACAGTGCTTCGTCGGCCGCGTCGACACGCTTGGCCAGCTCGTCGACGGCTTCCTCGTAGAGGTCATACAGGCCGAAGTCATCGAACGTGCCCTCGACGTCGATGGCCAGGCGAACCGGCTCGGTGCGGTAGCTCAGCAGCTCATCGTCGTCCATGCCTGCCGTACCGGTGACGATCCTGCGGATGAGGTCCGCCTCCCACGATCCGGGCCGGCCGGAGATAAGCGTCTCGACCCCGCCGACATTGGCCGCCACGGCTGTGAGGACGTGGCACGCGATCTCTGCGAAGTCGGCGGGCTCGGTGTGCTCGGCCGGGGTACCAGCCCCAATGGTGCGAGTGCGACGTGCAGCGGTCGTCAGCGCCGCGATCGCCTGCAAGATCGGATCTTCACTCTCCACCTCAGCTGCTCCTGCCTGCTCCGTGATTCCCATAGCACCCCTCCCCCTCCGTCGCTTCCGTCGCCCCGAGAGCGACAGTACTGCTCTTATTAGTAGAGCGCGGCGCTCCGACAGCCGTGACCGGAACTACCACCGGGAATACTAGCGATTTGATATCAAAGAGATATCACTCACTCGTAGTCGTCTTTCACCTGCTCGAGGCCAATTCTGAGTGCGCGGAGCGCCATGGGGTGCTTCTTGCGGCCTTCGAGCTGGGCAACTTCGGTCAGGAGCTCGGCGAGCTCCATGTCGTCGTCGAACCTCAGGAGCATGGTCCTGAAGGTCGCCTTGTCGCGCGCGTCGGTCATGTGGGGCGTCACACTCGGCCGTGCACGGGTCTTCTGCTCTGCAGCGGGCTGGGCCACGAGCAGCGGCTCAGCCCCATTGCCGAAGGCCTCGATGGCCTCTTCGCGGTCCTTGGCCGTGCGCTTCTTCAGTGCCATCAGCCAATCAGCTCCTCAACAAGGCCGCGGATCTCGCGGGCCGCCTTCGCGTTCTTCCATTCCACGACTCCGAGCCCCTCCCCCACGACGTCGCGGTATGCCTTACGTTCGTACAGCACGGTTCTCAGCGGCTCTATGTTCGGATAGTCCGCAAGATACTCACGGGCGTCGCCGCTCTCCGACTCGAAAGCGTTGGTCGAGACGCGGGTGAGCATGCCGCGGACACGGAGCTCGGGGTTGAAGTCACGCGCCGTGTCAATGAGCTGGTCGACGGTCGCTAGAGTGTCCAGGTCGAACTGGCTCGACTGTGTCAGGACAAGCAGTTGGTGCGCCGCCGTCATAGCGGTGCGCATCTCCTTGGAGTCTTTGCCCGCGACGTCGACGAGGACGAAGTCGTACTTCTCGTCCAGCTCGCGGAGCGTCTGCTGGAGGCTGCCCAACTTCTCTACGACGAAGATCTTCGGCTCGTGGCCGGCCTCTTCGCGGTCCACGGCCCATCGCGCTGTGGACCGCTGCCGGTCGCCGTCCACGACCGCGAGGCTGTATCCGCGTCTGGCAAGTTCGACCGCGACGTTCGTGATGACGGTCGACTTGCCGACGCCGCCCTTTTCGCTTCCCGCAACGAGGATCATGACCCCCAACCTAGTTCCAGATTGCTAGCATTTCGGTAGCGACACGCTACTAGTTTGATATCACTTTGAAAGTCGTACCATCGCCGTTCAATCATCGTTCGCGCGTCGTCCACCCCCCAAGCGGGGGGAGGGGGGCCGGGGCAAGGAAGCAACCCGCAACCGGAGCCGACCGGCACTAGCAAATTGCTAGCAATATCAAACCGATATTGTACAGCTAGTGATTCGATAGCATTGCCGAGCAGCGGCCGCGTCGGCAGCGGCCGCGTCGGAGGCGGACACTAGTGCTTTGCTAGCAAATTGCTAGTGATATCGAACAACTATCGAACTGCTAGTGGCGCCGATGGCGGCGGCCCAAAGAAAGCCCCAGGCCGCTCATCGGCGAGGTCGGTAAGATGCTATCGGAACACTAGCAGTTCGATAGTGCTATTAAAAGACGCACCCACACAGGGGGAGTGACCTCGGACGGCACCACTTGGGATCATGTATCCATGTCGGATGCCGAAAACATTCAACGAGTCCTGAGCCCGCTGTCGGTCGAGCTCGATGATCGGCAGGTCGGCCTCCTCCAGACCATCTTCTGGGGCGCCTATGACTACGACAAAGCCGCGCGATGGCCGCTTTGGGATTGGGTGTCGAGGGAGCTCACCCGAGGCCCTGCTGGGTACCTCGACGCCGATGCTGTTCTGCGGTCGCTTCCCAAGGTTCCGATACCCGGCAGGCAGCAGGACTACGGGCTGGTCTGGAGGTCAGAGATTGGGACCACGTCTGGACCCATGCCTGAAGAACGCGTCGGCCTTACCATCGCAGGCCTCAATGCGCTGGGGCCTACTCGTCCGAGCGCGCAAATCTTTGCCGATGACCTGGCTCTGAAAGTGCGGTACCTCGCACGGCAGGAGATGGCACTCCCGTCCGACCCCGACACGGCTGCATCGCGAACCGTGGTGCTCAGCGGGCAGTTCGTCGAAGCTGGCATGCGTCCGGACCGTTCAGGGAACCAGACAATATTTAACGGTGTAGGGGAGGAGGTCCAACTCGACGTCCTCCGCAAGGAATACATCCAACTGAGCGTTTCTCCGCCGGTCCCATCGGCGACAGGAGGCGATCAGCCAACTGTGTACTTGGGTCCGTGGCTCCGTCGTTTCCGCAACGTGCAGACCGCCGAAGATTACCTGGAAATCATTGCCAGCGACCAGCAGGTTCAGCAATCGGCCCCGCTGATGCGCCCGGACGAACTTGCACTCATGCTCGACCATGCCTCGTACGTCCTCAAGGACCACCCTCAGTGGCGGAGTGGGATGATGGCGCAGCCGCGAGACTATAGGACGGCCGCGTCGCTCATGCTTCCTGCTCTCACCGCTGAGGAGTTCCAGGCCCGAACCAGCGATCTTTGGACTGTGCTTTCGAGCCTCAAGGTCCCTGATGTCGTTACCGACGATCCAAGTGATGGAAGCCTGAAGAGGCTCCAGCGTTGGCTCAAGGACCAGGTTTCAGACGAGGCAAGTCGAGACCGGGCCGTCGAGGCACTCGAGGACGTCCGCTGTGTCGGTGCACTCCGAAACTATTCGCAGCACCCTAGTGAAAAGACACGCCGCAATGTGATTGCTGCCTGTTCCCGGCTCGGTTTGCCGTACCCGATTCGAGATTGGGGTGCCGCGTGGGACCATGTGCGGGCAAGGATCGCTGATGCCTTCTACACGCTGAGCCAAGAGGCCAAGGCCTGAGCGGTCTTCCGGAATGAGCCCGGGCAGCGGGATCAGGTGCTTCGGCACGGGCGGGGCCTACGCGACGGCATCAAAGAGGCAATGGAGTCGTCGTCTGGAGGTAACCAGTGCTCCGCGGTGTCTGGGTCGTAGATGTCTGATTCGGTGATGTGCTGGTCGGGGTTGTGGCGGTCGAGCCAGGCATGCCATTGGCCTCGCTGACGGCGATGGAGGGTGAGCTGGGCGGCGACGTCGCTGTCGGCGCCGAGGCGCCGGGCGAGCTGGGCGAGGCTGGTGGTGTGGGTGAGGTGCCAGTGGCCGGCGTCGTCGCGGTGGATCATTGCGAGGGCCGCCATTTCGGCGAGGGCGCGGTCGGCTGTGCTGCGCCCGATCTTGGAGTCGCGGGCGACCTCGGCCGCGGTGGGGGAGAGGCGGGCGCGTTCAATGGTCTCGTAGGCGAGGGCGGCCGCGGGGCCGAGGGCACGGAATACGGGGCGGACGGCGTGGATCTTTCCCTTGCGCCAGGTGAGGTCTCTGGCGAGCTGGCGATGCTGTTCGGGGAGCTCGATGAGGTAGACGTCGGCGTTGCGATGATGGGCGTCGGCAATCTTGGTGACCATGCCGTCGGAGAGCTCGGCCAGTCGGCGCAGAAGCCTTGCGACCGTGCCGTGGTGCTGGCCCAGGGCAAGGGCGAAGGTCCGGCAGCCGACGTCGAGCGTGTTTGTTTCCATCGTCCTCATGTAGGCGAGCACGCCCCGGATCAGGAAGCGCAGCCCGAGGCCCTCGCGGCCGAGCTTCTGGAACCTTGCATCGAGCACCGCGTAGAGGATGTTCTCGAGGTCGTTCACCAGCTGATGGATCGCAGCCGCAGAAGGCTTTTCCTTTCCCCCCCGGGTGGGTTGAGTGGGGCTTGTGTCGCTTTTAGGGGCAGTGTTCTTTCCGCGGCTGGTGGCGGTGAATTCGATCGCTTTGCCCCATTCAGTCTCGAGGAGACGGTCGAGCTGCCGGGTGGACTGGTACAGGGCTGCGAGGCCGGGGAACTGGCCGGTGAGCTCGCCCCGGACCTGAGCCAGAGTCCACCCGCACGCGGCGAGGTGGTTCAGGACCCCCATGCGGGCCTCTGACGGGGTCCTGTACTTGGCGGTGTCGTAGAGGCCGGTTTCCGCTGTCCTGCGCAGCGGTGACTGCCACCCGCTCGGGCGGCGTGCGATCCCGTTCGGACCCGTGGGGACTCGTAGCGCTGGTTGGGGAGCGGTGGCGAGCCGGGCTCGCCGTGCGGCCTCCTCGCGGCCGCGGCGGAGCTCGGGGGCGAGCGCGCGGCGGAGCTTGTCGAGGTCGTCAGGCGTATTCCGGCGGCGCAGCACGTCGTATGCGGCGGTCAGAGGGGTGGTGAGCTGCTGGTGGCCTCCGCGCTTGTGGAGGGAGCCAGGGACACGGATACATCCCGTGGTCGGGTTCTGGTGCGGGCTCGGGTCCAGGCTCGGGGCGATCCGGGCGAGTGCGTCGACGAGCTCGCGGGCATCGGCGCCCGGGATCCGCTCGGCGAGGGGCACGTAGAGGTGCCGGCCGCCGGACGGGGAGACGTCCTCGACGAACTGGAGGCCGCACGAGGTCAGGAGGACGCCGAGGCGGGCCGCGTCGACGTCGATGACGGCGGGGTCGGCCTTCGAGATGTCCAAGTCCAGGCACAGCGTGGCCACATCGCCTGCAGCATCGTGGATCAGGACCGCGGCCGGTGCCGTCGGCAGCGCCGCGGTGAGCCTGTGCGGCGTGCCGGGGTACTGGAACTTCCCCCGTACCCAGCGGCCTGCTCGGTACGCCGGCTGACCTGCGATCAAAGGGGCGAGCGCCCACAGCTGGTGGGGCTTGACTTGCGCCGACGACGAAACGGTGGCAGACACGCCGAGCGTGCTGTCACCCTCTAGATGACGTTCGGGGGCTGCTACCGCTACCATGAAAGAGCGTTCTCCTTTCGAGGGGTACGGCAAGGGACCCACCCGCGAGGGAGGGTTTCGGTTCCGCCACCCGTGGACCGGCCAAGATCTGGGGTGGTGGAGGACTTCGTGAGAGGGCCCGCCTAGTGCGGGCCCTCAGTCGTTAAGACGCTCTGGGAATCAGCGCCTCCTGGGTCGTGTAGTTGGAGTCGAGCTTGTTGGGCAGACCGCGCGCCCTGTCGATGAGAGCGCCGAGATACTCGCTGAGGGAGAGCCCGGCTTCCAACGCGTCCTCAGTGGCGCGCTTGTGCTGGTCTGGCAGTACGCGGCCGCGCAACGCAACGCGCGAACCGTCGAGTTTCGGAGGTTCATACGCCTTGTTGGTCATAGCACCCATCCTTATACGGGAGATGGGGCGGTACCGGTACCTCGACCTTGTTCGGCGTGTCGCTCCCGTTACCGTGCGCGGCCGCGGCTCAGCTCGTCCCCGCCGGGCCCGGACGTCTGGGGGCCGGGGCTGGTCCTGGACTCTTTCGCCTTGGGAGTGAGGGCTTTGAGGATCTTGTCTAGGTCTTTGACGGCTTTCTGCTGCGCGTCGCTGATGGGGGAGGCCTTGACCTGGCGGTGGATGGCTTCGACGCGGGGGGCTCCGCTTGCGCCGACGGCGCGCGTGACTTCGTTAGAGAACTTGGGCTGTTGACGCGCGGCGGCCTGCCGGGCGGCCGCGAGCTGCTGGCTTTCGGCTCCCTGGTGCATTAGGCTCTGCTGTGAAACAACTCGCCGCTGGTTCTCGTAGCTCGCGGAGAGGGCCCCCGGACCTTGCTGCGGCAGATGGGGGCTGTTTCGTTTAACGGCCAGATCCGTCCCGTGGGCGTGGAGCTGGATCGTTGTCTCGCGGATGTGGTTGAACCAGCTGCCGTCCCCGATGGCCAGCTCGCGCCGGTAGGCCCAGGCGGCGAGGTCCGGCGTCCAAAGCAGGGGTTCCCTTCCGGGCCCGGAGTGCTGGAGTTGGACGTTCTCATCGATGATCCCCGTGGTGCGGAGCCGGTGGATGGTGTCCTGGTCGATCTTGTTGCCGTGGGCGATCTTCGGTTCCCGTGAGTCCATGACGATGAGGCGGACGGCGTTCTCGCCGGTGCCGCGGGTGAGTTCCGCGGTGAGCGTGCTGAGGCATTCGGCGCGGGCGTAGTTCATCTGCTTGTCGTCGCCGATCCTGATGTCTGTCTGCACGGTGACGATGGAGAGCATTTCGGATGATGCGAGGTAGTTGAGCATCTCGCGCATGTACTGCTGGCCTGTGGGGTCTTTGACGAGGTCCTTGGTGTGCCAGAACAGGCTGCCGGGGATGTCGGTCAGGGCCTCGCGGACGTAGGTGGCCTGGTCGCGCTCGACGACGACGGCGGAGAGGACGTAGAAGGGCCGTTCGGGTCCTTTGTGGCCGACGAATCCGGGTGCCCGGTAGGACTCATCGATGAACGCCACGGGCCCGCTCGTGGTGGCGTAGACCTTTTTCAGGCGCTCGTCTCGGAGCGAGTAGCCGTCCATCGTCGTCATGAGGGGAAGCCTAGGCCACCCGCCCGGACACCTATTCGCCCAGGGTGTAGCCGAGAGCGACGGTGAAATGCTCCTTCAGGGCCTCCCGATCGAGTTTGTACAGGGGGCCGACGTGTCGCGTCGTCGGCGCCGTTTCCGCCGTAACGAGGCCTCGAGCCTTCAGCAGCTTTACGTGTGACCAGACGGTCCGGTAGTCGGCCTCGATGCGTGATGCGACTTCGACGGTGGTCGAGCCTTCGGGGTGCAGCGCCAGATCTCGGAGGATCTCCATGCGGATCTGCGTCAGGTTCAGCACGTGGAACGCCGCCTCGACATGGTCGGGCAGCGGGGTGGCGGGCTGGTAGCGGCGAACGGGCACCCGCCCAGTTTCTCAGACCCCATGTTCATCTCCATTTCGTTGATACATCGCTATAATAGCGATACGCTCGGGTCATGACTAGCTGCGCGTGGGTCGTTACAACTGCCGTCATAGAGCCGGGAGCCGGTCTTAACTTGACTGGAGATTTTTGTACAGGGGATGGAAAAATGCGCCCGGGCCGGGATAACGGCCGCGCGCGGGTTTGGTGACGAGGGGGAGTCGCAGGGGATGAAGGCTGTAGGTGGTGCGATCGGGGGCCTGCTGGCGCTGCTCGTGTTCGTCGTGATGATGATGAGCGGCTCGCCGGATCCTCAGTCGGCGTCTGCCGTGTGCGCTCCTGGCGGGAGCGCTCAGGGCGTCCCGAACGGCTGGGGCCCGGCGGTTGACGCCGCGGCGAAGACGGCCGGCCTTCCTTCCTCTGTCCTGGCTGCACAGCTCGCGGCGGAGTCCGGGTGGAATCCGAAGGCTACGTCGCCGGTCGGGGCGATGGGCCTGGCGCAGTTCATGCCGGAGACGTGGAAGACGTGGGGCAACGGGGCAGACGTGCTCGATCCCGTGTCCGCGATCGGCGCGCAGGGCCGGTTCATGGGGGACCTCTACCGGCGCGCGCAGGCGATGGCGAAGGGGTCGAGCCTTGATCCGGTGTCGCTGGCGCTTGCGGGGTACAACGCGGGCTGGGGCGCGGTGGAGCAGTTTCACGGCGTCCCGCCCTATGGGGAGACGCAGGACTACGTCGCGAAGATCCTCGATTCCGCGAAGAAGTACGCCGGGGCCGGCGACTCGGCCGTTGCGGCGTGCTCGCAGGCCGGTGCTGCCGGTGACGGCGATGACCTTCCGTGGAAGAACGCCCCGACGTGGGTTCAGGTCGGGGCGGACAACCCGGCCGCCCGGTCGCCTTTGGGCTTCTTCAACCGCGAGTGCGTCGACTTCGCGCTCTTCCGCGTGAACCAGGAGCTGGGCTGGACCGCGGGCCAGCCGTGGAAGGTCACCAACAGCAGCTTCCGCGGCGACGGCGTCCTGCTCGGCAGTGCCAACACCCCGGGTGAGCAGTCCTGGCTGACGGGCTGGCAGGTCAAGGGCTGGGCGACGGGCAAGGACCCGAAGCCGGGGGCCGTGGTGTTCTACGGGCCCGGCGTCGGGGGAGCCGATGCCACGTACGGCCACGTGGCCGTGGTGAAGTCCGTGGCCGCCGACGGGACTTATGTGGAAGAGGGCTACAACGGCAACCCTGCCCCGAACGATCACCAGTACTACACGCGCACCGTGAAGGACTCGGTGCCGACCGCTTTCCTGTACGTGCCGAAGGGATGACCATGACCCACCGTTCGATCAAGCTTGCCGCGGGCTTCGCCCTCGTTGTCGCGTGCGCGGGGTGCGCGTCCGCGTCGCCGACGTCGGGCGGCTCGTCCGTGCCGACCGTGACGGCGACGGCGGATTCCCTGCCGCCGACGTGGGGGACCGGGCCGCAGGCACCGGAGGACCCGAGCGCGTCGAAGCCGACGGCGGTGGCCTGGTCGGCCGAGTCCCGCGCTGCGGCGACGTCCGTGGCGGTGAAGTTCATGGCCGCGTATGCCCGGCCCGGGACCGCCCAGCCTGCCTGGGCGGATGCCCTGGCCCCGTATGCGTCGGTGGAGCTGATGGCGAAGTTCCGGCAGGCGGACACCAAGTACCTGACGACCTCGGCCCCGGCCGTGACGGGCACCCTGACGGCCGACGATTCCAACCCGTACAACGGGGTGGTCACGGTCGGCACGAGCGAGGGGCCGTGGCAGCTGGGGGTGCACCGCCAGCCTGACGGGTCGTGGCGGGTGTCCTCGATCCAGCCGCCGGTGAGGCAGGGGCACTGATGAGCACTGCTGTTCCGGCCTGGCCGATCATCTCGCTGCGGTGGGAGGGCGAGATCCTCGTCGTGTCCGACTCCGACGCTGCCCTGGACCCTCGCCGGGTGCTGCCCATCCCGGGCGAGGACCCGTTCGAGACGTCCCGCCGCGCCGCCGTGAAGGCGTGCACGGCGTTGGGGATGGAGCGGGCGCGGGTCCAGGGCGTCGACGGCGACGACGTCGTGTCGCTGATCGTCGACGCCCGGGAGGGAACCCTGACCGAGGCGCACGCGCCGTCGGCTCCGGCCCCTGCCTTCGACCGCGCCCACAGCGCGCTCGAGGACGCCCGCGGCCGCGCGGAGCACAGCCGGTTCTCCCGGGTCCTCGTCCCGGGCCTCGCCGCGGCGTCTCTGGGAGCGAGGCTCAGCGGCCGGCTCGGCGCGCGGGCGGCCGCCGGCACGGCATGGGCGAGGACCCGGAAGGGCCGTAGGGCGCTCACGGCCGCCGTCGTGGTGGCCTGCGCGGCCGCGACGGCGGGCGTGGTGGGGGCGCGGCAGGCGGGCTGGTTTGCCCCGACCGCCCAGAGTGCCCAGGCGGCGGCTCCGGCCCCTGCCGGGCAGCTCCCGGTGTACGCCCCGGTGGGGTGGGGCACGTTCGCGTCGTGGACGGTCCCCGCGTCGCGGACGAACGTGGCCCCGGTCCTGTCCCCGGACGGGAACCGGGTCATCACGGTCAGCAGCGGCCGTCTGGAAGCCCTCGACGCCCGGACCGGCGCCCTTGTCTGGTCGACGGCGTTGGAGGGCTCGGTGTCGTCCCTGCGCGTGATGGCCGTGGACGGCGAGCAGAAGGTCGTGGTGGCCGACGGCAGTAAGGTCCGCACGTTCGGGCTCGACGGTGCCCCGGGCACGGTGTTCGAGGCCGGGGACGCGACCGCGCGCCCGGTCGTGGACACCGGGCGGGAGGCCTTCTTCTCCCTCCCGGACCAGCGGGCCATGATCTTCACGCACGGGAGCTTGTCTCTGCGCCGCATTCCGGCCGGGGCCGTGGCCGTCGGGGTGGACCGGGGGACGCTGCTCGCGGTGGAGGTCTCCACCGCGAGGCTGTGGCGGATCGGCTCCGACGCGGTCCAGTTCCCGTCCCCGTCGACGATCCCGGCGCCGCAGGGCGCGACGAAGCTCACGGCCGTGTACACGGCCGCTGACGGCTCGCTCGTGACGGTCTGGGACGGGCCCGTGAAGGACCGGTCCGTGGTCGCAGTCGTGCCGGTCTTCCCGCAGCTCGGGGCTCCCACGGTCGTGAAGGAGGTGGCGTCGTCGTCGGCGGCGTCGTCGACGTCGGCTGTGGTGGTGGACCGCTACGCCGGGACTGTCCTGGTGAACCGGGTCCTGATCGACACCGCCGCGGGCACGGCCGTCGAGGTGCCCGGGTCGTCGGGCAAGCTCGGGGCCGGGTTCTGGTGGGGCAGCCAGGGCCAGGCCACGGTGCGTGTCGGTACGGCCGGGGACACTGTGAACTCCCCGTCCGATGCTCCGGTGCCCCTTTTCGCACTTCCCGATCACCGCGTCCTGGTCGAGGCCGGGACCGACCAAAGCCTCTATGCCCTCGCACCTGAAGGAGAGAAGAAATGAGCCAGCCCAAGATCACCGCGTTCCTCGACTCGACCGGCCAGACGAACGTCACCGATCCCGACGGCCAGTCGCACGAGCGGGCGTTCCCGGATCTGCCCGCCGCCCGTCGGGCCGTGCGGGAGGCTGCGGCGAAGCACGCAGCCGAGCACGGGGGTCCGGTGCAGCTGGAGATCACCGACCCCTCGGGCGTGCACGCCCTCCTCGTCCACGCTGACGGGGACACGGAGCTGGTCGACGGCGCCCTGCCCGCGCGGCCCCGTGCCGAGAACGCTGCCTCCCGGTTCCAGCCGGCCCCGGTTCAGGCTCCCGCCCCCGCAGCTGCGCAGGTAGCCGATCGGGCCGCGGCCGCGCCGGAGCCGGCGGGGGAGGCGGAGCCCGCCGAGGCGCAGGAGCAGGCTGTCGAGGTCGCCCCGTGGCCGGAGGCCGAGTCCGTCCATGGGGCCGCGGAGACGGTGCCCGCGGAGGCAGCCGTGCTGGTGCAGGCCCCGGAGGAGCTGCCGTCGAGGAAGTCGCTGCGGGACTCGCAGTCCTTCCTGGCGGTGCAGAACAATATCGAGCCTGCCCGGAAGGGCTGGCAGGGCAGGCTGAACGCCTTCGGGTTCTCGCTAGCCCCGGGAGCCGTGGAGCTCGCGGAGCGCGAGGACGAGCATCTGGTGGCACGGATCTACTCGGGGCCGCGCACGATCGCGGTGGTGAACCAGAAGGGCGGGGCATCCAAGACCCCGACGACGATCTGCCTCGCGGCCGTGTTCGGCCGCGCGGGCGGCTCGGTGCTCGCGTGGGACAACAACGAGACGACGGGCTCGCTGCCGTGGCGGGTGGAGCGCGGCGACCACGCCAGCTCTGCCCTGAACGTGCTGGAGCGCTCGTCCCACCTGCTCTCCGACACGGCCCGTGCGGCGGACGTCAACGCGTTCGTGCACCGGCAGACGGCGGACAAGTACGACGCCCTGTTCTCGGACCAGGACATTGACGGCGAGCACGAGATCTCCGCGGCCGAGGTCGACGTCTTGCACGCCGTGGCGTCGAAGTACTTCAACGTCATCCTGATGGACTCCGGCAACAACCACCGTGCCGCGAACTGGCGGCGCATGATCGGGCACACGGACCAGCTCGTGGTCTCGACCACGACGGTTGAGGACCGGGTGGAGGGGGCGCGCCTGACCCTCCAGGGCCTCGCGGGCCGCAACGAGCGGACCGCGCGCCTCGCCTCCGAGGCAGTGGTGATCGTCTCCCAGGAGCAGCCCGGGCACGAGAAGCTGGCGGAGCTGCACGCGGAGAAGTTCCGCCCGTACGTGCGCGCCGTCCACGTGATCCCGTTCGATCCGGCGCTCAAGGACGGCGTGATCCACTTCGGCGCTCTCCGCCCAGCTACGCAGCGCGCTTGGCTGGCGGCGACGGCGTCGATCGCGAGGGGCCTGTGATGCCCCAGGACCTCGAACAGTCCTCCTGGGCGTCGCGCTTCCTCCCGCCGCCGGCCCCGGCGGCGGAAGAGGCGGACGTGCGGGAGTTCGACGTGATCGTGGGCGAGAGGGATTTCCTGCCGGGCGTACAGGACTCCTCGGCGGCCCTAGCCGCCGAGATGCGTGTCCCGGAGCCCGCCCCGGCACGGGCCGCGGCGCGGATCAGCCAGCGCACTCTGTGGCTGGTCCCGGCGTGCGGCGGCGCGGGGGTGAGCACGCTGGCCGAGCTGCTCGGGGAGCACGTCGTGGATGCCACGGAGCAGGCCCCGATCTGGTCGGGGCGGGCTGTTGTCGTCGCCCCGACGCACCCGGCGGGGCTGGCCGGGGCCGAGCGCCTTGCCCTGGCCAAGGCGCGGGGCGAGCTGACGTACGACGTCGTCGGCCTCGTCTGGGTGCATGACCGGCCAAACGTCTCCGATGCCACGGGCCGGGAGTGCAGGCGCATCGGGGCGATGTTCCCGCGGTTCTGGTCGATGCCGTACGAGGCCGCATGGCGGGAGCCCGGGGCGGAGCCGGTGCCCCACCGGCACAACACGAAGACCCTCATCCGATCACTGGCCAAGCTCACTCACACCAAGGAGGACAAGTCATGAACACCATTGCCCTTGCCGCTACGAAGCTCTATGTGGCGATGGACGGGGACCCCGTCAACGCCAAGCCCGTCATGCCTCCGGGCATGGGGTCGCTGGCCACGATCGTCAGCTGGCTTCTCTGGATCGCGGGTGTGGCGCTGTTCGCGCTGTTCATCAGCGGCATCGTCAAGGCCGCCCGTGCCCGGCACCAGCAGGGCCAGGTGGACGCCGAGGCGCCCATGTGGCCGCTGGTCTGGGCAGTCGTGCTCGGCGCAGCCGGAACCATCTGGCGTGTCATCGTCCCGGGCTAGGACGCAACCGTGACCGGCCGCTCATGCCTCGGATGCCTGCTGCTCCTCGCGATGATCCCCGTCGTGCTCACCTTCATCTGGCTCGCCCTGATGAAGCACTGAAGTCCGTAACTACTGAATCCCGCAGAGAGAGGAAGTGAACACTATGGGTCTCAAGAGCTTCTCCCGAAGCCAGTACGACGCCGTCGCCCACCCCGAGAAGATGGACGGCGGCCAGCTCTCCCGTACCCGCTGGGCCTTGGTCGTCCTCGGCGTCGTCCTGGTCGCGGGTGCGGTCATCCTCGCCGTCCTGACCAACCAGCCCCAAGGGCAGAAGGGTGCCGGGCCTGCCCCGGTCCCGACCATCAGCTACAGCCCGAGCGCTGACGACACTACGGGGGCCGGCCGCTGCCTCGACAACACCCCGAAGGACATCACTACCACCGCCCCGCCAGTCCAACAGTGGGTCGTCAAGGGCTGGGCGGCGGTGCCCGTTGTCAAGGGCGCAGGGCCGTGTGGGAAGCCCGTCGGCGGAGTGGACACCGGATTCGCAAAAACCGCGACTGGTGCGCTCGTGGCGAGCCTTACCTGGGGATCCGAGCTTCAGGAAGGCCGCCCTAACGCTGGCACCGCAGACGCGATTAGAGCCGTTGTGGTTCCCGGCGCAGACCGGGATTCCATCCTGGCTCGTGTGAGCCGGATTCGTTCTGGAGCCGAAGCGCCCGCACAGGACCCGGCCGGCGTCGTTCGCATCGTGGGGTACAAGGTGAACCTCGATGGCGACACCGCGCGGGTTGATTTTCAGCTCAAGATCCAGACGAGCGGCGGCGTTCAGGACGGTCTCATTCCGACCCGCCTCCAGTGGCTGGACGGGGACTGGAAGATGGTCCCGACCTCGGGCAATGACCTTGCTAGGGCAGTGCCGTTGAACGGCGCTACCGGCTTCGTTCCGTTTATCGCCGGAGGCACGTCATGAGACCCACGTGGGATCCAATCGGTGACGCTGTCGCCAACGCAGTCAAGGATGCTTGGTCCCAGCTTGCGGGAAAGCTCTACGAGGGTGTTGTGGCTGCTTTGCAGTGGCTTTCGACGTGGTGGCTGAATATCCCGGCTCCGCAGTTGATGACTGACGGCGGGGATTCTCCGGCGCAGAAGGTGAT
>NZ_JTDL01000014.1 GCF_000802235.1 Sinomonas humi
GTTGTCAAGCTGCTTGGAGTCGGTCGGGGGGTGTTTCCGAGGGTGGGTTGGCAAGGTTGATGCCAACGGTGCTCGGTGGGGCAGGGGTCTTTGGACGACTGCGGAAGCGTTCGGGGTGTGCGTTGTAGTAGGCCTGGTGGGCGTGGTCGCGTCGGGCCCACTGCCCCTGCCAGCTGCCATCGTGCACGGCGGCGGGGGCGAACAGGGCGATGCCGGAGTGGCGGTGGTGGGTGTTGTACCAGGGGATGTAGCCCTGGACCCATGCGCGTGCGGCGGCCAGGTCCTCGAAGACGGCGGGATAGTTTGGCCGGTACTTCATGGTGCGGAACTCCGACTCGGAGAAGGGGTTGTCGTTGGAGACGCGGGGGCGGTTGTGGGTTCGTTCGATCCCGTGCTCCTCGAGGAGATCCTTGAGCAGGTTGGAGCGCATCGCCGGGCCTGAGTCCGCGTGCACGGCCCGGGGCCGTCCGTGGCGGG
>NZ_JTDL01000140.1 GCF_000802235.1 Sinomonas humi
GCATCCGGCGGTGTTCGGGGTGCTGGAGGAGACGGAGCCGGGCCGTGGCGGGGAGATCCAGCTCACGGATGCGCTGCAGACCCTGGCCCGTCGTGAGGGCGAGGGCGGGGGCGTGTACGGGGTTGTGTTCCGGGGGCGCCGGTATGACACGGGGGACAAGCTCAGCTACCTCAAGGCCGTCGTCACCCTCGCCTGCGGGCGCGAGGAGTTCGGCGAGGACCTGCGGTCTTGGCTGCGTGACTTTGTGTCCGAGGGCGCCGACGTGCCTTCGGCCGCAGGCGCCTGACGACGATGTGGGGGCCGGGCACCTGGCCGGTCTCGCTCGGATCTGGCGATATCGGGCTGCGTCCGATACGCCTTTCGGACCGCGCCGAGTGGATGGCGCTCAGGGCGCGGAATGCCGAGTGGCTTGCACCCTGGGAGGCTTCCAATCCGCAGCCCGGGGGCAGCTTGCCCACCTTCCGCCAGATGGTGCGTTCGCTCAATCAGCAGGCGCGCGAAGCATCGGCGCTGCCGTTCGTCATAACGCTTGCGGATCCCCACAGCAGCCGTCCACCGATCGTCGGGCAGCTGACCGTTTCCTCGATAATCTGGGGCTCCGCGCTCATGGCCACGCTCGGCTACTGGGTCGACCACGAACACGCCGGGCGCGGCATCGCTCCTACGGCAGTAGCGCTTGCGACCGACCACTGCTTCTTTTCCCTTGGGCTCCACAGGATGGAGATCAACATCAGGCCGGAGAACGGGCCGAGCCTTCGAGTCGTAGAGAAGCTCGGGTTCCGGTATGAGGGCCTCCGGCCGCGCTATCTGCACATCGCGGGGCAGTGGGCGGACCACGAGTCGTTTGCGCTCACCGCGGAGGAAGTGCCCGAAGGCCTCACCGCCCGCTGGCTTGCATCGCGAGCCTGAAATCGGCGCGTCTTACTGCAGTATGACGACACACCGGGCGGAATCCGGCGGCCCGATCAGCTCGCCTCCTACGGTTTTGTCATGGACTTCACTCTCAGCAGCTCGACGGTGCTCGGCGCCGCCGTTGTCCTGTGGCTGCTGTGGGGTGCGCCTTACCTATTGCGCCGTCTCCGGCCTGCCGGAGAGACCGGCCTTCTGATGGCCGCGGCCAATCAGGACGACGACGAAGCGGCCCTTGCGCCGTCGTCGGTAGCTGGGTCACAGCGGACAGGGACTGCCACCGCTAAGCCAGCCCAAGCCAATGCCATGCCCGCCCGTCGATCCCCGGAGGAGGGGAAGCACGTGACCGACCAGACCCCAGCCCCCAGCAGGCTGCGAATCCGCTGGGGACGCTGCGCTCTGGCCGGCCTTGGTCTTCTTGGCCTCGTCGTGGCCGTGATCGGGGGTGTCCTCTCGGCATTCCAGATAGCAAGCGGTGCTGTTCCGCTCGGGGGCTTGGCTGTCCTCGTGGTTTCGGTTGCCACTCTGCGTCGGCTTGCAGTAGGGGACAGGCGCCGTCGCCTCGACGCGGCCTTCCGCTCCGCTATGACGACCGCTCCCGCTTCTTCACTGCAGGTGCCCGAGGCGCCCCGCCGCGAGGCCACGGAGGTGTTCGACCATCAGCCAGTTGCCGAACCGGCGCCCGCTCCGTTGAACCGAGACCAACTCCGTGCCGCCGCTCTCGAAGTGGCGCGCGCGGCGCAGAAGTCCGCCGCGGAGGCCGCGAGCCGTGAAGGCGTGGCGGATGCAGATCCTTGGGAGCCGGTCGAGGTCCCGAAGCCTGCCTACATGGAGTCTGCAAAGGCCGATCGAGAGGCGCCTGAACCCTTCGAGCGGCCGGAGCAGCCAAAGCCTGAGGGCAAGGTCACGCTCAAGCCGAAGCCGGAAACTGAAGACGTGCCCGGCGTTCCTACCGTGCCTTCCGCCCGACCGGCGGGGCGTGGGGCGCTCGGCAACTTGGACGCCGTGCTCCAGCGCCGTCGCGCCTGACCTGCGGCAGGGGAATGCGGCTATGGCGGCCGGCCGATAGTCTCGCTTCTATGACGCTCCTCGCTGTCGCGGGCGGCACTGGCCACGCTGGCTCCGCCGTCGTCCGTGAAGCCCTTTCGCGCGGTTATGAGGTCCGCTCGTTCAGCCGCCACTTCCCTCCGAAGGCCGCTGCTGTCGAGGGCGTCGATTACGTGCTCGCGGACGCTGCGACCGGCGAGGGGCTCGCCGCCGCGCTCGATGGCGCCGTGGCCGTTGTGGACGCTCTGGAGGTCCGCGGAAGGGCCGCGCAGCGCGCCTTCCCCGAAGCAGGACGTCGCCTGCTCGCCGCAGCCTACGGCTCTGGCCTCCAGCGCGCGGTCATGCTCTCGATCGCTCAATGCGACCAGGTGTCCTTCGGCTACTACCGCTCAAAGGTCGCCAAGGAGCAGGCGTACGACGGCGCGAAGCTGCCTACCGTCGTCGTGCGCGCCGCGCAGTTCCACTCGCTGTTGGCGGAGGTCTTCGCATACGGGAGCCGTCTCCATGTTGTGCCGTCCTTGCCCGGGGCCCAGATGCAGCCGATCGACACGGCGGACGTGGCGCGGGCGCTCGTGGACGCCGCCGTCGAGGAATCATCGCCGGATCACCTGCGGCGCACAGTGAGCGGGCCGGAGACCAAGCTCGTGCGGGATTTCGCGGAGGAATGGAAGGCAGCCGTGGGCTCGACGGCACGCATCCTGGACCTTCCGGTGCCCGTCCCTTACTTCTCTGAGGGCCGCAATCTCGCCCCGGGGACGGCCTACGGGACCACCACTTTCGCGCAGTGGCTCGAGGGGCGTCGAGGGGCCTAACGAATTTGTCTTGAACGTCTCCGCCCAGTAAGGTTGAACCCGCACCAAGTACCGCGGGGTCTTAGCTCAGTTGGTAGAGCGCTTCGTTCGCATCGAAGAGGTCAGGGGTTCAAATCCCCTAGGCTCCACGTTTTTTTGAACGCCCTCGGCACCAAGGCCGGGGGCGTTTTTGTGTGCCTGTCCGCAGGTTGCCCGGTCGTCTCCGGACTGATCGTCCCCGGACTGATCGTCTCGGACTGATCGTCCCGAACCCTGGTCCCTTAGGCCTGCGGCGGATACGGCTGCTGAGGATACGGCGGCTGCGGGTAGGCCTGGCTCGGGCGGTCGAAGCGCTGCCCCGCGGGATTAGGGGGCATGATCATGAACACGAAGAGCGCGATCCAGCCGAGCACGGGGATGAGTGCGAGCAGGAGGAGCCAGGCACTGAGGTTCGCGTCGTGCAGTCGGCGAGCGCCTACCGCGAGCGAGGGAACGACAGTCGCGAGGAACCACAGACCGCCAAGGGCGCTGGACGTCCCGGTGCTGCCGTTCCCGGTCGAACCGGCGGCGTTGATGATGCCCGAGACGATCGCGGAGGCGAGCGCCCACCACCAGTATTCGCTCCGGCTCGCCCGGCCCCAGAATACCGAGTACTTCTTCCAGAAGCGCTTGATCGCCTCGATAGGCGGTGCTCCGTAGTAAGGGAGCTCGAGCGGGACGTTGGCCTGAGTGGGATATTGGGGCTGATAGCTGGCCATAATTCGGCCCTCCTGCGCCGAGAGGTTCAATAGCGCCCATGCTAGGAGCGTGCGTGCCCCGGCCGGAAGGGCGGAAAGTCCCGTTAGCCGATGCCTGCAGGTACTCCCGCCCGCGATGCCCGGCCCGTCCGCACCGTGCGGCGGGAGATGCGCCGTTCGAGGTAGCGGGCGAGGTGGGAGATGAGGACGTTGGTCACCACGTAGACCGCCGCGATGACGAGATACGTCTGGATGAGGTGGTTCGTGTAGGCCGTGAGGTTGTTCGCGGTCTTCATGAGCTCGGGATAACTCACGGCGTAGCCGAGCGTCGTGTCCTTGAGCAGCACAACGAGCTGGGCCACCATCGATGGCACGACAATTCGCACGGCTTGCGGCAGGACGATGAAGCGCGTTGCCTGGGAATGGCGCAGACCGATGCTCAGCGCGGCCTCGACCTGGCCCGCTGGCAGGGCGAGGATGCCGGCGCGGAAGATCTCCGCCATCACCCCAGAGCTGCACAGCGAGATTGGGATGACGAGCTTCCAGAAGATGTCAGGGTTGATCCCGTACGTCGGGAGCCCACTCACAAAGATGTACACGACGAGCAGGAGCGGGACCGACCGAAAGAACTCGATGTAGATCGTGGCCGGCCAACGGATCCACGCCCGGCGGGAGGTGCGTCCGATCGCCATGAGAAGCGCGGTGGGGATGGCGATCACGGCAGATATCGCCGCAGCGATTGCCGTGTTGCCGAGCCCCGCCAGAAGGAACTGGATGTAAGGCCACTGTGTGAACTCGGCCCATCGATCGCCCGCGAGCTGCCCCGCGGCACCGAAGCGCTGGACTATGAGGACGACGACGGCGGCGATCACGATGATGCTCGCAGCCGTCACGAGCCGGATCACACGCCGGCCTCGGGGACCCACTGCGTCGAAGACATGCTCTTGGGAGCTCATCGTTGCACCCTCCATCGCTTCTCGAGCCAGGCTCCGAACCCTCCGGCGAGGAGGGAGATGATCACATATGCGAACGCGGCGACCATGTAGGCGGTCAGGCCGAGGGCGGCTTGGTTGTTGATCTCCGAGACCTGCAGGGTGAGGTCCTTCACGCCGATCACGCCGGCAAGCGAGGAACTCAGGAGAATGCCGATGAAGACGTTCACGAGCGGCTGCACCACGCTCCGGTAGGCCTGCGGGAACAGGACATGGCGGAGCACCCCGAAGAAATCGAGCCCGATGGACCGCGCTGCTTCAATCTGGCCCACCGAGACGGCGTTCACGCCCGTGCGGATCGCTTCGCATGTGAAGGCTCCGCCGAGCAGAGCCATCGACAGTGCGGCACATGTGAAGAGGTCGAACGTGATCCCGATGTCCGGCAGGCCGAACGTCACGACCACGAGCAGGCTGATCAAGGGGATGTTGACGAACAGCTCGACGTAGAGGCGTCCGACGGCCCGCAGCGGGACGATCGGGCTGATTCGGAAGGCCGCTGCGATCGTCCCGAGCACAAGCGAGCCGATGAAACTCACGGCGGTGAGCCGCGCCGTCATCCATAGGCCTGCGAGCAGCTCGGGCAGGTAGGTGGTGAACAGCTCCTGCATCGCGTTCCCGTGGCCTCAGGCGGTGATGGCGGGGGGAGTGGGTGGCTCCGTCTTGACGACCTGCCCGACGGTTGCCTTCCACAGAGCCGCCCACGAGCCGTCGGCCTCCATGACCTTGAGCCACGCGTTGACGAACGCAAGTGCGTCGCTGCCCTTGTGGAGGCCGATGCCGTAGGGGTCGGCGTTGCCGAAGGGCTGCCCGACGAGCTTCACGTCGTTGTTCTTGGCTGCGTCGGAGAGCAGGATCGACTGGTCGATCACATAGGCATCGACACGTCCTTGCTGGACCGCCGCGAGGCATTTCGGGTTGTCGTCGAACGTCTGGACGTTCGCCTTCGGGGCGTACTTCTGGAGGAGGGCGACGCCGGTGCTCGCCGACTGGGTGGCCACATTCTTGCCTGCGAGGTCGTCGACCGAGTTGATGTCGTTCGTGGTCGACTTGACGAGGATCGCCGACTGCGAGACGTAGTACGGCCCGGCGAAGTCGACCTTCTGCTGCCTGGCCGGGGTGATCGAATACGTTGCGACGACGAGGTCCACGGAGTTGTTCTGAAGGAGCGTCTCACGAGTGTCAACGGTTACCTGGCTCAGGTTTTCCTTGGGCTGGCCGGTGATGTACTTCGCCAGGAGCTGGGAGATGCCGGCATCGAATCCGGCCACCTTTCCCGTCGCGGGATCGCGGAGAGAGAAGAGCGACGACGTGTCCGTGCCTCCGCGGTTGATCACACCGCGCGCCTTGATGGCTTTGGCCCACGAGTTCGCGTCCACGAGCGAGGCATCAGCGACCGCTCCCTTTGCGAGGACGGCGTCGTAGGCAGCGAGGTCTATGACGGAACCAGAAGCTCCACCCGAGGACCCCGAACCCGAGGGGGCCGGGAGGGACGGGGAACTCGAGCACGCAGCGAGCGCACCTCCCCCCAAGGCCCCGATTCCGAGGCCAAGGAGCCCTCGCCGTGTGAGCTCGCCCTGACTGATCTTGAGTCGATCCATCCCAGTTCCTCCACTTCCCCTGATCACTTGCGAATTCTGCCCTCTGCGGCCCCGAGGCCGTTGGTTTCCTACCCGATGAGACCCAGCGTTCGCACGGACTCCCGTTCCTGCTCGAGCTCCTTTACCGACGCTTCGATGCGCACCTTGGAGAACTCCGGGACTTCGAGCCCCGGAACGATCTCCCAACCCCCTTCAATCGAACGGACCGGGAATGAGCTGACGAGTCCCTTGGGTACCCCGTAGGAGCCATCCGAAACGACGCCGGCCGAGGTCCAGGAAGCATCGCCGCCCAGCACCCAGTCATGCACCTGGTCGATCGCTGCGCTCGCGGCGCTTGCTGCTGAGGAGGCGCCGCGCGCCTCAATGATCTCCGTTCCACGCCGAGCCACTCTCGGAATGAACTCCTGCTCAACCCACTCTTGTTCGACGAGCGAGGCGATGGGCTGGCCGCCAGCGGTCGCATGAGTGATGTCGGGGTACTGGGTGGCCGAGTGGTTTCCCCAGATCGTCAGGCCGTCGATCTCGGAGGTACGGCACCCGAGCTTCGCGGCAAGCTGGGCGAGGCCCCGGTTGTGGTCGAGCCGAGTCATTGCGGTGAAGCGCTCGGCAGGCACGTCGGGGGCGTGCGCTGCCGCGATGAGCGCGTTGGTGTTGGCGGGGTTCCCGACGACGAGGACGCGGATGTCGTCAGCCGCGTGGTCATTGATAGCACGCCCCTGCGGACCGAAGATGCTGCCATTCGCGGCAAGCAGATCGGCTCTCTCCATGCCAGCCGCGCGGGGCCGTGCGCCGACAAGGAGGGCAACGTCTGCGCCGTCGAACGCCTCCTCCGCGCGGTCGGTGACGTCGATGCTGTCCAGGAGGGGGAACGCGCAGTCATCGAGCTCGAGAGCCGTGCCCTCTGCGGCGTGGACGGCAGCGGGGATCTCAAGCAGGCGGAGTCTCACCCGAGTCGTGGGACCGAGCATCGCGCCGCTCGCGATCCGGAACAGGAGTGCGTACCCGATCTGGCCCGCGGCACCGGTGATCGTCACTGTGGACTTCTGAGGCTCGGTCATGCTCCTCCTCCTGACGGGTCGTCGTCGGACGGAGCGCGCCCTCAGGCGCGCCGCAGGGCCAGTCTAAGCACGGCACACAGCGCGCTTACGCCATTTAGAGCCACTTACGCCACTTGAAGATGAGCCACAGTACGAACCCGGCGACCACCATGAGACCGAGCCCGTACGGGTAGCCGTACTGCCAGTCGAGCTCTGGCATGTTCTTGAAATTCATCCCGTAGATGCCCGTCACGAGCGCGGGCGCGAAGAAGATCGCCGCCCACGAGGAGATCCTTTTGACCTGCTCGTTCTGCGCGAGAGCCGTCTCGTTCTGGCGGCTCGCAGTGAGCGTCCCGTCGAGGACAAGGGCGTTCTGGAGGATGTCCCTGAACGCATCGGCGCGCGAGATCACCTGCTCTACGTGGTCGCGCACGTCACGGAGATTGCGTTGGAGCTCGAGGTCTACGTGATACTTCTCGAATCCCCGCTCGAGTCCTTCGATGAGGTGGCGCAGCGGGTGGATGGCGCGCTGGAACTGGATGACCTCGCGGGTGAGTTCGTAGATGCGCCGCGAGACGGCCGAGCTGCCTTGGAAGAGCTCGTCCTCGATCTCGTCGATATCGTTCTCGAGGCCTCCGACCACGGGCGAATAGTCGTCCACCACCCGATCCAGCAGGGCGTACAGGACGGCCTGGGGTCCGCACGCGAGAAGGTCGGGCTCGGCCTCGAGACGCTTCCTGACTTCCCCGACGCCCGCGGTCTCGGCATGGCGAACCGTGACCACGAAATTGGGACCGGTGAAGATGTGCAGTTCACCGAACTCGACGGTCTCGGTCGCGTCGTCGTAGCGGGCCGGCCGGAGCACGGTGAAGAGGATCTCGCCGTACCGCTCCGCCTTCGGGCGCTGGTGGGCGTGCACTGCGTCCTCCACGGCAAGGTCATGAAGGCGGAACTCGTGTGCGACCTGGGCCATTTCGTCGGGGGTGGGACGGTAGAGGCCGATCCAGGCCATGCTGCCGCCCAGGGCCTCGAGCGTCTCGAACGTCTGCTCGAGGCTTTCGGGGTGCGCCGCCCGTTGGCCCCCGACGTAGACGGCGTTGTCGATAATCGTCACTGGCACATTATGGCGTGGGTGGCTGGCACACCATCGCGCGGATCACTGACCCTCCTCGGGTGCCTTCGGTTCGCCTTCCGACCGGGCCCCTCCGACAGCATCGAGCGAACGGCGGAGCAGCTGGTCGGCCCGATAGCCGATATGAGTGTGCAGTGCCAAGACGGTCTCGGAGCGGATGACTCCGCGAATGCGCAGGACGCTGCGGAGAGCCGACTGGAGGCCGTGGGTGTCAGTCGCGGCAAGGCGGCACCAGATGTCACCCCGGCCCGAAATCTCGTGTGCTTCGAGGATCGAGGGGATGCGTCTCAGCCCCGCAATGACCGCGTCGAGCTCGCGGTGCACGACCTCGAGTGTCATGAAAGCCACGACGTCGTAACCGAGGGCTTCGAGATCGACTTCCCTGCCACCCCCGCGCAGGATCTCAGCGCGCTGGAGGCGACGGAAGCGGGACTGGACAGTGTTGCGGGCTACGCCGAGGCGTTCGGCCAGATCGGCGATCTGTGCTCTCGGGTCCTCGATGAGGGCCAGGAGGAGCTTGGTGTCGAGGGCGTCGAGCGTGCTCAATGATCACTCCGTTGTGTAGATCCATGAACTCTTCTGAGCATAACGCTCAATTGAGCTTCGAAGGATTGATCGCGAGAGTCAATAATCTCTGACACTTGCATCATGTCCCTCTTCGCTGAGCTCCGCATGCGTCCGCTCGAGTCTGCCCCAGCCAGGACCGATCGCGGCTGGGACGCGTCCCGCAGCGCCCGTCTGGCGCTCAGCGGGGGCACGCTGTTCGTGCTGCTCATCGGGGCCAACCTCGCCACCCCGCTCTACCCGCTCCTCGCGGCACGCCTCGGGCTGAACGCACTCGGCATCTCGGTCGCGTTCGCAAGCTACGTCGTGAGCCTCATGGCCGTCCTGCTCCTCGCTGGACACTGGTCGGATCACATCGGGAGACGGGCCGCTCTGACCCTCGCCGTCCTTCTGGGCATCGCAGGGCTGGCCGTATTCGCGTCCGCAGGGTCCCTGCTCATGCTCTGTGTTGGCCGAGCGCTCCATGGAGCCGCAGTTGCGCTGGCGACCGGGGCGAGTGCTGCCTCACTCCGAGAGCTGCTTCCCGGGCGTCCGCAATGGGCGGCTCGGGCCACGCTCCTTTCGAGCTCCGGAGGAGTTGCGCTTGGCCCGGTTCTGGGCGGTCTCCTCGCGGTGGGGAGCCAGCCGACGGCGCTGCCGTTTCTCGCCTGTGGGTCTGTCCTCGTGCTCTTGCTCGCCCCGCTCGTCCTCGTCCGGGCCCGGCCGGCAATGCGGCCACCGGGAGAGGTGCGCCGCTCGCGTCTCCTCGCCCCACGTGGTCTCTCGCTCGGTCTTGGGACTGCGAGGGGACTGTTCTGGAGGGCGGCCGCTGTGGGATTCCTGAGCTTCGCGGTCTTCGGTTACTGCCTCTCGCTCGCTCCGGGCTACTTCTCCGCCGCGCTCCACCTCACCTCCCTCCCAGCTGTGGGGGCGGTCGCGGGCCTCGCGCTCGCGGCGTCGGCTGCCGTCCAGCTCGCGGGCCGTCGTCGTTCTTCCTCACGGACCTCGATCCCTGCGGCGCCGCTGGGCCTTCTCCTCTTGGGGGCGGGCACGCTGGCCGCCGGGCTTGCCGCCCACGCGGCTGTCGCCGTCGTTCTCGTCCTGGCGATCGTGGCCGCCGGAGTGGGGCAAGGCATCGCGTTTCGTGCGCTCTTCGAAGAACTGGCCGCGGCAGTCGCGCCGGATCGGCACGCGCAGGCGGTGAGCGCGCTCTACGTCGTGACGTACCTCGGGAGCGCGGTACCGGTGGTCGGACTCGGCGCATTGGCGGCAGCAGTGGGCGTATCGACCGCCTCCGACATATTCACATCTGCCTGTGCGGCAGCCGCCGGGATCCTCGCCGTAATCTGCTGGCGGCCGCGTGGTAGCCGGGTTGGCCCGAGCTGATCAGTCCGGAAGCGGCCCGCGGCCGGGGATCTGCTCGAAGACGAGGGTCGTCTCAGTGTGGCCGACAACGGGGTCGGTGGTGAGGTTGTCGAGCACCCAGTCGCGTAGTTCTTCCGTGCTGCCGACGGCGATGTGGAGGAGGTAGTCGACAGCGCCGGACGTGTGGAAGGTCGCGAGCACACCCGGAAGTCCTGGCACCCTCGACGTGAAGGAATCGATCTGGTCGCGATCGTGGGCGCGCAGGCTCACCGAGATGAGGGCCTGGACGCTGCGGCCGACGGCGCTGAGGTTCACCTTCGCCTCGTAGCCCGTGATGATGCCCCGCTCGGACAGCGCACGTGTGCGCATGAGCGCTGTCGACGGCGCGATGCCCACGAGTTCGGCGAGCTGCTTGTTGGTCATCCGAGCGTCCTCGACGAGAGCCGCGAGGATCCGGCGGTCGACATCGTCGAGCGGTTCGGCCATGGCCACGGGGCTCCCTCCTTGGGCGGCTGACGGCAGCCACCCCATCCTAGCGGCCGGCCGGAGCGCCCTCCTCCGCGGGATGGACGACGGCGGCGACCGCGCCGGTTGCGAGTGCGAGGACGGCGATCCCAAGGGCGAGGCAACCCCAGCCGAGGTCTTGGAAGACGAAACCCCCGAGCCAGCCGAGGAGGCTGGACCCGGCGTAGTAGAAGAGGTTGTAGAGCGACGCGGCCTGGGCTTTGCCGGTGCTGGCCAAGGCGCCCGTCCAGCCCGAGCCGAGGCCGTGGGCGGCGAAGAAGCCGGCGGTCAGCGCGACGAGGCCCACGAGGATTGCGGGGAGCCAGTCGACGGCTGTCAGCAGGACACCCGCGGCCATCACTGCCATGCTTGCCACGACGACACTGCGGCGCCCGAATCGCTGGCTGAGGCGGGCGGCATACCCCGACGAGAACGTGCCCGAGAGGTAGGCGAGGAACAACAGGCTCGTGATCGCCACCGGGAGTCCGAATGGTTGCGCCTCGAGCCGGTACCCCAAGTAGTTGTAGACCGCCACGAATCCGCCCATGAGCGTGAACGCCTGAAGGTAGAGCGCGAGGAGGCGGCGGCTGCGGAGCTGGCGACCGAGCAGCTGCACGGCGTGCCGCGCACTTTCGCGCACGCCCTGGGGACCAGCATCATGCCGTTTCCGCAGGGGGACGAATCCGCGCTGCCGGGGCGCTAGGGCCACGAAGGCTCCGGCCGCCACGGCTCCAAGGACGGCGACGGCGAAGATCGCCGCCCGCCAGCCCCACACGTCGGCGAGGGGGCCCGCGACTAGCCGACCCAGGAGGCCGCCAACAGTCGTCCCGGCAACGTAGGTCCCGGCGGCGAGGGCGGCATGTGCTCGCTGGACTTCCTCGTTGAGATACGCCACAGCGAGGGCGGGAACCGCGCCGAGCGCGGCTCCTTCGAGGCAGCGGAGCGTGAGCAGGAGGCCCACCGTGGGCGAGAAAGGGGCGAGCAGGCCGAGGATGGTTGCCGCCGTGACTCCTGCCGTCATTGCGGGGACACGCCCGATGCGGTCTGCGACGAACGACCACGGCAGGACGGCCACGGCGAGGCCCAGCGTCGCGAGCGAAACCGTGAGCGCGGATTGAGCGGCGTCGATGTGGAGCTCGGCCGAGATCCTGGGAAGGAGGGCCTGGGTCGAGTAGAGCTGTGCAAACGTCGCGACACCGGCGAACGCGAGGGCAGCCAGGAGCCTGCGGTAGCCGCGGCTTCCCTTGGCATGCCCAGTCCAAACGGGGGAGATCGAGGGGGAGGACGGCACTATTCCACGGTAGAAGGATCGTTCTCATGCGTCCAATACATTATGATCTGGGACATATGGCTGATTCGCATGAATTACCGCTTCACGGGGAGCTCGCCCGGCTGCTCCCGCTCCTCCCCGTCCTCGACGCGGTCGGGCAGACACGCCATGTGACTGCCGCCGCCGAGCTCTTGGGGGTCCCCCAGCCCACGGTGAGCCGAGCGCTGGCGCGGGCGGCCGCCGTCGTCGGCACCGAACTCGTGCGAAAGGAGGGGCGCGGCATCCGCCTGACCCCCGCCGCCGAGCAGCTACTTCCCGCGGTGCGGAGCGCGCTCGAGGTGCTGCAGGCAGGGCTCGATGACCTGCACGAACGGCGGCAGGAGGCGCGCGGCGTCGTGCGCCTGAGCTTCCAGATGACCTTCGGCGAGGCCGCGGTCCCCGCACTCATCCGCGGGTTCCGGACAGCGCACCCGGACGTGCGGTTCGAGCTCGTCCAAGGGTCCCGGCAGCGGTGTCTCGACGTGCTCGCGGCGGGGGAGGTGGATCTTTCGATCGTCTCGCCCGTGCCGCGCCCGGGCCGCCAGCTCGATTCCGAGACGCTCTGCGTGCAGCCCCTGCGCCTCGCGGTGCCCGCAGGCCATCGCCTCGCATCGCGGGGACGGGTTCGCTTCCAAGAGGCCGCGCGGGAGCCTTTCGTCGTCCTTGAGCGCGGCTATGGAATGCGCAGCATCATGGACAGGCTCTTTCGCGAGGCCGGCGCGCGCCCGGACATCGCCTTTCAAGGCCAGGATTCGCGGACGCTCCTCGGCCTCGTCAGCGCCGGCCTCGGCGTCGCGCTCGTTCCCCCTTCGCGTGCCACGCACTCTGCCGTCCACACGCCCGATCTGGGATGGGTTGAGCTCGAACTCGAGGATGCCGATGCAGTGCGCGAGATCGGTCTCGTCTGGCCGAGAATCGTCGGCGAGCCCCTTCAAGTGCGGCTGTTCCGCGAGCACATCCTGCGCGAGGAGCCGGATGCCTTGCTCGACGCGTTCGGGATCTGACCCCTCGTCCGGGGGATCTCGCCGCTCGTGCCACGTTTCGACGAGTGGCCACGTCTCGCCAGGGATTACTCGGCGAAGCGCGCTACAACCTCCGCCGCCGGCTCATCGCGGGCCTCCCTCCAGCCGGTCCCAGCCCACAGGTTCGTCCCCTCGGGATCGCCTGCGGCCACAGCGGCCGCCCGCAAGGGAGCCGTGAGGTAATGCAGCGTCGGGTAGCCAGCCGGCGCGTCGGCGAAGTCCCGCATGAACGTGTTCTCGAGCCCCCGGGCCGTCTTGCCCGAGAAAGCCCGTGTCTGGGCCGTTCGTTGGAAGGCCGGGTCCGCCAGCGCGGCTCTGTGCACCGGATTCGTCCCCGCCTCTTGCGTCCGCAGGAATGCCGTTCCGAGCTGGACGGCAGCCGCTCCGGCGGAACGGACGGCATGAGCGGCCTGACGCGTGCCGATACCGCCCGCTGCAAGAACCGGGATCCCGACGGCGGCGCGCACCGCAGAGACGAGGTCGGGAAGCTCCCCGGCAAACGCAGGGCCAGGCGAGAACGCCCCGAAGTGCCCGCCCGCAGCGGGATGCTGGACGACGACGGCGTCCACCCCGAGCTCCTCGGCGGCACGTGCCTCGCCGGGGTCCGTCACGGTCTGGATCACGAATGCGCCCGCCCTCCGAAGACTCGCGACGTCGCCGGCGCTCGGGAGGGCGAACGTGAGCGAGACGACCGGCGGCACACGCTCGAGGAGGCGTGCGAGCTTCGCCGGGTGCGCGTCGTCGTCCGTCCATCTCGGCTCCGGAAGTTCGACGCCGAGCCGCTCCGCGAGGGGCCGGAGCCGCTCACGGTAGGCGAGGATGGCCTCGCGGTCTACCGGCTCGCTCGTCGGGACGAAGAGATTGACCCCGAACGCGAGGCCCGTCGCGAACAGCTCGTCCACCTCCCTTGCCATGGCGTCCGGCGTCTTGTAGCCGGCCGCGAGGAAGCCGAGCCCACCCGCGCGGCTCACGGCCTCGGCCAACGCCGGGCGGCTCGGGCCGCCGGCCATGGGGGCGCCGACGACGCCCACCCCGAAGAGCCCTTCGGGCAGTTCTCGATCCATGCTCAGTACTCTAGGCGGGTGAACACAGGCTCAGCCCCGAGGGGCACCATGATCGGGCTCGACATCGGCGGCACGAAGACGCGCGGCATCAAGGTGGTCGACGGCGAGGTCGTGGACGACCGCGAGGCAGGGAGCGCGAACGTCCAGAATGTCACGCGCGAGGAAGCGGCGGCCAACCTCGCCGCGCTCTTCTCGGAGCTTGACGGCTCGGACGCGGCGCGCGTCTTCGTCGGTTCAGGCGGGATCGATACGGAGGCCGACGCTGAGGCGCTCGCTGCACTCATCCGGCCCCACACGCCGAACGCGACCGTCACCGTGGTGCACGATTCGAGGCTCCTGCTGGCTGCGGGGCACGCGCGTACGGGGGTCGCGGTGATCGCGGGAACCGGCTCCGCGGCGTGGGGAACCAACGACGACGGCGACGAAGCCCGCGCGGGCGGTTGGGGCTATCTCCTCGGCGACGAGGGCAGCGGCTACTGGCTCGCCCGCGAGGCGGTCCGCTACAGCCTCCACCGGATGAACCTCGGCCTTGAGCCGGACGAGCTCACCGCCTCGCTCCTGGACAGCGCCGGGCTCGCAGAGCCCGGGGAACTCATCGCGCACTTCCACGACCCCGCAACCGGCCGCCGCTACTGGGCGCAGCGCGCGCGGATCGTGGTCGAAGCGGCGGGCGCCGGCCACGCCGGGGCGGGCTTCATGCTCGACCAGGCGGCCCACGACCTCGCCCGGATGGCCGCCCAGGTGGCGCGGCAGCTCGGCATCGAGGGGCCCGTCATCCTGGGGAGCGGGCTCGGGATGAACGTGAGCAGGCTCCAGGCCGGCTTCCGCGCGGCGCTCGAAGAGCAGGGGATCGAGGACGTCCGGGTGCTCGACCGCGATCCCGTCTTCGGGACGATCGAGCTTGCCGCCCGGGGAGGCTGAGGCGACGGATTTTCAGCGGCGCTCGCGCCCGTGAACGCTGGTAGGCTCGCCTCAGCCAGAGCGGTACAAGCCATCCACCCAGGACAGGCCTCCAAGCAGATGAGAGGCCTTCAAGCGAGGACCAGCATGACCGAAGCCATGATCGAGTTCCGCGAGGTGAGCAAGGTCTACGGCGGAGCCACAGCCGTCGACCGGCTCAGCCTGACCGTGCCTCGGGGCCAGATCACCGTCTTCGTCGGCCCGTCCGGCTGTGGGAAGACCACCTCGCTCCGCATGGTCAATCGCATGGTGGAGCCGAGTTCGGGGACGATCATCGTCGACGGACAGGATGTCTCCACGCTGCCGGCCGCCAAGCTGCGTCGTTCCATGGGTTACGTCATGCAGGCCGCGGGTCTCATGCCACACCGCACGGTCGTCGACAACATCGCCACTGTGCCCCGTCTCAACGGGGTCTCACGGCGAAGCGCCCGGGCCCGCGCGCGCGAGCTGCTCGACGTCGTCGGCCTCCCGCAGGCGCTCGCGAGCCGCTACCCCGCGCAGCTATCCGGGGGCCAGCAGCAGCGCGTCGGTGTCGCCCGGGCCCTCGCCGCCGACCCTCCCGTGCTCCTTATGGACGAGCCGTTCAGCGCCGTCGACCCGGTGGTTCGCCACGAGCTGCAACAGGAGCTTCTGCGGCTCCAGCGCGAGCTCGGCAAGACGATCGTGTTCGTCACCCACGATATTGACGAGGCGGTGCTGCTCGGCGAGCGGATCGCCGTCTTCGGGGTGGGCGGGCGCCTCGCGCAGGTGGCGGGACCTGAGGAGATCCTGCGCGCGCCCGCCGACGACTTCGTGGCCGGCTTCGTGGGCCGGGACCGTGGCTTTCGGCACCTCGGCTTCTACGACGACTCCGGGCTCGCCGTCGAGGGCGCCGAGACTCTGCCCAAGTCGGCCCTGCCCAATGCGCGGCCTGCGGAGTGGACCGTGGTGGTCGACGACGGCGGGAGACCCGCCGGGTGGGCGTCGCCGAAGGAGCCGGGCACGCTCGTCAGCGGGGGCTCGCTGCACCGGGCGGGGGCGTCGCTGAGGACCGCGCTCGATGCCGCGCTGTCCTCGCCCTCGGGGCGCGGCGTGGTCATTGACGACGACGGCCGGTTCCTCGGCACGGTCGGCGCCACAGCGGTCATCGCCCAGGCGGATCGCCGGCGAGCCGAGGCGCAGCGGGAACGGGCCGGGTCCCAGGGAACAGCGCGGGCTGGGGCGGAGACGATGGCTGGGGGTGGCACCTGATGGAATGGGCCATCGCGAATGCCGGTCGCATCCTCTCGCTGGCGGGGCAGCATCTGGTCCTGGCGATCGTGCCGCTCGTGCTCGGTCTGATCATCAGCCTCCCGCTGGCCCAGCTCGTTCGGCACAACCGCGCATGGCGCACAGGGCTCCTGACCCTGAGTTCGGTGCTGTACACGGTGCCCTCGCTCGCGCTGTTCATCATCCTGCCCGTCGTGCTCGGGACCCGGATCCTGGACCCTGTGAATGTCGTCGTGGCGCTGACCGTGTACGCGGTCGCACTCCTCATGCGCTCCGCATTGGACTCCCTCGACTCGGTGGACGGTGGGCTGAGCCTTGCCGCGCAGGCACTCGGACACACCGCGGTCACGCGGTACTTCCAGGTCGACCTCCCGCTCTCGCTCCCCGTCCTCGTGGCGGGCCTCCGGGCCGTCTCGGTGAGCAACATCTCGCTCGTGAGCGTCGCGGCCCTCGTCGGGATGCCGAACCTTGGCATCCTGTTCACCGAAGGGCTCCAGCGCGATTTCGTGACGGAGATCGTCGTCGGCCTCATTGCGATCCTCGTCCTCGCGCTCCTTATGGACCTCCTTCTCGTGGTGCTCGGCCGGTTCCTCTCACCGTGGGCGCGGTTCGCCTCGGGCGGGGTGCCGGGCAGGGGAGCGTCCGGCCGAAGGGCGGCGGCGTGAACCTCTTCGAGCAGACGTGGGCGTGGTTCGCCGATCCCCTCCAGTGGTCGGGATACTCGAGCATCCCCACGCGCCTCGGAGAGCACGTCTTCTACACCCTCCTGACCGTTGTCATCGCGAGCGCGATTGCTCTGCCGATCGGGGCCTTCGTGGGCCACACCGGCCGGGGGCGGGTCGTCGTCGTCGCCCTCGCTGGAGCGTTGCGCGCGGTGCCGACCCTCGGGCTCCTCGTCCTTTTCGTGCTCCTCGCCGGCATCGGGCTCATGCCGCCCATCTGGGCGCTCGTGATCCTCACCGTCCCGCCGATCCTTGCGGGAACCTACTCGGGAATCGCCGCCGTCGCCCCAGTGGTCGTCGATGCGGCGCGCGCGCAGGGGATGCGCGAATTGCAGATCCTGTTCGGTGTCGAACTCCCGAATGCCGCCCCCGTGATCTTCGGCGGAATCCGGGCCGCGGTCCTGCAGGTCATCGCGACGGCGACCGTCGTCGCCTACACGAATCTCGGGGGGCTCGGCCGGTACATCTTCGACGGCCTCGCCCTCTCCGACTACCCCCAGATGCTCGGCGGTTCCGTCCTCGTGGCGGTGCTCGCCGTCGTCGCCGATCTCATCCTTGGCGTGCTTCTTCGGCGCCTCGGTCCTCGCTCGGCCTCCAAGCGGAAGATTCCGGCTCCGGAGGCCCTAAAGGAAGGAATGCCATGACCAGTCACCTGCCCTCCATCCCGCGACGCGGGGCGGTCGCCGCACTGGCCGCGGGCCTTGGGCTGACGCTCGCGCTCAGCGCGTGCGGAGGCTCGTCCAATCCGCTGAGCTCGGGCGGCGCGTCGAGTTCGGCGGCGTCCGGTGGCTCCAAGACGCTCGTCGTGGGGTCCGCGGACTTCACCGAGAGCCAGATCATCGCCGAACTCTACGCCGGTGCCCTCAATGCGGCGGGGATCCCCGCGACGACCAAGCCCAACATCGGCGCCCGCGAGGTCTACTACAAGGCTGTCCAGGACGATTCGATCGACATCGTGCCCGACTACACGGGGAACCTGCTCCTCTACTTGGACCCGAAGGCGACGCAGGTTTCGGCCTCTGACATCGCCTCGGCCCTCCCGAACAAGCTGCCGAAGGGCCTCGGGGTCCTCGATCCGGCCCAGGCCGAGGACAAGGACGCCATGGTCGTCACGAAGGCCACGGCGACGAAGTACTCGCTCGAGAGCATTGCCGACATGTCCAAGGTCTGCAGCGACCTCGTCATCGGTGCCCCGGCGACGTTCGAGCAGCGCGCCTACGGGCTGCCGGGGCTCAAGTCCAAGTACAACTGCGTGCCCAAGCAGTTCCAGCCGTTCAACGACGGCGGCGGCCCGGTCACGCTCAAGGCCCTCCTTTCGAATGACATCCAAGTTGCCGACATCTTCACGACGACCCCGTCGATCCCGGACAACGACCTCGTGGTTCTCGCCGACCCGAAGAACAACTTCATCGCGCAGCAGGTTGTGCCGCTTGTGAACACGGCCAATCTGACCGACGCCGCGAAGAAGGTGCTCAACAACGTCTCCTCCAAGCTCACGACGACCGACCTGATCAACCTGAACCGGGCGGTCAGCGGGAACCAGAAGCAGAGCCCGGCCGATGCAGCGAAGGCCTGGCTCAAGGACAAGGGGCTCGCGTCGTAGCCGCTTTTTGGGCAAGGAACCACGCCACAGGGTGTGAGCAGAATCTCGAAAGAGACGCTCACACCCTGTGGCATTCTTAGGGAATGGCCGAGTTCAAGCAGTCTTCCAAGCTCCACAACGTCCTCTACGACATCCGGGGACCGATCTTGGAGGCTGCCCAGCAGATGGAGGCCGAGGGGCACAAGATCCTCAAGCTGAACATCGGCAACCCGGCGCCGTTTGGCTTCGAGGCGCCAGATGCGATCCTCGTGGACATGATCCGGCACCTTCCGCACGCGCAGGGGTACAGCGATTCGCGCGGTATTTTCTCCGCTCGCACCGCTGTGTCGCAGTACTACCAGACGCGTGGGATCCAGAACATCGGCGTCGATGACATCTACCTCGGCAACGGGGTCAGCGAGCTCATTACGCTCTCGCTCATGGCGCTGCTCGAGCAGGGGGACGAGATCCTGGTCCCGAGCCCGGACTACCCGCTCTGGACGGCGTCGGTCTCCCTCGCAGGCGGCCGCGCGGTGCATTACTCGTGCGTCGAGGAGGCTGACTGGGAGCCGGATCTCGAGGACCTCGAGGCCAAGATCACTCCCCGCACCAAAGGCATCGTGGTGATCAACCCGAACAACCCGACGGGTGCCGTGTACTCCGACTCGACTCTGCGGCGGATTGCGGCGTTGGCCGAGCAGCACGGGCTGATCATCTTCGCGGACGAGATCTACGAGAAGATCCTCTACGACGGGAACACCCACACCAACATGGCGGCGTTCACCGACGAGGAAGTGCTGTGCCTGACGTTCAGCGGCCTGTCGAAGGCGTACCGGGTGTGCGGTTACCGGGCGGGCTGGATGGCGATCTCGGGCCCCAAGAAGAGCGCCTCGGACTACCTCGAAGGCATCAACCTGCTCGCGAACATGCGCCTCTGTGCCAACGTGCCAGCGCAGCATGCGATCCAGACGGCCCTCGGCGGCTACCAGAGCATCAATGACCTCATTCTCCCGGGCGGGCGGCTGCTCGAGCAGCGCAACAAGGCGTACGAGATGCTCAATGCGATCCCCGGTGTCTCGACCCGTCAGGCCAAGGGCGCCCTCTACCTGTTCCCCCGGCTCGACCCCGAGGTCTACCCGATCCAGGACGACGAGCGGTTCGTCCTCGATCTACTGCGAGAGCAGAAGATCCTCCTCTCGCACGGACGCGCGTTCAACTGGCACGCGCCGGATCACTTCCGAATGGTCACCCTTCCGGCAGTCGCGGACATCGAGGAGGCCATCGGCCGCATGGGGGACTTCCTCAGCAGGTACGAAGGGAACTGACCCAGCTGGAGGCGGGCAATGGCGCAGAGTTCCGACAGCAACGTCTTCGAGGACAACCCCGAGCACTTGTTCGGAGTGGGGCCGGGGTTCTCGCTCGCAGCGATCGATCCAGCCTCGACGCCAGCCTTCGGCGGCCGGAAGGCGGATGGCAAGGCGGCGCTCTCCGCGAGGAGCCCTCGGCTCGCCCAGCTCCAGGAGCGCCTCTTCGCGGAAGGCCGCTCCGGCCGTCGTCGTTCGCTCCTCCTGGTGCTCGAGGGGATGGACACTTCCGGCAAGGGCGGGATCGTGCGCCACGTGGTGAGCGCGGTTGACGTTCAAGGCGTCCAGCTTGCGTCCTTCGGGCCGCCCAGCGAGGACGAGGAGCGCCACGATTTCCTCTGGCGGGTGGAACGCCAGGTTCCCCGACCGGGCATGATCGGGTGCTTTGACCGTTCGCACTACGAGGACGTGCTCATCCACCGAGTCCACGGTTGGGCTGAGCCGCAGGAACTCGAGCGGAGGTATTCGGCCATCCAGGACTTCGAGTCGAAGCTCCACGAGGACGGGACCCGAGTCCTGAAGATCATGCTGCACATCAGCAAGGACGAGCAGCTACGCAGGCTTTCCGCCCGTCTCGATAACCCAACCAAGCACTGGAAGTACGATCCGGGGGATGTCGACGAGCGTTACCGCTGGGACGACTACATGGCCGCCTACGAGGCCGCGCTCGTCCGCACCAGCACCGCGTACGCGCCCTGGTATGTCGTTCCCGCAGACAACAAGTGGTACTCCCGGCTGGTCGTGCAGGATCTCATGCTCGGTGCGCTCCGGCGGCTGAATCCGCAATGGCCTCCGGCTTCTTTCGACGTCGAGGCCGAGAAACGGCGGTTAGCGGGGAGTTGAGGAATGGCCTACTCGCCTAGGCCCTGACCGCTGGCCTCGGGCTCGCGGCGGGCGGCGTCGAGCCGGCGTCGTGCGCCCTCGAGCCATTCCTCGCACCGCTGCGCGAGCGCCTCGCCCCGTTCCCAGAGGGCCAGCGATTCCTCGAGACTCACACCCCCCGCCTCTAGCTTCGTGACCACCGCGACAAGCTGCTCCCGAGCCTCCTCGTAGCTCAACTCCGCGAAGGCTTCCTGCTGGGCTTCAGTCATGATTGGTTCCTCCGTCGGCGTTGGGAGAGCTCGGCTGATGGGCGGTGCTTGCGCCGGAAGGGCCGAGTTCGCCTTCCGACGTCGCGACTATCGCTCCGCGCGAGAGGCGCACTCTGAGCGGGGTCCCCGCTGGCGCGTCACCCGGCTCACGGATGACCGCAGCGGCGGGCCCGTCGAGCAGTTGCACGACTGAGTAGCCGCGGTCCAGGGTCTGCTGCGGCGAGAGGGCCCTGATTTGGGCGCGGAGGTGGCGGACAGCGTCATGCCCCCGGACGACGGCGCCGCTCACTGCGTGATGGGCGCGGTTGAGGAGTCGCCCTAGATCGTCGTGACGGACCTCGAGCATCTGCTCTGGGCGGGCGAGGACGGGCCGGCTGCGCAGGAGCGTGAGCTGCTGTTCCTCCCGTGCGACGTGCAGGGCGATCTGCCGCTCGAGGCGTTCGCGGCACTGCCGTACGCGCGCAAGCTCCTCAGTGACTTCTGGGACGATGCGCTTTGCCGCGTCGGTGGGGGTGGAGGCCCGAAGGTCAGCTACATCATCGAGGATGGGCCTGTCCGCCTCGTGACCGATCGCGCTCACTACCGGGGTCTGTGCGTGTGCGACGGCGCGGACGAGGCGTTCGTCGCTGAACGGCAGGAGGTCTTCAAGGGATCCGCCTCCGCGAGCAACCACGATGACGTCGACTTCGGGCAGCGAGTCGAGCTCGCGGAGGGCCGAGATGACTTCGGAGACTGCACTGGCCCCCTGAACGGCCACCTCACGGATCTCGAAATGGACGGCAGGCCACCGCAGAGCTGCGTTTCGCAGCACGTCCTTCTTCGCGTCCGAGTCGCGTCCCGTGATGAGACCGATCCGGTGGGGGAGGAGGGGGAGGCGGCGCTTGCGGGATTCCGCGAACAGGCCCTCGGCCCCCAGCGACTGACGCAATCGCTCGATCCGGGCGAGGAGATCGCCAAGGCCGACGGGTCGGATGTCGCGGACCTGCATATTGAGACGCCCGGTCTTGAGCCACATCTCGGGCTTGATGAGAGCCACGACGCGGGAACCCCGTTCGAGCGGCTCCTTGACCCGGGCCATTACCTGTCCCCAAGCGGAGGCAGAGAGCGAGATCTCTGCCTCGACGTCCCGGAGCGTCAGGAACGCATTCGAACCGCGTTGATTCAGCTCGATCACCTGACCCTCGACCCAGACCTGGGGCGAGCGGTCAATATGCTCCTTGAGCTTGCGTGAGAGCAGCGCGAGAGGCCACGGGTTGTCAGGGCTCGTGTCCGCAGCGCGCTCGGGAAGGCTTGGGCGGACCTCGTCCACTTGGCCTCGCGCACCCTCGGCGAGCGCGGACCCGTCCGCCCCTTCGAAGGCCATGGCCTGCATTGGCTCGATCGACTCGGGCATGTCTTCCCCCTCTCGGCGCTCGGTCATGTCCCACAAGTATCACGGGCAGCCGACACTCGTAGGTGGTCCCTCCCCGGAAGTAATGGGCTTCGCCCTCTACGATAGGTGCGTTGCCGCCGACCCCGGGAAGCCATGCGTACCGTCCTCTCCGCACTCTCAGTGCTGCTCGCCGTCGTCCTCACTGCCGTAGCTGTGCCGGCGCTGTGGCTCGACCGGAACCTCGTCGACGAATCGGGATTCGTGTCGCTGCTCTCTCCGATGAGCACCGACAAGCAGCTCCAGTCGACCCTCGTCTCGAACTTGGACACTGCCGTCCTCTCGGACTCGGGCATCCCCTCGGTGCTCCGTCCGGTGGCCCAGCAGGCGGTCCAAGGGCTTGCGACGAATCTCGTTTCGGATCCGGGGTTTCCGCAGGCTTGGAACGACACGCTGCGTGCAAGCCACCAGCTCAACTTCAGCCCCGACAAAGCCTCGGCAAATGCCTTCGAGCTTGAGCTCTCCCCGATGGCCGGACTCATGGCGCGGCGCCTCGGAAGTTCGCTGAACGTGAACATACCCCCTCCGTCGTCGCTTCAGGTTCAGGTGGGAACTGCGCAGCAGAGGTCGTGGCTCACGGGTGCGCAGCGCCTCGCCGCGTTGTCTCTGCCGCTGGCGCTGGGGGCGGTCCTTGCGTTCGCGCTGGGCTTGCTGTGGGCACGACGGCGGGGGGTCGCCTTGGCGTGGGCAGGCATCGGCCTGCTTCTGATTGCCGCGCTATATCAAGGGGCAGTCGGCCTCTTGCCATCCGTGGTCTCTGCCCAGGCGAGTGCGGGATCGATGTCGTCGACGTTTGGAACCCGGGCGGCTGAGCTCGCTGCCGCCAGCTTTGAGACTTGGATCCTCGGCTTGGCGATCTGCGGCGCCGTGTTCCTTGTGCTGGGGGCGGTGCTCGGAGCGCTTCGCCGCAGGCGGAGGGCCCGGACTGAGTCGACTTGGGGACTCGCTAGCATGGATTCATGACCTCTTCGCCCGTCTCCTTGTCCATGCCTACGGTTCCGCGCCGCCGCCGGACGCCTGAGGACGTGGCTGCTGCGGCAGGAGTCGTGGGGGAGAAGCGGGTTCTGCTTGCCGCTCCGCGCGGTTACTGCGCCGGGGTTGACCGTGCTGTCATCGCAGTCGAGAAGGCCCTCGAGCACTACGGGCCGCCGGTCTACGTCCGCAAGCAGATCGTCCACAACCGTCACGTTGTCGAGACGCTCGAAGAGCGGGGTGCCATCTTCGTCGACGAGACGGACGAGGTTCCCGAGGGTTCTCTCGTCGTCTTCTCGGCGCACGGAGTGAGTCCAGCTGTTGTGCGTTCCGCTGAGGAGCGCGGGTTGCGGACCATCGATGCTACCTGCCCTCTCGTCACCAAAGTTCACCGCGAGGCCGTACGGTTCGCGAAGGGTGACTACGAGATCCTCCTCATCGGTCACGTGGGCCACGAAGAGGTCGAGGGCACGTTTGGCGAGGCACCCGACCACACTCAGATCGTGAACTCGCCGGAAGAAGCGGACACGATCGAGGTGCGAGACCCGGACCGACTCATCTGGCTCTCACAGACGACCCTCTCGGTCGACGAGACGATGGAGACCGTGCGCCGTCTGCGTGAGCGTTTCCCGAACCTTCAGGACCCGCCTAGCGACGACATCTGCTACGCGACTTCGAACCGTCAGGCGGCCATCAAGAAGATCGCCCCCCAGGCGGACCTCGTGATCGTGGTGGGCTCGGCGAACTCGTCCAATTCGGTTCGGCTCGTAGAGGTCGCCCTTGAATACGGTGCCAAGGAGGCGCACCGCGTCGACTTCGCCAACGAAGTGGACGAGTCCTGGTTCGAGGGCGTGGCAACGATCGGGGTGACCTCCGGCGCATCTGTGCCCGAAGTGCTTGTCCAGGACGTCCTCCGGCTCGCGGCCGACTACGGGTACGCCGCAGTCGAGGAAGTCGTGACCGCGGAGGAGGACATTCTGTTCTCACTCCCGAAAGAGCTCCGCGCGACCCTCAAGGAAGCAGGCGACGGCAGCCGGGGGCTCGGCGGGCGCGGCCAGCGCCCTATGAGCTAGCGCGGGCTACCCGGCCTGGGAGAGCTCGTCAAGCAGTTCGGTCGCGCTCAGCACCCTCGGTGTGCTCGCGAGCGGAGCAAGCTCCGGAAGCGTCTCCGGGGCGCCTGGATCGAGCGCGCTGATCCTTCGCGCTGTCGGCAGCACCCGCGATTCGAGGGCGCCGACGAAAGCGTTGTAGCGCTCGACAGAGGACTTGAGCGATGTCCCGAGCTTCGCGACATGACCCCCCATCGTGCCCAGCCGGCCGTAGAGCTGCTGCGACAGCTCGAACAGCTCGCGCGCGTTCTCCGTCAGCAGTTCTTGCCTCCACCCGAAAGCGACCCCCTTCAGTAGGGCGATGAGAGTCGCGGGCGAGGCGAGTGCCACGTTCCGGGAAAACGCGTAGTCGAGAAGTCCTGGGTCTTCGATGAGAGCTTCCGCAAGGAAGGACTCGGCTGGGAGGAAGCAGACAACGAGCTCGGGGCTCGCGCCGATCGATTCCCAGTACTTCTTGGTACCGAGCACATCCACATGGGACCGTAGCGCTTTCGCGTGATCGGCGAGGTGCCGCCTCCTCGCCTCGGCTGCCGGAGCACTTGCATCCTGTGCCAGGCCCTGGGCCTTGAGGTAGGCGCCGAGCGGGACCTTGGCGTCGACGATCAGGTGCTTCATGCCCGGAAGATGCACGACGAGGTCGGGGCGGTGGCCACCCGTCTCTCCGGCGGCAGTCACCTGTTCGCTGAAGTCGACCCTTTCGAGCATGCCGGCTGCCTCCACAACCCGCCGGAGCTGCACCTCGCCCCAAGTGCCGCGCGAGGCGTTGTTGGCGAGCGCGGCGTTGAGTGCGTGGGTGGTCTGCAGAAGGGCGGCGTCCGACTCGCGGGCGGACTGCAACTGCTGGGCCAGCTGCCCGTACTGTTCCACGCGGTCCCGTTCGAGCAGCGCCACCTGGCGCTGGACGGCCCCAAGCTTCTCGGCAACCGGTGCAAGGGCACGGAGGACGTTGTTCTCCTGTTCGTCAAGCGTTGTGAGTGCGGCATTCTGCCGGGCGAGCAAGTCCCGCTCCGCGGTTGCGCCGGCCAACTGGGCCTCGAGTTGCGCGAGGTGAGCCTGCAGCGCCGGTGACCCTCCGCCGTCGTGCGCTGCGCGGCGTCGCGCCAATGTATAGCCGCACAACGCGCCGAGGATGAGGGCAAGGAGTGCTACGAGGAGCGTCACGAGTGTCTGGGTACCGTCCATGCGTTCACGATGCCACGGGGCTCCGACATTTCTGGGCCGACATTTCCGAGACATGGCCGCCGGTATGATGGATGACCGTGGCTCTCACTATTGGCATCGTCGGACTCCCCAACGTCGGAAAGTCGACGCTCTTCAACGCGCTGACGCGCAACCAGGTCCTTGCGGCGAACTACCCGTTCGCCACGATCGAGCCGAATGTGGGAGTCGTGAGCCTCCCCGACCCACGCCTCGGGCAGCTTGCCGAGATCTTCAACTCGGAGCGCGTCCTGCCCGCAACCGTCTCCTTCGTCGATATCGCGGGAATCGTCAAGGGGGCGTCCGAGGGGGAGGGCCTCGGCAACCAGTTCCTCGCGAACATCCGCGAGGCGCAGGCCATCGCGCAGGTCGTCCGTGTCTTCGACGATCCCGACGTCGTGCACGTCGAAGGCCGCGTCGACCCGCGATCCGACATCGAGACCATTCACACCGAGCTCATCCTCGCTGACCTCCAGACGATCGAGAAGGCTCTGCCGCGCGTCGAGAAGGAAGTCAAGAACAAGAAGCGCGACGCCGCCGAGCTCGCGGCTCTCCAAGGAGCCCAGAAGGTCCTCGAGCGGGGCGACACCATCATTTCCTCCGTCCAGAGTGACAAGCTCGACATGGACGCACTCAAGGAGCTGAACCTTCTCACTGCCAAGCCTTTCATCTACGTCTTCAACGCGGATGAGGGTGTGCTCGGCGACCCCGAGAAGCAGGCCGAACTCCGTGAGCTCGTCGCGCCAGCCGACTGCGTCTTCCTGGACGCGAAGCTCGAGGCCGATCTCGTCGAGCTTTCCGAAGAGGAGGCCCGCGAGATGCTCGAGATGAACGGGCAGGACGAGTCCGGCCTCGACCAGCTCGCTCGCGTCGGCTTCCACACCCTCGGGCTGCAGACCTACCTCACCGCGGGGCCCAAGGAAGCGCGCGCTTGGACGATTCACCGCGGCGACACTGCGCCACAGGCGGCCGGCGTCATCCACTCCGACTTCCAGCGGGGCTTCATCAAGGCGGAGGTCGTGCACTTCGAGGACCTCATCAGTGCGGGCTCGATGAACGAGGCTAAGGCCCGCGGCAAGGTCCGCATCGAGGGCAAGGACTACGTGATGTCCGACGGCGACGTGGTGGAGTTCCGGCACGGAATAACCTCTGCTGCCCAGGGCAAGAAGTAGCGCTCCGTGGCTTCCCAGGCTGACACTCGAGAGGCACTGGTCGCCTTGCCATGACCCTGCGCCACCGACGGTACAGCAGGGTCAGCCGATGACCGCGAGAAAGACCAAGCAGTACGTCGCGGCTGCAGTGGAATCGCTGACGCTCGCCATCGAGCTGTTCAACAGGCCGAGCCCGACCGGGCGAGAGCATGCGACTGTGATGATGGCGGCGCACGCCTTCGAGATGCTCCTCAAGGCTGCCATCTACGAGCAGCGTGGCAAGGTCAATTTCTCCGGCAGCGACCGCTCGTTCGACTTGGGCAAGTGCGTCTCGGTCTCCGAGACTGCGCTGGGCGTCATCGACGAGGGGGATCGCGTCGTGCTACTCGCCCTCAAGGAAGACCGAGATGCGGCAACGCATGATGTGATCGCGATGAGCGACGACGTGCTTTGGCTCCATCTCCGTTCTGCGGTGACCATCTTCAGGAAGGTGCTCCTCGCGCTGACTGGGCAGGACCTCACCGACGTAATGCCAGGGCGTGTCCTGCCCGTCTCGGCAAGCCCTCCTACCGACGTCAGCCTGGTCGTGGGGAAGGAGGTCGAGCACATCGCCGAACTGCTACGCCCGGGAAGGCGCCAGACCGCGGAGGCACGTGCGCGACTCCTTCCACTCATGTCCTTGGACCGCGCCGCGCGGGGCGAGACAGAGCCGCCGAGCGAGGCGGAGATCGGTCGTGCGATGCGCGCGGTTAAGGAGAAGAAGGAATTGGCCGCGGTGTTCCCGGGCGTGGTGGGGCTCCAGCTCGTCGGTGGTCCGAGGCCCTCGGACCAAGTCCAAGAGATCAGCCTGAAGATCGACCCGAAGCGTGGCGAGCTGGCAGTCCGTCTGGCCCGAGGCGACGAGGAGGCAGTCGCCTACCGCGAAGTCGACACCTTTGACCGCTTCTCGCTCAAGCTCAGCAAAATGGGGGAGAAGCTCGGCCTGACCCGGCACCAGGGCCTCGCGGTTATTCACGAGCTTGGCCTCAAATCAGATTTGGCGTGTTTCAGGGAGCGTCGCACTCCGAACGGGAGCATCCAGTTCCAAGGCCTGAGTAATGTGGCGTTGGAGCGCGCGAGGAAGGCGCTGGCCGATGGATTGGATGTCGACGCCGCCGTCTCTGCCTACAACGCCAGGAACAAGCCGTAGCGCGCACATTACAGGCACACCGTGCAGGACTCGGGTTGGGCCGACACTCAGCTCTTCTAGGCAGCGGGGGCAGCGGTCTCGTTGACATCACCTAGATGAGACGAGACGGGTTCACGGCCGACGCGCCCGAGAACAGGTCTCGGAATGCTGTCTCCAAAGTCTCCGGCTCAAGTGGGAGCTTACGAGACCCGGCGCGCGCCGCTCCATACGTTGGACAGGAACTCAACCATGGGGTTCCATCGATGCCTTCGCCACGGGTCAGGGGCGCTCGACGGCGTCTGTGCCTTGTCGAGCCATTCCACCGGCTCGCTGCCCAAGCCAGCGGCGACGGCAGTCACCGTGACGCGTCAAGACGTGAGCTCCGAGGTCACCCGGAACCGAGGTAGGGCGTCCCCGATAGCTGCCCATGCCATCGAGGGGTCATTCGGGTAGGCGAGTCAGAGGCGTTCGTAGCTCTGCCCATGGGGACCGACGAGTGCTCGCGGCACGCCGTCCACCGCGACGACGGTCTTCCCGTTCGCGGGCCTGGTGAGCTGTTCAGCAACGGAAGGGATGACATGCTCACCCTCGTTGCTAATCCACGTCACGTCCGGCATGGAGCGCATGAGCTCGACAAACTGTGAGCGATGGCCTGGGTCGAGGTAGACCAAGGACGGCGCTGTGGAAGACGACGATCCTCGAGCCGCGTGGCGCTTGGCCAACCAACGAGGGAATGGTCTCGAGCAGGTCCCCGCCCAGCAGTGTCGGCGGCTCTGCCGCGGCGATGGCGACGGCGGCGCTGAGTCTGGTGCGTCGCGCCTCGTGTTCGGGCCAGACAAGCGCTTCCAGCCACTCGACCTGGGACGGGTCACCGGCGTCGAGTGGGTTCAGGTCGACGCCTGAGCGGGAGACGACCTCGGGCAGCCGGCACGGGACGCTCCCCTGGTCGATACGGCAGGGCAGCTCGAAGCGCTCGGCCCCTCGGACGGATCGAGCGAGACGATGCCGCCCCCGGTGTCATAGCGGTAGCTGTACCTGTCGGGATATAGACACAGGCCAGCCGAGGCCCCTGCCTCGATCAGCGCCAGCGGCCCATCAAGCTCGCTCAGCACCGGCAGCAGCACTGCGCACCGGCCGGCCTCGTTGGTCTGCGTGGACCGTTCCCGGATAACAGGCTCCACCTCTGCCCAGTGCCGGACGAGCCAGGAGCGGAAACCGGCAGAGGGACCTACCGGCGCACCCCTGAGCCGTGCGGCTGCGAAGACGAGGTTCGGCTGGCGCTTGTGCCGCGGCAGGGACTCGATCAGCCCCAGGACCTCGGGGTCCTCGGCGATAGAGGCCGCCCAATCGAAATAGACGGGCGAGACGCCACGTGCCTCGACATTCGCGAAGCTGCGGTAGATCTCCGAGGTCGCACTCTGCATGGACCTCAACCTATGCCACTCGCTCGTTCCATTGTGCCTGCGGAGCGCCAGATCCACACGAAGATCGACTACCGCCTGAGATCTTCGCGTCCTTGAGGGCCAAGGGGCCGTTTCCGACAGTGGCTAGTCGGCAGCACGCCAGTGATCTGGGATTCCCTTGTTCGTGTTCCTCACCCTCGCGACAAGTGGACGATGCCCGAGTCGCTTGGCGTCGTCAATTGCTTGCTTCTGGGTTTGATACGTCCTACCGGTGACGCTTCCACTATGCACGTACTCAAGTGCGTACCCGGTAATGGGAGCTGAACTGCTCTGCGGCAGCGGCTCGACGTAGACATTGGCCATGGCAACTTTCCCTCCCCTTGGAAACACCCCTGTCAGATGCCAGAGAACTCTTTACCATGGAAGCGATCTACCGCGGAAGAGTTCGCACGCAACGCTTTCACTTTCCTGAAGTTAGGTGCCGATTCCCCGAGATCGGCGATAGCTCACACACCCCAAGAAGGATCTGCCCGGGCGACCTCAAGGGACGAGCTGACGGAGCGAACGAGGATGGCCCACAGGGCGATGTCGAGCGCCTGTCCGGGCATGCCGCCGCGCTGGACCCAGAGGGCAACGGCGATGCCGAGGATGCACAGGGCGTAGAAGTGGATCGCGAGTGGGCCTAGCCTGATCGCATTGACCGTCGGTGAGGGGAGGTAGGCGGGCAGGGCGAGCGGGGGGGCCGGTGGTCATGGGAGCTGTCCGAGGGCGTCCTCGACGGCCCTGTGGAAGGTGGGGTAGGCGTAGATCATCTTGCGCAGGCGGTGGATGGGGGTGCGCTCGTGGACGGCGAGGGTGAGCATGGAGAGGACCTCGCCGCCGGTGGGGCCGGCCGAGGTGGCCCCGACGAGGATGCCGCGGCCGGTGTCGGCGACGAGCTTGATCAGGCCTTGGTTGCCGGCCTTGTGGATCCACCCACGCGCGGAGGAGGGGATCTGCGCGATCGCGGTGGCGACGGGGAGGTCCTTCTCGCGGGCCTGCCGTTCGGTGAGGCCGACGGCGCCGACTTCGGGGTCGGTGAAGGTTACCCGGGGCACGGCGTGGTACTCGGCCCCGGTCGTGGGCTCGCCGAGGATGTGGTCTGCGGCGATCCGGGCCTGGTACATGGACATGTGGGTGAAGGCGCCATGGCCGGTGATGTCCCCGATGGCGTAGACGCCCTCGGCGATGCGCAGGTGCCCGTCGGTGGGGACGGTGCGGGCGCCCGTGTCGAGGCCGAGTGAGCCCAGTCCGAGGGCGGCGAGGTCGGTGCGGCGGCCCGTGGCGACCAGCAGCCGCTGGCCGGTGTACGTCCTGCCCCCGGCCGTGACAGTGAAGGCCGTCCCGTCGTGGTCGATCCGCTCGGCCCTGGTGCCGGTGCGGACGCCGATCCCCTCGGCGGTGAGCACGTCCTGGACGAGCTGGCCGGCCTCGGGCTCTTCGAGGGGCAGGAGTGCCTCGAGGGCTTCGAGGACCTCGACGCGGGTGCCGAAGCGGGCGAAGGCCTGGGCGAGCTCGAGGCCGATGGGCCCGCCGCCGAGGACGACCAGGGATTCGGGGGCTTCGGTGGCGGCGATGGCCTCGCGGTTGGTCCAGTACAGGGTGCCGGCCAGGCCGGGGATGGGCGGGACGGCGGGTTCGGTGCCGGTGTTGAGCAGGATCGCCCGGGCAGCCTCGAAGTCCTGCCCGTCGACGCTGACGGTTCGGGGGCCGGTGATGCGGGCGGTGCCGCGGATGAAGCGGCCGCCGGCCTTCTCGAAGCGTTCGACGGCGACGGTGTCGTCCCAGTCGTCGGTGGCCTCGTCGCGGATGCGGCGGGCGACGGGGGCGAAGTCCGGGGCGACCTGGACGGTGCCGGCCAGCTCGGGAACGCGGCGCGCCTCGGCGAGGGAGTCGGCGGCGCGGATCATCATCTTGGACGGGATGCACCCGTAGTAGGGGCACTCGCCTCCGACGAGGTTCTTCTCGATCCCGACCACCGACAGTCCCGCCTGTGCCAGCCGGGCCGCCGCGGCCTCCCCGCCCGGGCCCATGCCGATGACGATGACGTCTGCCTGCTCTGCCATGCTCCGATTCCTCTCCCGTGCGCTGTGCGGCCCTGCCGCGCGTGTGTTCCTGTTCCTCTGGACCGTCCCGGATTCGCCTCCGAGGGGCCTCCGTGTCCGGGTTGCCGCCGCGTTGGTGCCCGCCCCGGGTGTCCTCAGCCTCGGCCGAGGATCCTGGCGAGGATGCCCTTCGCCGGGCCGGGAACCGCGTCCGGCCCGTCGGCCTCCACCACGCGCACGCCCTTCCAGAAGGCGATATGGCCCCTGATCTGGGCGGCGGCGGGGCTGGGGTCGGGGTAGTACCAGGCCGCGTCGCGGTTCGTCTTCCCCTCGGCCTCGACGGTGTAGTAGCTGGCGGTGCCCTTCCAGGGACAGACGCTGGTGTGGGGGCTGGGGCGGAGGAACTCGGTGTTGACCGACTCGGGCGGGAAGTACTGGTTCCCCTCGACCTGGACCGTGCGGTCGGATTCGGCCAGCACCGTGCCGTTCCAGACCGCCCGGTAGGTCCTGCGTGGTGCGGACATCGCCTCTGCCTGCCTTCCTTGGATCGTGCCGGGAGTCTCTCGGCTCCCCTCCCTGGGAAACCTAGCCCCTGGGCGCGGGCCGTTCTGTGATCTGCATTGCAGAGTCCTCGCCGGTGCCGTGATGGGGTGGCAGGGAGCTGCCGCCGCCCTCGGTCAGCGCGTGGTCGGTCCACGGGGCGGCGCGGTGCTGTTCGGGGTTCCGGTGCGGACTTGGATGTGTCCTCCGCGCAGGGAGGAGGCGTGGGTGTCCCGTGAGTCGTGTTCGAGGAGGGTCCAGGGGTGGGCGGAGGGGTCGGAGCCGCCGAGGCGGCAGGCGAGGGCCGCCAGCGGTGCCAGGGCCGCGGCGGCGCCGGTGGGCAGCTGCATGTCCACGACCGAGACTCTGGTCCCCGGTCCGCACAGGGCCACGATCCTTTCCCAGGCTGCTGCCGGGGAACGGGCCACGGAGAGCACGTAGGTGGCCAGGACAGCGTCAACATCCGGCGCGGCCTCGTGGACGAGGCCGGCGAGGGCGGCCGGGCCGACGGCGGTGAGGTCGGCGTGGACGAGGTGGATGTTCGTCCAACCATTCCGGCGGATCCGGTGGCGGGCCCGGCCGAGCATCGCGGGGCTGGCGTCGATGCCCACGATCCGCCCGGACGGGCCGACCGCGGCTTCGAGGTGCACGAAGTTCAAACCCGTCCCGCAGCCGGCGTCCACGACCGTCTGCCCGGGTCGCAGGCCCAGGCCGGCGATGCCGGCCAGGCGCCCGGGCCGGTAGACGGGCTCGCAGGCGAACAGGTCGTAGACAGGAGCGAAGGACTGGTAGCGGTCGGCGGCCACCGGGCCATCGTTGCATCCCTGTGCCATCGTGGGCAGGGCACAGGCAGGATGTGCGGGGCGGAAACGCTCGATGAGGAGGGACGGGATGGCTGATTTCGATCTGGTCGTCGTCGGCGGTGGCTCGGCCGGGCTGGTCGGTGCGCAGACCGCGGCCGGGCTGGGCGCCAGGGTGGCCCTGGTCGAGGAGGCACGTACCGGCGGAGAGTGCCTCTACACCGGGTGCGTGCCCTCCAAGGCCCTCATCGCGGCGGCCCGCGACGGGGCCGGCTTCGAGGAGGCGATGGCCCGGGTGAGGGCCGCGGTCGCCGCGATCGCCCCGCACGACTCCCCGCAGGCGCTGGAGTCCGCCGGGGTGCGTGTGCTGCACGGGCGCGCCGTCCTGGACCCGCACGGGGGCGTGCGGGTGGACGGGCACCCCGTGCCGTCCCGGTCGGTGCTGCTGGCCACCGGGGCCTCCCCGGCCGTTCCTGCCCTGGCGGGACTGGAGCCCGCCGAGGTCCTCACGAGCGAGACGGTCTGGTCCCTCGACCGGCTCCCGGACAGGCTCGCCGTCGTCGGCGGCGGCCCGGTGGGGTGCGAGCTCGCCCAGGCCTTCGCCCGCCTCGGCGCCGAGGTCACGGTCGTCGCCTCCTCGCCCAGGCTGCTGCCCGGGGAGGACCCCCACGCCTCCGCCCTCGTCCGGACGGCGCTGGAGGCCGACGGGGTGCGCGTGATCACCGGCAACGGCGCCATGGCCGCCGCCCGCACCGGCGCGGGCGGCTCACTGCTCACCGCCCACGGCGAACGCGTGCCCTTCACCCGTCTGCTCGCCGCGACGGGCAAGGACCCCCGCACCCACGGCATGGGCCTGGCAGAGGCAGGCATCCGCCTCGACGACAAGGGCCACATCCTCACCGACACGTCCCTGCGGACCGCCAGCCCCCGGGTGTGGGCGGCCGGGGACGCCACCGCCAGGAGCCATCACACCCACACCGCCGGCGTCCACGCCGCGATCGCCGCAGCCAACGCCGTGCTGGGCACCCGCCGCCGCGTCAGCCCCGTCGCCGCGCCGCGCGTGACCTTCACGATGCCCGAGGTCGCCGCGGTCGGCCAGCCCACCGCCCCCGGTGCCCCGCGCATCGTCACCGTCCCGCACACGCGCGTGGACCGCGCCATCGCCGACGCCGACCCGGACGGGTTCACCCGGATCGCCGTCGACCGGCGGGGGCGGATCGTGGGCGGGACCGTCGTCGGGCCCCGGGCCGGGGAGACCCTCGGCGAGCTGTCCCTGGCCGTGCACGCCCGGCTGAAGGCCGCGGAGCTGGCCGGCGCCGTGCACGCCTACCCCACCCACAGCGACGGCCTCTGGGCCGCAGCCATCCAGGAACAGCTGCGGCCACTGGCCTCCCCGCTGCCGCGGGCCGCGCTCCGGCTCCTGCTGGCCCTGCGGAGGGCACTGCGGTGAAGGGAGCCCCACGGCTGCTCCCCGGTGTGTGCACTGGTTCACAGAACACCTCCGCCAGCGTGCGTAGCGTCAGGGCTGTCAGCACAACCTTGACCCGAAAGGCGGTCCTTGAAATGTCCGCAGCGCAGCCTGTTCCGCACGCAGCCTCCCACACCCGCACAGCCTTGGGCCGCAGGGCAGCCGCCGGGGCCCTCGGGGGCCTGGCCGGCGGGGTGGTGTTCGGCATGCTCATGGCCATGATGGGCATGCTCACCACCATCGCCTCCATGGTCGGGTCCCACTCCGCGTGGGTCGGATTCGGCGTCCACCTGATGATCTCGGTCGTCTACGGCCTGGTCCTGACCCTGTTCTTCGGCCGCTTCCTGCACTCGTACGGCAGGGGCAGCCTCACGGGCCTGGTCTACGGGGTGGTCCTGTGGATCATCGGCCCGCTGCTGGCGATGCCGGTGATGCTCGGGATGCCTGTCCTCGCCCTGAACGCGACGGCTATGCTCTCGCTCATGGGACACCTCGTCTACGGGATCATCCTGGCCCTGGTCGCCGTGGCGGTGGTGCGGAAGGCGCACGCGTGAACGAGGAATGCGGCGACGAGGTCGCCTCCGGGGCCGCCAGGGCCGTGCCCTGGTCCCCGCAGGCGCGCGAGAGCGACCCGCTGGACGCCCTCCTGGCCGACGGCGGGGCGTTCGCGTGCCTGAACGAGGTCGACCTCTTCGTCGACCTGTCCGCAGCGGAGATCCGCGAGATGGACATGATGGCCCCCGCGAGGCTGTTCCGCCGCGGCGAGCTGCTCTACAGCCAGGCCCAGCCCGTCAAGGCCCTGTTCATCCTCAAGACCGGCCGGGTGCGCGTCTTCCGGGTGACCGAGGACGGCAAGGCCCTGACCATGGCCATCCTGGAGCCCGGCGCCGTGTTCGGCGAGATGGTCCTGGTCGGCCAGCGCATGTACGACAGCTACGCCGAGGCCATCGAGGACGCCATGGTCTGCCAGCTCGGCGTGGACGACGTCGAGCGGTTCCTGCTCTCGGACCCGCGCATCGCCGTGCGCATCTCCCGGCTCCTGGGCGAACGCGTCGCCGAGCTCGAAGGCCGCCTGTCCGACCTGGCACTGCGGCCGCTGCCGGCCCGGGTCGCCTCCACCCTCCTCGGCATGGCCCAATGGCCCTCCTCGTCCCGGTTCGGGCGCGCCCCCACGATCAGGCTCACCCACGAGCAGGTCGCAGGGCTGCTGGGGGCCACCCGCGAGGCCACCAGCAAGATCCTCTCCGAGTTCGCCTCCCGCGGCCTGATCCGCCAGGGCCGCGGACGCATCACCCTCACCGACCCCGCCCGCCTCAGGGCCATCGCCCGCGGCACCGCATGAGAGGAGAGGACGCCATGGCACCCGCCGCCCACGGACCCGGCGCTCACCCCACCGTCACCGCCTGGTACGGGGACACCTGCCTCGCCCGCTCCGAGCAGACCGTCTACCTGGAGGGCAACCACTACTTCCCTCCCGACTCGATCCGGCCCGGCACCCTCGCCGGCAGCTGGCTGCGGACCCTGTGCCCCTGGAAGGGCATCGCCCGCTACCACCACGCCGAGGTCGACGGCATCAGTGTCCGCAACGCGGCATGGTCCTACCCCCGCCCGTCCCCGCTGGCACGCCGGATCAAGGGCATGGTCGCCTTCGAGCAGGGCACCGGCATCACCATTCGGGAAGGGCACCGATGAGGGGACCGCAGCCCGGCGCCCTCCCGGACCACGACTGGACTACGACCTGGTTAGGAACCCTCGCCGCATGAGCATCGAACGCACAGCCCGCAACGAAGTCTTCGTCGAGTACACCAAGAGCATCTGCCCGGTCTGCAAGGCCGTCCTGGACGCGGAGGTGAACATCCGGGACTCGAAGGTCTACCTGCGCAAGCGCTGCCGCGAGCACGGCCAGTTCGAGGCCCTCGTCTACAGCGACGCCGACGCCTACCTCTCCTCGGCGAAGTACAACAAGCCCGGCACCCTGCCCCTGGCCACCCAGACCGAAATCGCCGAGGGGTGCCCGAGCGACTGCGGGCTCTGCCCGGCGCACAAGCAGCACGCCTGCCTGGGCATCATCGAGGTCAACACGAACTGCAACCTGGACTGCCCCATCTGCTTCGCCGACTCCGGCCACCAGCCCGACGGCTACTCCATCACGCCCGAGCAGTGCGCCACCATGCTCGACGCCTTCGTCGCGGCCGAGGGCGAGCCCGAGGTCGTCATGCTCTCCGGCGGGGAGCCGACCATCCACAAGGACATCCTGGCCTTCATCGACCTCGCCCAGGAACGGCCCATCCGCACCGTCACCCTGAACACCAACGGCATCCGCCTCGCCACCGACAGGGCGTTCGCCAAGGCCCTCGGGGAGCGCAACCGCGTCCCCGGCAAGACGGTCAGCGTCTACCTGCAGTTCGACGGCTTCGACGAGTCCACCCACCTGTCCCTGCGCGGGAAGAACCTCCTGGAGCGCAAGCGCCGCGCCCTGGACCACTGCGCCGAGGAGGGCATCCCCGTGACCCTGGTCGCCGCCGTCGAACGCGGCCTGAACGAGCACGAGGTCGGGGACATCGTCCGGTTCGGCATCGAGCACCCGGCCGTGCGCTCGGTGGCGTTCCAGCCGGTCACCCACTCCGGCCGCCACCACGAGTTCGACCCCCTCAACCGGCTCACCAACCCGGATGTGATCCGGCTCGTCGCCGAGCAGTGCCCGGACTGGTTCACCCCTGCGGACTTCTTCCCCGTCCCCTGCTGCTTCCCCACCTGCCGCTCCATCACGTACCTGCTCGTGGACAGGACCGAGGAGGGCACCACCGTGGTGCCGATCCCGCGCCTGATCGACCTCGACGAGTACATGGACTACGTCACCAACCGCGTCCTGCCCGACCCGGACGTGCGGGCCGCACTGGAGGCCCTCTGGAGCGCCTCGGCCAGCATGGGCTCGGCCACCACCGCCCGGAGCCTTCAGGCCACCGCCGCCGGGCTCGAGTGCACCAGCTGCGGCATCGACCTCCCCGCAGCCGCGCAGGACCTCGGCGAGAAGGCCTTCATGATCGTCGTCCAGGACTTCCAGGACCCCTACACGCTCAACGTCAAGCAGCTCATGAAGTGCTGCGTCGAGGAGATCACCCCCGACGGGCGGCTCATCCCCTTCTGCGCCTACAACTCCGTCGGGTACCGCGAACAGGTCCGCGCCCAGATGTCCGGCGTCCCCGTCGCCGACGTCGCCCCCAACGCCGCCGGCATCCAGCACCTCCTCGCCCCGACCCCGTACGGCTCCAAGACAGCGGCCGACGGCGCCCGGTCCGCTCCCGACGGAACCGGGCCCGACGGAGCCGGGCCGGAGCGCGGCAGGGCCTCCCAGACGAATCTGGGCATGCCGGCGGTGCGCCGATGAGCTCACCCGGCGCAGCATGGCGGCTCCCGGCGGCGGATCCGGACGCTGCCAAGGCCTGCTGTGCGGCCGGGTACGGCACCGACGCGGTCGCCCTGCTCCTGGGCCCCAGCTACCATCCCGGCGGCGCCGAGCTCACCCGGCGCCTCGCCCGTGCCCTCGGCCTCGGCCCCGGGAGCCGGGTGCTGGACGTCGCCTCCGGGCCGGGCACGACCGCGCTCCTGCTCGCCCGGGAGTTCGGCTGCACCGTGACCGGGATCGACCTCGGCACCCGGCAGGTCGGGCAGGCCACCGCGGCGGCGGCCAGCGAGGGCCTGGACCGGCTCGTGCGCTTCACGGTCGCCGACGCCGAAGACCTGCCGTTCGAGGATGCCTCGTTCGACGCCGTGGTGTGCGAGTGCGCGTTCTGCACCTTCCCTGACAAGGCCGGCGCCGCGGCCGAGTTCGTCAGGGTCCTCGCCCCCGGCGGGAAGGCAGGGATCACCGACGTCACCGTCCACGGCGGGCGCCTGCCCGAGCCGCTCGGCGGGATGGCCGCGTGGATCGCGTGCATCGCCGACGCCCGCAGCCGGCAGGACTACGCACAGCTGCTCTCAGCCGCAGGTCTGGCCGTCGAACGCACAGAGGACCACAGCGGTGCCGTCTCCCGGATGCTCGAGGTGATCGAGGCCCGCCTCGCCGTCCTGGCCATGACCGCCCCGGGCACGCTCGCGGCCGCCGGCATCGAACGTGCCGCCGTGCGGCCCTACACCCGGGCCGTGCGCGCCGAGATCGACGCCGGGACGATCGGCTATGCCCTCATCACTGCCCGGAAGCCCTCGCCATGACAGCGGCGCAACACTGGCGCAGCCGGCGCGTCCCGGGCGACGGGGGAAGCGGCAGCGGACCTGTGCCCGGCCCACAGGACCCCGCCGGCCCGGGCACCCGGCGGGGCACAGGCGGGGGAAGGGCCCTGCCGATCGCAGACTACGCCCTGCTCTCTGACTGCCGCTCCGCTGCCCTGGTGGGCTCGGACGGATCCGTGGACTGGCTGTGCTTCCCCCACTTCGACAGCCCCTCGGTCTTCGGCCGCCTCCTGGGCCCCGAGGCCGGACACTGGTCGATCCGCCCGGAGGGGGAGAGTTCGGCGACCCGCCGCTACCTGGGCCCGACGATGGTGCTGGAGACCGTGTACCGCACCCGGGCCGGCAGCGTCACTGTCACCGACGCGCTCGTCACCGGTGCCGGGGAGCGCGGGCACGGCCTGGGCACCGGCTCCCCGGGAGCGCTGGTGCGCTGGGTGGAGTGCACCGAGGGCACCGTGCGGGTAGCCGCGGCCTTCGCGCCCAGGCCCGAGTACGGGCTGGTCGAGCCGGTGCTGCGGGAGGTCCCCGGCGGTCTGAGGGTGCGCGGCGGCGCCGACGTGCTGGCCCTGTCCGCCCCGGTGCCCTTCACGCTCGACGGCGCGACCGCCCGGGCCCAGCTGGAGCTGGGCGCCGGAGAGGGCCTGGGATTCGCGCTGCTGCACGGCTCCAGCTGGGCCGCGCCCCCGCCCCTGTGGGACCAGGAGCACGTCGCCGCCCGGCTCGCGGACACCAGGGACGCCTGGGCCAGCTGGTCCGGCCTCCACCAGGACTACTCCGGCCCCTACCCGGACCTGGTCTGCACCAGCGGACGCGTCCTGCAGGCCCTCACCTTCGCCCCCACGGGCGCGATCGTCGCGGCCCCGACCACCTCGCTGCCCGAAGAAGCCGGAGGCGGGCGGAACTGGGACTACCGGTACGCCTGGATCCGGGACGCCAGCATGACGCTGCAGGCCCTCTGGGTGGCCGCGTGCCCGGACGAGGCCGGGAAGTTCTTCGGCTTCCTGGCCGACGCCGGCGCCAGCCAGCTCCATGCCGGGGACCTGCAGATCATGTACGGCATCGGAGGGCAGCGCGACCTGTCCGAACGCACCCTGGACCACCTGCCCGGCTGGGCCGGCAGCGCCCCGGTCCGGGTCGGCAATGCCGCCTGGCGCCAGCGCCAGCTCGACGTGTACGGCGAGCTCCTCGGGGCTGCAGCACGACTTCCGCAGACTCTTGCGGACGCCGAGCCCGAGACCCGGAAGTTCCTGGCCGACGCCGCCGACGCGGCCGCAGCCCGGTGGCAGGGCTCCGATCACGGCATCTGGGAGGTCCGCGGCGAACCACAGCACTTCCTGCACTCCAAGCTCATGTGCTGGGTCGCACTCGACCGGGCCATCGCCCTGGCCGACGTCCTCCAGGCCCAGGACCGCGTAGGGCACTGGACCCGCACCAGGGCGGAAATCGCCGCCGCGATCCACGAGAAGGGATGGAACGAGCGCGCCAACGCCTACACCCAGGCCTTCGGCTCCGAACTCCTCGACGCCTCCGCCCTGATGCTCTCCATCACCGGCTTCCTGCCCGGAGACGACCCGCGCATGCTCGCCACCATCGAGGCAGTGCAGGAACGACTCACCGACGCCCGCGGCCTGGTCTACCGCTACCTCGGCGCCGACGGGCTCCCCGGCGCGGAGGGGACCTTCCTGATGTGCACCTTCTGGCTCGCCCACGCCCTTGCCCTGGCCGGCAGGACCGGCCAGGCGCGCGAGGCCTTCGGCCGCGCAGCCTCCTACGCCACCGACCTGGGCCTGCTGGCCGAGGAGGTAGCCCCCGACGGCACCGAGCTGCTGGGCAACTTCCCCCAGGCCTTCAGCCACATCGGCCTGGTCAACGCCGCCTGGGCCATCGGCGAAGCAGAAGCCACCCCCCGCCCGGGCGCCACGGACAGGCCCCCACCCCTCCGCCCCCCCCCCCGGAAGGGGACAAGGCCACCAGCCACCAGCAGATACCCCAGCACAACATCCTGAGGAAGGAATCCCCCAATGAGACTCCCCACAGCGTTCCCCGCACGCCCTGCGGCCCTCGCAGCCGGAGCGATCCTCGCCCTCACCCTGTCCGCGTGCGGCGGCGGCTCGGGCAGCCCCCTCTCGACCGCGCCCGCCTCGGGCCAGGCCAGCGCGGGCGGCCCCATTGTGGTGGGCTCGGCGAACTTCACCGAGAGCGAGATCCTCGCCGACATCTACGCGGGCGCGCTCAACGGCGCGGGCGGGCAGGCGACCACGAAGACCGGGATCGGTTCCCGCGAGGTGTACGTCAAGGCCCTCCAGGACGGCTCGATCGACGCCGTGCCCGACTACTCGGGCAACCTCCTGCGCTACTTCGACAAGAACGCCACCGCCGTGAGCGCGGCAGACGTCATGAAGGCCCTCCCCGCGGCCACGCCCCACGGCCTGGCCACCCTGGACGCGGCCAACGCCGAGGACAAGGACTCGATCGTGGTCACCCAGGCCACCGCGGACAAGTACAGCCTCAAGACCCTCGCCGACCTCGGCAAGGTCTGCGACCAGATCGCCCTCGGCATGCCGCCCGAGGCCAAGGACCGCCCACAGGGCCTGCCCGGACTCAAGGCCAAGTACGCCTGCACGCCCAAGCAGTTCGTCCCGCTCAGCGACAGCGGCGGTCCCGTGACCGTCAAGGCGCTGCTCGACGACCAGATCCAGGCCGCGGACGTGTTCACCACCTCGCCGCTGATCTCCCAGAACCACCTCGTGACCCTCGAGGACCCGCAGAACAACTTCGCTGCCCAGCAGGTGGTCCCGCTCGTGCGCACCGACCGGATCAGCGACAAGGCCAAGGGCGTGCTGAACAAGGTCCAGGCTGCGCTGACCACCGCGGACCTCGTCAAGCTCAACGACCAGGTCTCCGGCAGCACCAAGCAGGACCCCAAGGCCGCCGCGGACGCATGGCTCAAGGAGAAGGGCCTCGCAGGCTGAGACGATGGCTGCGGTCCGAGCGAGGGTGTTCAATACGGCAACGGTCCTAGTGGCGGCGAACGCACCGATGACGCTGCTGAAGGTCACCGGCCCCAGGACGTGGTCCGCCGCCGACTGGGCCAGCGACATCGTGCCCCACCTCGGCTATGGGATCACGGCTGGCGCCGTCCTGCGCGCCCTCGGTGCTTAGGGAATCCCGGCCGCGTTCAGTTGCCGCTGCCTCCGGCGTACTGCTGGGGCTGGGCGGCGAAGGCGTCCCGGCAGCCGGTTGAGCAGAAGGCGTACTGGGTGCCGTCGTGGGCGAAGGTCCCGCCTCCGGGATTCTCCGGGTCGATGTCCATGCCGCACACCGGGTCCACGACCGTCGTGGCCTCGGCATGAGTGTCAGCCATGGGCTCGCTGCCCGGGTCCTGGGTGTAGCGGTCGGGGTCTGCGGTGAACTTCTCGTGGCAGCGGTCCGAGCAGAACCAGTAGGTGTGCCCTTTGTGGGAGGCGGTGGCGGGGGCATGGGCCTTCTCGACCTGCATTCCGCACACCGGGTCCTTCGCGTACCGGTCGGCGGTGCCGAACCGTGCCCGGTTCCGGTACAGCCCGTAGAGGACCGCGGCGGCTGCGATGGCGGCCAGGTTCAGCCAGGTGGTGTAGTTCCATTCGAACCGTGCTGGGACGATCTCGGCAGGGCGGTCAGGGGCGGGTATCCCGAGGCCGCGGAAGAGCAGGTCGGTGGCCAGCCCGGCGACGCTCATCACCGCCCAGAACGTCAGGAAGAGCCGCACGGCGATGCGCCGGCCGTAGAGCTTGGCGTAGACGGCTACGAGCGGGAAGGCGATCAGGTCGGCGAAGACGAACGCGACCGTGCCGCCGAAGCCGAGTCCGCCCCTGTACAGGGCCGCGGCCAGGGGGACGTTCCCGATCGAGCAGACGAAGCTGGCGAAGGCCACCAGAGGCCCGACGATGGCGTCCCAGACGTCGGTGAGGAGCCCGTGGCCGGGGAAGAACACCGTCGAGTACACCGCCGGCGGCACGGCGACGGCCAGGACCCCCGCGACGAGGTAGCCGATGAGCAGCTCGCGGCGGAGCATGGTCGCGTCCGAGACCGCGTACCCGGCCGCGTCGGCCCACCCGGCCTTGGATCGCATCCTGGCCCAGAGGCCCTTGCCGTGCTGTTCGGCCTCGTCCGCCTCCTCCGGGCTGCCCCCGCGCGCAGAGCGCTCAGCAAGTCTGGCGCGAGCGTCCTCGAGCTCGGAGACCGGGAAGACCCTCGGGGCGGCGAGCACGAACAGGGCGATCATGATCGCCCCGCCGACGAACTCGGCCAGCGCGAACTGCCACCCGGCGAGCAGCCACAGCACGATCCCGAGCTCGACGACCAGGTTCGTCGAGGCGAGCATGAAGACCATCGCGGTCGTGAAGTCGGCCCCGCGCTGGAACAGCGACTTGGCCAGGGCCGCCGCGGCGTACGAGCAGCTCGAGGACGCCGCCCCCAGCAGGCCGGTGCGGACCACGGTGGCGGGGCGGTGGTCCCCCATCGCCTTCTGCATCTCCCGCCGGGAGACGAACGCCTGCACCGTCCCCGAGAGGGTGAACCCCAGCACGAGGGCCCACAGCGTGCCCCAGAACATGAAGAACGCCTCCAGAACGCTCCGCCATGCGGTGTCCAGGAATGCCATCAGCGCTGCTCCCTTCCATCGGCCGGGGTGCCCTTCCCAGCAGCTGTCCCCTTCGGGTGCTTCCAGTCGTGCAGGGCCTGCCGCAGCTCGCGGAGCGCGAAGCCCCACCGCTCAAGCGGTCCGCTGCCGCAGCCCGGGATCTGGTAGCCCTGCCGCGGGATGCCGCAGGCCTGCTCTGTGCGCATTTCTGGCTCCCTCCGTCCGGGGCCCTCCCCCGGACTCCAGCACGGTATGACCTGGCCCTTGGGGCCGGGTCAAACCGGGCGCCCGGTCAGCCTGCGGCGAGCTCGTCCGCGAGCTCGGTGAGGGAGTCGACGGTCAGGTCGGGGTGGGCGAAGTAGGACGGGTAGGCAGCGCCGGTGCGGTTGACCCAGACGGTGCGCAGGCCGGCGCGGGAGGCGCCGTGGATGTCCCAGGGATGCACCGCTACCAGGAGCATGTCCCGCGCCTCCGTCCCGCACTGCTGGGCGGCGTACCGGTAGGAGGAGGGGTGCGGCTTCCAGGCCGGGGCGTCCTCGACGGAGAGCAGCGCCTCGAACTCGTCGCGGATCCCGGCCGCTGTGAGGAGCTTCTGGGCGACCTGGGCGGAGCCGTTGGTGAGGGTCGCGAGCCGGCGCCCGGCCGCGCGGAGAGCGCGGATCCCCACTGGTACGTCCGGATGCAGGGGAAGGTCGGCGACGGACGCAGCGAGGCGCCGTGCGGTGCCCGCGGGGTCGGGGGCGCCTGCGCCCTCCAGGAGCCCGGTGAGGACTTCGGCGCCGATCTCGCCGAACGGGGCTGCGTCCCCGGCCGCGGCCAAGGCGAAGCCCTCCCGCAGCAGGGTCGCGAACCACAGCTTCGCGAGCTGCTCGGGTGCGCCGGCGTCGGCGAACCGGGCTCCCATGGGGGACATGTCGGAGAGGGTCTCGTTGACGTCGAAGACGATCACCTCGGGTGCTTCGGCCATGTCTGGTCCTTCCTCGATCGGACTGTTCGGGTTGCTACTCAGGCGGTGAGGGGCTCGGCGGCGGGGACGTCGAGCTCGGTGTGGGCGTAGTGGTTGAAGTAGTTGGTGAACAGGTTCACGGCGATGTGCGCGAACGCCTCGGCGAGCTCCGTGTCGGTCCATCCGGCGTCCAGGGCGGCCTGCCAGAGGGGCTCGGGGACGTTGCCGGTGTCGGCGGCGGCGGCCCGGGCGACCTCGGTCAGGGCCGCGAGCCTGGTGTCGAAGCCGACCTCCCCGGCGCGCAGGGCCAGGATCTGGCCGTCGTCGAGGCCGGCCCTGCGGGCGGAGACGGTGTGGGCGCCCTGGCAGTAGTCGCAGCCGTTCTGGTTGCCCACGGCCAGGGCGATCGCCTCCCGGGTGCGCGCGTCGAAGGTGCCGTGCTCGGCGATGGCCTTCTGCATGCCCTGGTAGGCGGCGATCACCACGGGTGAGTGGGCCATGCCGGCGTGGATGTTCATGAGCCGGCCCATCCGCTTCTCCAGCCGTTCGGCGTGCTCGCGGGAGGCCTCGGGGACGGTGTCGAGGGTGTGGGCGGGGATGCGGGGCATGGGTGTGGCTCCTTCTCGTTTCCTTGCGCGCGGCACAACCAGGTTTCTGCCCGGCCTGCCACGGCTCTTGTCTTCTCAGTTGCCCTCTCGGGCGGTCTTCCACGCTACGGCCCGGGCCGTAGCGTGTTCTGTGTGCCTGCGCACACAACGCACGGCAGACCGGTACCCGCGGCGGGTGTGGTTCACACGGCGCAGCAGGAGAGGCGGGAGACGTCGGCGGTGTAGGACTGGGCGGCGATCTTCAGCCCCTCGGCCATCGTCAGGTACGGCGCCCATCGGGAGGCGAGTTCATGGACCGTGGTGCCGGAGGCGATCAGGTGCACCCCCGCGGCGGCGATCTCGCCGGCGTCCTGGGCGACCGCGGTGATGCCCAGGATCCGCCCGGTGCCCTCCTCGGCGACGATCTTGATGAACCCCCGGGTGTCCCGGTTCACCAGTGCCCTCGGCACGAACTCGAGCGCCAACACCCGGCACTCGCAGAGGTGGCCGGCGGCGTTGGCCTGCCGGTCGGTCAGTCCCACCGCCCCGACGGCGGGGCTGGTGAACGCCACCCTCGGCAGCTGGGAGTAGTCCACCTCGAGACCGGCTGCGGCGAAGGCGTTCTCCACTGCCAGGGCACCGTGGGCCGCGGCGACGTTGACGAACTCCCGGTGCCCGGTCACGTCCCCCGCCGCCCAGATCCGCGGGTTCGCGCTCCGCAGCCCTGCATCGACCAGGACCTCCCCGCCGGGCCCGGTGGCGACCCCGACCCCGGCCAGGCCCAGCCCGGCGGTCATGGGGCGGCGGCCGGTGGCCATCAGGACACGTTCCGCCCGGTACTCCTGCTTTGCGCCGCCGACATCGGCCGTGACGACCGCCTCCCCAGTGGAGGGGTCGGTGTGCACCCCGGTGGGGACGGCGCGGCGGACGACCCGGATGCCCTCGTCGTGGAAGACGGAGGCCAGGGCCATGGAGACCTCGGGCTCCTCGCCGGAGAGCAGGCGCGAGCGTGCCAGGACCGTGACCCGGGCCCCGAGGCGGGCGAACAGCTGGGCCTGCTCTACCGCGACGTACCCGCCGCCGACGACCAGCAGGGACTCGGGCACCTCCAGGAGCTCCATCGCGGTCTGCGAGGTCAGGTAGCCGCCCTCCTCAAGTCCGGGCAGCTCCGGCACCCAGGGCGCCGACCCGGTCGCGACCAGGTAGTGCCGCCCCCGCAGCACAATATTGTCCCCGGCATCGCCGGCCACCTCCAGGACCGGCTCGGCTGCGGTCCCAGCGAACACCGCGGTGCCCCGGTGGATGTCCCAGCCGTAGTCATCGGCCAGGTCCAAGTACTTCTGCTGGCGCATCCACCCCACCAGGGCGTCCTTGCCGGCCATGAGGGCGGGCAGGTCCAGTCCCACGGCTGCCGGCTCCAGTCCGGGGAAACGGCCCGCGTCCGCGCCGGCGTGCCGGGCGGCCGCTGCGGCCAGGAGGGCCTTGGACGGCACACATCCGGTGTTCACGCAGGTCCCGCCCACAGTCCCGGCCTCGGCCATCACGACCCGCAGTCCCATGCCCGTGGCCCGGATCGCCGCGGCGAACCCGGCGCTTCCCGACCCGACGACGACCAGGTCGTACTCCTTAACAATCGGCACCTTCGTCTCCTTCACTTCGCATTTATGCTGGTTCGTCGCCGACTTTGCGCCTTCCAGCCGCTGGAAGGTCAAGCCGGGCATACCAGAGCGCCGGCGGCGGTTGAGGCCGTCAGGACCGAATCGGGAGGGAAGGGAGCACACGATGCGCATCTCCGAGGCCGCGGCGGCCGCGGGCACGACCGCCAAGACCCTGCGCTTCTACGAGGACGTCGGGCTCCTGCCCGGCATCGGCAGGACATCATCCGGTTACCGCGACTACCCCCAGGAGGCGGTCCAGCGGGCGGCGTTCATCCGCCGCTCCCGCGCCGCGGGCCTGAGCCTGGAGCAGGCCGGGGCCCTCCTGGCAGTCCATGACGCCGGCACTCGGCCCTGCTCCCACGTCCGCGACCGCCTCGCCGACCAGCTCCAGGCCATCGACGCCCGCATCTCAGAGCTCCAGGCCCTCCGGAACACCCTCGCCGCCCAGCTCGAGGCCGCCGAATCCGGGCCGGCAGGCTGCGATCCCGGGCAGGTCTGCAGCTACCTCTGACCGCCGGGAGTCCCGCCACCGAGGCCACGCCGGTCCCACGGCCCCTCGATGATGCGGCAGAACACCGCCTCCTGCCCGGAGCGCATCGACTCGTCGGCCGTGTCCCGGGCGGCCAGGAGGGACCTGCGCAGCGCCCCGAGCTCGGCCAGGGTGCGCTCGATCTGGGCAAGATGCCCATCCAGCAGCCCGATGACAAGCCCGCAGGGCTGGGCGCCCCCGCGCTGGAGGTCCAGGACCTCGGCGATCTCGGACAGGCTCAGCCCCAGCGACTTCGCCCGCCGGATGAACTGCAGCACCGCCACGTCCCCATCGGTGAACAGCCGGTACCCGCCCGAAGTGCGCTCCGGCGCAGGAAGCAGCCCCCTGGCCTCGTACACCCGGATCGCCTTCCGCGTCACCCCAGCCCTCCGGGCCGCCTCCCCGACGGTGTAGGCGGGGACCTCCTCGACCAGCATGCGCGCCTCCCACGACCTCGGTCACCTCCATCCAGTGTGAACCCTGCCCCAAGGTCCAGCTCAACTCCTGGACCGATCATCATCCCCCGCCCTTGACCTGGCCCCGAGGGCCGGGGTGCAGGATGGACGGACATCCCAGAACCGAGGAGACGAGGAGGACCGTGCCATGCCGTTCCACGAGGGAGACATCTACCGCTGCCCCGACCCCGAATGCGGCTGCGAGGTGACCGTCACCAAGGGCGCAGCCCCCGGCAGGGGCGGCCACAGCAGCCCCACCTGCTGCTGCGGCCTCACCATGCAGAAGCTCCCGGCCCCACCGGCCGCGACCACCTGAGGCGCCCCCTGCCCACCTCACGAGGGCCATCGGACCGTTGTGCGCGGCACGGGCTGGTGCCACGCTTGTGGCACGCCGTCCGCCGGTGCTTGCTGAGAGGCAGTGAACGATCATGGCCGATGCCTTCGACTCCCTGCGCCGCCTGTGCCGGGGCGGGGCGGTCACCCCGGACCAGGATGGGTACGAAGAGGTCCGCCAGGTGTGGAATGGCTCCATCCAGCGCCGCCCCGCCGCGATCCTGCAGTGCGCGGGCGCCGCGGACGTCCTCGCCGGGGTGCGCTTCGCCGCCGAGCGCGGGCTGACGCTCGCTGTCCGCGCGGGAGGGCACAACATCGCCGGACTGGGCACCTGCGAGGGCGGCCTCGTCCTTGACCTGCGCGCCCTCCAGGGAGTCTGGATCGACCCAGGGTCCAAACGGGCCCGCGTGCAGACCGGGGTCACCTGGGGCACGTTCGACCATGAGGCGCAGGCCCTCGGGCTCGCCACGGTCGGGGGGATCATGTCCACCACCGGTGTCGCCGGCTTCACCCTCGGCGGCGGGGTCGGCTGGCTGACCCGCCGCTTCGGCGCCGCCTGCGACAGCCTGCGCTCGGTCGACCTCGTCACCGCCGCCGGCCAGCCCCTCTCCGTGGACGCCGAGAGCCAACCGGACCTCTTCTGGGCACTGCGCGGAGGCGGGGGCAACTTCGGCGTCGCAACGGCCCTGGAATTCGACCTGCACGAGGTCGGGCCCGAGGTGACCGCCGGCCCCGTCGTCTACCCGCTCGAGCAGGCCCGCGACGTCCTCGCCGGGTGGGCCGAGGCCGTCCCGTCTCTACCGGAAGAGGCGATGTCGGTCGCGGTCCTGCGCACCGCCCCACCCGACCCGCCCTTCCCCGCCTCGCTGTGGGGGCAGCCGGTCCTCTCGCTCAGCATGATGTGGACCGGCGACCCCGACGGCGCCGACGCAGCGCTCCGCCCGCTGCGCGCCCTGGGCCGGCCCGCCGTGGACGCGGTCGGCGCCAAGCAGTACACCGCCGTCCAGGCCTCCCAGGACCCCTACTGGACCCCGGGCGCCCAGAACTACTGGAAGGCCGACTACCTCTCCGGCCTGGACGAGGCCGCCATCGCCACGCTCGTCGACGCCGCCGCCGCGTTCACCTCCCCCGGCTCGGACATCAAGCTCGCAGCCCTCGGCGGGGCCCTCGCCCGCACCCCCGAGGACGCGGCCGCCTACGGACACCGCGACGCCGCCATCCTGCTCAACATCAACACCCGCTGGAACAGCGCCGACAGCAGCACCGACCACGTCGGCTGGACCCGGGCCCTCTGGACCGAACTGCACCGCCTCGCAACCGGGGTATACGTGAACTTCCTCGGAGACGAAGGCGACAACCGGATCATCCAGGCCTACGGCGAAGACAAGTACCGGCGCCTGGCCGATATCAAGGCCCGCTGGGACCCCGCCAACCTCTTCCACATCAACCAGAACATCCAGCCCGCCACCACGGCATCAGCAGCCGAAGCTGGCCTGGCCCCGTCGACCGAGGGCGCACCGACCGCCTGAAAGCCACGCCCGAAGAGCATCCGGCTGGGCATCGACATGCTGGTCCCCCGCCTAAACCCTCCCGTGTCCCACACGTATTCCGAGAATGGGATCACAAACACGGGGAAGCTGAACAAGGGCGCGTACACGGCAGACTTTACAAATTGAGGTCCCGAGACCCGCGGCCGGGCGGACGCCTTCTCCGCCTGTCTCGGAAACGCGGGTCGCGCCTATCGAGACGAGGCACCGAGGCCTCTCGCCTACCCCGACCCGAGGGTTAATATGGCCATGCTGGGTCGTCGGCGCTGACACACGCGCCTTCCGGGGCGTTCCGCCCTACTGTTCTCGTCCTCTTTCGAACACGGCCGGTGGTCGCGGTGGCCCCCAGACTGCGAGCAGCAGGAGCGCTTCTCATGACGTTCCTGCTGACCTCCTGCCAAGTTTCCGGCGCCGGCACGCCTGCGTCCTCCAGCGCCGCTCTCCCGTCCGCCGTCGCTCCCCTTGACGAGCAGGCACGGCTGTTGATCGACGGCGGTGCCGTGTCCGCGGTCGTGGAGGTGATCTGGCCGGACGGGCAGTGGTCCAGGGCGTACGGTGTGCGGAGTCTGGACACCAAGGACGCGGCGCAGGCCGGGGATCGGGTCTCGGTGGGCACCGTCACCGAGACCCTCACGGCAGTCGCTGTCCTCAGGCTCGTCGATGACCGCCTCATCGGCCTCGACGACGCGGTGAACACCGTCATCCCCGGGTTCGAAGCCGAGCTGCACCCGCCCGGGCCCGTCACGGTGCGGGAGCTGCTCGGGCAGACCTCCGGCATCCCCAGCCACATCCCGGCGACGAACGGCGGGGACCCAGCCGCTGTCGCCCAGCCGCGGCCGCTGGAGCAGGCCCTGAAGGATGCGGGAGGCCGGCCTTGGCCCGCGAGCAGCGTCGGCACCTACCAGTGGGACGAGACGAACTACGTTGCCCTGGGCCTGCTCGTCCAGACGCTCCGGAAGAAGCCGTTCGCCGACGTGGTCGAGGAGGAGATCATCGCCCCGCTCGGGCTGGCGCATACGTCCCTAACCCGGATCGATCTGTCACAGAAGGACATCCTCCACACGTACATGACCGCCCATGGGCAGAGGATCGACACCACCGACAACATCGACACGGCGGGCTCCCCGAGCGAGGGACTTACCTCCACGATGGGCGAGGTCAGCACCTTCCTCGCCGCCCTCTTCGGGGGCAGGCTCATCTCGCCGTCCTCGCTGGCGCAGATGGAGAAGGGGGCGGGGCCCGCTCCTTACGCCCTCGGTATCGCGAAGGGCCCGCGGGGCTGCACGGCCGGCGGGTCGTTCCACACCGCAGGCGATCAGGGCCGCGCAATCACCGCCGCCGTCTCCAGCAGCGACGGGAGGTACACAGCGGCCATGGCGCTGGTCCCGCAGCCCCTGCCCGGCACGCCTGAGGACCCCAACGCCGACCGCCAGCGCAACACGATCACCGAACAGATGTTCTCCACGCTCGGGGAGACCATCAACTCCCTCTGCGGTTCCCCCTGAGCACCGGACCCGATCCCTCCCCCTCACCGGCCAGTCCTCCCCGGATCCCTCCGGGACGTCCCCATCAGAAAGGTCGCGATCTCAATGGCCAAGAACCCATCCGACCACACGGAGCCAGCATCGGGAGATCGCCCGAGGCGCCACCGGCTGCACCTGGGCGAGTGGCTCAAGCGAGAAGAAGCAGGCATCGCCGGAGGGTCCAGCGGGATCTTCTTCACCTCCCACGACAGGCCCCTCCCACCCGAGAGGACCTGCATCCAAGGACACGAGATCCCCCTAGGGCAAGACCATTGCACCCACGGCCACCCCATCGGCTGACTCCTGCCAAAAGCCAACCTCAGCACCTACCACCCGCCGCGGCGTGCGTTAGTCAGCCCTCGAGGGTGCTCCAAGCGTGCTCAGGGAGGTTCCACGAGTGCGGGTGGCCCTCTGACAGCCAAGAGACCCTGAGGACCAAGTTGCCGAAAATCGACAAGACATCATGGCTTGCCCCTCTCCGCACCTGTGTTCGTCGGGTTCCAGAGGAGCGCCGACAGGTGACACATGACCGTCAACTGGCTTGCTTGGCCAGCTTCTTGACCGCCTCGGGGACTTCCTCTCCAGCCTTCTTCATGGCGACGACCTAGACCTTCGCGGCCGCGGCACGGTTCGCGGCCTTCTTGGACACAACCCGGCATCGCTTTCCGGGTGCCAACGGACGGTCTATCGTCACATAGCAAGGCACAATCTGGCATGACAGGGAACAGACGATGGCCGTACCCGCAGGACCTTCCGACCAGCACGAGGCCCACGACGCAGCGCGCGCCCGGTCTGCAGAACCGATCGCAGCATTGTCCCGCGCGTTGGAGAGCATCGACGGCGACGTCTCGCCGCAACTGGCCCGGGCCGTTCAGGCCAGGATCAACGTGGTGAAGCAGATCGGTCGCGAGTTCGGACTTCTCACCGAGAGCGAAGCCCAGGCCGCCCTCGGACAAGGGAACGCCACGGATCTGCCATACTTCGGGCTCCAGTATCGCGGCGAGACCCTGTACCCGGGATTCCTGTTTGAACGCTCACCTGGCGGTGGGGCGCCGATGAGAGTCCGCCCTCTGTTGAAAGACCTGAAGAAGATCGCCGGCGAATGCGGCTGGGATGGCCAGGACATCGTGGTTTGGATGACATCCCCGACAACCTGGTTCGCGGACCATGGCCGGCCTGTCGACCACCTGCATGAACCTGCCAAAGTCATCGCCGCACTCACCGATCAAGCCGGCACCCAATGGTGATCAGGCCGCCGCGCCGCCCAGCTACCGAACTGGCCACCAACGACCTACTCCACGAGGTCGAGGCCGCCTAGGGGCGCCGGGTCGACCAGTCAGGGGCGACGTCCGTGAACCTCTGCCTGGACTACGCGACGCCGCTGAAGACCATCCGCGAGGACCGCTTCCAGAAGACCGCCGCGGCAGCCAAGGCCTGATGGAAGACGCCTACGACGGGTGAGGCGCAGACTGTGCTCCAACCCGATGAGCTACTCAGGACTCAGGACGATGACGCACGGCAGATCAGCCGAGGGGTCTGAGGGGTTTGGTCAGCAGCGAAAGGATCATGTCCGGTAGGGCTTCGCTGGCCTTTGAGAGCACTGTCTCCAGGGGAACGGCCTGGCGGGAGGTATTGACGTCGACGGCTTGAGTCCAAGCCACCGGCTTGTAGCGCGTGACCATCGAAAGCGCGTATAGGAGCACCCACCATGCCAAGAGCGGATCGAGCGGCTTTCGTCCGGGGCCGCAGGCTGGCATTAAGACGGTACTTTGCCGATAGTCGCGAAGCTGCGATTCAAAGTCTTCGAGCTCAAACAACGCAAGATCGGTACGTTCTCCTGAACTGCCGTCGATGTGCTGGCCGTTGCCTGTCGTCGTGCATAGCAGGCCAGGTGCGAGGTCCGGGTACAGAAGCTTCATAGAGGCGGCGCCGTCGACGGCGGCCTGCGGGCTCAGGGGAATAGTGAATTGATGCTTGCTGCGGAGGAGCGGGGCTGCAGGATCGTATGCAGGGCTCACGGAGAGCGGTACTGGATGGCCGGGCAACAAGGAACCGCGAGGCACCTCGAGGATCATGTTCCATGCTGCTGAAAGCGGAAGAGCCGCTTCGAGGGGATCGGAGTCAAGTAGCCATGCGAGCCTGCCGAAGGACGTACCCGACCCACCTTCTCCCCGGACCTCGGTTTCGAGGAGACCGTCTGCCTTGACGTCATCCAGTCTCAGAACCCTGAGACCGTGCTTGCGCACCTCTGGCGAGACCTTGGGATCGTCTGGAGTGAGAGCAGCCGAAACTGCTCGACCCGCCTGAGACAGACCGTAGTACAAGTTGAGGGATCTGGATTCATAGCCAACGTTCTCAGCGGCCTCGAACTGTTGCTCCGCCTGCTCCAAAGCGCTGACGAACAAGGGCTTGCGGCTTTCGGGCATCCACTTCGGGGGAAGTGACCGGAGAGCCCGGATACGTCGCCAGCTCTCCGCTGCAATACGCCTCGGCATGGAACCATCATGAGTCATGATCAGGCGAATGCGTGTCGACATGCTGGTAAGCGCTAGGCAACGGGCACTGCCGCACGCTCCAATGTCCCCAGACGCGCCCGGATCGGCCGTAGGCACTCTTGTTACGAGCGCGTCAGGGTGGAGGCTTCATCTGGGCCAGTCTCTTCACGGCCTCGGGAGTCGGTCGGCCACGCGCCTCATCGAGGGCGACCCGCAGTTGCGCGGCCCGGATTCCACGGCGCAGGTAGAGCGCCATTTCCCTCCGAGATGCCGGATCCTTCAGGAGCTTCCCGTCCGGGGTCCTGAGGGTGTCGAAGGGTGACGGAAGCGCCGGCATGGGCAGCTGCGCCAGTTGTACGACCGCAGGAGGCGTTGGACGTCCCAGGGCGTCGTCCAGGGCAACGCGCAGCTGGGCCATCCGGATGCCGCTCCGTATCCGTCGGGCCCTCTGTTCCCTGGAGGCCCAGTCCCTACGGGGCCGGCGCTCCTCGCCGCCAGCGGGCATCGGCTCATTCCTCTCTACACGCGCTGCCGTCGTCGGGGACGACCATGGGAACGGTAGGGCCATGCCTGTCAGGTGTCCCGCTGGGCCAGCTTCCGGACAGACTCAGGAACGTCGTTCCCGGCCTTCTTCATCGCCGCAACGTAGACCTTCGCGGCCGCGATCCGGTTCGCTTCTCTCTTGGACATGACACGGCTGGTGGGCACATTCTTGGGCGTGTTGCCGGTCTCGTCGGCCATCTTGGCCAGCTTCTTGACCGAGTCGGGGACTTCCTGCCCGGCCTTCTTCATGGCGACGATGTAGGCCTTGGCGGCCGCGGCACGGTTCGCGGCATTCTTGGTCACGGTCCGGCTGGTGGGCACCTTCCTTGAGGTGGTGCCGGGCTCGTCGGCCATCCTGGCCAGCTTCTTGACTGACTCGGGGACTTCTTCCCCGGCCTTCTTCATGGCCACCACGTAGGCCTTAGCGGCAGCAATGCGGTTCGCGTCCTTCTTGGTCGCGACCCGGCTGCGGGATGCCTTCCTGGCGCTGACGGCCTTGGCTGGGGTCTCGCCGGGCATCGGTTTCCTCCGTCTCCTGCTGATCCCACATTCTGCCTGTCCCTGGTCCGAACCGTCCATGTCCTCGACGTCGTCGCGGCCGGAGGCATCGGGCACGGGTACTGCGGAGCTGACCTGTGGTTCCCCCTCCTGGCGGATGATCAACAGTGGGACCGGCCCACTCGCTAGATGCAACGGAGCTAGTCCACGGTTTTCATGTCCGGAACTAGTTGAAAAGATCCTGCGTCAGATCTTTTCAACTAGTAAGCTAGTTGAAAAGATCGTTGTAATGGATTCCCAGGTTGGAGGGCGGATGACCGTGCAGGAGGTCCCCGCGGGGACGTGGCCCCGTGTCACAGCCGAGCCGCTCGAGTGGACGAGCCGCCACGAGTACGGGCCGCGCGCGGCGCTGGGGGAGCGCAGGCAGCGTTACCGCGCTGCCGTGCCGGCTTTGATCGGCACGGCGTCCTACGCGCCCTCGGGCAGGCTCGCGGCCGAGCTCGAGGACGCGGCCGTGGCCGTGCGCGAGTTCGACGCCGAGCTCGGGGCCGGGCTCGCGCCGTTCGCCTCGGTCCTGCTGCGCACCGAGTCTGTCTCCTCGTCGATGATCGAGAACGTCTCGGCCAGCGCGCGCAGCGTGGCCATGGCCGAGCTCGGCGACACCTCCAGGCGCAACGCGACCCTCGTCGTGGACAACGTTGCGGCGATGCGCGCAGCGCTGGCCGCGGCCGACAATACGACCCCGGAGAGCATCCTCGCCATGCACCGGGCCCTGATGGTCCACTCCGACCCCGATCAGGCCGGCCACTGGCGGCAGGAACCGGTCTGGATCGGGACCAGCGCCACGAGCCCGGTGGGCGCCGACTACCTCGCGCCGCGGTTCGAGCGCGTGCCAGCGCTGATCGAGGACCTCGCCGGCTTCGTGCGCCGCAACGACATCCAGGTGCTCGCGCACGCGATGCTCGCCCACGCCCAGTTCGAGACCATCCATCCGTTCACCGACGGCAACGGCCGCACCGGGCGCGCGCTCCTCCAGGCGATCCTGCGCGGGAAGGGCCTCACCCGAAACGTGACGGTGCCGATCTCCGCCGGGCTGCTCGTCGACGTGCGCTCCTACCACCGGGCACTCGACGCCTACCGTGAGGGCCAGCCCGACGAGATCGTGCGGATGGGAGCAGCGGCCGCGTTTCTGGCGATCGAGAACGGGCGCGAGCTGGCCGCGGACATCGCGCGGGCGCGCGAAGGCTGGAACGGGAAGGTCACCGCCCGGGCCGACAACGCCGTCTGGAAGGTCATGGACCTGCTGGAGCGCCAGCCGGTGGTGACCGCGCGCGTCCTGGCGGACGAGCTCGGCCTCTCCTCCACGACGGCCTGGCGCGCGATGGGCCAGCTCGAGGAGGCCGGCATCGTGGTGGGGGTGGACAAGCACAGGATGGGCCGCAACTGGCGCTCCGAGGAGGTGCTCCGGGCACTCGACGCGTTCGCGCAGCGCGCGGGACGCCGCGGCCGTGCGGATTGAACGACGCCTGGGCTGACAAAGAAGGCCTCGCCGGTGTGAACCGACGAGGCCTTCTTCGTAGTGGGTGGTCGGAGCTCAGCTGGCTCGTCGGGCCAGCCTACGGACGGCCTCGGGGACTTCTTCCCCGGCCTTGGTCATAGCCGCCTCGTAGACCTTCGCGGCCGCGATCCTGTTCGCGAGCCTCTTGGACACCACACCGGCGCCGGGCTTCTTGCTCGTGACGCCTGCGTCATTGCGCTTGGTCTCGTCAGCCATCAGTGTCCCTCCGTTTCCTGCTGTTCCCATTCTGCCTGCTCCTCCTCGTCGCAACCATGTCTTGTATTTAGTTATCGCCGAACACACCAGCCCACCAGCCGGGCCTGGTCTGGCACGTCTCAGGTCGGCTTCACGACGCTGCGGCCGCTGAACGGTGGCGATAGTACGTTGCCTTGGACCAGCCGACGGTCCTGGAAGCCTCCACCACGCCGAGTCCTTCGGAGTCGATGAGGTGCTGCACGGTCCGGAGGTTCAGCGCCACCTTCTTCGCATCCGGCGCAGGCCGTCCGAACCTGACCCCTCGCGCTCGGGCCGCATCGACGCCTGCCTGGACGCGCTCCTGGATGAGCTCGCGCTCGTACTCGGCGAAGGTGGCCATGAGGCTGAGCATCAGGCGGCCTTCACGGGTCGACGGGTCGATGCCATCGGAGAGGGACCTCACCTCGACGCCCCGGTCGAGGAGGTCCTTCACGGTCGTGATGACATCGATCATCGAGCGCCCGATGCGGTCGATGCGCCACACGACGAGCTCGTCGTCGGCGCGGAGGCGTTCGTCGAGGTCTGTCCATCCCGAGCGGGTCCTGGCTTCCCTGGATCCGGACACCTGGTCGGAGAAGATCTGCCTCGAATCCACGCCGGCATCGAGGAGCGCCCTCCGCTGGAGATCGTCGTCCTGCTTGTCTTTGGTGCTCGTGCGGGTGTACCCGTACTTCATCGCCTGTTCCTTCCCAACAGCTTCGCGGCTTCGTCGAGGGCGGCCTTCACCCAAACGGTCATGCGCCACAGCCCGAACCCTGCGCCGGCGACGAGGCCGGTTAGACCAATGCCCGCGGTGATCTCTAGCCAGAGTGCCCAGTCCTGGGCGAGGACCCACTGGATGCCCACCACGAGGGCCCAGATGGTCTGCACCGCCATGAGCAGCGCGACAGCGACGGGGAGGAGGGCCAGCCCCATCCGGGCCGCCGCCGCCCATCCCAACGGCTTCTGCAGCCGCTCGGCGACCTCCACGAGGCGCTCGGCACTCTGCCGGGCAGCGTTGAGGCGTCCAGTGGCGGCCTCAACGTATTCCGCGGCGGTGCTGGCCGCACCGGAGGCGGTCTCCCGGATCGCCTTCACCGCCTCATCCCTTGCCCTGTGGAGCGTCCGTCCAGCGACGTTGAGAGCTTCGTCGTACTTCGCAGCGAATCCGCTGGCCTGCTCAGAGCCCCATACCGTCGTCCTCTCGATCCGGGTCGCCGCCGAATTCAAAGTCGAGACGGCGGCGCCGATCTGCTTCCCGTCGATCGCGCTGGCGAGCGCGCTCATCGTCTGGCCGATCTCGTGCAGCTCGCTCTTGGTTCTCTCGTGCGTCGAGGAGTCGTTGGGCGCGGGCACGGATGCCGCCGTGATCGATTGCAGGAGCCGTAGCTCCATAGCTGCGTTCTGCCTGTTCGACTCCTCGTCCATGGCCTTCACGTAAGAGGCGAGCTTCTGCTGCCGGTCCGCCAACACCGCGAGGCGGCTGTTCTGTGCCTCGACGGCGGCGCGGAGCGAGTCCAGCACCTCCATCACCGTCTCGGTCTGCGATACAGGCAGCTCCTGCTGCGCGTCGTGCTGCTTCAGCCGTTCGAGCGCTGCGCTCATCGTCCCGCTCCTTCTGGGTCTGGTTCTGCTGGTGGTAGTCGAAGAACGCCTGGGCGCCCTCGGGGATGAAGTCCGCCGAGAGTGCGGAGGTGCGCTTGCGGCGTTCGGACCGGCCGCTCTCGCCGCGCCGGTCTTCGATGTAGAGCGTCCAGGTCTCCTGGCCTTGGCGTTTGCCCTTCTTCACGACCGAGGTGTGCAGGCGCATCCTGGGCACGGGCGTGCCGTCGTGGCCGGGCAGCCGATTCTGTTCGGCAAGCACCGCCATGAGCGTTGCCTTGTCCGTCGTACGGGGGTCGCCGAGTGCGGCAGTCATGCGGTCGCCCATCTGGCGGTCGAGGGAGCCTTCGGCGAAGTCCTCCCGCCGGAGCTCCCAGTCCTTGGGCTGGTGCTCGACGCGCTTGACCACCGAGAGGCCGTGCTCGGCCATCAGCTCGTCGTTGACAGACTGCACGCCGCGCTGGTCGCCTGCCTTCCGGTCGTGGAACGTCCGGTACTGCGAGAGCGCCCTTCCGGTGGCGTTGTCGTGGTTGATCACGAGGATGTGGTTGTGGGCTTTCCCGCCACGTCCGTCGATGTGCGTGACGACGAGAGCGTCCGAGTCCGGATGCATCTTCTTCGCGAGCAGGTACCCGAGGTCGTTGGCGCGCTGGACGTGTTCGGGATCCTGCGGGTTGAACTCCTCGTCGCTGAACGACTGCCGGTAGTGGAGGGCCTCGACTTCGCGGCGGGTGTTCTGCGTCAATGCACGGGCTCGCGCGGCGAATGCGCCGGGCGCGCCAGGCACGTCGCACGTGATCGCCGCACCCCGTGAGTTGTCCTTGCCCCTGATGTATTGCTCGGTGTCGGCAGCACTGTTGCTCGGGCTGTAGTGCGTGGTGCTCATCCGGCCCGCCGATCACCCAGCAGTCCACGCACCTCGCGCAGGAGACTGATCAGCTCGGGCACGGCGATGTCGAGAGACACGGGCTCACCGGCACGGGCGCGGCGGTCGAGGTCGTTGACGTTGATCGCCAGTGGGCGGATCTGGGCGGCCAACGCCCGAACGTCGGCAGAGACCTGAGCTCGTTGCTCGCTGTCGACCAGGGCAGCGGCGACGGCAGCGTCGAACTCATCCGTCCGTGACGCGTGGAGCGCGTCACGGACGACGGCCTTCACCCACACGCCGGGCTGGAGCCCGAGGCGGCCCGCGCGGGCGCGGACCGCAGGAAGGGTCGTGTGGCCGAAGTCCACGTCGAGCTTCGCGCGACTGGCACGACGCTTCGCGCCGTGGCTCTGACACACCGCTTCCACAGCATCCCGACCGGCGTTGCTTTGGGTGTCGGGCTGCTGTTCCACCGGTACGTCAGAGCGGCAAGCAGTAGCCCCGTCAGACATCTCGCTGGCGCTCGTGCCTTCCGGTGCTGCTTGCGAGGGGGCTGCGCCCCCTTCGATCCCCCTGGAGCGGACGCTCGACTGATCGTCCATCATGCTCCCTCCCCGAACGCCCGGCGCGTGAAGCCGTCGCCGTCCGCCGGCGCCGGCGAGCCTGTTGCAGCGGCGGAGCGGCGGGCACTGTCCGAGCTCTTGGCCCTGCGTGCCTCCAGAGCGTCCAGAGCCGACCTGACCAGGGTGTCGTAGAGGTCTGGGTCCTGCGTGCGGAGCAGCTCGATGACCTTCGCATCGATCTTCTTCTGTTCAGCAGCGGCCTCGCGCTTGAGCTTCGCGATGCGCGCGGCCGCCTGCTTCTTTGCCTTCGCGATCTCGGCGTCGAGGTCAGTAATCGTGTTCTTCATGCCAGGCTTCCTTTGTCCGGGTTGGTGCGCGGAGCCGATCCCGCAGTGCGGCGACCACGCGATGTGGTCCGGGCTTTTGGATCAGTACGGCAGGCGGTCAGCGTCGCCGGGGCTGGCCCCGAAAGGCATCGCGAGCATGCGGTGGAGGTAGGGGTCCAGAGCATGCAAGGGAAGCATCTGAGAGGTGCGCTCGGGTCTGCGGGCGTTCTTCCAGTCGCCTTCGGAGACCGTCCCGAGCCCCCACTGCGCGAGCCAGGCGATCTTGTCGGTGACGGTCATCGATCGGTCGGCCAGGGTGGGAATGCTGACGATGCCCTGGCGGTGCGCCATGACGATGCTCATGAGCACCGAGCGCTGGGCGGTGACGATCCGGCGGCCCTTGCCGTGGGTGTACTTGATGTGCCATGCCGCCCATTCATCGACGGTGCGAAGGCATCCGGTCTTCGACATCTCGCGAGCGATCTCTCTCGCGCGCAGGCACTCCTCGACGGTCTCCCACGGCTCGGTCGTGAAGGTCGCCATCTCGTGACGCGATCCGTCCGGGAGGGGGACGAACTCGGCGGTCATCGAGCCCATGACGGGGCGCCGCTTGAGGTCGAAATCCATGGATCGGGGTGCCGACACCCAGGAGGGCAGGAAGTCTTTGCGGTTGTCCTTGCGGGAGAGCTCGCTGAAGCTGGGGAACCGCTTGTATTTGTTCTCGACGCGTCCCGTGCGGGTGACGACCAAGGTCAGCAGGTGCTCGCGGTCCTCCGGGCTGTCCTCATCCACGCCCTCAGGGCGCTTGATTCCGTTGTGGGCGCAGACCCCGCCGGGCGAGAGCGAGACGTTGCCGCGGGTCGTGAAATTCACCAGATCGTTCTGACGGTGCTTGTCTTCCCATATGGCCGGGTCACCGGTGAGAGCCGTACGAGCCTCCTGGAGGTGATCGGCCAGCCCGTAGAGATCGAGGTCGTTGACGTCGTCAAGGGTCATGTCAGTGATGAAGCCGTCGGTCGTGACGCTGTAGACCGCACCCCCGCGTTCGGTGATCTGGTTCATCGTCGCGAGCAGCTGCGCCCTGACCAGACTCGTCGACGTCGCTGCATGGTAGGGACTGGTGATGGCGGAGCCGCCGACGCTGTCCATCTGCTGCTCGTGGGCGTTCCATGCGCGTTGCTCAGCGACGTCCTGGGCGGTCTTGCCGTAGACCGAGCTCGCCGCTGTCTTCAGCGTCTGCTCTTCAATGGACTTCGCGCCAAAGAGCACCTTGGCGGTGTTTCGGTCGTCGATGAGCTGCTTCACTCCGTGACGAAGTACTCGTGAAGGACTACCGTCCTCGCGCGTGACAGGTGTTGCGGTGTAGCCGATCTGGCAGAAGACTTCAGCACCGAGGGTGAGCGCGAGCCACAGCTCGGGGCCGCATGCCCAGGTGCCGGCCGTTCCCTCGCTGGTGCGCGGATAGACGAGCGTGTTGTCAGCGACGATCGGCAGGCACGGGAAGCCAACGTCCGGAGGGAACGCGAAGGACACGAATCCGACGATCGGTGTTGTCGGCTCCGGCACGTCCGCGAGTGTGAGTCGGCGTTTGTTCACGGTGGTGTCGATGACGCCGACTTCCCAATCAAGGTCCTGGACGAGCGACATGGCGGTCGGGTAGGCATTCTGCGCATCTATGTCGACGGTTGGATGGGGGTAGTAGCCGGGCGCGCTGCACGCGTTCAGACCCCCGTGGTACGCCTTGGCATAGGCGGACATCAGCTGGTCGGCTGCACCATCGACGGGACGACGGAGACGTTTGCCGTAGAAGCTGAGCTGGTCATCCTCGTCCACGATCTCCACGCCGTCCTCCTGGACGAGTCCGGCGAACAGGAGCCGGAAGTCGCTAGGAGACTGGACACCGAAATAGTCGGATCCCGCCGCAACGAGCGCAGCAGCAGCGCCACCGCTCAGGGTGATCGGAGGGATGACGCCATCGCCCCAGAGCCGCGCGAGGTATTCGACGACGATGACGGCATCGTTGACGCCGTACTCGAGGAAATCGACGAGGTGGGCGGCCCGGTAGCCAGTCATGTTGAAGATCCAGTTGTCCGGGACCTCGAGCTTCGGGACATCGCATGCAGGCCCGATGACCGACAGGCTCTTCTTGCCGGCAGGGGCGTGGCCCATTGTGTCCCGGACGGTCACAGACAGTACCCGCCACCAGTCGCCTTGGCCGTCGCCGCGCTGGAGGCGGAAAGGCAGGAGCGTGACGAGACCGCCGGCAGCAGACGTGAGCCGCGTGAGGTGGTCCGTGACGAACCGGTCGTCGCGGAAGGCCGTGAGATCAGCGGACCCGTAGTGGGACGCGAGCACTATCGGAACCCGCCAGGGCGCCAGGGCCGCCGCACGGGCCTCCCAGTCACGGGCATCCGCCTCCCACGCCAGCGCGGCATTCTTCGCGGTCCCGTTGGGAGGCTCGGCAAGCACCCGGTCTCGGCGCACGCCTCGGTCGTCGACGCCGTCGGGCACGAACGGGGAGTGCCAGAGCCGGGCGGCCACGACGACCTCCCACAGCGCGGCGTGGAGGCTGATGCGTCGCTCATCGAGAGGCAGGATGACCATTTCGACCATGAACGCCGGATCGAGAGGGTGGGGGACTGCGAACTGGTACGAGTCGATGACGCGCGTGCCGGAGCCGGTGGTCGTGAATTCCGTGTCGAAGCCGACGACGATCCCGGCGCGGCCTGTGCCCATGGCGCGTACCGAGGGCAGGTCGCCAAACGAGATAGGTGCCGCCGAAGCGGTGCCTTGAATGGGCTGCGCTGGCGGCGGGGTCATAACCCCGTAATTCGGGGGGCCCATAGGGGGCTTATGACCCCGTGATGAAAACCCCGGAATTCCGGGGAAGTCGACCGCTCCTTTGCGCTCGATTGCTCCGGGCACCTTCAAAGTGCCCGGAGCAATCGAGCGGTTCTGAGCGGAATGGGCCGGGTGCGCCGGGGACGTGTGCGCGGCGAAGGTGCCCCCGCGTCGAGTGCGTCGGGCGAGCACCTGGAAGCGTCCGCCGCCATCCTCGATCTCGTGGGCCTTCCATCCGGCAGGCACCGGGGCGCTCATGCAGCACCTCCACCTAGGAGGCCGGCGAGGCGTTCGCGCTGTTCCTTCGAGAGCCGGGGTGCGGAGGCGACGAGCCGGTCGATGGCGGCACTGACGGAGGCGTGCTCCGTCGGGCGGCCGACGACGGGCTTGACCATGGCCTCGAGGTCGGTCTCGAGGATGACATAGCGCCGTCCAACCCGCTCGGCAGGGAGTTCGCCGGAGGCGATCTTCTTGCGGAGGGTTGAATACGCACCGTAGCCACGAGCGACGCCTTCCTGAAGCGTCAGTCGGGCAGGGGGAGCAAGGGTGGCGGCAGGCAAAGGCCCGCTCCTCTCATGAGGAGTGAGCACCTTGTACCTCTTACAGGACGCTACCGCGCTTGACCCTGCCAGGGTCGCTTCCGGCCGACCCAACCTCACCAGACACGGCTCAGAGGCTCATCATGCGCTGGTGATCGCACTCGCCAAGAGTTTGGGAACATCTCTCGACGGGAGGGATCCCGTCCCCTTTGCCCCGTCGGGTGCACCTGACCGGATGGTCAGACAACTACAATTGTAGCGCTCCTTGACAGCAGAATAACGTCATTGCTGTCGTCGGCGAGTCGCGTGTCGGGTCCTGATTCACCGCCATGTGACCGTGACAGAATCTGGATCGAAGGCCTTGACTCCCCGAGGATGCGGATGGAGCCGCACCTCGCAGAGGATCTCGATCGCCTGCCGGCGGAGGGCTAGATCGCCGGCATCGAAGGCGGACAGGGGGTCACGGGCCTTCAGAACGCTGTTGTGCGACATCCCAAGCGAGAGACGCAGGCGCTCCACCTCCAAGGTGTCAATAGCGGCGTTTTCCCTGTCACGAATGCGCTTGAGATCGAGCCCTTCAATGAGCTCGTCGTCGTAGTCGCGCTGCGCCCTGTGGATCCGGGCGCGGCGTTCGTCGATCTCAGTCTTGATTTCCAGCATTCGTGGCTCATCAGCAGATGGCAGGAGATCGTGGAGGTCCGGCAGCGCGAGCCGACGGCGGACAGCTTCCACTACGAAGTCATCGATCTGCTCCCGTGACCGCATGATGTGTCCCGCGCACCGGTAACGCTGACCGTGTGCCTTCACCGGCCTGTCGCATACCGCACACCGATACAGGCCTGAGCCAAGATGCTTCCGGTCGGTCCCCGTCCGGTTCGAGATTCGCGCAGGGTCGTCGAGGCGGTCCTGCACAGCTTCCCAAACCGGAAGAGCCACAATCCCGTCCCAGTTGCCGGTGATCGGGTCGCCGTGCTCGTCACGTAGGATCTGGGCCCGCCAGGATCGCCGCCGATCACCGTTGGCCAGAACTTCCTTCGGGGTGTATGTGCTGTAGCCGGCATAGCGCGGGTTGCGCAGGATGCCCAAGACGGTTGACGACACCCAGGGACCGTCCTCTGGAACCGGGCGTGGCTGGAGGCCTTCTTCGGCGCGGCGGGCGTTGCGCTCGATCATCAGGGTCCTGTTGTGCCGGGGGAGGGCCGGGAGGTGGGGAACATCTGCACCCCGGTAACCGGACAGAGCCGCGGCAATCGCGCGCAGCGACGCCCCAGAGGAGAACGCGGCATACATCTTCCTGACTGCTTCCGCCTCGTGCTCGATGACCTCACCGTTGGTGGCATAGCCGAGCGGGCGTACTCCCTTCGGTGGCCTCCCTTGCTCGGCGCGCTGGCGCTGAGCCCGCGACTGCCGTTCGGCCTTGACCTCGATCTCGTTGCGGGCGATCGCCGAGAACATGTCGGCCGACAACCGGCCAGCCGCTGTCGTGCAGTCGATGTCAGAGCCCTTGGCGAAGGTCAGCAGTACATGATGCCGCTGGGCTGCCTCGATGATTCGGACGCCGTCTGTCCGGTTGCGCTCCAAGCGGGGCCATTCCTGGGCAACGACGACGTCGATGAGCCCAGCTTCGATGTCCTTGAGGAGCCGTTCAAAGGCTGGGCGCTTCTTGTGCCCCTTGCCGGAGATGTCGTTGTCCTCGTAGACGCCGACGGCTAGCCAGCGTCGGGCTGCGATCAGCGCCTCGGCGTCCTCCCGGTGCCTGTCCACGCCGAGGCGCGTGTTCTCGCGGTCTTGGGAGATACGCAGGTAGACGGCTGCACGCCGCTGCTCGGAACCCATGAGGACACGCTACAGCTTATTTTGCTACAGAACTTTAAATAGATCCGGCCGCACCGGACGGGCCCTGCGCAGGGCGGTTCCGCGGGTGTTTTTCCGCCCCCAGTTCGCTGGCACAGTGTGGATCTTCCTCGGATTATCGAGGAGAAGAGCCCGTACCGTTTCTGGGTTTCAGAGACGGGACGGGCTCTTCACGGGTTGGTCAGTCACCCTTCAGCTTCCGCAGGTACTCGTCGATCGTAAACTCGCCGCGGAGACAGGCATTGATGTTCTCGACGGTCTCAGGGGTGGGCGGCAAACCATCCAAGGCCCAGCTTATCGACCGTGGCCTCCAGCTGCCTGTGTCCGATGGCGTGGCCGCCGACGACGGCGTGCCTGGATAATTCACCGCCGGCGCCTCAACGGTGGTCCATGTGGTGGGCGTCGAACCAGTGGTGCACTAGCTGCCCCAACGTACTCCGGAGAGCGTCGTCGCAGCTCTGCGGGGGCAGCCGCCGAGGCTTCGGCCGTGCTGTCTGAGGGGCCGCCCGAGGGGCCGAGCGCGTCCTGAGTCCGTCGCTGGCGTAACAAAGAGAGCCGGCTCCGTCATCTCCGCGACGGTCCAGTTCTGTCCATCGGGACCGGAGACTGCTCGTCGCCGAGCAGACCTATTTTCCTACGGCTTTGCCGATGACCGGCGGACGGGGTTCTGCCCGGTCGCGCGGGCCGTCTCACCGAGGCTACCGTCGTCCTCATGACTCTCCATGTGCGACCCAGAAGGAGCCGGCGCGGAGCGTCGAGTGCGAAGCGATTGCGGCGCTACGTGCGGCCCACAAGGACCTACGACATGGGGATCAGCAAGGAGGCCCTCGCAGCCGGGTGGCGCAACGTCCTCGCAGCCCGGCTGCGACTCAAGCGCGACAAGAAGTTCCGGCGCCGGACCCCGCGCCGGGTGTGGTTCCTAGCGGAGATCAACCTGCCGCAGGTGCACCCCCGGTACCGCGTCCTGCACACCGAGGTCGGTCGTCGCATTCACAGTCTGGTCGAGACCCCGGCCGTCCGGGCGCCGAACTTGGCCGATGGAACAGGCCCGGTCGCGGCGGCAGTGGAACCCACGGAGGAAGGCAGAGATCTGCCACCACAGCCTGCCTCCCGTGCCCCCGTTGTTGTTGTGGCGCCCGCCGCAGTCGACGCCGGCGAGGCCGAGCATTCGGGCAACGTCACCCTCTACCTGGCCAAGGAGCTGAACCAGTGGCTGTCAGAGCACCATTGGGCTTCCGGCCTCTCGTACCCGGACATCGTGCTGGACGCCGTCAGCTGGGCAGCCGCGGGAGACCGATTCAGCGAGATCTTCTCGCCCGACAGCAGCACCGTCCCGCTCAACGACATCTTCGGGCGGCCGCGTGTTCCCTCCCGACCGTCACTGGGTCCATCCGAAGCCGAGACCCGCGCAATGCGTGTCCGCAAGGACCACCTGAAGGTGATCGACGCACTCGCCAGCACCTGGACGGGTGGCAACAGGAACGCCTTCCTCGTCGATGTCCTCAAGGCCTATCGCGAGGCCTGTCGTGGGCAAGAGAGTCAGCGCTTGGTGTGACGGGGGCCGATCATCCGCGAGCGGCACCAGATCCGCGTGCTTCTCGCAGCGCCGCTGGCCCTTGGCGGCTGATTGGCCCGCTGCCATGATGGCCGCAGATGCAGAAAGGGGGATGCCGATGTCTGCTGGCGAGGAGCGATCCCTGCCCCGGAGGGAACAGATCGCCCTGCGGATACGCCACGGTATCCGCATGGCCAAGCTGCGGGTCGCCTTGGACGGGGCCCGGGGACGTGAGACCCCACCCGCAGTAGTGCAGCTGTCGCAGCTGCCCCTGCCGCTGCTGCCGTCGGCTGTTGAGGAGCGATCCCCGGCGTCGAGGGAAAAGACGGCGCTACGGATACGCCACGGTATCCGAATGGCCAAGCTGCGGGTCACTTTGGACGGGGTCCTGGGACGTGAGACCCCTCCGGCCGTGGTGCAGCTCTCGCAGCTGCGCCTGCCGCCGCTGCCGTCGCCTCTGGAGGCCCTGAGGTCGCCAGAGGGGAGGCTCCGGAAGGATCCGGAGTCACGCAGGGAGACGGCCCTCTACCTGCGCCGCTCGATCCGGGCCGTGCGGCTGAGGGTTGTCCTGGACGAGGAGCTCGGCCGGCCCACTCCCGAAGCAGTGAAGCAGCTGTCCCGGTTGAAGCTGCCGCGACTGGAGTAGCCGCTCGGTGGCCTGCCCGACTCCCAAGCCCGTGGCCCGGCTCTGCTGCCGATCCTCGTCGACGACAAGCAGGACGAAGTCATGGACGGTTCCGAACTACCTCGCACGCCTGAACCTCAACGACGGAACCGTCACCCCGCTGGAGATCTCCGGCACCAACGTCGTCCCCCACGGCGTCATCTACATGCCCTGAAACAGGGCCTGAGCCGGGCCGAGGGCCTCGGACCGACACCGCGTCGGTCCGAGGCCCGCGCGGTATCACTGCCTGCCCAACGGCGATGTCAACGACAAGACGGCGGGGGGCGCTGAAGGAACCGGTCAAGAAGCAGAAAATCGTCGGCACTGGGATCTCGGCGTCGTCTTGCTTCCTATGGCCTCCGAGGCGCAGATGTTCCGGGACACCCGAGCGGAGATCCCAAACTAGACCAGGACGGGGACGCCTGAGCACCTTCCAAAGTGAGTCGTATTGGCCCTCGTTCCCGTTGGCATGGTCATCACGAGTCTGGACGCATTTTCGAGTCCATGAGCCTGGGCGCAGGATCGAGCCGCATCGGCTCGGCCGCCCGGACTAAGGGGCGGCGGGCTAGCTGGGGCAGCCGATGAAATCCCACCATGCGCGCCAGTGGCTGCATCCCAAGCCACGATGCGTGTACAGGGATGAACCCACCCGAGGCTCAGCATTCGCCTACATAGGCTGTTGAATTCGTCCGCTTCTGCGAGGGGATTCCAGCCAGCGGCGCCCGCGCACGACCGCGAACGCAATCGTGCCGACAGGTGGGATAACGACAATCATAAGCACCCACAGGATTCGGACCCGACGGGGCAGGCGCAAATCCGTCGCCGCCATTACGAGGACTATGACCCAAATCAATGCGAGCAACAGTGTGGGCAATGCCGCCAGCGCAGCAAGCCAATAGTTCGGCGGCAGCGGGCTGGCCGCCGACGTGGAAAGGAACATCACTACGAGTTGCTGGCCCATTCTCCACTCCCCATGCACGTCAAGTTGAACCCAGACATCCCACGATCCGTACTAGCGCACCAGCTGATGCAGTCGCTGGTGCTCCTCTTTGAGAGCGCCAGGGTTCCGCGTTCAGATGCGCGGCATGCCGCCCAGACCGCCTCCGCCTCCTAGAAGCGGTGGCTTGGGGAAGCTGTCCGGGTCGTGGTCCTTGTACTCGCCGCGCGAGTCCCTCGTGGCGACCACCGCGAGACGTCGCCGCCGGATCACCAGGGATGCGATTCCAAGCGATACCGCACTCACCATGCAGAGGATTCCGGCGACACCGGCCAGCAAGGACATGCCTGCGGCCGCGCCGGTGACAGCGAGCCAGATGTCATAGCCGAGCAGCGCCGCGGGCAGCAGGAGGAACCCCGCCGTCGTCATCAGGCTGTCCGGGAGCGCGAGCCGTTCGCTGCTGTCCCGGTTCTTCGATGCTCGAATCATCAGTCCCCCCAAATCGTGGACACCGACCGCCTTGCAGGCCACGGGCCCTGGATTCCCCGGCCATTGCGCCTGAGCCAGCCAAATCTCTCCCCGCGAAGAGGGTTCTGTCAAGGCTCCGCGCAGGCCATGATCGGGTAAGGGATCCAGGGCATTCTCGGCCCCTTGTGTGCTACCCCACCGTCTGACGGCAACTGCGATCGCCTCCGGTCTGGACTAGGAGGCGGCCCAATAGGTGTCGATGACACCTATTGGGTATCTGCGTGGCCGAGGTTGGTCCGCATATGCGGGACTGACTGATGGTTGCGGTGCCTCAAGAACAGGTTCTGAGGAAGCTCGTAGCGGCGGAACGTTCGTGGAAGGTCACCGTGTGGCCGACGTCGTCTCGGAAGATGGCCGTCGGGCCGTCGACCGTCATCGTTCCCGATTGGTACGGGTTGCCCCAGCCTGGGGGTGGATTGCCGTTGCCGTCGTCCAAGGGTTCTGCGGCAACGTAGAAGGTGTCGCCCACGCGTGTTTCATAGACTCCACAGTGGGTGTAGAGCATGAAGGTCGTCGCCGTCTTCGTCGAGGCTCCGGTGGTGACGCCCGTTGGCGCGCATCCGCACAGCACGGCCAGAGACGCTGCGACGGCGATGCCGCGGATATGCCGTGCTGCCATGGGCCAAGCCTCTCGGGAAGGTGCTTCACCGGTCAAGGGTCCACACCAGCCCCAACGTGTTCCGCGTGGGACAACAGCGAAGAAGACACCAGGATCGACCGCCTCTGGAGCGCGGGACGAGTCAGGTCAATCCGCCTTCACGGGTTGGTCAGTCACCCTTCAGCTTCCGCAGGTATTCGCTCGCGGAGAGTCCACTGCGCAGGAATGCGTTGATCTCTTCGATGGTCTGACGGTCAGGTTCCATGCCCTCCAGGGCCCAGCTGGCCATGGTGTCGATGGTGAGCTCGTGCATCTGCTCAGGGGTCAGGACGCGGTCAGCCTGCTCGGGGGCCGTGGGCATCGGGTGTGTGCGTTTGCGGGCGGTAGCCATGGCGGCCTCCTCTGCTGGTTCTCCCAGACTATCGACTGGGGTCTCACGGGGCGCCTGTGCTCGACGGAGTGGCTGTCAGTGAGGACGTGCTCGGCATACTTCGTTCGCGCCCGCCAGAGCGCCGGCCGGTGAAAAAAATGCAGCCCGAAGGCTGCAAAGTGTGGACACTCGGATACCGCTCTTGGGCCAGCATTGGCCACGAGGGACCGCACGATGGCCGCACGGGACCGCGATTCCCGCTGATCCGGGCCTCGTCCTCTGCTGGCGGGCCTCCAGGAGAACCGCTGGCCCAGAAAGCGCCCATTCTTGGGCCGGAATTGTCCCAAGAACGGGCGGCGTCACGCGGCTCCCCTCGGGACCCGGCCCGCTTCCGCCCAGGTCTGGCCACTTAGTGGCCAAGAACGGGCCCTCCCTTGGGCCCCCAGGTGTCTGGGCAATCGTCTGAGTGGCAGACGGAGGAGCGCCCAGCGCATGCGATAGTTGCGGCATGAAGCAGGGGAAGCGGATTGTCGGGGGAGTGGTCGGCACGGTCGCTGTCATCGGCGTCACTTCAGCGGGCATTCAGCTCTGGAACGTTCATCGGATGACCTCTGACTGGATGCTTTGGCCGAAGGCGGTGCCCTCCAAGGTCCAGTTCGCTGATCGTGATTATCAATGCGGGCCGAACCCGGTACCAAACACGCACTCGCTCGAGGGGTTGACCAAGCAGGGAAGGACCGCCGGTGGAGCTGACATCTACGCGGCCGACCAGGGGGCACAGAACAGCACCGTGACTTGGATCGTTATCGCGACGGGCCCGGCAACCTACGCATGCGATCTCATGGGCGGCCCGTAGCCACAAACAGGCTGTTGACGGAACGGGCACGATCGTTCCCATGTCGATTGCCTGCGCGCATACTGGGGCCACTCAGCGCCCGATTCGGCGGTCGTCTTGAACAGGGATGGAGGCCTGGAGTGGTCCGACGTCGAGCCCTGCCCGGAACCGTACCGGCACGTGGCGGTCTCTTCGGCGCGGCCGTGCTGTTCACGGTCGCGGCGCTGGCCGGCTGCGGCCTCGGGCCGAAGCCGACTCCTTCCCTAGACCAGCTGCGCTCCGACTCGGTGACCTCCGTGCAGTACCCCTCCGCCGCGCTTGTGGGCACCGCCGCTGCCGACAGCAACAACGACTTCGGCCCGAACTCGGCATTCCTGGACCGGACGTGGGCGACCAGGGGCCAGGCCTCTGCGGTCTTCGCGTTCTTCGACCGCAAGCTGGTGTCGCTGGGCTGGACGCGCCACGACGGCGCCGGCGTCGGCACCACCTCGTGGTCGGACGCCCAGACGTGGACACTCGGGAAGCGCATCTACGAGGTCGCCATTGACGCACGGGACCATGCCGGGCGCGTTGCAGCACTCCACCCGGACGTCGTCGCCACCACGGACACCGTCTTCGAAACCCTTCAGGAATAGCGACGCGCATTCTCGCACTTGGTGGGCCCTTCTTGGGCCAGCGGTGTGGATCGCTCTTTGACGGCCGTGAGCAGGCCGTGGAGTGAGCTATCGGCCTCAGCGAACTCGAAGTTCGAGAACGAGAGGCCAGCAGCGAGGTCTAGAGCGACGGCCCGAGTAGGATCCGGTCATGATGTCTGCTCGACCGAGGGTCATCTCGGTGCGGCACGGAGGTATTCGGCCGGCTGGCTCCTGGCTCTATGTCTGGATCGACACGGCGGACGGCTCGATCGCCTATGTGGGTGCTACCGGGTTCGACCCGGAATTGCGGGCGTACCTGCACCTAACGAGCCAGAACCCCGATCACGGGCGGGTGCGAGCAACCGTTCCGGACTACGAGAAGCGCGACTTTGACGTGCTCTCGTTCGAGCTGGCCGAGGATGTACCGCGGGATCAGGCGAAGAAGTTGCTGATCGCGAGACTTGGGGAGGAGCGCCACATCGAGACCGAGGACGTCGGCATCGAAGCAGTGCGCTCTGTAATCGACCCCATTGTCGACGCGGTCGAGGGATACATCGGAGCGCTTCGTTCTGTCCGGCCCTGTCCCGTGGCAGGCAATCGATAGGAGTGGAATGGATTTCCCTCCCACGTGGGACCGTGCCCGCCAGGAACCGGAGCGGTCCCAGCCGCGCAGGCAATCCCCTGGCATGCGGGGTCTTCGCATCGCCGTCCTGGCCGCTGACGCCCTGCCTCTGCTGGCCGTCATCCTCATCCGTTTGGCTTTGCCTCCGCACTCCGGAGAGGACGGAGAGGCTCAGTTCTGGGCCGGACTCTTGCTGGCGTACGCCCTGACTCTCCTCTTCGGATTTGCTCTGGTCCTCAACGTCATTTACCTGATCGCACTCGGAATAATGCGCAGACGCTACGACAACGGATACGGCCCGATCTCGCGCGCCCTTCTGTTCCTGCTCCCGGCGGCCGCGACCCTGGGGCTCATGATTCGGTGAAGACCCTTGCCGATGATTACACTCCTGTGCCGAATTCGGTTCACCAGTGAAATGCAGCTGAGTGTGTCGGAGTCCGCCAAGCGGCTTGGAGTGTCCGAACGTCGCGTACGCGCCATGCTTGGGGCCGGCGGCATCGGCGGCGAGAAGATCGGCGGACGCTGGATCGTCACTGATCTCGATCGGGGCGCCGTCGAGCGCGCGCCGATCCGGCCTCTCTCCCCTCGGGCATGCTGGATCCTCATCGACTCCGCCGACGCTTCCCGAGCGCGCGCAGCGCGCGTGACGTCGGCCGTGGAGAAGCATAGGCTCGGTGAGCGTCTCGGCCGGCTGCAGGCTGCACCTGATCCGCTGCCGCTCCTGCGCGCGTGGCTCGTCAACCGCGCTGTGTTGCGCGGGCTTCGCGCGAGCCTGGAGGACCTGAAGGACCTGCGCGCCGACTCCAGGCTGGCACTCTCAGGGGTCTCGCCCCCGGAGGCCGGTCTCCTGGCCGGCAACGAGGTCGAGGCGTATATCTCAGCGGCGGACCTGAGAGACCTGGTCGACGACTACCTCCTCGTCGAGCCGCGACCGCACAGCCCCGCGAACGTGGTGCTCCACGTCGTCTCCGCCGAGGGCGCTGAGAGTCTGGCCGGTCACAGCGTCCCGCTGCTTGCCATCGCCGCGGACCTGGCCGAGCGCCCTGGGGTCCGCGAGCATGATGCCGCCCGCGACCTGGTCAGGAGGATTCTTGACGATCAATCTGCCTGACATGCCGGAGCCCGGAAGTCCGGACGCGCAGCCTCTGGGCGGTAGCCCGAGAGGCGCGTATGCTGGAAACGATCAAAACGAGCGGTGTGCTCGTTTTGTCTGATGGAAGGAGGAAGGCCATGGCACAGACAGCAGCCGCCGCGCCGAGCGCGCTCCTGCCTTCGGCGGAGCAGGCGGAGGTCATCGACTTCATCGAGTCCCTCCGCGCACGCGGCGGCACGCCCGCAGAACCCAGCGCCCGCATCGTCTCCGCCGACGGCACGCGGGGCGTGGTGATCCCGGAGTCGATGTTCCAGATCCTGGTGGACGTCGCCGAGGCGCTGAAGGCCGGGCTCGCGGTCACCGTCGCTCCCCGGCACCTGGCGCTCTCGACCCAGGAGGCCGCGGACCTCCTCCAGATCTCACGGACCACGCTGGTCCGCCTGCTCGAGTCGGGCGCGATCCCCTTCGACAAGCCCAGCCGCCACCGCAGGGTACGGCTCGAGGACGTGCTGGAGTACATGAAGCGCCAGCGGGCGGCCGCAGCGCAGGCCCTGGACGACATGGTCGCTGACGCCGAGCGCCTCGGCATGTACGACGTGGCCGGCGAAGAGATCGCCGATGCCCTGAAGCACGCGCGCAGGGCACGCTGACGGGTGGTCGGCGCTCCTTGACGCGTGCGTCCTCGTCCCGAGCGTCAAGAGGGTCGTGCTGCTGGAGGTCGCCGTCCAAGGCGTGTGCCGGCCCCTCTGGAGCGCTGAGATCCTCGACGAGACCGAGCGGGCCATCCGCCGGATCCGAGACGTCCGCGGCGAGGACGCAGAGGTCACCTCGGGCTACATCGCCCGGCTCCGCTCCCAGTTCGGGGTGGCGTTCCCCGATGCGATGGTCACGGGCTGGGAGTCGATGGCCCACGTCTTCGACCTCCCCGATCCCGACGATCGCCACGTCGTCGCGGCAGCTGTCGTCGGGCGCGCCGACATGATCGTCACCGAGAACGTCCGGGACTTTCCGCGCGACCGGCTCCCCGATGCCCTGTTCGCCGAACCCACCGACGCCTTCCTGCTTGACTCGCTGGACCTGCACGAGGAGCGCGTGGTCCGCGCAGTGCGCAACGTCGCCCGGAGGACCGGGAGGTTCGGGCTGCCTCGGTCCGCGTCGGAGATCGCCGCCCAGACCGGCTGCCCGGGATTCGCGGGCGCGATCGAAGGGCTGATCTAGCCCGTGGCAGACGACGAACCACAGGCAGCGCGCCCGGCGCCGCGGTTCCTGACGCCGAAGGGCGTCCAGGAGGAGCTCCAGATCTGCCCGTCGCAGGGTTTCCTTCCCGCCGAGTACACTCGCGCTGTTGGGGGAGCGCGGGCAGTTAGCGAGCAGCACCCGCAGTCAGAACCAAAGCCTTGGCCAACAGAACCTCCGGTAGGGCTGTGGTCGAGCCAGCCCCCGAATCCGGCGCCGGTCCTCTGGCAGGCTCCTCCGGCAACACAGCCCCGGCCGTGGCCGACCCAGTTCAACCCGGCGCACCGCGGGATGCGGTTTGTCAGCGCCCATGAGGCCGAGTACTCCCGGCGGTGGCGCCTCGCCATCGGAATCGCCGGGCTCGTCCTCGAGGCCGAGGGCCGCTACGTCTCCCAGAGTGCGATGACGAACGCGGTGCTCATCATCGCCGGCTACGTCCTCGTCGCACTCGCCTACCTCGCCGTGGGCATCTGGAACATCCTTGCCCGCCGTGGGGTATCGGCAGGCCCCGTGAGCGCCAGCCTCGTGCTCTCAGCGATCGTCATTGCCCTCATCGTGCTCCTGCTGGTCCGGTCGGCCGAGACCGGAGTCGCCCCGCAGTTCGGCGGGATCATCACCAACGTGCTCATCATCCTGCGCTCGATACGGATCCTGCGGATGAAGAAGGAGCCGGTTCCGTACGCGACTGGATACTGAGGCGTGCCCGCGGGGCCTGGGTCCGGTTGGGCGGGCCGTGGCCGAACGCCGACACTGCCACCCGATACATGGAGATCGGCCCCTCGATGAGAGGCGGCTATAGTCCCGCCATGGGCGCCATCTCTTCGACGAGGATCGTGAAGGTCCGCTTAGGACGCGTACAGCCAAGCGGCTCGTGGCTCTATGTCTGGATTGATGTCGAACAGCGGGCCGTGGTCTACGTCGGCGGGACGGGACGAAATCAGCGGCGCTCCGAGTGCGAGCACGCCACGCACCGAACCGAGGTGAGCTAGCGAACCAGAGCGACGCATCGCGGCCCCTCCGTTGCGTAGGATCCATTCCTTTGTGGGTCACCAATCATTGATGGAGCACCACCGGGGCCGCCGTCTTGCTCTCCGTCGAAACGACAAGAAGTGGACCGTATGCCATCTCGAGCTCGGCTGCCGCAGCCGGCGAAAACTTCTGCAGGTGCAGCAGCACGACCACGTCCTGCACGACGTCCGGCCCGTAGGAACTGAAGATGCCGCGTCACAGACCTGCCGTCGCCGCTAATGCTGCTCCACCGCCTGCACGTCATGATGATCCGGCGATCCGAGCAGCGGTGCGACCGCACTGTGGTTCCCTCAGCAGGGGCCAGCAGGATTCCTGCACGGGGCCGCCCCGCCGATCAGCTGAGCCTATTGACGCTGCGATGGAGGGCCGCCACATGGCTTCCGGTAGTTCCCCGGCACAGCGCGGAGCCGTGCTCGCCTGCCCTGCTACTCCATGGCACGGGCTCGGGCCAGAGGGGGCGCGGGTGTGACGGCGTCGAAGGCCCAGCCTGCCCCGAACGCGCGGTCGATCATCCGCCGGCGTTCCGCGGACAGCGTTCCGCGCCGGGCGTCGGCCCGCTGGGCCTCGAGCCATCGGCCGAGGCTTGCTTCGTGCGGGCTGGCGGTCGAAGGCCGCGGTGTCCGTCCGTGGCTGCCTTGGAAGGCGACGGCCTGCTCGAGCATCCTGCTGAAGACCTCGTCGCTGCTCTGCGACGGCAGCTGGATGCCGGTGATCTGCCATGCGAGCTCGCGTCTGAGCATCTCGTCCACGTGATTTCCCCAATGTTTGGAATAATGCGGCCCAGCCCACATTAGACATGTCAAGTGTGTGACGCCAGAGGACCAACGCTCTCGGATCAGCAGGCTCGTGCCCGACGCGGGGCACGCCCCCGCCCCCACTTCCACGCAAGGCAGAGAGCCACGACAATGGCCGTCACCGACGAGTCGGCTTTGCCTGCTTGAGCGAAGGGTCCGTCTGGCACGCCATCGACATGCTCCGGGTTGTCGCCGCGCACCATCGGAGCGCTGACGTGGATCAGGACCGGATCCACGTGATCTTCGCGACCAACGGCCTCCGCAGCGACGATTCCGACAGGCATCCTGCCGTGATCTCGGTTCGCGACTTGGAGGCTGCCACTGCTGTTGACGAGTTCGTCCTGAGAGTCGTAGTGGAGGACAAATAGCGGTCCCTCATTAGCGAATTCAGCATCGACAGAAGGTCCTGGAAGCCGCTGGACACCTCGTTGGAGGATCTCATCCGGAGGCGCCCTGAAGATCTGGACCGGATCACAAAGTGCGTGGTCGAGCGCACCCGACCAGACTGGCACCCAGGCGCAAGCGATGTGGAGGAGTGGCTGGACTCAGGGACCACCACCGCCCTGGCCGACGGGTACCTCTCCGGCAGCTGCCCTGACAGGCCTCACCTCACAGGAACCGTGTTGTCCTCGTACAGGAATGTGGGTGAGAAGAGGGGGATCGCGCTGGGGGGCAGCTTGTAGCAGAGCATCCCGTCACCGTTCTGGTCCGCCGCCCGGATCTTCTGGGCGAACTGGGTGTTCGCGGCGAACCCCACCACGTAGTCCACGGTTCTGAGCTGCCAGCCTGCCGGGCACCCATATGCACCGGGATCGGCCTTTGCCGGTGCCGCGACGCCGAGCGCCGCCATCCCTGCGCAGGCTGCCGCCAGCGCCGCTGTCTTGAGTCTCATCACGTGCTCCTCGATGTGCGTCCGAGACCAATTCACAGCCCCCAGGCTCGCGGTGGATTCGCGACCGCCCAGTGCTGTCGGCCGCCTTGACCCCCGCGCCGGATCGTATGGATCGCCAATGGCAGCTTCTCGAACGACGGGGCGCACGACAATACGCGCCTATGCGTACCGTCGTGCTCTCAATAACGGCCGAATGCCGTGATACTTCGGGCTCAGCCGCTGCCGGCTAAGCATCACGTTGGCATCGCCGCCTCTGGCGGCAAGGCAGCCGACATCTCCGGGGCGCCCCCTAGCTGCAGGTGATCCTGTCCAGCCTCACCTGGTCGCCCTTCAGCGTCGCGCTGAACGGCACGCCCACCTCCAGCGGATCCCCCTGGACGAGCATCATGATGGACTGCGAGCTGCTCCCCACCGGTGTCCCATTGCTCAGGAGCGTCATCTCCACCGTTCCCCCGTAGCACGTGCCCGACGTCACCTTCTCGATCAGTACCGTCGCGCAGCCGCCGCCGAAGCTCGTGCACGCGTTCTTCCCGGACTCCCATTTGAAGTACAGGCTGCTGCTGTACTTCTGCCACCCAGGGGCCGACTCGACCTGTGCGCGAAACGCAGCCTCCCTGGCGTCGGTGGCCGGGGCAGGTCGAACCGGGACAGCCGGGACAGCCTGCTGCCGGGGCTGGACGGTCTGCTGCGTGCGCACCGCCGCGGAGGTGGCGACCGACGCCGTCTGCCCGGTCTTGGACTGCTCGGCAACGGAGACTCCGGCCACGATCAGAAGCAGGAGGACGAGGCCGCCGACGAATGCCAGCACGAGGCGTCGATCCCCGTCTGATGGGGCGGTGGCCGTGCTGGCCGCAGCACCGGTCGGCAAGGTCTCCGGCGGCGCCGCTCCCTGCTCTGCGGGGGCCGCCGCCGCAGTCAGGTCAGCCAGCGACGCCGGTGTGTTGGCACTGGGCAGGTCGAATCGCGAGCCGCGCGAGTTCGACTCCAGCGCCAGCATGACCAGCACGGCGATGGAACCGAAGGGGACAAGTCCCAGGAGCAGCCACCACCCGCTGAAGTTCGCGTCGTGCAGCCGTCGCACTGCGAGAGCGAGGCCCGGAACGAGGGTCGCGAGTGACACGACCAGGCCGCCGATCACCACGAGCCCGACCCCCGAGCGATCACCGGAGGAGCCCGCAGCGTACCCGATGCCGTACGCAACCAGGGAGGCGACAGTCCCGAGCAGCCACATCAGCCAGTACTCGCTCCGGCTCGCCCGCCCCGTGAACGTGAGGCCCTTCTTCCAGAACCGGACGAACGCCTCACCGAAGGCCGCACCGTGGCGCGGCTGGTCGAGACGCGGCTCCGGCGACTGCATCATGGTCACGGCGACCTTCTTCCCCAGCAATAGCAGCGGACGGCGTCAGCGTACGGCCCAGCGCGCCCTCGCACCAGAGCGCTCCACTTGCTTCCCTAGCATGACGCCCGACCGCCGCTGGCGCCGTCACGTCCCTAGCGCTGCACTCGACAGCCGATACATCGAGAATGCAAGACGTCTTAGCCCGGATCACTCTGTCGGCTATCGACTGAGTGCCGCACCAGACGGAAGGTTAGGGAAGCCTCAGAAGCGGGCCTGAGGCGCTCTGCGGGGCGCCCGCGGCTCCTGAGCAATGACTCCCGCCGAGGCCCCCACGCCGGGCGCTTCCCGGGGACAGCATCTCGGGACCAACGCGCAAGCGGGGCGCCGCGGACGCCTGTGACACGCGGTTCGGACCGGCGACGGTGCAAACTGTGCTCGTGAGCGACCCCGTCGACCGGCTATTACTTGGGGGCTCATCTGTGACTCCTCATCGTCACCACCATACGTTCAGGCACACCGGGACCTGCCATCGACGTAGGCAGGTGTCCGTCCACCACAGGAGGAACTGGTCTCGATCACCTTCCTGGAGGCCTGGAGGCAGAGGACCAGCCTCAGACCGGAGAAGGACACGCTCCTGCCGTGGCTCCTCGGAGTCGCGACCAACGCCGACCGCAACCGCACCCGGGCCTCTCGTCGGCACGCTGCGTTCCTTGCCCGGCTGCCCTACTCGAACCCCCGTTGGGGTGAGAACCAGTCCGACCACGCAGACGCAGTCGCCTCGAGGCTCGACGCCGAAAGAGCCGAGCGCGAAATGCTCGACACCACCGCCGGACTGACCGACGGCGAACGCGACGTCGTCCTACTGTGCCGATGAACGGGTACGGCCAAGGCGAGGCCGCCAAGGCCCTCGGGATCCGGCCGGGCACCGTGAAGTCGCGGCTCCACAGGGCACTCGCCAAACTTGCCGTCTTGAACGCTGGCACCGAATCGGTGGACCAGGTCCACGCCGCCTTCGTTGAAGCGAGGATGCTATGAACCTGAGCGAGATCTCCTACCCGAAAGACACGAAGAGCCGCGTCCGGAACCTGCTCGTCCAGGAAGCGCGCCGGGAGCCGAAGCCCGCGCGCAGGTGGCGAAGCCTCCCTGTCGTCATGTCGTCGCCGGTGCCACCGTGGCAGGCACTACCGCCGCCGGGATCTACACGGCGCTGGCCCCCGTGAACGACAAGCGCGACATCCGCTGCTACTTCCACGCTGACCTCACCACGGTGCACCATCTCAAGCCACCGCAGGAGGGCGCGATGCCCCCGTACGTCACGGCCGGCATTTTCGATACCGATGGATCGAACGCGACGAAGGACCCGAAGACGGGCCATCTGGTCACCGGGATGAAGCAGGTCAGCGACCCGGTGAACCTCTGCAGCCGCATCTGGAGTGAAGGGATGATGAATCCCGACGGGATCACCAACGACCTCATCCCCGCGGACTTCGTGGCCCCCGCCCCCGGGGATCCGCACTCGCGGACACGACTACGAAGACCAGAACGGCAGTCCGCTCGTGCCGGATCCGCACCTGCTGGGGACCTTCGGGCACTACATCCCACACCTCAGCGAATGCGTCGTGGACAACACCGTCGCCGTCATCCCCGGCGGCCCCGAAGTCTGCGCCCACCTCGGAGTCCCGACGCTGCAGAAATAGCCCGCTCCGAACCGGGTGGTCCCGAGTCAGTCGAACCACCAGCCGTGCACGACCCTGACGAGCTCATGGACCGGGCGGCCCTGCACGGCGATGAGCACGTCATCAAGCTCACCGACGCCGTGCTCGACACCTACGCGGCTACGGGCGATCCCCTCCTCCTCGCAGCCGCGACGGCATGTGCCGATCGGATCGAACCACCGCTCTGAGCCTCCGCTGACCGGCCACCGATCGTCCGCCGACGCGGGATTTCGACTGGCGGGCCGCCGCCGAATCGCTGCTGGCCCTGGCCGGTCAGCCCGAGCGATCGGTGCGGGGGACTCCATTGCCCGGTCGCTGATCGAGGTAGTCGTGGATGAAGGCGGTGTGTTCGGTCAGGAAGGCGGCGATGTCCCGCAGCGCCGCGTTGGAGCGCGCAGCCGCTTGCCGGGTTGTGGCCACCTCGATGGGGCCGAAGAGGTCGGCACATCGTGCCTCTGCCTCTTCGGTCATCGTGACCCGCGTGCGGCGGCGGTGTTCCGGATCTGGGGAGCGGCGCACGTACCCGGCGGCCTCGAGCCTGTCCAGCACGGCACTGGTGGCCCCCGTGGACATGCCCAGGGCTGATGCCAGCGCCGCAGGTGAGTCGGTGCCCGAGCCGATCATGTCCAGGGCCCGCTGGTCCGTGCGGTTGAGTCCCAGGAGCTGGGCGGCGTACTGGTCGAGGCGGTCCTGCGCGACCGAGAGATCGCGCAGGGCGTCCACGACCTCGTCCTGGGGGGCGCGCAGGGACGCTGAGTGGGGTGTTGACGGGTCGATCACGGATACGATATTACTCCAATATGGAGTTACTCGAAAATAGAGCAATGCTTCGTGGTCAGGTCGTCCGCCGGTTCGCGGTCGCGGCCGGCATCCTCGGGCCCCTGCTTCTCGTGGCCTACTTCGCGACGCCCGCCTTCGTGGGCTGGCCCTACGCCGGCGCGGACCCGGACCAGCTGGTGGCCTATGCGAACGGCCACACACTGCTGTTCTACGCGGGAGGCTGGCTTCAGGTGACGGGGGCGGCGGCCAGCATCCTGTTCTTCCTCTGGATCGTGCACCGGTCCCGCGCACGGGGCACGCTGGCAGGTGTCGTCACGAGCACTGCTGCGGCGGTGCTGCTGGCGGTCGTCTGCGTCGAGGCGGCGCTGCTCGAGGCGGTGCCGATGGCTGCGGCGGCCGGGGACAGGGCGACCGTCGCGACGGCATTCGCCCTCTCGAACGGGGTCTTCGCGCGCATCTTCGGTCTCGCACCGGCGCCTCTGCTGCTCGGCGGGATCGGGGCCGTGCTGCTCCCCGGAGGGCTTCTGCCCCGGTTCCTCGCGTGGTCGGCGATCGGCTTGTCCGCCGCATTCGTGCTCTCCGGGATCGCCGCCGTCTTCGGACCCGTCGGGTTGATCGTGTCCATCGTGCTCTCGGTCCTCCAGGCGTTCTGGACGGCCGGGGCGGCCATCACGACCCTCGTCCGGCGACCCGGCCGCCCCCGATGAGGCCACCACCGCCGCGTCGTAGTTCCCGCGGAGACCGAGTGCAATGGAACACTCGGGGATCACGGACTGAGGGGATGGGCCGGAAGCGCAGAGTCTCGATGATGATGCACCGCGTTTACGCCGGGCAGCGGACAGACCATCGGGGGCAGTGCTGGTGATCTTTCACGCGCAGGGTGGGTGCCGTGGGCTACGCTTTTTTCATGCGTTCCCTCCGTTCTTCGTGGTGGTGGCTGCGGTAGCAGCCAGGTGACGCATGTCCGCGGGCTGCATGGCAGCCCGCGGTGGTCGCGGTGATCCGTCGGTGCAGCCCCTCGTCAGGAGGGATGATCGGAATGGATTCGTTTGCTGCGACGCGTTCGCGGGTGCAGGGGCTCGAGGGCCGCATCAACGCCGACCCGGAACGTTTCCGGGTCCTCACTGGGGAGCGCCCGACCGGGCTGCTGCATCTGGGCCACTACTTCGGCACCATCCGAGAACGAGTCCGCCTGCAGACCCTGGGTGTGGAGACGTTCGTGATCCTGGCCGACTATCAGGTCATCATCGACCGGGACACTGCGGCGAACGTCGCGGTCAATGTGCGCGAGGCTGTGCTCGACTATCTTGCGGCCGGTCTGGACCCGGCCCGAACCACGGTCTTCACCCATTCGGCCGTCCCGGCTTGAACCAGCTGGTCCTGCCGTTCTTGAGCCTGGTCACGGAAGCGGAGCTGCACCGCAACCCGACGGTCAAGGCCGAGCATGCCGCGTCGGGCAGGGCACTGAGCGGGCTCATGCTGACCTATCCCGTGCACCAGGCAGCGGACATCCTCTTCTGCAAGGGCAATCTCGTGCCTGTCGGGAAGGACAATCTCCCGCACGTCGAGCTCACGCGCACGATCGCGCGCCGCTTCAACGACCGGCACGGGCACACCTTCACGGAACCGGAGGCCCTCGTGACGGACACCCCGGAGATCCCGGGTCTCGACGGGCGCAAGATGTCGAAGAGCTATCGAAACGCGATCGCCCTGTCGATGACGGAAGATGAGACGGCTGCGGTGATCCGCCGGGCCCGAACTGACGACGACCGCCGGATCACCTACGACCCGGGACGCCGTCCCGGCGTCTCCGGGCTGCTCTCGATCGCGGCCCTGTGCAGCGGGTCGACCCCTGAAACGATGGCCGAACAGCTGGGCGATGCCGGAGGCGGGGCCCTGAAGCGGATCGTCACAGATACGGTCAACGCATTTCTGGCTCCACACCGCCAGAGGCGCTCCGAACTCGCGGCTGAGGCTGGCCTGGCCGACCGGGTGCTCCGCGCCGGCAACCACGGGGCGCGCGGATAGTCGTTAGACATCGCTGACAGCCGTCCAGCAGGACCAGACGGGGAGCTCCCACATCGGCCCAGCCTTCCTCCTGCTCTTGGCTGCCTTCCCGTGGGGTGCCCTCGCATTCTTCCTCGCTCGACCGTTCCGCCGTCTTCCCTGAGCCGAAGCAAGCCCGCGACGGCACTCGGATTGCCTGCCTCAGTCTGAGAGCGCGATAGGCTAGCGCGTTCAGATGCGCGGCATACCGCCCAGGCCACCTCCGCCGCCCAGAAGCGGCGGCTTCGGAAAGCTGTCAGGGTCGTGGTCCTTGTACTCGCCGCGAGAGTCCCTTGTGGCGACAACCCCGAGCCGTCGCCGCCGGATCACCAGGGAAGCGATTCCAAGCGATACGGCACCCGCCGCGCAGAGGATTCCGGCGACACCGGCCAGCAGCGACATTCCGGCGGCCTCGCCGGTCACAGCGAGCCAGATGTCATAGCCCAGCAGCGCCGCTGGCAGCAGCAGGAACCCCGCCGTCGTCATCAGGCTGTCGGGGACCGCCAGCCGTTCGCTGCTGTCCCTGGCTTTCGATGCTCGAATCATCAGTCCCCCCAATCTTGGACGCCGACGGCCTGCCTGGCCCCGGGCCCCGGATCCTCCGGTCAATGCGCCGGAGCCAGCCAAATCTCTCCCCGTGGAGAAGGTTCTGTCAATGACCCGCGCAAGCCATAATCGAGCTCGTCGCCGCGCACCAGCGGGACGGCTGGGTGGTTCGGGCCCATGACAGAGCTGAGCGTCGGCGGCGCGGAGGCACGGCTAACTTGTGGCGATCAGGGGATAGGGGCGCAGACGAGAACCCGGTCGATCCGGGGCCGTCCGTACCGCAAGACGAACCCGACTGGTTACCCGGCAGACTTTCTCTCCCGTGCGTTGAGGCGCAGGCGCTTCATTGCTGTGACGGGGTGGCGCATGACGTCACGCCGAATTTGTTCCCTCTCCTCGCGGAGGACCATCTGGGTATATCCGCTCGACTGCACTTTTCTGGAGTAGTTGGCAAAGGCAACACGAGCATCGCTCCACCGGCGTTCTGCCGCCTTAAAGCGCTCCTTGTTGACGTCCGATGGATCCGCAGCGAATTGGCTACCGACGTGTTCAACTGCCGAGTACGAGTGCTCCAAGTGTTCCAGCAGAGTGAATCCCTCACGCTCGGGAAGAACCGCGCGCCAACGATCGATCGGATAACGACTCGCAGCGATGTGGAAGTCACCACCCCGCGTCTGAGGGTTCCAGGCCACCAGCTCCAGATCCTTCATCGCAACTTTCCACTCTTCCCATAGATCGTCGTGCCGTTCCCGTTTCGCTCGCCTCCGATCAGGGATCCAGAAGAACAAAGTTGCAAGAACACCGGCCGGGACACCCAGTCCAAACCCGACGAGAGCATTGGGCCAATCGATCACTTTTTGTAGGCACCCCCTGAGCAGTTTCGGGTCTAGCGGAGAGCGGGTTCTTCTGCCAGCGTTCCCCGCCTCGGCTGTCTTGACGGATTAAACCAGGGGCGGCCGTAGAGAACGTACTACACGTGCAATTAGAAGGCGTCGATCGAAACCAACTCTCGGATCTTGGCGGCGATCACTTCCATGGTGTCCTCCGCCGTGCTCAAACCGCTTCGGGAACCGAGCAGGGGACTGACGTCTCGCAGTTCTTCGTATGTCGTACCGTGGACGATGGGCACGAGCAGCTCACGTGCTAGTAGCGCTGAGAGCTCTTTCTCGGCGATGCCTGCTGCCTCCAAACGGCGCAGGAACGCACGCGTGACCAGAACGAGACCGGCTCGAGACCTGGCCAGCCCCTTATCGATTTCGCGCAGCAGTGGCGTGCCGAGCAGCACGTTCTTCTCGCTAAACCAGACCGACACGCCAGCCGCCTTCAGCCGATCGTGCAACTGGGCGGCCGCACCTTGTCTGTCGTCCCAAGCGTGGCAAAGGAAGACATCCCACCGGTCGGGCACGGTCCCCTGCGTCTCGATGTGCTCTCGAATTGGAGTTAGAGCCCTTACTTGAGCGGGCGTGTATGCGACCGATGAGTTGCTGGGTGACCACCTCGGCCGTGCAGTGCGTGACGAACCGCTCGTAGAGCCGCCGGAAACACCTCCACCAGGTAGCGTGTAGTTCGGTATGTACGAGGGGCGATATGAGTAGGAGAAGGAGCCTCGTCGACCGTGAACCGGGCATGCCGCTGCGCCGCTTGCTGTCTTGTGGCCGTGGACCGGCGCTGTACATCCGGTCATGCTCAGATACTAGGTCGCGAAGGTGCCAAATCTCGTCTACTCGACCCGGTAACCTCGACGAGCATCAACGAGGCATCGCACCAGCCCCGCGTAGTGCGTGCCGACGATTCCAGAGGGTTTTTGGGTACTGAACGTGGTGGAGTTCCGCTTCAACGTGTGATCCGGGTGGGGCAAGAGTGGGCTAGCCGACCTTCGACCGCCGTTGAAGAGTAGCGGGGCCCCACGCCCGGGCCTCAGAGCCGCTGGTCGCGGATGGAGTTGACCATGCCGTGCAGGGACGCCTCCAGGAACCGCACGATGCCGTCGGCGTTCGTCTCCCGCTCGATCGCCAGGCTGATCAGGGTCTCCTCGGCGAACGCGACCCAGGACCGCAGGGCGACGCGCAGCAGCGTGGTGTCCGCCAGGCCAAGCTCGATGAAGGAATCGTACAGGCGCTCGGCGTTCAGGTCCCGTGACTCGTCCACGATCCTCCGCACCTCGGGGTCGCCGCTGGCAGTGCCCCTGACCAGCGAGTAGAAAGTTCCGCGGTGTTCCTGCACGAACACGGCGATCCTTAGCAGCGTGTCCCGGATCCGCTCGCGCGGCGCGAGGTCTTGGCGGGGAACGCTGGCGACGAGCAGGCTGTCCCGAGCCGTCGTGACCACTGCGCGGTGCATGCCCTGCCGGGTCTCGAAGTAGTGGAACACCAGTGGGCGCGAGACGCCTGCCCGGCGTGCGAGCTCGTCCATGGTCAGCTCGTCCAGCGCGTGGTCGGCCAGGAAGTTCACTCCGACGGCGATGAGCTGCGCCCTCCGATCCTCGGGGCTGAGGCGGACGCGCTGCTGCTCGGACACAGCAGAAAGTCTACTGATCGGCGGGCTTCCTCACCGGCAGCCTATTGACTAGCAGTCAATAGGCTCGGTATCTTCGACCGAGTTCCCGCCGCTCGGGGCGGGGCCCTGTTCCAGGAGGATCAATGAAGTTCCCCGTCTCGCAGCGCGTCCGGAGGATGCGCGCGTCCCACGCAGGCCGCATCATGCTCGTCGCCGTGCCTTCGGCCCTCGCCGCCTCACTCCTCATGGGCGGCGTCGCCGAGGGAGCGGTGCCCGTCTCCTTCGCCGTGTCCGGCAGCCAGTTCCAGATCGGTGCCTCCAAGCTCGAAGGAACCGGGTTCTCCCAGTACGCCGGGGTCGCCAAGGACACCGAAGGCAAAGAGCATCCCGTGGCTATCGCCAACATCAAGAGCGCCACCCTCTCCGATCTATGCCAGTCCGTGGTCACGGAGACTCCGCTCGGCAAGGTGGGCGTGCTCATCAAGGCTGGCGGCGGCGGCAGCCCCGCCTCGGCCTCCGACCTGCAGATCGGGATGACCGGGCTGAAGGGCGATGCGGCCTTCGGCAACATCCGCATCGGCGTGGACGCCTCGACCGTCAACACCGCGGCGAAGGGTTCCGCCGGCGACTTCGCGCAGGACTCCGGCAGCATCTCTATCACGAACCTGCAGCAGACGGCTTGGAGCACGCAGGCCTCGGTGTTCACCCTGACCGGGATGAGCATGCAGCTGACGGATGGGTCCAAGGGATGCTTCTGAGCAACCGCGCGTCGACGACGACGGAGGACGGCATGCACGTGCGGTCCCCGAGCGCCACAGCGCCCCGACGGGCGACCGGGTTCCGCGACTGGCGCCGGGGGCGGCCGTTCATCGGCGGACTGCTGGCCGCCCTCGGCGGGGTGGAGATGTTCTTCTCCGGCCAGCTCGATCTCGGCCACCTGCACATCCAGCTCGGGATCGAGGGGCTCCAGGCCACCGTCATCCCGATCGCGTTGGTGCTGCTGGGAGTCCTGTCGGTCACGATGCCGGCCCACCACGTGTTCTACGGAAGCCTCACGCTTGTGGTGGCCATCTACTCCCTCGTCGGCGTGAACATGGGTGGATTCATCATCGGCATGCTCCTATCCGGGGCCGGCGGAGTCCTGGTCGTCGCCTGGATGGGGCCGCCGGGAGCCAAGCGAGGAAAGAGGGCGGAGTGAACGCACGCCGCATCCGCGCCGTGGCCGCTGTCCTGACCGGCTCGGTCCTCGCGCTGCCCTTCACGCTGGGAGCCGCTCGGGCCCCTGAGAGCGCCCCGACTGCACTGTGCGTGCCGCTCCTGATCTCCTGCCCCACCTCGACGCCGAGCCCCTCGACGCCGAGCCCCTCGGCGCCGCTGCCGGGCACTCCCACCCAGGGGCCAGCCGCCCCTGGGCTGCTCCCCACGGTCCCCGGCACCGCGCTGCCGGGCCTCGCGTCCAGCCCCAGCGCGCCGGCGGTCCCGGGAGCGGGGTCGACGGCGAGCCCGGCCCCCACCGGGACCCCCGAGCCCACGTCCAGCACCCCGGTGGCGGCTCCCCGAGACAGCGGGACGCCCGTCTTCACCAAGACGCCGGCCTCGATGGGCTCCCAGAGCCTGTCTTTCACGGGCCTCAGCTCGGTCAGCATCGTGACCGTGCCGACCGCGGACGGCAGCGGCCAACGCGCCCTGAAGATCACCGCCGACTCGATCACCATCACCGGGTTCACCCTCACCGTGCGGCACGCCAACGGCCCCGGCCTCGTCACGTCGGCGGACAAGATGGTGCTCAGCGGGCACGTCAGCGTCTACCTGGGGTCGGTCACCGGCACGACTTCCAACGGGCACAGCCTGGCGCTAGGAACCGATACGCCTCCGCCGCTCGACGACGTCGCGCCCGGGCTCCTGAGGGTCACCATGGGCCTCGTAGGAGCCACGGCAGACTCGATCAGCTACACGAATACCGACCAGCGAATGGTGCAGCCCTAGCCTTCCTGCCGGCCCCGGCGGCGGCGCTCCGGCGGGAGAGGCATCGGCTTCGCGGTGGCCGGGTCCGCGTTGAAGGCTGGCTCCGTCGTAGGCGCGGGCGGCGAAGCCCTGGTAAATGACCGCAGCGCCGGTGTTGCTGCTAGCGGTACTATCGAACGCCCGAGACGCGAGCTTCCAGGACGATTAGCGCCATCTGGTCGGTGCGCATGGGTCGCCCCGGTGTTCCAGTGCAGCCACGACCAACGCGGCCTTCACCACCTCTGGTGTGTTCCTGGGCGCCCGGGCGAGGCTTTTGGAACGCGTCCGAAGACGCTTCTAGTACTCGTTCGCCCGAAGGGAGCACCAACATATGATGTCCACCCGCCCGCCTGCGACGGTTGGCTCCGCTTGGATTCATCCGCTGTCCAGGCCGTTTGTGATCATTGGCGTACTCGGCGTGATTGGCGGCGGCTTGCTCTCGGCCATCACGGCGCCGGCGCCCAGCTACCATGCCAGCTGGGCGGTTGCCTATACGGTCCTCGTCATTGGGGTCGCTCAGATCGCACTCGGGGTGGCTCAGACTTCGCTCACCGGTGCAGCGGTTGGGGGCCGCGCTGTCGTGGCGGAGGCTGTCTGCTGGAATCTGGGCAATGCCCTCGTGCTCGCCGGCACTCTGGCCGGCGCCTTGGCCGTCCTCTACGCGGGCATCGTCCTCTTCCTCGTGGCGCTCGTCCTGTTCGCGATCGCTCTCCGACACGGCCGCCGGGGGATGCCGCTTGTGGTCGCGTGGGTGGTCCTCGTGATCCTCTTCGTGAGCGCGCCAGTCGGCGTCATCATCCAGGCACTTACGGGCTGAGCCGACGGCGCATCCTCCTCGTGCTGGTGAGGTGACGGGCCCGGTGCTCCCTCACGGCACCGAATGGGTCGTGGCCGGACCCGCCACTCCTAAGGGCCTACCCTCCGGTAGCCTTCCAAAACGGGGCGCTCAAGTGCAGCCGCGACGGCTAGTCCTCGCGGGACTGCTGGGATGCCGCGGCATTTGCATCAAGATCTGACAGCTCCATTTGCATAGCTGGCCGGGCAGGGAAGGGACGGTTTGACCGCGGGCGCAGATCAGGACCGACATGGATTAGCTCGCCGGATTCCATGAGGCGCCACCGCGGATCGTCATCCATCCTCTTGGTGGCGATGAGGACGCGATCCGAGATGTCATGGCTGCGAACGCTGATCCGAGGGCTCGTTGCCTCAAGGCCATCGGGCGTGGCGGCGGGTCCAACGTGATCCTCGCGCACGTAGAGCTCGTGCGACTCTGGATAGCGAAGCGCCCACATGCCCGTGGCCGTGGTGATGATGAAGTTCAAACTGAAGATCGGGAGATGTCCGGCCATCCAGGAAACGGCATTGACAATGCCTTCCTCAAGGTTTCCTCCGGAATGGCGGGTTTCGGCCGTGATGAGGGCGAACATGCGCTCGCTGTCCGTCTCGCCGTGCACGAGGCCTGCCGCCCCGACGTCCTCAAGCCGCCGCTCCAGCTTGTCCAGCCCAGCGAGAGCTCCGTTATGGGCGAAGAGCCGGCCGCCTTGCTCAAACGGATGGGTGTTCACGTAGGTGTGGGCACCGGTGCTTGCGTACCGAACATGGGCGATGAAAGTGGTGCTTTCGAGGCTGCGGGCTTCCCTCGCGAAGGCCTGGTCCTGCCAAGCGGCCAAGGCTTGCTTCTCGACCCTCGGACGCCCCTCCGGAGTGAAGACGCCCACGCCCGTTCCGTCGGGCTCCCGGCGGCTCTGCTCAAGCAGACTGGCCGGAGCGTTCAGCAGCCAGAAGGTTGCCTTGGCTCGCGCTTGTCCTGAATGGAGTCCGAACAGGCGGCACATTGCCCCTCCCAGCGCCCTTTCATGCAACGTCGTCTGTCGACAGCGACACTCTACTCGCCCGGCTCATCGCCTCGGACGCGAGTGAAGGCTCCAACATTGCTGACGGTTCACCGAATCCTCTTGGCACGGAAGAGGCGTTAGAGGCAGCTTTCTCTATGGGGACCCGCCTTCACCGGCCGGTAGCGGGGCCGAGGAAGGGCGGGTCCCCCTGCGAGTTCTATGCCCGAGGTGCCTCCCCAAGGGCCGGGCGGAGAGCCGCTGGGTCGAAGGTCCCTTGTTCGCGAACCGCAGCCGCCCATCGCCTTGGATCCCGCAGATGTTCGCGGGCGAACTCTGCGACCGGGTCCGCGGGCTCGTGCATTGACGCCCACCCAAGGTAGGGAAGGTTGCGTTCGTAGGCGAGAACGAAGGTCATCAGGAATGCACCGGCGCGCTCGCGCAGGTCGTCGTCGGCTGCGAGGTAGTCGATCTGCGGAAGGGCCGCGAGGGCGAATGCCTCGGTGTCCTCGGTGGCGTCTTCCGGTGGTCTGGGAACCTCGCCGGTCTCGAAGACTTTGAGCGCAACGGGAAGAGCATTGTCCCTGAGCTCGTCGTCCCGGTCTTCGCAAACGCCGTCGAGGACTTCCCGATATGCAAGGGTGTTTGCGACGTTGGCGGACATAATGCCGCAAGCGGCGCCCGGTGACATGTCGCCGTCGTCCGCTCTGCTTTCGGGATTCATGAATCCGTCGGCGACGGTGCTCGCAAGCATTCCCACTGCCTCACAGATCTGGCGCCGTGCGCCCGGTGTGGCGCTGGGGAAGTCACCGGCAAGCGTCTGAAGCGTACGCGGCGGTAGCAGGGCCAGTGCAGTTCGGGCAGTCGGTTCGTCTGTCGGCCAGAGCCGCCCATCGAAACCCATGAGGGTTCCGGTCTCAGGATCGGCGAGGGGGCAGAGCATGGTGAGGACGTCATGTGCTTTGTCGGCGTGGGTCACCCTCACTGTCTTCCCGCTCATCGCGGCTCTCAACCCGGCGAGGCTTGGTCGCTTTACCTCGACTCCACGAATCGGCTTTCCTGCCCGGATCTGGTCCTAGAGTGTCCACTGTGACCCAAACCCCCGCACCCCGCGCCCCGGGAGTCCGAGAAGTTGCCGCCGCCGCCGGCGTCTCCCGCCAGACGGTCTCGCGGGTGTTGAACGATTCGCCGAGCATCAGGCCTGAGACGCGGGAGCGGGTGCTAGCCGCAATGGCCGAACTGCAGTTCCGCCCGAATCGGGCTGCGCGGATGCTGACGACGGCGCGTTCCCACACAGTAGGGGTGCTCGCTTCCTCCGCGTCATCGCTGTACGGGCCTGCCTCGAGCCTCGACGCTGTGGAGAAGGCTGCGCGCGACGCGGGCTATTTCGTCACGGTGGCTCACGCAGCTTCTCCGGCCAGGGAGGAGATCCTGGCTGCACTGGACCATCTCGTCGCCCAATCGGTGGACGGGGTTGTGGTGATCGCACCACAGCAGCGGGTGCAGGAGGCTATGGCCTCGGTATCCTTCGGCGTTCCGGCCGTCGAACTGCACGGCGCGGGTGACAAGGGCGGATTGGTGGTGGACCAGGCTGAGGGGGCACGGCTGGCCGTGCGGCGCCTCATCGAGAAGGGGCACCGGAGGATCCTGCACGTGTGCGGCCCGCTCGACTGGGCCGAGGGCCGAGCCCGTCATGAGGGTTTCCTGCTCGAGGCCGAGAGGGCTGGAGCCGAGGCGTTCGTCTCGCGGGAGGGGGATTGGACGGCGGCTTCTGGTGCCGCGATCGCCTCCGAATTCCTCTCCGACTCGAGTATCACGGGGGTCTTCTCCTCGAACGACCAAATGGCCCTCGGAGTCCTGCATGCCGCCCGCGTTGCTGGACGCCGCGTGCCCGAGGACCTCGCCGTCGTCGGCTTCGACGACATCCCCGAAGCCGCCTTCTTCGCCCCGCCCCTGACCACCGTGCGGCAGGATTTCGCTGAGCTCGGCCGCCGCGCTGTCGCTCGCCTGGTCGGACTGATCGAGGGACGCGAACTCGCGTTCGCTGAGCCGGTCGCGCCCTCGCTCGTGGTGCGAGAGTCCGCCTGACGCTTGCCCCTTCCGTTCGTTGCGGGCATACTCGTACCCAGTAATGTGACCGGTCACAAGGAATGCAGGGATCGCACTATGGCACTTCAGCCGACGCCGCTTGGCGCCCGTGAGGCGATTTTCCGGGCTCGCACGGCCCTTGGGATCGAGCTCGGTTCTACGCGGATCAAGGCGTGCCTGACTGACATCGAGGATCCCTCGCTTGTGCTGGCAGTGGGCAGTCACGAGTGGGAGAACGAGTTCGCCGACGGGATGTGGACTTATTCGCTCGAGTCGGTCTGGGCCGGTCTGCAGGCTGCCTATGCGGATCTGCTCGCCGACGCTGAGCGGCGTCACGGGGCGCGGCCGGACTCGTTCGGCGCGATCGGGGTTTCGGCGATGATGCACGGCTACCTCGCGTTCGACGGTGCTGGCGAGCTGCTCGTGCCATTCCGGACATGGCGGAACACGACGACCGGCCCGGCGGCGGCGGAGCTGACCGGGCTGTTCGGAGTGAACATCCCGCTGCGCTGGTCGATAGCACACCTGCACCAGGCGGTGCTCGACGCCGAACCCCACGTCCCGGACATCCGGTTCTGCACGACTCTTGCCGGCTACGTCCACTGGCGCCTCACGGGCCGGAAGGTCATCGGCGTCGGGGATGCCTCGGGGATGTTCCCCATCGATGCCGAGACCAAGTCCTACGACCTCGGGCTTGCCGCCCGCTACGACGAGGTGGCCGACGGCCGGGTGCCGAAGCTTGTGGACGTGCTGCCCGAAGTCCTCCTCGCCGGCCAGAGGGCCGGCGAGCTCACCCCGGAGGGGGCGGCGCTGCTGGACCCGACCGGGAGGCTGAAGGCGGGCATCCCGCTGTGCCCGCCCGAGGGCGACGCCGGCACGGGAATGGTCGCGACCAACTCGGTCGCGCCGCGGACCGGGAACGTCTCGGCGGGGACGAGCATCTTCGCGATGGTCGTCCTTGAGCACCCTCTCGGGGGCGTCCACCACGAGCTCGATCTGGTGACCACGCCCGCTGGGGACCCGGTGGCGATGGTCCACTGCAACAACGGCGCGAGCGAACTCGCGGCCTGGGCGGGCCTGTTCGGCCGCTTCGCCGCCGTCGTCGGCTCCCCTCTGCAGCCGGACGCAGTCTACGAGGCCTTGTTCTCCGAGGCGCTGAAGGGCGAGGAGGCCGACGCCGGCGGCCTCCTCGCGTACAACTACCTCGCCGGGGAGCCGATCACCGGATTGGAGCGGGGGCGCCCCCTTATGGTGAGGACCCCGGACAGCCAGCTGACGCTTGGCAACTTCGTCCGGGCCCAGCTCTACGGCGTCTTCGGCACCCTCGCCTTGGGGATGCGGACTCTGGCGGCTGAGGGCGTCGACTTGGAGCGGCTGTTCGCCCATGGGGGCATGTTCCGCACCGCTGGCGTCGCGCAGCGGTTCCTGGCAGGTGCCCTGGACGTACCGGTGTCCGTCGCCGAGACCGCCTCTGAGGGCGGTGCGTGGGGAATCGCGGTGCTCGCCGCGTACCTCCCCGTGGCCGAGGCAGGGAACGTACACCCGGATCTGGGTTCTTGGCTGTCCCAGCGCGTGTTCGGAGGCTTCGCCTTCGAGACCCTGGCCCCTGATCCCGATGACGTCGCGGGCTTCGCGGCGTACCTCGAACGCTACCGCGCCGGGCTGGCAGTCGAACACGCCGCCGCAGAGGCCATCCCACTGAAATCCGCCGCAATCCCGCTCGAGGATGCGACCGCCCCGGAAGGACCGACCGCATGACGCACGAATCCGAGACCCCAACGATCCGCGCCGCGCGCGAGCAGGTCGCCGCGCTCCACACAGAGCTCGTCCGCTACGGCCTGGTCGTGTGGACGGGCGGGAACGTCTCCGGACGCGTCCCGGGGGAGGACCTGTTCGTCATCAAGCCCAGCGGCGTCGACTACGACGTGCTCGCGCCCGAGGACATGATCCTCTGCACGCTCGAGGGCGAGGTGGTCGCCGGCTCGCTCGGCTCGGAGCGTTCACCGTCGTCGGACACCGCGGCGCACGCCTACGTGTACCGCAACATGCCCGAGGTCGGGGGAGTGGTGCACACCCATTCGACGTACGCCACGGCGTGGGCGGCGCGCGCAGAGGCCGTCCCCTGCGTGATCACCGCGATGGCGGACGAGTTCGGCGGCGAAATCCCGGTGGGCCCCTTTGCGATCATCGGCGATGACTCGATCGGCCGCGGGATCGTGGCGACCCTGACCGGCCATCGCAGCCGCGCAGTGCTCATGCAGAACCACGGCGTGTTCACCATCGGCAAGGATGCGCGGGACGCCGTGAAGGCTGCCGTCATGGCCGAGGATGTCGCCCGCACCGTTCACATCGCCCGCCAGGGCGGAGCGCCGGTGCCTATCCCACAGGACGCGATCGATTCCCTCTTCGACCGCTACCAGAACGTCTACGGACAGAACCCGGAAGGATCCCTCGCCTGATGCCCAAGCTCACCACCGCCCTCGACGCCTACGAGGTCTGGTTCCTCACCGGCAGCCAGCACCTCTACGGGCCCGAGACCCTGGCCCAGGTCGCCGAGCAGTCCCGCCGCATTGCCGACGAGCTCGCCGCGGCCAAGGCCGTGCCCGTCAAGGTCGTCTGGAAGCCGGTCCTGACCGACGCGGACGCGATCCGCCGGACCGCCCTCGAGGCCAACGCGGCCGACCGCGTCATCGGCCTGATCGCCTGGATGCACACCTTCTCCCCGGCGAAGATGTGGATCGCCGGCCTGTCCGGGCTCCAGAAGCCGCTCCTGCACTTCCACACCCAGGCCAACGTCGAGCTCCCGTGGGGCGAGATCGACTTCGACTTCATGAACCTGAACCAGGCCGCCCACGGGGACCGCGAGTTCGGCTACATCCAGTCCCGCCTCGGCGTGCCGCGCAAGACCGTCGTCGGGCACGTCTCAGACCCTCGCGTCACGGACAAGATCGGCACCTGGGCGCGCGCCGCGGCCGGCTGGGCGGCGACTCGGACCCTCAAGCTCGCCCGCTTCGGGGACAACATGCGCTTCGTCGCCGTGACGGAGGGCGATAAGACCGAGGCCGAAATCCGCCTCGGCGTCCAAGTCAACACGTGGAGCGTCAACGAGCTCGCCGCCGCGGTCGAGGCAGCCGATCCGGGCGACGTCGACGCGCTCACCGCCGAGTACGAGGACCTCTACGACGTCGCCCCCGAGCTGCGCAAGGGAGCCGAGCGGCATCAGTCGCTCCGTGACGGGGCAGCGATCGAGCTCGGCCTGCGCTCCTTCCTCGAGGGCGGTGGATTCGGGGCGTTCACCACGAGCTTCGAGGACCTCGGATCGCTCAAGCAGCTGCCCGGCCTGGCCGTGCAGCGTCTGATGGCCGAGGGCTATGGCTTCGGCGCCGAAGGCGACTGGAAGACAGCGATCCTCGTCCGCGCCGCGAACGTCATGGGCGCCGGGCTGCCCGGCGGCGCCTCACTCATGGAGGACTACACCTACGACCTCACGCCGGGCGCGGAGCGGATCCTCGGCGCCCACATGCTCGAGGTCTCCCCGTCCCTGACCACCGCGCGGCCCACCCTCGAGGTCCACCCCCTCGGCATCGGCGGCAAGGAGGATCCCGTCCGGCTCGTCTTCACCGCGGACCCGGGCCCCGCCGTCGTCGTCGCCCTTTCCGACATGCGCGACAGGTTCCGCCTCGTCGCCAACGCAGTCGAAGTCGTCGAGCCGTCGGCGCCGCTGCCCAAGCTCCCCGTCGGCCGGGCTGTCTGGAAGCCGGCCCCCGACTTCGACACCTCGGCGACCGCATGGCTCGAGGCAGGCGCCGCCCACCACACCGTCATGAGCACCGCCCTCGGCGTCGAGGCCTTCGAGGACTTCGCCCGCATCGCCGGAACCGAACTCCTTGTCATCGACCAGGAGACGACCTGCCGCGGCTTCGCCCGAGAACTGCAGTGGAACGCCGCGTACTACCGACTCGCGCAAGGCATCTGACAGAGACAGCGCGGCGTGCCTCCCCCAACGGAGGCACGCCGCGCTGTCGCGTGTGAGGGTTTCAGCCCTTGAGCCACGAGGCGAGGACGGCGGTCGCATGGACCTGCGGGAGGACTACTGCCCGTTCATTGCTCACGTCCCAGCTCGATGACGGTCCAGGACACGGGCGGGAGCGTCACGTGCACGAGGTTGCCTTCCTCCTTCGCGAGGCCGTCGCGAGGCACGACGGCGCCGGGGTCCTCGGCGCTGTTGCGCCGGTACGGATCGTCGTCCGTCAGCAGGCTCACCTTCCGGACCTTCGCGCCCGGGATCGCACCCAGGTCGATTTCGACGTCGATTGTCGTGCCGGGAGTCCGATTGACCAGGAAGGCGGCCCCTGAGTCCGAGTCCTCGTCCCACGTGGCAACGCCGTCGACGCTTGCGACCGCACCGTGCTCCTGCGTCTCATGCGTCGGGGCGTCGAGGTGCAGGGGGACAGCGACACCGCGGGCCAGCCGGGCGGCCTGTGCGAACGGGTGGAAAATGGTCTGCCGCCAGGCCGGCCCTCCTGGTTCGGCCATAATCGGGGCGATCACGTTGACGAGTTGGGCCTGGCAAGCGGCGGTAACACGGTCGCAGTGCTTGAGGAGCGAGACGATGAGCCCGCCCACCACCACGGCGTCGGCGACGTTGTACTTGTCCTCGAGCAGTCTGGGGCCGACGGGCCACTCGTCACCGCTCGGCACCTTCGATTCCGCACGGCCTTGGTACCAGACGTTCCACTCGTCGACGGAGATCGCGATCTTCTTGCTGCTTCGACGCTTGGCACCCACATGGTCCGCCGTCGCGATGATGGCCTCGATGAAGTGGTCGAGATCGACCGCGGAGGCGAGGAAGCTCGCGAGGTCTCCGTCCTTCTCCTGGTAGTAGCGATGGAGCGAGATGTAATCGACCTCGTCGTAGCAGGCCTCAAGCACCGTGCGTTCCCAATCGCCGAACGTCGGCATGAACGGGCCGGAGCTTCCGCAGGCCACCAACTCGAGGTCGGGATCGACCATGCGCATGGCGCGGGCGGCGTTCACGGCTGCGGTTGCATAGGCTTCGGCATTCATATGGCCGATCTGCCAAGGCCCATCCATCTCGTTTCCGAGGCACCACATCCGCACGCCGTACGGCTCCTCATGGCCGTTCGAGCGCCGCTGTTCGGCCATCGCTGTCGGCGCCGAGCCGTTGACGTAGTCAAGCAGGTCGACCGCGTCGAGGACTCCCGCCGTTCCCAAGTTCACGGCCCACATCGGTTCGACGCCGGCCTTGGTGCACCAGCTGAGGAACTCGTCGGTGCCGACTTTGTTGGGCTCGAGGCTGTGCCACGCGAGGTCCAGCCGTGCGGGCCGGTCTTCGACCGCGCCGACGCCGTCGCGCCACCGGTATCCCGAGACGAAGTTGCCGCCCGGGTACCGGACGATCGTTGCCCCGAGCTCGCGGACGAGTTCGAGGACGTCCGTCCGGAAGCCTTCCTCGTCTGCACTCGGGTGGTCGGGTTCGAAGATGCCTGTGTAGACGCAGCGCCCGAGGTGTTCCACGAAGGAGCCGAAGATGCGGCGGGAGACGGGGGCGAGAGCTTGGCGCGGATCGATCACGCCACGAGCAATGGTAGGGGACGACATAGGACTCCAATCGGTTGCGGCGCCGGAGGCGAGACCACGTCGGTGTGATCTGCGCCTCACGTTACATCGTTGTAATTGAAGGGACAAGAGGTCATTGTGACCGGTCCCAAATTGGGGCCTAGACGTTCGCGCCGCCCGTGCTGTCCCGGTGCTGGATGGAGAAGGGGACCATCACGGTGCGCGGTGGGCGGCCGCGGTTCTCTATCTGCTCGAGCAGCAGGCGGACTGCTTCCTCCGCCATAGTGCGGCGGCTGAAACGAACGCTGGTCAGGGCTGGAACGGCATACGGACTCATGGCGAGGTCGTCGAACCCGGCCACGGAGACGTCCCCGGGGACCGAGTGTCCGGCGGAGGCGAGGACCGAGAGCGCGCCGTAGGCGAGGCTGTCTGTGAAGCAGAAGAGCGCATCGGGCGGCTCGTGGCGGGCAAGGAACTGGGATAGAGCGTTAGCTCCGCCCTCGGAGTGCCAGTCTTCGCAGATGATCTCGAGTTCGGGAGCCCATGGAAGGCCCGCCTCGGCGAGCGCTTCCCGATAGCCCCTTGTGCGGGTTTCGGCCGTGGCAGCGGCTCCGGGACGCCGCGCACCCAGGACCGCTATCCGCCGTCGTCCTTGCTCGGCGAGCATCCGCGTCACGGCGCGGGCTGCCCCCACGCTGTCCACGCCGACTGCGTCGACGATGTTCTGCTGCACTTCGCCGAGGATCACAGCCGGGGGCAGGACCATGCGCGGCGCGATGGCGCTCTGGTCAAGGACGAGCGGATTGAGGATCAGGCCGTCGACGAGGTTCGCCCGGGCCCGCGTGAGCAGTTGGAGCTCTCGCTCGGGGTCGTAGCCTGTCTCTTCAAGCTGGATCGCGAGCTGGTGGCGGTGGGCGGCCTCGACCACTTCATGGACTAGTTCGGCAGAGTATGGGGTGCTCAGGTCTGGGAGCGCGAGTGCAATGAGGCCGGAGCGTCCGTTCCGCAGACCGCGGGCGGAAAGGTTTGGGACGTAGTCGAGGGTCGCCATGGCGGCTTCGACCCGTTCGCGAGTGTCGGGATTGACCGGCACCGTTCCGTTGACGACGTTCGAGACTGTCTTCGGGGACACGCCCGCGAGACGTGCAACATCCCTGACCGTGGCTCGCATCGGCCGCCTCCCATATTGAGCCATGGCACTCGACTGGGCCATGGCACTTGCCATGGCTCTCGATTCTTCCATGGGAGGCGAAAGCGGTGGTGAGGGCCGACGGCGGCTGGGGAGGAAGGTCACCTCCACCGAGCGTGTCCTTCCGACGCCGCCGGCCCAGTCCCCATGAGGCCCTTGCTTGACCTAGCGTCCACGCTAGAGACCTGTGGGGCTGAGGAACAAGGCCCTAGGTCCCTTCCGCCTGGCTTGATGCAAGGCCTAGTGGGCCACGCTCCCGGTACGTTGAAGGGCTGATCGAGGGCAGCAATGTAGCGATTGGACTGGGAGGCCTACCGTGGAGTATTCCGCGAAAGCCCGCGGAAGAAGCGATTGAGACTTCCCAATCAGAGTCGATGAGTCGGAGACGTCTGAGGGAAATCTGAAAGATATGTTGCAGCTCGATAACAACCGCAATCTGAAACGTCGCTTTCGTAGCCAGCGCCCCGTTACTGTGCGTAGGCTGTGTGGCATGTGAGGCGCGCCACGTCCCTGCGTCTGGGGGTAGGGCCCTCCGCCGGAAGAGTCCGGCACAGAATTCACCAAACATAGGAGGCGGAATGCGTTTCAGGCGTATTTCGAAGGTGGTTGGGGTTGCAGCTGCGGCTGTCCTAGCACTCAGCGCCTGCGCGACCCAAGGCGGCGGAACGGCGGCATCGTCTTCGTCGAGCAGCGGGGCGGCCAAGACCGGCGGCAGTGCCACGGTTGTCGAGGTGAACGCGTTCAACACGTTCAACGCGAACACGGCCAACGGCAACACGGACATCAACTCGAAGATCAGCTATGCGACCCACATGGGCTTCTACTATGTGGACAACAATCTGAAGATCGTCCACAACGACAAGTTCGGTTCGTACGAGAAGACCTCGGACAACCCTCTGACCGTCAAGTACACGATCAACGACGGCGTGAAGTGGTCGGACGGTACTCCCGTGACGGCCTACGACGTCGCTCTCAACTGGGCGGCCAACTCGGCTTGGTTCGATGATGCGAACGCCGATGGCACGACCGGGACGAGCTACTTCTCGACGGCGGCCTCTACCCAGGGTCTCAACAACACGAACTTCCCGGACGTCTCCTCGGACGGCAAGACGTTCACGTTGACGTACACGACGCCCTACGCCGACTGGGAGAGCGCGATCGGCGGCAACAACGGCACCATCGACATCCCTGCGCACATCGTTGCGAAGCATGCCGGTCTCGCGGACGCCAAGGCGCTCTACGACCTCATGAAGGGTATGAAGAAGGGCGATCCGGCTCACCCGCAGCCGGCCAACGAGACGCTCAAGAAGGCTGCTGACTTCTACAACACGGGCTTCGACACCAAGACCCTTCCCTCGGACCCGAACCTGTTCCTTTCGAACGGCCCGTACATCGTCAAGGACATGGTGCCGGACCAGTCCATGACCCTCGTGCGCAACAAGGACTACAACTGGGGTCCCGCGGCTCACCTCGACCAGATCGTCGTGCGCTACATCGGCTCGGCCCCGGCTCAGATCCAGGCGCTCAAGAACGGCGAGGCAGACATCATCGCCCCGCAGGCTTCGTCTGACACGATCCAGCAGCTCAAGGCGCTTCAGGGCGTGACGGTCGATCAGGGCAACCAGCTCTCGTACGACCACATCGACCTGAACTTCAACGGTGTCTTCGCTGACCAGAACGTGCGTACGGCGTTCATGCTCACGGTTCCCCGTCAGGACATCGTGAACAAGCTCATCACTCAGATGGACCCGAACGCGAAGCCGCTCGACTCGCAGATCTTCGTGCCGCAGCAGGCGGGCTACGCCGACTCGGTCAAGAACAACGGCTCGTCAGCCTACGATTCGGTCAACATCGACAAGGCCAAGCAGCTCCTCGCGGGCAAGACGCCGACCGTCCGGATCATGTACAACAAGGACAACCCGAACCGCGTTGACTCCTACACGCTCATTGCGGCGAACGCCGCGAAGGCGGGCTTCAAGGTGGTCGACGACGGACTGGGCGCCTCGGACTGGGGCAAGGCACTGGGCAACGGCACCTACGACGCCTCGATCTTCGGCTGGATCAACCCGGGCATCGGTGTCTCCGGCGTCCCGCAGATCTTCCAGACGGGAAGCGGCTCGAACTTCAACAAGTTCTCCGATCCCCAGGCGGACGCGCTCATGAAGCAGCTCATCCAGACCACTGACCAGGCAAAGCAGGTCAGCCTCGAGCAGCAGATCGATCAGAGGATCTGGGCTTCGTCCTACGGCCTCCCGCTCTTCCAGGCGGTCGGCGTGGATGCGTACAGCAACCGCGTGACGGGCGTGAAGTACATGCCGAACAGCAGCGGCGTGTGGTGGAACTACTGGGACTGGGCGACCACGTAACCACCTTCAGTTCTGATGCTGTGAAGCGCCGGGACCGAGCTCCATGGTCCCGGCGCTTCACAGCGCCACCCGGCATACCCGCCACCCGCCGTCGGGCCCCCGCCGACCGCGGGGCAGAGCCCCAGGCCCCCTAACGAGCTGTCGTCCCACCTATCCGGCAGCCGACTTCCAGAGGTACAACAAACCATGGTGACTTACGTCGTCCGGCGCCTCATCACCGCAGCCTTGATCCTCCTCGGCGCATCGTTTCTGGTCTACAACCTGACTGCGCTCTCCGGAGATCCACTCGCTGATCTGCGTGCCAGCAATCTCCCCAATGCGGCGCAGCTCATGCAGGCGCGCGCCCAGCTTCTCGATTTGGGCACCCCCGCCCCCATCCGTTACTTCAAGTGGCTCGGAGGAGCTGCCGGCTGCATCGTCGGCAACTGCAATCTGGGCATGAACCTCGTGGGCCAACCGGTGACCCAGGCCCTCGGTCAGGCCCTCGTCCAGACCCTGACGCTCGTCACCGGCGCCACGGTCCTCGCGATCCTTATCGGCGTGGCCCTCGGCATCATCACCGCACTGCGCCAGTACAGCGCGCTCGACTACGGCGTGACGTTCATGGCGTTCCTCTTCTTCTCTCTGCCGATCTTCTGGGTAGCCGTCCTCCTCAAGGAATTCGGCGCGATCGACTTCAACAACTTCCTCAACAACCCCGTCATCCCGCTTCCGGTCTCGCTGGGAATCGGCGTGGTGTTCGGCATCGTCGCAGCAGTCGTCTCATCCGGCGCCCCACGACGACGAGCCATCGTCGGAGCGATTGCGTTCGCCTTCGTCTCGCTCGTCTGCATCGTCGCGAGCCTCACCCGCTGGTTCGCCACCCCCGGACTGGGCCTCGGAGTCATCGTCATCCTCGGCGTCGGACTGGCCTTCGGGATCACCGTCCTCGTCGCCGGCCTCCAGAACCGCCGCGCCCTCTACGCGGGCCTCACAACTGTGCTCGTCGGCGCGATCATCTACTTCCCGATCCAGCCCCTGCTCGATGTGGCCACCGGACTCATGATCTTCATCCTCGCGGTCATCGCGGTGTTGGTCGGCGTGGCCGTCGGATGGTTCTGGGGCGGGTACGACCGCGGGCAGGGCATGCGTGTCGGCGGCATCACCGCGTTCCTTGTCGCTGCAATGGTGCTCCTCGACCGGTTCATGCAGGCCTGGCCTGCCTACTTCAGCAACGACAGCATCCGCGGCCGCCCGATCGCGACGATCGGCGCGAACACCCCGAACCTCCAAGGGGACTTCTGGCAGCAGGGCCTCGACAGCTTCACGCACCTCATCCTGCCGACCATCGCCCTCGTGCTCATCTCCCTCGCGAGCTATACGCGTTACACGCGCTCTTCGATGCTCGAGGTCATGAATACCGACTACATCCGCACGGCCCGAGCCAAAGGCGCGAGCGAGCGGTCCGTCGTCATGCGCCACGCCTTCCGCAACGCGCTCATCCCGATCTCGACCGTCGTCGCCCTCGACATCGGCCAGCTCATCGGCGGCGCGGTCATCACCGAGACGGTGTTCTCGGTGCCCGGCATGGGCTACATGTTCCTGCAGGGCATCTCGCACGTCGATCCGAACCCGGTGATGGGCGTCTTCGCATGCGTCGCGATCACGGCCCTCGCGTTCAACCTCATCGCGGACCTCGTGTACTCCGCGCTCGATCCTCGCGTTAGGGTGAAGTGACATGAGCCAGCAGTCTCAGCAAGAAGACGTCACGGCCAGCGTCGGCGGGGACACCGCCACTGCCGCCCAGCCCGCCGCAGGCATCGAGCCGATCGTCGAGGCGAAGGGCCTGAGCCTCGGGCAGATCGTCAGGAAGCGTTTCTTCGGGCACTCCGGCGCACTTGCGGGCCTTGTCGTGTTCGCGGCAATCTTCGTGCTCGCCTTCTCCGCCGAGGGCTGGGGCCCGTTCCCCGGCTGGTGGAAGTACCGGTATGACCAGGTGACCCCGCTCGTGAACTTCGGGCAGCCCACGTGGACGTTCGTCCCGTTCAGCTTCGGCGACCACCCGTTCGGCCAGGACCGGATCGGCCGTGACCTCTTCGCGATGACCATGCGCGGTGCGCAGCAGTCGATCACGATCATGATCATCATCGGCCTCGTGGCCGGGATCATCGGCGTCGTCGTCGGAGCCCTCTCCGGCTACTTCCGCGGCTGGGTCGAGGCCGTCCTCATGCGCATCACCGACATCATCATCATCATCCCGGTGCTGCTCCTCGCTGCCGTCATGTCGCAGACCGCGGGGCGGCGCGACTCCGGGAGCTGGTTCGCGCAGTTTGCGGCGACCAATGGCGTGGTGGTGCTTGGCATCTTCCTAGGCCTCGTCGCCTGGGTGTCCCTCGCCCGCCTCGTACGCGGCGAGTTCCTCTCGCTTCGCGAGCGCGAGTTCGTCGACGCAGCGCGCATCTCGGGTGCGTCGAATATGCGCATCATCTTCAAGCACATCCTCCCGAACGCCGTCGGCGTCGTGATCGTCAACGGCACGCTCCTCATGTCCTCGGCGATCCTGCTCGAGACCGCGCTGAGCTATCTCGGCGTCGGCGTCAAGGCGCCCGACACGTCGCTCGGCCTCCTCATCTCTCAGAACGAAGAGGCTTTCTCGACCCGTCCGTGGCTGTTCTGGTGGCCTGGCCTGTTCATCGTGCTCATCTGCCTCAGCATTAACTTCATCGGCGACGGCATGCGCGACGCGTTCGATCCGCGGCAGAAGAAGTTCAACGCGAAGAAGGCGAAGTCCAGGCAGAGCAGGGCGCAAGGGGCCCCCGTTGGGACTCCCGCGGTCGCCACCGCCGGGGGCTCGGTGCCTTCGCTCGATGTCGACGGCACGATCAACCCGGCAAGGGGCGTGGTGCCGGACGAAGAGGCCCACGGCGGAGCCCCAGACTCCGAGCGTGACGGGACTCCGTGACGTGGGCGCGATCCCGGCGTTGCTTGCGCTAGACGAGGGTTGCGAGGGTCGCGGCGGCAAGCAGGACTGCGACAGCGAGAATCCACCACTCGGCGCCGCGGGCCACGGGCGTTTCATCGACCCGGCCGCCTTCGAGCAAGCCGCGCTCCACCTGATCCGCCCAGCGGCGGCGCACAAGGAGCGCGGCCTGGCCCGAGACGGTGTGGCTCAGGTCGCCCGGGCGCACGGTCTGGCCCGGGCCGTAGCTTGTCGCCGGCAGACCCGTGAGGCTCTCCGGGCGGGCGTGCCGGGCGCCCAGGACGCCGGGGGCCGGGGCCGCCCAAGCGGCGAAACGCCCGGCTCCCGTCCCCAGGGTGAGGGCGTACTTCGTGTCCACGAACGCGAGCGCCTCCCACGAGACCCCGATGCGGCGGAGCGGGTTGACGAGTTCCACCCCAGCGTCGCTTACGACGACGGCGGGTCGCCAGAACAGGGACCAGCCCGCGAACGCCATGAGCGCGAGGGGCGCCGCGAAGCGCAGGCCCGTGATGCCCGACTGGGCGAGCGTGACGACCAGTCCGAATGCAGCGAGGGCCCACAGGACAACGGCGAGCGCCTTGTTGCTGCGGGCCTTGAAGACTTCGACGGAGCCGGTGTGGTGGAGGGCGCTCATTCCCTCATCATGCAGGATCGGCCCCACGATATTCGCCAATTCCGTCCGGGAGGGTTCATGACCCCCGGCACGGTGCAGGGAAGGAAGAGCAGAGGATGACCGAGAACCTCGGCATGGCAGGAAAGCCTGGACGACAGCGCCGCTCGGAAAGGGGCGGAGGCATCGTCGCCGCCGATCTCGTCAAGGGCCAGATGGTCCTCGAGGTCAGGGACTTGAGCGTCGACTTCGGAGTCGAGAAGGAGTGGGTGCCTGCGGCGATCGGCCTCAACTATGAGGTGCGCGCCGGCGAGGTCCTGGCGATTGTGGGCGAGTCGGGCTCGGGCAAGTCGGCGAGCTCCATGGCGCTGCTCGACCTCCTCCCCTCGAACAGCCGTGTGAAGGGCAGCGTGAAGCTGACCGGCCAGGAGCTGCTGGGGAAGGACCGCTCGACGATCCGCCGCGTGCGCGGCAACGACGTGGCGGTCATCTTCCAGGAGCCCATGACGGCCCTCAACCCCGTCTACACGATCGGCAATCAGATCGTCGAGACGATCCGCCTGCACAACCCGATCTCGCCGGATGAGGCGAAGTCGCGGGCTCTCCGGATGCTCGAGCTCGTAGAGCTCCCGGATCCGATGAAGGCCTTCAAGTCGTACCCGCACCAGCTCTCGGGCGGCCAGCGCCAGCGCGCGATGATCGCCCAGTCGCTCTCGTGCGATCCGAAGCTGCTCATCGCCGACGAGCCCACGACGGCTCTCGACGTCACGGTCCAGGCCGAGATCCTCGACCTCATGCGCCACCTCAAGGACAAGCTCAACAGCGGCGTCATCCTCATCACCCACGATATGGGCGTGGTGGCAGACCTCGCCGACCGCATCGTCGTCATGCGCCGCGGCCTGATCGTGGAGTCAGGCACGGCCGAGCAGATCTTCCGCAATCCGCAGCATGAGTACACCCAGGCGCTGCTTGCCGCGGTGCCTCACCTGGGCCAGGGCTCGGATGCGGAGGCCGAGGTGGACATCACGGCCGCCCTCGCCGCCGCGACCGGTGCTGAACTCGATGCGGTCGACGCCGCGGAGCTCGCCCACCGCGAGCAGGAGAACCGGGAAGCCCTCGCGGAGGCGGCCGAGGCCGAGGCGAAGCGTCGCGGCACCCCCGTGCTCGAGCTCAAGGACGTCGCCATCGAGTACCCCAAGCAGGGGCGCGTCCCGGCTTTCCGCGCGGTAGAGGGCGCGAACCTCATTGTGTATCCGGGTCAGGTTGTGGGCCTCGTCGGGGAGTCGGGCTCCGGCAAGACGACGATCGGGCGTGCCGCCGTCGGCCTTCTCCCGGTCGCGGAAGGTTCGCTCAAGGTCGCAGGCAGGGAGATCTCGGGCCTCAAGAAGAACTCGAAGGAGCTCCACGAGATCCGTCGCTCGGTGGGCATGGTGTTCCAGGACCCGTCGTCGTCCCTCAACCCCCGCCTTCCGATCGGCGAGTCGATCGGCGAGCCCATGTACCTCGCGGGCGTTGCGAGGGGGGCCGATCTGCAGAAGCGCGTCGAGACCCTGCTCGACCAGGTCGAGCTGCCCCGCTCGTACCGCAACCGCTACCCCCACGAGCTCTCGGGGGGCCAGAAACAGCGTGTCGGAATCGCGAGAGCCCTCTCCCTCAAGCCGAAGCTCATGGTCGCCGACGAGCCGACCTCGGCCCTGGACGTCTCGGTCCAGGCCAAGGTCCTCGAGCTGTTCCAGGCCCTCCAGAAGGAGCTCGGCTTCGCGTGCCTGTTCGTCACCCACGATCTGGCCGTCATCGACGTCCTCGCCGACCACATCTGCGTCATGCAGCGCGGGCGGATCGTCGAGCAGGGCTCGCGGGATGCGATCCTCCGCGATCCGCAGGAGGCATACACGCAGCGGCTGCTTGCCGCCGTGCCGCTCCCGGATCCGGAGAAGCAGCGCGAACGGCGCGAGCTGCGGGAGCTCCTGCTCGCGAGCGGCATCGACTGAACCCTGCCGTCTGATGGTCACGTAACGACGGTGAACACCGGCGGGACGTGACCATCAGACGGGTGCGAGGGACGCGACACCTTGGGGGAGAGCGTAAACTAGTAGAGCTGGCCCTTCCGAGGGTCTGTTCCGTTGTGCCGCCAGCGCGTCGTGCCGATGCCCGGCCCCGGACCATCGCGACCCACCGAATCGAGCCCAAAGCGTATGTCTGAAACCGTGTCCACTGTCTTCCGCACTGACCTCCGCAACGTCGCCATTGTCGCCCACGTCGACCACGGCAAGACGACGCTTGTCGACGCCATGCTCAAGCAGACCAACTCGTTCGCCGCTCACGGCGAGATCGAGGACCGCGTGATGGACTCGGGCGATCTCGAGCGCGAAAAGGGCATCACGATCCTCGCGAAGAACACGACCGTGCAGTACGCAGGTCCGGCCGCGGCCGAGGTAGGGGAGCCGGGCGGCATCCTCATCAACGTCATCGATACCCCGGGCCACGCCGATTTCGGCGGCGAGGTCGAGCGCGGGCTCTCGATGGTCGACGGCGTCGTGCTCCTCGTCGATGCCTCCGAGGGGCCGCTCCCGCAGACCCGCTTCGTGCTCCGCAAGGCCCTCGCCTCGCACAAGCCGGTGATCCTCGTCGTCAACAAGACGGACCGGCCCGATGCCCGCATCTCGGAGGTCGTGAGCGAGACCATGGACCTCCTCCTTGGCCTCGCCTCCGATCTCGCCGACGAGGTCCCGGACCTCGACCTCGACAAGGTCCTCGACGTCCCCGTCGTCTACGCGGCAGCGAAGGTGGGCGCGGCGTCGCTCGAACAGCCCGACGACGGAACGGTGCCGGCCAATGACAACCTTGAGCCGCTCTTCGAGACGATCGTCAAGCACATCCCGGCGCCGACCTACGACCCCGAGGGTGTCCTCCAGGCGCACGTCACCAACCTCGACGCCTCGCCGTTCCTCGGCCGCCTCGCGCTCCTGCGCATCTACAACGGCACCCTGCGCAAGGGCCAGCAGGTAGCGTGGGCCCGTCACGACGGCACGATCAAGCCGGTCAAGGTCACCGAGCTGCTCGCCACGAAGGCCCTCGAGCGCGTCCCGACGGAGTCCGCGGGTCCTGGCGAGATCGTCGCCGTCGCCGGCATCGAGGACATCACCATCGGTGAGACCCTCACCGACATCGAGAACCCGCAGCCGCTCCCTCTCATCAAGGTGGACGATCCCGCGATCTCCATGACGATCGGCATCAACACCTCCCCGCTCGCCGGCCGGGTCAAGGGCGCGAAGGTGACGGCCCGCCAGGTCAAGGACCGCCTCGACAAGGAGCTCATCGGCAACGTCTCGATCCGCGTCCTCCCGACCGAGCGTCCCGACGCGTGGGAGGTCCAGGGCCGCGGCGAGCTTGCCCTCGCCATCCTCGTCGAGCAGATGCGCCGCGAGGGCTTCGAGCTCACGGTCGGCAAGCCGCAGGTCGTCACGAAGAAGGTCGACGGCCACGTCCTCGAGCCGACCGAGCACATGACGATCGACGTGCCCGAGGAGTACCTCGGCGCCGTGACGCAGCTCCTCGCCGCGCGCAAGGGCCGCATGACCAACATGGCGAACCACGGAACCGGCTGGGTCCGCATGGAGTTCATCGTCCCGTCCCGTGGCCTCATCGGCTTCCGCACCAAGTTCCTCACGGACACGCGCGGCGCCGGCATCGCGTCGTCGATCTCCGAGGGCTACGAGCCGTGGGCCGGCGAGATCGAGTACCGGACGAACGGCTCTCTCGTAGCTGATCGGGCGGGGGTCGCGACCCCGTTCGCGATGATCAACCTCCAGGAGCGGGGCACGTTCTTCGTGCAGCCCACCGCCGAGGTGTACGAGGGCATGATCGTGGGCGAGAACTCGCGCGCCGACGACATGGACGTCAACATCACCAAGGAGAAGAAGCTCACCAACATGCGCTCCTCCACGGCGGACAACTTCGAGGGCCTCACGCCCCCGCGCACGCTCACGCTCGAGGAGTCCCTCGAGTTCGCGCGCGAGGACGAGTGCGTAGAGATCACGCCGGAGCAGATCCGCATCCGTAAGGTCATCCTCGACGCGAACGAGCGCCTCAAGGCGAACCGCGCCCGCGCCCGCGCCTGAGGCCCGGGCAGGGCAGGAAGACAGCTACAGGCAGAACCAAGCGGACGACGGCGGGTGCGCACCCGCCGTCGTCCGCTTTCCCGCCCTTATGCGTGCCGTCCTGGCGAGCGTCAGTCGGCCGTGGGGTCTCTGTGGTGCGCGACCATGAGCGAGGTCGCGTGCCCGTCTGGATCGCTGGGCAGCGCGGCATACTCGTCGACGACGGCGCGCAGTTTGGCCAGGAGCTCCGCTTGGTGCTCGGCGTTGAGCTTGAGGCCGAGGCGCCAGACTTCGATGTCCTCGGGGTCGAGGGCCGCGGTCTCCTGGACGAACGTCTCGATGAGCACCGGCGCCACGTCGTCGACGCGCTGGCCCCATGAGCGGCGGGTAGCGAGATACGGCACCTCGCGCGCGCCCCGACGCCCGCGGCGTTCATCCTGCGGCTCGAGGAATCCCGTCGCGACGAGCGTCCGCACGTGGTGGAGGGTCGAGGCGGGATTGAGGCCGAGGAGGTCCGCAATCTCCTTGTTCGTGCGCGAGTGGTGCAGGCAAAGGCGCAGGATCCGCAACCGCAGCGGTGAGCTGAGTGCGCGGCCCTTCGCGACGTCGTCGGACGATTGCATGCCCCCACTCTACCGATCCACCGCCAAGTGATTGACACTTCCCAATCGGAAGCGCACACTGACGGCATGCACCCCTCACCCATCGGCTCGAGCACAGCCGTGCCGCTCACAAGGCGCCCGGCGTTCGTCGTGTTCTGGGCGGGTCAAGGCGTCTCCCAGCTCGGCGCCCAGCTAGGCCAGCTCGCGCTCCCGGTCCTCGCGGTGAGCCTTCTCGGCGCGAGCGAAATGGACCTCGGCGTCCTCAACGCGGCGTCGATGGCCGCGTTCCTCGTGGTCGGCCTTCCGGCTGGAGCCTGGGTGGATCGCTGGTTCAAGCGGCGGACCATGGTTCGCGCAGACCTCATCCGTATGGCGGCCATGCTCGCCGTCCCCCTGCTCTGGTGGGCCGGCCTCCTCCAGATCTGGCACCTCTTCGCCGTCGCGACAGTGGTCGGCGTGGCCACCGTTTTCTTCGACGTCTCCTATCAGAGCTATGTGCCGGTGCTCGTGGACCGCGCACTCGTGGCCGACGCGAATGGCAAGCTCGAGGCCACGGCTCAGGTTTCGCGGCTCGGCGGCCCCGCACTAGGTGGTTTCATCCTGACTGGCGTGAGTGCCCCGCTGCTGTTCGCAGGAGAAGCCGCCGGCTATCTCGTCTCGGCGCTGTGCCTGCTGCGAGTCCGTGATTCGGAGGTCAAACCCGAGAGGGTGGAGGGCAGCAGGCTCTCGCACGAGATCCGCGAGGGCGCCTCGTTCGTGGCGCGGCATCCGCTCATCCGCCGCGTCGTCCTCAGCACCGCGGTAGGCAACCTGTTCTCGTCGATCACGTACGTCCTCATGCCCATCGTGGTCCTCCGGGAACTCGGATTCGGGCCAGCCGGCTTCGGCACGATGCTCTCGATCGGCTCGATCGGAGGGGTGCTCGGTGCGCTTGCCGCCCCGCGCCTCGCCTCCCGCCTCGGCGAGGGCCCGCTCCTCCCGCTCGGGCTCATGGTCGGCGGGGCCGCCGTCGTCCTCTTTCCGTTAGCCCTCGCGTCCGGGCCCGGGCCGCTTGCGCTCGGGCTCCTGAGCGCGGGGGAGTTCATCATGAGCTTCGGGGTGATCGTCTTCAACGTCATGCAGGTGAGCATGCGCCAGCGGGTCTGCCCGCCCAGGCTCCTTGGCCGCATGAACGCGTCGATCCGGTGCCTCGTGTGGGGCGTCATGCCTATCGGAAGCCTCCTCGGCGGCTGGCTCGGGGAACGGCTCGGGATCGGCCCCACTCTGTGGGTCGGGATCGTGGGGCAGCTGTTCGCCTGCGTTCCCGTGGCGACTGGGCCGTTCTTCCGGCTCCGGCAACTGCCGGACGCCCAGGGGGAGTGACTTCCCTGCGCGCTAGGCCTCGTGGCGGGGACGGCGTAGGGCTGGGGGAGGCGGGACCGCCTTCGCCGCGACGACGACGGCGAGCGGCACCTTCGTGACGCCGCGTCTGGTCGCGATCACTGCCGCAACGCCGTCCAGCTCGGTGAGGTCGCCCAGAGCATCCGTGTAGCCGCCTTCGATTCGATAGCGGACGACGACGCGCGTCCCGAGCGGCAGCGAACGGAGGACGTCGGCGGGGCGCTGGGTTGGGGGCACCGGACCATCCTAGGTGCCCGGCGCTAAGCACCTCCCGAAAGGGCGAAGCCGGATGCTACGCCGTGTGACGGGATATGACAGGACCCGCCTTCCGCCGGCCGCCACGGCGGGACCGGCTGGATTGGCGCGGTTGCGCGGGATGATAATAGGCTCGTTCCGCCGGGACGCTGGACGTCCCCCATCAGCAGAGTCGTCAGAAGGTGCAGCAGTGACATATGTGATCGCGCAGCCGTGCGTGGATGTGAAGGACAAGGCCTGCGTCGAGGAGTGCCCGGTCGACTGCATCTACGAGGGCGAGCGGTCCCTCTACATCCACCCGGACGAATGCGTCGACTGCGGCGCGTGCGAGCCCGTGTGCCCGGTCGAGGCCATCTACTACGAGGATGACGTCCCGGACGAGTGGGCCGACTACTACAAGGCGAACGTCGAGTTCTTCGACGATCTCGGCTCTCCGGGCGGTGCCGCCAAGCTCGGCAACACCGGCAAGGACCACCCGCTCGTCGCGGCTCTGCCCCCGCAGAACCAAGCCTGAGCGTGCAGCAGGGCAGCGGCGCGGCTGACGCGGGCGAGAGTCGGAGCGGCCTCGGGACCGAGCGGGCCTTCGGGCTCGACCTCCCCGATTACCCATGGGAGGCCATGGCGCCCTATCTCGAGACCGCGCGGTCCCATGAGGGCGGCGTCGTCAACCTTTCCATCGGCACCCCCGTTGACCCGACGCCGGAGCTCGTCCAGGAAGCCCTTCGAGCCGCCGCCAACGCACCCGGGTATCCAACCGTTCACGGCACACGCGCCGTCCGCGAAGCCGTCGTCGAATGGTTCGCCCGCCGCCGAGGAGTCGCGGGCCTCGACGAACAGGCGGTCATGCCGACCATCGGTTCGAAGGAACTCGTGGCCTGGCTCCCGTTCCTGCTCGGCCTCCGTCCGGGAGACGTCGTCGTACGCCCCCGCGTCGCCTACCCGACCTACGACATCGGCGCTCGCCTCGCCGGGGCGAGCGCGGTCGCAGCCGACAGCCTCGACGAACTCAACGCGGCAACCCGCGCCCGCGTCCGGCTCGTTTGGGTCAATTCGCCCGGCAACCCCACGGGTGCTGTGCGTGGGGTCGATGAGCTGCGAGCCGTCGTCGACGACGCTCGGGGCCTCGGCGCCGTCGTCGCCTCGGACGAGTGCTACGCGGAGCTGGGATGGGGTCCCTGGGACGTCCAGCGGGGCGGTGCAGCTGTGCCCTCGGTGCTGGATCCCCGTGTCAGCGGAGGCGACTTCGGCCGCCTACTGAGCGTCTACTCACTCAGCAAGCAGTCCAACCTCGCCGGCTACCGCGCCGCGTTCGTCGCAGGCGCACCGGAGCTCATGCCGAACCTCGTGAACAGCCGCAAGCACGCAGGAATGATCCTGCCGTTCCCTGTCCAAGAGGCCCTTCGGGTGGCGCTCGGGGATGACGCCCATGTGGAGGCACAGAAGGCGCGGTACCGCGCTCGGCGCGAACGCCTCATCCCGGCGCTCGAGGCGTTCGGCCTCAAGATCAGCCACTCTGAAGCTGGCCTCTACTTGTGGTGCAGCGCGGGGGAGGACACCTGGAGCACAGTGGCGCGCCTCGCCGAGCGCGGCATCGTCGTCGGGCCTGGGGTCTTCTACGGGGACGACGGCGCGGGCCACGTCCGCGTGGCCCTCACCGCGAGCGACGAGCGGATTGACGCCGCCGTCGAGCGCCTCACGCACTCCTAGGCTCGGACCGGCCCTACCTCCCGTACGGCGTCGCAACCAGCGCCGATTCGTTCCGTGCGAGCGGTCGGGAGTAGTTTTGGAATGTTGCGAGCTACCCATGTAAGGGGAACCATGACTGAGAAGAACGGTGCCACCCTGCGCCATGAAGGCGGGGAGCTGACCCTGCCCCGCATTGCCGCGGTCGAAGGCAACGACGGCTACGATGTGTCGAAGCTTCTGAAGGAGACAGGTGCTGTCACCTTCGATCCCGGCTTCATGAACACTGCGGCGACCACTTCGTCGATCACGTTCATCGACGGCGACGAGGGCATCCTCCGCTACCGCGGCTACCCCATCGAGCAGCTGGCCCAGCACTCGAGCTTCCTCGAGGTTTCCTACCTCCTGATCTACGGAAACCTCCCGACGCCGTCGGAGCTCGAAAGCTTCGACCAGCGGATCCGCCGCCACACGCTCCTGCACGAGGAGCTCAAGAGCTTCTTCGCCGGGTTCCCGCGCGACGCTCACCCGATGCCGGTGCTGTCTTCGGCGGTGTCCGCGCTGTCGACGTTCTACCAGGACTCGCTCGACCCGTTCAACGAGGAGCAGGTCGAACTCTCGACCATCCGGCTCATGGCGAAGCTGCCCGTCATCGCCGCGTACGCGCACAAGAAGTCGATCGGCCAGCCGCTGCTGTACCCGGACAACTCCATGAACCTCGTGGAGAACTTCCTCCGGCTGTGCTTCGGCCTTCCGGCCGAGCCGTACGAGCTCGATCCGCTCGTGGTCAAGGCCCTCGACCTTCTCCTCGTGCTGCATGCGGACCACGAGCAGAACTGCTCGACGTCGACCGTCCGTCTCGTCGGCTCGGCCAATGCGAACCTCTTCGCCTCGATCTCGGCCGGCATCAACGCGCTCTTCGGCCCGCTGCACGGCGGCGCGAACGAGGCTGTCCTCAACATGCTCCGCCGCATCCAGTCCGAGGGGATCAAGCCCGAGGACTACATGGAGAAGGTGAAGAACAAGGAAGACGGCGTGCGCCTCATGGGCTTCGGGCACCGCGTGTACAAGAACTACGATCCGCGGGCGAAGATCATCAAGGCCACGGCTCATGAGGTGCTTTCGAAGCTCGGCGGAAACGACGAGCTCCTCGACATCGCGATGCGGCTCGAGGAGAAGGCCCTCGCGGACGACTACTTCATCCAGCGCAAGCTCTACCCGAACGTCGACTTCTACACCGGCCTCATCTACAAAGCGATGGGCTTCCCGGAGAAGATGTTCACGGTGCTCTTTGCGATCGGCCGGCTTCCGGGCTGGATCGCCCAGTGGCGCGAGATGATCAAGGATCCCCAGACGAAGATCGGCCGCCCGCGGCAGCTCTACGTCGGCGAGGCGCAGAGGGACTACCCGGTCCGCTGAGGACCGACCTCAACACCTCTCCCTCCCCCCGATCGTTTCGGGTACGGATAATCCCCCCCAGAAACCGTTTCGGGTACGGGTAATCGCTCCAGAGACCGTTTCGGGTACGCCAACTTCGCGTCCTGGTCATTTCGGGTACGACGACGCCGGCCCTCGCCTTTCAATGGAAGGCGAGGGCCGGCGTCGTCCGCATGTGAAGAGAAGTTCGCGCACCCGGAACGGGTGAGAGGCGGTTTATCTGTACCTGAAACGGCGTAGGAGGGGTTTATCTGTACCTGAAACGCCGTAGGAGGGGTTTATCTGTACCTGAGACGTGGTTAGGGGGCGCGGTAGCCCATCGGGTTGTTCTTCTGCCACCGCCAGTGGTCTTCGCACATCTGTGCCACCGTCTTGGTGGTGGACCAGCCAAGGTCGTGCAGAGCGGAGGAGGGGTCGGCCCAGAAGGCGGGCAGGTCCCCGGCGCGTCGGGGTGCGATCTCGTACGGAATCGGTGCACCGACTGCGGCCTCGAAGGCGTGCAGCATCTCGAGCACGGAAGTCCCCTTGCCGGAACCGAGGTTCCACCGGAAGACGCCGGCGTGGTCCTCGAGGTACCGCAGCGCAGCTGCATGGCCTTCAGCGAGGTCGACGACGTGGATGAAGTCGCGCTGGCAGGTGCCGTCGGGCGTCTCGTAGTCGCCGCCGAACACCATGAGCTTCTCCCGCCGACCCACGGCGACCTGGGCGATGAACGGAACGAGGTTGTTGGGGATGCCCTGTGGGTCCTCGCCGATCCGTCCTGAGGGGTGCGCACCTACGGGGTTGAAGTAGCGCAACAGTGCGATATGCCACCGCTCATCCGAGGCGCCGAGGTCGCTGAGGATGTCCTCGATCTGCTCCTTCGTGCGCCCGTAGGGGTTCATGGCCCCGATCTCCATCTTCTCGATGTACGGCGTCGGGTTGTGCTCCCCATAGACGGTCGCTGAGGAGGAGAAGACGATGGTGCGGACATCGTGGCGTTGCATCGTGCGTAGTAGCGCGATCGTGCCAGCGACGTTGTTGTAGTAGTAGTCCAGGGGGATCGACACGGACTCGCCCACGGCCTTGAGCCCCGCGAAGTGGATCACGGCCTGCGGGGAGTGCTCGCCGAAGACGGCGTCGAGGGCGGCCTCGTCCGTGATGTCGGCCTTGACGAAGGTCGCCTCGCGCCCCGCCAGTTCGCCGACCCGCCGAAGTGACTCTTCGCTGGAGTTCGAGAGGTTGTCCACCACCACGACGTCATGACCACCCTCGAGGAGGGTCAGAACCGTGTGGGAGCCGATGTAGCCGGTGCCACCGGTCACAAGGATTCGCATGGGTCTATCCTACGGGCGCACATGTGGCCACTCGTGGTGGGAGAAGTGGGCACTCGTCGGGAGTGGGTGAGTCGGGAGTGGGTGAGTGGCCGCGCACGGATGCGCCTCCTCCGTGTGCTAGACAGGACGGGTGCCCAGATTCGTCGACCCGGCCGCGCGCCGTCGTGAGATTGTCGAGGCCGTCAAGCGGATCGTGGCCGCGGACGGCCTTGCCCGCGTGTCCCTGCGAGAGGTCGCCGCGGAGGCGGGACTCGTGGTCGGCTCGGTGCGCCACTATTTCGAGACAGCAGAGGACCTCCGTGTCCATGCGTTCGAGAGCGTTGCCGACGACGTCGTGCGGCGAGTCGAGGACGCCGACGACGTCGTAGCCCAGCTGTGCCAGCTCCTCCCGCTCGACGTGGAACGCGCCGTCGACCTCTGCGTCTTCAGCGCCTTCCGCTTCGCGGCCCGCACAGACGAGTCTCTCCTCGAAGTGGCGGACTCGGCGCACGCCAGGATCGCAGCCGCCGTCGGCCGTTCGGTGCTCGCCGTGCTCCCCGAGATGGCACCCCACGAGCTCGTGGCCGAAGCCGAACGGCTCCTCGCCACAGCGGAAGGCCTCTCGCTCCACGCCTTGGTCCACGGCAGGTGGCTCGACGCGGAGCTGTGCGTCGCCGTCGTGCGCGCCCAAGCGGATACCCTCGGCCGGGTCCCGATTGCCTGAGCGGGAATACACTGGAAGGTGCTGATGGGACGCAAGGAGCCGACACCATGCACCAGACAGCGGGGCCAGGGTGGCGTGTCACGATCGACACGTCTGAACCCATGCTGCTCGCCCTCTATCTCAAAGACAATGCGGGGCTGACCGGGGCGGGCATTCCACCGCTCGCCCCAGTCGAACCGCGAATCCGCGAGTGTGACCACCACCAGCTCACGCAGCACGTAGGCGGCGTCGAGGCGCTGCGGCGCGAGTGGGAGGAATGGTGGGCAGGTCTCGTCGGGGATTCGCCCGAGGCCGTCCCAGACGTAAGCCCGCCCGAGTTCACCGCGTTCAGCACTGCACCAGCGCTCCAACGCTCCCTTCAGGCGCACTTCGGCAGCGCCTTCACCTGGGCCCGGGAGCGACGCGCGGAGTACGAGCGGCTCGAGGCGCGGCGGGAAGCCAGAGGAGATCACCGGATCCTGCAGGAGATGGTGGCAGGGCGGCAGCTCGAGGTCGGTCCTCTTGCGAAGGACTTCGATCTCAGGATCATCGAACTGCCCCTGGCTGAGGACAGGGCTTGGCTTGTGGCGAGCGACAAGGTGATCATGAGCCAGTCCCTCATGGACGACGCCGAGAACTTCCGGAGCTTCTTGGCACCGGTTCTCGAGATCCTCGTCTAGGGGAGGGGCGCGGGGGCGGCCTCAGGGCGCGTCAGCTACCGTGATGACGACGACGCCGGGGGGGTTCTGCGCGGCGCTCCAGCCCTTGTCGCCGTCGCGGATCCAGGCCTGACCGTCCACTTGGACGCGCGTCACGCCCATCCCTTTCGCGTTCGCGACCGCCCACTGGGCGACCGACCATGCAAGGGTCCCGGACGCCTGGACCGAAACGGTCTTGCCGGCCACGACCCCAACAGCCGTCTGCCCGTAGTCCTCCTCGAGCGCGGATCGCACGGTGGAGGGATCCCCCGCGGCGTCGGGCTTGCGAAGCGTGCAGTTGAGCGAGGCCTCGGAATTGCCGGTCAGGGCGGAGGCATAGGCTCGGCCGAGGTCCTCCTGCTGTGAGTACGCCTCTGGAAAGGCCGAGCGCTGAACCTTCTGAGCGGCCTCGGTGACGGTCATCGACTCGTATCCGGGAACCTTGACGAGCGCATCGTAGAACGCGTTAGTCGCGTAGACCGGGTCCATCAGCTGCTCTTCGCTGCCCCAGCCCTGCGAGGGCCGCTGCTGGAAGAGCCCCCGCGAGTCGGGGCCGGCCTTGTCCCCGTAGTTGATGTTGCGGAGCTTGGCCTCCTGCATCGAGGTGGCGATGGCTATGGTCGCCGCGCGGGCCGGAAGTCCGCGGCGCACAGCGATCGCAGTGATGAGCGAGGCGTTCGCGGCCTGATCAGTGGCGAGGCTCTCTTCGTTGCCGTTGAGGAGCGCCGTGCAGCCCTCGACGATCGGCGCCTCACCGCGATTTAGGACAGCCGAGGCGATGTAGACGCCGGTGCCGGCGAGCACGAGGGCGACGACGAGCGTGAGCCATCGTCGCACGGTGCGGGCCAAAGCCAAGGCGGGGCTCCTTGCTCAGTGCCGGGCCTGGAGGCCCGGCACTGCTTCTCTCAGACGGGCGTGGAGTCAGTTTGCGTGGAGAGCCTCATTGAGTTCGACCGTCTGTCCGCTGCGGGGAAGAGCCTCTACCTGGCCGTTGGTCGAGTTGCGGCGGAAGAGGAGGTTCGGCTGGCCGGAGAGCTCGATGGCCTTGACGACCTTCTCTGCATTCTCGCCGAAGGCATCCTTGAAGCCGCTGATCCGGACTCGCGTCCCGGCGGTCACGTAGAGCCCAGCCTCAACCACGGAATCGTCACCGATCGAGATTCCGACGCCGGAATTGGCGCCGAGCAGGACGCGCTCACCGAGCGAGATGCGCTCCTTGCCACCGCCCGAGAGCGTCCCCATGATGGAGGCTCCACCCCCGACGTCGGTGCCGTCTCCTACGACGACCCCTGCCGAGATGCGCCCCTCCACCATCGAGGTTCCGAGCGTGCCGGCGTTGAAGTTCACGAAACCCTCGTGCATGACAGTCGTTCCCTCGGCGAGGTGTGCACCTAGGCGCACGCGGTCGGCGTCGGCGATCCTGACCCCCGAGGGCACTACGTAGTCCACCATCCGGGGGAACTTGTCCACGCCGTAGACCGTGACTGCGCCGCGGCGGCGGAGCCGGGCACGCGTCGACTCGAAGCCAGCGGGATGGCAGGGGCCGAAGTTGGTCCAGACGACGTTCGGGAGCTTGCCGAAGAGCCCGTCGAGATTGACGCTGTTGGGCTTGACGAGCCGGTGCGAGAGCAGATGCAGGCGGAGGTAGGCGTCTGCGGTGTCGGCAGGCGGCTGGTCGAGGTCGATCTGCACGAAGACGACCTTGGTTTCCGTGCCGCGATCCGTGTCGGTGCCGTTCTCAGCGGCTGCGACGAGCTCGGCGGGAGCCGAATCCACGACCGACTCATCACTGAGGTGCTCGGCGGCGGTGCCGAGCGAGGGGGAGGGGTACCAGACGTCGAGGACGGCGGCCTCTTCGGCCCCGTCAGCCCCGGTCCCCACGGCGATCGTGGCAAGGCCGAAGCCGTGGGCAGAGCGGGGTGCGGCGGAGGTTTCAGTCATGGGCCCAAGTCTATAGAGCGGGGTCTCGGCGAGCCGAAAGTTGGCCTCCTGCACGGGGCTATGCTTGCTCGCGTGACTCCAGTGACGCTCGACATCACCCAGGAAGTGTCCCTCCTCACCGCCGCCCTCATCGACATCGAGAGCGTTTCAGGGAACGAGCGGGCAATCGCTGACGCCGTCGAGTCGGCCCTGAATGGGCTTGCGGACCTCCGCGTGATCCGCGACGGTGATGCGATCGTTGCCCGCTCGGAGCTCGGCCGCGGGGAGCGCGTCATCCTCGCGGGCCACCTCGACACTGTTCCCCTTCCCACGTCCGACGGCGCGCGCGGCACCGTGCCGTCGTCATGGGATGGCGGACCGGGGGCTGGAACCCTCTGGGGCCGTGGGGCGACCGACATGAAGGGCGGCGTCGCCGTCCAGCTCGCGCTTGCGGCGGCACTCTTCGGTACGGACGACGGCGCGCGGCGGCCGAGCCGGGACGTCACCTTCGTCTTCTACGACCACGAAGAGGTCGAAGCGACCAAGAGCGGGCTCGGGAGGCTGGCTCGGGCGATGCCAGAGCTCCTCGAGGGCGACTTCGCGATCCTCCTCGAGCCCACGGCCGGCACTGTCGAGGGCGGGTGCAACGGCACTATGCGCCTCGAGGCCTCCACGATCGGGGAGGCGGCGCATTCCGCACGCGCCTGGATGGGCCGGAACGCGATCCACGCCGCCGCCCCGATCCTGACCCGCCTTGCCGACTACGAGCCGGCGACGGTTACGGTGGACGGCCTCGATTACCGTGAGAGCCTCAACGCCGTCCGTATCACGGGCGGCACCGCGGGGAACGTCATCCCAGACCGGTGCACCGTTGAGATCAACTACCGCTTCGCTCCTGACAAGACGCCTGCCGAAGCCGAAGCCCACGTGCGGAAGCTGCTCGAAGGCTTCGACGTGGTCCGTACCGATGGCGCCGCAGGCGCCCGCCCGGGACTCACGCACCCCGCAGCGGCCGCGTTTGTCGCCGTCGTCGGCCGCGAGCCCAAGCCGAAGTACGGCTGGACCGATGTCGCCCGCTTCAGCGAGCTCGGGGTCCCGGCGGTGAACTTCGGACCCGGAGACGCGCTGCTCGCCCACAAGGACGACGAGCGCGTCTCCGCCGAGGATGTGCGCGAGTGCTTCCGGGCGCTGCGCGACTGGCTTACGGCCTGACCAAACCCCTGCCGGCTCTGAAGTCCGATACCTTCTGGCTGCGCCGAAGCTGCCGTTCGGCGAGCTTGGCCAGCCCCGAAAGGATGAGGCACATCCCGACGTAGAGCACGCCCGCGACGATCGCGGAGGGCACGATCGGTGTGCCGTACTGGACCTGCGAGCCGAAGAACTTGGCCTGGAACAGGATCTCGTTGTACGTCACGATGAAACCCAATGCCGTGTCCTTGAGGGTCACGACGAGCTGGGAGATGATCACGGGCAGCATCGCCCTCACGGCCTGCGGGAGCAGGATGCTCGCCATGACCTGGGACTTCCGGAGCCCAATCGCGAGGCCCGCCTCGCGCTGGCCCTTGGGCAGCGACTCGATTCCGGCCCGGAACACCTCGGCGAGCACCGAGCCGTTGTACAGGATGAGAGCGACGACGACGGCCGTGTAGGGCGGCCACCTGACCCCGAGCGCGGGCGGGAGCCCGTAGTACAGCATCATCATGAGGATGAGCACGGGGATCGCGCGGAACAGCTCCGTGAACCAGTGGAACGGCCGGGAGACCCAGGGACGATCCGAGAGCCGCCCGACCGCGAGCACGAGTCCCAGCACGAGGCTTCCCGCCGCGGCGACGCCGAATGCCGAGAGCGTCGCCCCTGCAGCCTGGATGAGCGTCTGCTGGACGCGGGGGAACGAGAAGATCTGCCACTTCGCGGCGGTGAACTGGCCCGTCTCCGCGAAACGCCAGATCACGAACCCGATGATCGCGAGGATGACGATGGTCGAGACGGCACCGAAGACGAGGTGCCTTGCGCGGGCCTTGGGGCCTGGGGCGTCATAGAGAACCGAGGTCATCGGGCCACCTTCCACTTCTTCTCGAAGTAGCGCTGCAGCTGCGCAAGGATGAGGACGAGGATCACGAAGAAGAGTGCGACCCACAGGAGGACCGTGAGGGCGGGCTCGCCTCGCTCGGCGAGATACGCGCGGATGGCGCCGGCCTCGTACACCGAGAACCCGGCGGCCACGGTCGTGTTCTTCAGCAGTGCGATGAGCACGCTGAACAACGGCGGCAGCACCGAGCGGAAGGCCTGTGGCAGCACGACGAGCGTGAGGGTCTGAACGAACGGGAGGCCGATTGCCCGTGCTGCCTCGGCCTGTCCTACCGGCACCGTGTTGATTCCGGAACGGAGGACTTCGGCGACGTAGCTCGCCGTGTAGAGGCTGAGCCCCACGATGGCCGAGACCGTGAAATCGATCTCCGGCAGGCCGAGCTTCGGGTAGCCGAATGCGAAGAAGAAGAGGACGAGTGTGAGCGGCGTATTGCGGACGACGTTGACATAGAGGGTTCCGAACGCCCGGAGGGCCGGGATGGGGGATACCCGCATCGCCCCGACGACCGTGCCGAGAAGGAGGGCGAACAGGCCCGAAACCAGGAACAGAATGATGGTTGTGCGGAATCCGGTCGTGAAGACGTCCAGATTGTCGAGGAGGGTATTCACGTAAGGGCCTACGCTTTCGAGCGCGAGCGTGGTGGGCGCGCCGTCTCGGGCGCGCCCACCACGGATCGATCAGTAGTTGTCGACGGCGGGCTGCTCGACCTTTGTGCCCGACTTCCCGAGTGTCGAGTCGTAGACCTTCTGCCAGACATCGTGGCCGTTCGTGAACGTGTCGTTGACGAATTTCCGCAGGGCGGCGTCCCCCTTCGTGACGCCCACACCGTACTTCTCAGTGGTGAACGGAGTGCCCACGACCTTGAGGTTGTCCGGGTCCTGTGCCGCGTAGCCGATGAGGATCGCCTGATCGGTCGTCACCGCGTCGACCTGTCCGTTCTTGAGTGCGTCCACGCACTGCGAATAGGTATCGAACGATCGCGCCGACGTCTGGGGGAAGTTCTTCTGGATGTTCTGCAGGGGAGTCGAACCGGTCGCGGAGCACACCGTCTTGCCCGCTATGTCCTTCTCGCTGTTGATCGTCGTGTTGTCCTTCTTCACGAGGAGCCCTTGGCCCGTGACGAAGTACGGCCCCGCGAAGTCGACCTGCTTCTTCCGGCTGTCCGTGATCGAGTACGTGCCGACGTAGTAGTCGATGTCGCCGTTCTGGATGGCCGACTCGCGGTTGGCCGACGGGATCGGCTTGAACTCGATCTTGTCTGCGCTGTAGCCGAGCGAGGCGGCGATCCACTTGGCGATCTCAATGTCGAAGCCGCTGTACTGGCCGGTCGCGGCGTCCATGAAGCCGAGGCCCGGCTGGTCCTGCTTGACCCCCACGCGGACCTTTCCATTCGACTTGATCTTGTCAAAGGTCGGGCTGCCGGTGAGCGAGACGTTGGAGGCCACCGAATAGGGTGCCGACCCTGAGGACTCGGGCGAGCCGCCCGATCCCGAGCCGCCGCCACACGCGCTGAGCGTGAGCGTGAGCGCCGCGGCTGCGGCGGTGAAAATGGCCTTCTTGGTGCGGAAGAGTGCCACGATATTCCTTTCTGTAGGGGCTCCCCAGCCCCGTTCTCAGACGCTGGTAATCCAGCGCCCGTTCAATGCGTGAGCAGCTTGGACAGGAAGTCCTTAGCCCGGCTGCTCTGCGGGTTCGTGAAGAACTGTTCGGGCGGGGCCTGTTCGACGATCTGCCCGTCTGCCATGAACACGACACGGTCGGCGGCTTTGCGGGCGAAGCCCATCTCGTGGGTCACGACGATCATGGTCATGCCCTCGCGGGCCAGCTCGACCATCACGTCGAGGACTTCGTTGATCATCTCCGGATCGAGAGCCGATGTGGGCTCGTCGAAGAGCATGACCTTGGGCTTCATCGCGAGCGCCCGCGCGATCGCCACGCGCTGCTGCTGTCCCCCCGAAAGCTGGGCGGGCAGCTTAGGCGCCTGATGCCCGACGCCGACCCGTTCCAGGAGGGCCATGGCCTCCTTCTCGGCGGTCGCCTTGTCCACGCCCTTGACCTTGATGGGGCCGAGGGTGACGTTCTCGAGGATCGTCTTGTGGGCGAACAGATTGAAGGACTGGAAGACCATGCCGACGTCGGCGCGAAGCCGCGCGAGCTCCCGGCCTTCATCGGGAAGCTTCTTCCCGTCGATGGAGATCGCGCCCGATTCGATCGTCTCGAGGCGATTGATGGCGCGGCACAGCGTCGACTTCCCCGAGCCGGAAGGGCCGATGACGACGACGACCTCGCCCTTGCGGACATCGAGGTCGATGTCCCGTAGGACGTGGAGCTGGCCGAAGTGCTTGTTCACGCCCTGCACGGAGACCAGGGCAGCCGAGGGTGCTTCGGTTGTCATAGGGCCAATGTAACGGAGATAACACTCCCGGGTTCGTGCACCTCGGAGGAAGGCTCCAATCGTGATTCAAGTGAGACCGCTAGCCTTGGAGGCATGACCACGGAATCACCGCGCCGCGACGATCGCTCAGTTCCTTCTCGGCGCAAAGGCCCGCTCGAGCTTCGGCGGCGACAGGCACTTCAGGGCACCTCCGACCAGCACCTGCTCGACACTCATGGGGCTGGCCGGTTCGTCCACACTGATCCGTGGCGCGTCATGCGCATCCAGAGCGAGTTCGTCGAAGGCTTCGGCGCGCTGGCCGAGCTCGGGCCTGCCATCAGCATCTTCGGGTCCGCCCGCACACTGCCTGGCAGCGGCTACTACGAGACCGCGGTCGAGATCGGACGGCTCCTCGCTCGCGAGGGCGTCGCGGTCATCACGGGCGGCGGCCCCGGCTCCATGGAAGCGGCCAACCGCGGCGCGGTGGACGGCTCTGGGACCTCAGTCGGTCTTGGGATCGAGCTTCCCTTCGAGACCGGGTTCAACCCGTGGGTCGACCTCGGCGTCAACTTCCGCTACTTCTTTGCCCGCAAGACGATGTTCGTCAAGTACGCACACGGGTTCGTCGTCCTCCCGGGCGGTCTCGGCACTCTGGACGAGCTGTTCGAGGCCATGGTTCTCGTCCAGACCGGCAAGGTGACCTCGTTCCCGATCGTCCTCGTCGGCACCCGGTTCTGGGGTCCGATGGTCCATTGGCTCCGCAACACCCTCCTGACAGAGGGAATGATCTCCGCCGAGGACATGGACCTCATCCAGATCACGGACACGGCCGAGGACGCGGTTGAGCTCGTACTGGCCGGCTTTCGCCGTGACAACCAGGAGCGGCGGGGCGGCATGTTCGGCTCGGCCGAGGAGGACGAGGAGGAAGAAGTGTGGTCACCAGAGAAGGCTGACGGCGAGTGAGCTTCTTCCTCGTCGTCCTCGCCATCGTCATTGCTGCCGGGCTCGTGTGGGTCGGTGCGTCGGTGTTCCGCGGCCGCTCGGTCCCTGACGTCCTCGACCGTGGCCTCGAGGAGCCGCTCTCAGGGCTTCCGCCCGTCCTCCTCCCGGAGCAGCCGAGCGCGGACGATATCGACCGCATCCGGTTCTCCCTCGGATTGAGGGGCTACCGCATGGATCAGGTCGACGACGTCCTCGAGCGCCTGCGCGACCGCATCGCCCAGCAGGACGCCGAGATCGCCCGCCTGCGCCAGCGGGCGCGCCCCGAGGTCGAGGCCCCCGAATGAGCCACGGGCTCGACGAGCGGCCCGGCGCGACGCGCGAGGCGCCGTCGTCGTCGCCCGTCCACGTCGCGCTTGCCGCGGCCGCACGGTCGACGGCGCTCTGGTTCGCGCGCAGGCCGTGGTGGCTGCAGGTCGTCCTGCTGTTTGCGGCGTCGAGGCTCGTCTCGTTTGGGATCTTCGCAGCGGCGGCCCTCCAGCAGGGGACCAACCCGTGGTTCGGGCCTCATCCTGACTACTTTCACTTCCTGCAGATCTGGGACTCCGAGTGGTACGGGCGCATCATCCAGAACGGCTACCCATCCGTTCTCCCGCGCTCGTCTAGCGGGACGGTCACGGAGAACGCATGGGCCTTCTATCCCGTGTTCCCCTACCTCGTCCGGTCCCTTGCGATCCTCACTGGGATCTCATGGCAGGTCCTTGAGCAGATAGTTCCCCTCGTCGCGGGCTTCGCCGCCGCACTCGTGATCTATCGACTGTTCCGGCACTTCGCCGGCCACAGCACTTCCATGTGGGGCGTCGCCTTCTTCGCCTTCTTCCCGGTCTCGGCAATTCTCCAAGTGCCGTACGCCGAGGCGCTTGGGACTGTGTTCCTCGCCTGGGCATTGCTGTGGATCGTCGAGCGGCGCTATCTCGTCGCGATCCCCGTCGTGGCCATCGCGTGCCTCACCCGGCCAGTCGGCGTGCCGCTCGCGGTGATGCTCGCGGCTCTGTTCGTCATCCGGTGGGCCCTGCGGCGCCGTCGTCCCCTTCCTCCGGGGGAACTGCCGCGCCTCGCTGCCCTCACCGTGGCGACGGCCGCATCGGCTCTGGCTTGGCCAGCGATCGCGTGGGCCGGGACCGGCGTGATGACGGCGTATACGGACACCGAGGCGGTCTGGCGCGGCAGTGACCTCGTGCCGTTCATGCCCTGGTTCGACACGGGCAAATACCTCTTCGGCCCCGTGCTCGGACCGGCCGCACCATTCGTGCTTGTCGCGGTCGTCGCGCTCTACCTCACGAGTGCCCACGTGAAGCTCATCGGAATCGAGCTGAGGCTCTGGTGCGGCGCATACGCGCTGTTCCTGCTGGCCTTCCTGTACCCCCAGACGAGCACCTTCCGGATGATGCTCCCGTTCTTTCCGCTCGCGCTCGCAGGCGCCGCGCTTTCGCGCTCGCGCGCCTACCGGGGCACCGTCCTTGTGATGTTCGTGCTCCTGCAGATCGTGTGGGTCGTCTGGCTTTGGGACTGGGCGGAGCTCCCCGGCGGCGGCGACTGGCCTCCCTGACCGGCGTGCTTGGCTACTCCGTGGTACCGCTGCTGATAATGTAAAGGTCAAGCACAAGGTGGCGAGGCCCCATCACCTCGGTGAGCGGAGGTGCGCCCGACGGCCTGCAGATTCGTGCAGGCAAACTACTGAAGGGGAAGTTCAGATGGCAGCCATGAAACCGCGTACCGGGGACGGCCCGATGGAGGTCACCAAGGAAGGCCGCAGCCTCATCATGCGGGTTCCCCTTGAGGGCGGTGGGCGGCTCGTGGTTGAGCTCAATGCTGAGGAGGCTGCGGAGCTCAAGGAATGCCTCGTCGGCGTTACCGAATGAACTCACCTTCGCGCGGGGCCCGCGCTGTGAAGGAGGCCAGCCCCTGAGGGGCTGGCCTCCTTCGTTTAACGCCCGGTCAACGGCTCGGTTCGGTCATCGGCGCGACGCAAGGAACAGGCCCGGCCCGGTCGGCAGGAGCGCCGTGTCGAGGCGTTCGTCTTCGAGCAGGCGCCGGTGGAGGGTGCGGAGGCGGACTGCGCTCGTTTCGCGATGCGCGGCATTGGCGGCGCGACCGTGGTCCAACGCGTCGTTGATGACGAGCAGGCCGCCTTGGCGCAGAAGGCGCACGCCTTCGTCGGCGTAGTCCAGCGCTCCGCCGGGATCGGCGTCGAGGAAGACGAGATCGTACGAGGCATCGTTGAGTCGGGGGAGGACTGCATGTGCGCGGCCCGGGATCGTGCGGACTCGGCTGGAGGGGATGCCAGCCTCGCCGAACGCCTGTCGCGCTGCCTTGAGGTGCTCGAGGTCGGTGTCGATGGTCGTGAAGGTCGAACGCGCGGGAAGTCCGCGGAGCAGGCAGACGCCGGAGACTCCAGCACCGGTGCCGACCTCGACGACGGCGTGCGCTTTGGAGGTGGCGGCGAGCACCGTGAGGACGGCGCCGACACCGGGGGAAACGGGAGAGACGCCCAGCTCGAGGGAACGCTCGCGCGCACGGGCCACGACAGTGTCCTCGACGGCAAGCCCCTCGGCGTAGGACCAGCTCGCGGACTTGTCGGTCATCTAGTAACGCTTTCGGCTCGGGATGCCTCAAGCCTATCCTCTCGGCGGCCGCCCACCGCGCTACGCTCTGGGCGGAATGACCAGCGAACCTTCAGCAAGGCCTGTCACACTGGGGTTCCGCAGCGGTTGCAGGTGGATCCGGAGTCCATGGCACAATGCGGCCGCCGATGCTGTGAAGGTGAGGTGCGTGGACGTGCTCAAGCAACGTGCTGCGACCCCCGAGACCCCTGCCGAGCAGGCCCCGGCTGACTGGGTGCCTCCCACGTGGGAAGAAGTGGTTGCCCAGCACTCCGCCAAGGTGTACCGCTTGGCCTATCGGCTGACCGGAAACCAGCACGACGCCGAAGACCTCACCCAGGAAGTCTTCGTCCGCGTCTTCCGCTCGCTCGAGAACTTCAAGCCCGGGACGCTCGACGGCTGGCTCCACCGCATCACCACGAACCTCTTCCTTGATCAGGCACGTCGCAAGAACCGCATCCGCTTCGACGCGCTCGCCGAAGACGCCGAAGCCAAGATCCCCGGCCGGGAGCCCGGCCCGGAGCGCAGCTACGAGATGAACAACCTGGATCTCGACGTCCAGGCCGCCCTCGAGGAACTCCCGCCGGACTTCCGCGCCGCCGTCGTGCTCTGCGACCTCGAAGGGCTCTCCTACGACGAAGTCGCGGCAGCGCTCGGCGTCAAGCTCGGCACGGTGCGCTCGCGCATCCACCGCGGCCGCACCCTCCTGCGCGAGAAGCTCGCGCATCGCGATCCGCGCCGTGGCGCTGGGAAGCCTCGGCTCTCCCTGCCCCGTGTCGCGGGCCTCCGCTGAGGCGGGGCATGAGCGAACGACGACGACTGGGAGCCTTGGGCGGCTTGGCCGACCATGGGCGTGATGCGGCGCACCTGCAGTCGTGCGCCGAGTGCCGGGGCGCGCTCGAGACCGAACGCCGCTATTTGGCCGCGCTGCGGGGCGCGCCCGTGCCCGCGGCCAGCTCCGCCCTGACCCAGAGGCTCATCGAGCAGACCCGGGAGCTCGCGCTTGAGGCGGAACTTGCGGAAGCAGCTTCGTCGAAGGGCCGGATGCTTCGTGCCGCAGGCGTCGCCCTGGCGGGAGCCGCTGCCGCGTTGGCAGCACTGGCCGTCACGGCCTATGCGGTCGCGGGAGACCCGACGGCGACCTCGCCGACCGCGAGCTGGCCCTCCGCCGTCGGGATCGAGAATGGGGGTCGCGTCCTCACGACCGCAGACCTCCAAGCGCTGTCCGCAGCGGGCTGGAACTGCCCCGAGCTCGAGCAGAACGGATTGCACGTCGAATCTGCTCGCGGTTACATCCTCAACGGGGTGCCGACTCTCGTGCTGCGCATCGGCGATGGCGCCCACGCGATCTCCCTGATGGAGCAGCGTCCCAGCAACGGTGGAACGCCCACGCCCCAGACCACGGTCCTCGCCTCGGACTTCCCGTCATCCGTAACCGCCAATTTGGTCCGCGAGTCCGTCCCGCCCCCCACCCCGCCTCCGGCAGAGAGCCCTGCCGACCGCCTCGCGCGGGGCCTTCACCTTGTTCTGAGCGCGGCTGGACGGCCCTGAATGCCCCAACGGGTCCTGAAAGCGTCGTAGAAGGCTGATGATATCCATGGAGGGCCGGACCGAATCGTCCGCGCCTATGCGCAGAAGGTAATCTTCGATCGTGCCCGGAATGAATGAGCTCTTCATCCTGCTGGTCATCGCAGTCTTGGTGATCGGCCCCAAGCGTCTGCCCGAATACACGCAGAAGCTGACCAACATCGTCCGGGAAGTGCGTCGCATGGCCTCGGGAGCGAGGGAGCAGCTCAAGGAGGAGACGGGGGTTGACCTCGACGAGGTCGATTGGCGCAAATACGACCCGCGTCAGTACGACCCGCGGAAGATCATCCGGGACGCGCTGCTCGAGGACAACACCCCTGCGCCGACTTCGACTGCAGCCGCCCCCACGGCTGCCGAAGCGGCCTCGCCTAGCCCGTCTGGAGAAGCCGCTGTCGCCCCGCTCCGTGTCGCCGAGCGCCTGGCTCCCGGCCAACCCGCTCCGTTCGACAGCGACGCGACCTGAGGCGGTGCGCCTAGCGCGGCGTCATTCCGAGGCTCCGGCCAGCAAGCCCTCGCGGCGCGGCGGCAAGTTGATCGGCAATGGCCCGGAGTGCCACTGCCGAGGGCGAATCAGGGTCGCTCAGAACTATGGGTTCGCCAGCGTCCCCGCCCTCGCGAAGGGCGACGTCGAGTGGAACCTGGCCGAGGAGCGGCACCGAGGTCTCGAGCGCTGCGGAGAGCCTCTCGGCCACGCGCCGGCCCCCGCCGCTCCCGAAGACTTCGAGCACCGTCCCGTCCGGGAGGGCCATCCCCGACATGTTCTCGACGACTCCCGCCACCCGCTGACCGGTCTGCGCCGAGACCGACCCCGCACGCTCGGCGACGTCGGCGGCCGCCGCCTGCGGGGTCGTGACGACGAGGAGATTCGCGTTGGGCAGTAGCTGTGAGACCGAGATGGCGACGTCGCCGGTGCCCGGTGGGAGATCCAGGAAGAGGACGTCGAGGTCTCCGAAGTAGACGTCAGCGAGGAACTGTTCGAGTGCGCGGTGAAGCATGGGGCCGCGCCAGGCGACGGGTTGGTTGCCTGTCACAAACATGCCGATCGAGATGGCCTTCACGTCATGGGCCACCGGCGGGAGGATCATGTCGTCGACCTGAGTGGGCCCTTGGGTGATGCTGAGCAGGGCGGGAACCGAGAAGCCGTGCACGTCCGCGTCCACGATCCCGACACGGAGCCCACGGGCCGCGAGTTCGCACGCGAGGTTCACGGTCACCGAAGACTTGCCCACTCCGCCCTTGCCGCTCGCCACGGCGAAGACTTTCGTCAGCGACTCGGGGCGGCTGAAGGGAATGCCGCGCGAAGGCCTCAGGCGCTCCTTGAGCGCCTGCCGCTGCTCCGGCGTCATGACCTCGAGCTGGACGTCGATCTGCGCGACACCCGGAATCTCGTGAAGCGCGGCCCGGACATCGGCCTCGATCGTGCTCCGCAGGGGGCAGCCCGCAATCGTGAGCAGAACGCGTACGGTTACCCGGCCGCCGTCGACCGCTACCCCTGCGAGCATCCCAAGCTCATCGATAGGACGGCGCAGCTCAGGGTCGACAACGGTCGAGAGCGCAGCGCGGACCGCTGCCTCGTCAGGTGAGCTCACTGGTGGTCGGTCCTTTCGGGCGGTACGCTGTGGGGCGTCTCCGCGGTGTTGAGATTCGCGCGATCCTTCTTCTCTTTGCGCTGCTTGTGGGCCGACGCGGCGGCGGCCGCGTCCCGGTCTGCGAGCTCCTCGAGGATTGACCGCAGTTCAGCCCGCAGCTCGGCCCGGACGAAGTCGCGCGTTGCCACCTCCCGCATCGCGAGTCGCAGCGATGCGAGCTCACGGGTGAGGTATTCGGTGTCCGCGAGGCTGCGCTCGTTCCGGGAGCGGTCCTGCTCAATCTGGACGCGGTCGCGGTCGTCCTGCCGATTCTGCGCGAGCAGGATCAGGGGGGCCGCGTACGAGGCCTGGAGCGAGAGGATGAGCGTGAGGAGCGTGAAGTTGAGCGACTTGGGGTCGAACTGCCACGGCTCGGGCGCGAGCGTGTTCCAGCACAGCCACACGACGCAGAAGAGCGACATGTACACGAGGAACTGGGGTGTTCCCATGTAGCGCGCGAAGCGCTCGGCGAAGCGGCCGAACGCATCGGGGTTGGGGGCGAAGGCCGGGAGGAACCGGGCCCGCGTCTCGAGCGGGGTGTCTAGACCGGGAACCAGCTTGCGGGGATCAGCCAAAGCGTCCTCCGAACTTCCTCAGCGGCGGAGCATCGTCGTCGTGCGTGCGCCAGTCATCCGGCAGGAGGTGGTCGAGGAGGTCGTCGACGGTGACCGCGCCGACGAGTCGGCCGTCCTCGTTGACCACGGCGAGCGAGTTCAGGTTGTACTGCGCCATCGAGTAGGCCACGTCGTTGACCGGCGCGAGGTCGGAAACGGGTTCGAGTCCCTTGTCGACGATCGAGCCGAGCTGCTCGGGAGGGGCGCTCCGAAGCAGCTGCTGGATGTGGACGGTGCCGAGGTAACGGCCCGTGGGTGTCTCGAGGGGCGGGCGGCAGATGAAGACCGCCGAGGCGAGCGCAGGGCTCAGCTCCTCGCGCCTTACGTGCGCAAGGGCGTCGGCGACCGTGGCCTCGGGAGGCAGCACGACCGGGACCGGCGTCATGATCGAGCCTGCTGTGCCCTCGTCGTACTGCAGGAGGCGGCGGACGTCGTCGGCCTCTTCGGGTTCCATGAGCTGGAGGAGCTCCTCGGCCTTGTCCGCGGGGAGGTCGGCGAGGAGGTCGGCGGCGTCGTCGGGGTCCATCTCTTCGAGGACGTCGGCCGCACGCTCGTTGTCGAGTGAGGAGAGAATCTCCACCTGGTCGTCCTCCGGGAGCTCTTGGAGGACGTCGGCCAGACGTTCGTCCTGCAGCTCCGAGACGACTTCGAACCGCCGCTGGTCGCTCATCTCCTGGATGGCGTCAGCGAAGTCCGCCGGGCGGAGGTCCTCGTGGCTTGCGAGGAAGTGGGTCGCCGCGCGCGTCCCGCCCCGGGTGTCCAGCCGGGCGTCCTCCCAGTCCACGAGCACCGTCTCGCCGCGCCGCAGCCCGCGCAAGCCGCGGCCGGGCGCCTCCCTCCGCACGAACAGCTTGCTCACGAGCCAATCACCGTTGCGTTGCTGGTCCATGGCCACATCCTCGACCGTGCCCTGGGCACCATCGTCCACGAGGGTCACGCGGTGGTCGAAGAGGTCTCCGAGTACGAGCATCTCGGCGCCGCGCTGCTCGAACCGGCGGAGATTGACGAGGCCGGTCGTGATGACCTGGAACTGGTCCATCGACGTCACCCGCGTCATGGGGACGAAGACGCGCCGCTTGCCGGGAACCTCGACGACTACGCCCACGGCCTGCGGTTCGCGCTTCCCACGGGCGATCACGACGACGTCCCGCAGCCGCCCCACCCGGTCGCCGAGAGGGTCGAATACGTCGAGGCCGAGGAGCCGCGCGACGAACACGCGGGTGGGAATGGGACTCACGCCCCTAGGCTACTCCAGAGGCAAGTCGCTGCTCACTCTGAGCGGAAACACAGGCCGAGAGCGGCTTCTCGGGTAAGAATAAAGGCATGTCGAACATCTTCGGGTCGTCTGGCCACATCGATCAGACGCGGTCCCTGCCGCAGGGTGACGTGATCGGATCGTACACCTCCTATCTCGATGCCCAGAAGGCGGTCGACTACCTGGCGGATCAGCAGTTCCCCGTCGAGGTCGTCGCCATCGTGGGCAACGACCTCAAGCTCGTGGAACGCGTCACGGGCCGCCTGAGCTACCCGCGAGTCGCGCTGAACAGCGCCCTGAGCGGCATGTGGTTCGGCCTCTTCGTCGGGGTGCTGCTCTCGTTCTTCTCCTCGGGCGCGGGCTACTTCTCGATCATCACCTCGGTGCTCATGGGTGCCGCGTTCTTCATGCTGTTCGGCATCGTGACGTATGCGATGCAGCGTGGCAAACGAGATTTCACGTCAACGAGCCAGGTCGTCCCGACGAGCTACGACGTCGTCGTGGCCTTCGAGGCCGCCGCCGAAGCGAGGCGGCTCCTTCACCAGCTTCCGATGGGGCAGAGCCAGCAGGGGTGGGGCGGTCACCAACCGTGGCAGCAGCACGGTGAGCAGGGACCGCACTACGGCGGCCCGGGGCAGCATCAGGGCCATCAGGACTGGGGCCAGCAGCCGGGGCAGTGGCAGGATCCCAGCCAGCAGGGCCCAAGCCAGCAGGACCCGAGCCAGCAGGGCCCACAGCGGCCCTCGGGCTGGTCCGACCCGTACGGCGTCAACTCTCAGTCTCAGTCGGGGCAGGAGGGCCCGGCAGAGCAACAGGAACCGGTTGAGCCGCCTCGAACCGGCTCGGGCTACCGGGATCTGCCGGATGGCCGCCCACAGTACGGCGTGCGGATCGACCCGGACCGACCTCAGGGCCCGGAGCCCCAGGGATCCGAGCACGGGAGCTCCGAGCACGAGGGCCACGCACCGCGGCACGCTGAGTCCGATGGCGGCTCCACGGCCCCGGAGCACAAGGACGACGACGCGCCCGAGCGCTAGCTGCTGACGCGCACGTGTTTCCCGCACCACAGGGATGAGGAAGGGCGGTCTGCCAAGTGGCAGACCGCCCTTCCTCTTCAGTTTCCACATGCCTTTGGGGTGTGGCCTCCCTGGCTGGAGCGCCCGCTCCCGGTTCTACGCTTGGCCGTGGGACGCCCGCGACCGGCGCGAGAGGGAGTCAATGATGACTGCCAGCAACAGGACCGCGCCCGTGATCATGAACCGGATCGAAGCGTCGAGGTTCAGCAGGGTCAAGCCGCTCGAGATCGACTGGATGACCAGGATGCCGAGGAGGGCAGACCATGCGCTGCCGCGCCCGCCGAAGAGGCTCGTCCCGCCGATGACGGCGGCTGCGATGGCGTTGAGGTTGGTGTCGGTGCCGCCGCTCGAGGCACCGACGGATGCGAGTCGGGCTGCCGCGAGAAGGCCGCCGAGCGCGGCGAACGTCGAGCACAGGACGAAGACGCTGATGTAGATGCGGTTGACCTTGATGCCGGCGCGGCGTGCCGCTTCGACGGAACCGCCGACGGCAAAGACAGCGCGCCCCCAGCGCGTACGTGTGAGCAGGAAGTTCATCAACACCACGAGCAGCACGAAGAAGACGAACATGGCGCCCACCCCGCGGTCGGTTGCGAGGTACCAGACGCTCACTCCGAGTGCGATGAGGAGCAGAACGGACTTGACCAGCATGACGCTCATGGATCCGGACGAGAGCCCCGCGGCCCGACGTCGTCGTGATCTGCGCCAGTCGCTCCAGAACAGGCCGATTGCTGCGATTGCCGCAAGCGCGTAGGCGGCCCACGGCGGCAGGAACATCTGCTGGGCGAAGGTGACGAGCCACGTGCTGAACGGGATGTTGATCGAGCTGTTCGGCCCCAGAACCCACAGCTGCAGACCCAGGAAGCCGAGCAGGCCAGCCAGGGTGATGACGAAGCTCGGAACGCCGAAGCGGGTGAAGAGGAGACCGTAGACGATGCCGGCCACGGTTCCCGCGAGGACCGCGGCGACCACAGCGAGCACTGAGTTCCAGTGGAGCTGGGTGAGCGTGACGCCCAGGACGGCGGCGGAGAGGCCGCTCACCGAGCCGACCGACAAGTCGATCTCCCCGAGCAGCAGCACGAGGACTATGCCGATCGAGATTGTCCCGATTGCCGCGCACTGGAGGCTGAGGTTCACAAGGTTGTCGGCCGAGAGGAACGCGGGGTTCAGGATCTGGAACACGGCCCAGATCACGATCAGGCCGATCACGACCGGGAGCGAGCCCAAGTCTCCGCTGCGTACACGCCTGACGAAGCTCTCGACGGCTCCGGTCAGGCCCTCGCCGTGGAAGAGCCGTTCGTCCTGGAGATCGGCTGCTCGCTCCGCCGCGCTTCCGGCCGTGGCGGTGTTGCTCATGATGCGTTCCTCTCGGTGTTGCGTGCTTCCGCCCTGCGAGTGACGACGTTGTCGGTCGCTCCGGTGATCGCGGAGATGATCTCTTCGTAGCTGACGTCCGGGACCCGGAAGTTGCCGTTGTTCCTGCCGAGGCGGAGGACGACGACGCGGTCCGCCACGGCTTGCACGTCGGCCATGTTGTGGCTGATCAGGATGACCCCGAGTCCCCGTTCGCGGAGGCGCTCTATGAGATTGAGGACTTCGGCTGTCTGGGCGACTCCGAGTGCTGCCGTCGGCTCGTCGAGGATCACGATGCGGGGTTCGCCGATGAGGGAACGAGCGATCGCCACGGTCTGCCGTTGGCCGCCCGACAGCGACGCTACCGCGATGCGCACCGACGGGATGCGCGCCGAAAGCTGGCGGAGCAGGCTCCACGAGCGCTTCTCCATCTCCTCCTCGTCCAAGGTTCCCTTGGTGATTTCGCGGCCGAGGAAGAGGTTCGAGACGACGTCGAGGTTGTCGCAGAGGGCGAGGTCCTGGAAGACGGTAGCGATGCCGAGCTCCCGGGACGCCGCGGGGCTCCCTATGCTGACGGGCTGACCGTCGAAGCTCACGCTTCCCGTGTCATGCGAGTAGACGCCTGCGAGGATCTTGACGAGGGTCGACTTGCCAGCGCCGTTGTCGCCGACAATGGCGACTACTTCACCGGCGTGCACGTCGAGGTCGATTTCGGTGAGGGCCTGGACGGCGCCGAATCCCTTGGAGATGCCTCTGAGGGAGAGGACGGGTTGGCGCGTCGCCGGTTCGGGCTCGGCGACGGCGGGGTCCATCGTCACGGCGTTCTCCTTTGAGCTGGTGGTTCTGCAGGTGCCGCTGTCTTAGCGGAAGCTGCTGGTCTGAATTGGTGCTGATACCTGAAGAATTGGTGCTGATACCTGAAAGGGTGGGAGCGGACGGCACGGGACGGAGGGCCTGGAATGGCCCTCCGCCCCGTCGCCGGCTAACTCCTACTTGATGCCGTACTTCGCGCACGCAGCCGCGTACGTGCTCGTACAGATCTGAGCCGCGGAATTGGAGCCATAGAAGCCGTCCTTGACGACCGTCGACTCGATGTTCGTCGCGGTCACCGCGACGGGAGTCAGCAGGAACGACTGGATCGCGTTGCCGCCCGTGGTGTTGACGGTGGTATCGCCATTGGGCTTCTTCCCGTTGACGAGGTCGATGGCAAGCTGGGCAGCCCGCTCGGCTTCGGGCTTGATGGCCTTGTAGACCGTCATGTACTGGTCGCCGGAAAGGATCCGCTGGATGCCTGCGAGCTCAGCATCCTGGCCGGTGACGGGTGGCATCGGGGACACGTTGGCCGCCTTGAGCGCTGCGATCGCGCCGCCGCCGGTGCCATCGTTTGCCGCGTAGACACCCTTGATCTTGCTGCCGAACTGAGTGACCTGGCCGGCCACCCAGTTCTGGGCCTGCGCCGGATCCCAACCCGGTGTGTCGTACTCGGCGAGGACCTTGTAGCCGCTCGAGTCGATCGCGGAGTGGGCGCCCTTCTTGAACATTGCAGCGTTGGGGTCGGTCGGCGAGCCATCGACCATAAGAATTCCGCTGCCGGCAGGGACATTGTCCTGCTTGAGCTTGTCGACGAGCGCCTTGCCCTGAAGTTCGCCGACCTTCTCATTGTCGAACGAGACGTAGTAGTTCACGTCGGGGCTGTTGATCAGGCGGTCGTAGGAGACCACCGGGACGTTCTTCGCCTTCGCCTCATTCACGATCGACGCCGCCGCTTGGCCATCGAACGGATCGAGGACGAGCACCTTCGCACCCTGGGTCAGGAGTGACTCCGCCTGCTGCTGCTGAGTGCTCGCGCTGCCGTTCGCGTTCGAATAGAGGACTTGGCACCCGGCGCACAGAGACTTGATCTCTGACTCGAAGAAGGGCTTGTCAGCCGCCTCGTAGCGGGCTGTCACCGAGTCCGGCAGGAGCAGGCCGATCTTCGCACTGCTGGCATTCGCGGTCGAGGAGCCGCTGCTGGCTCCGTTCGAACATCCAGCCATGGAAACGGCCGTGAGCAGGACCGCAGCCGAGGCGACGACCGCTCGCATGGTGGCGATCTTCATTGAAAAAACCTCCCATTCGCAACCGCCTCCCTTGGCGGCTCCGTTGAGTTTCGCAGGAGGAAACCTTGGCGTCAAGAGTTGAACTCAAGGAGCTCGTTCGAGTCCTGATCATGCCCTTTCGACAGTTCCGGGTGCCGCCACGTCAGTGTCGATGGCAATGCAGTCGACCGCATAGGCAATCGCTCCTAGCGTCGCCGCCCGGAGCCCGAGCTGCGCCTGCACGATGTCCGGCACGAGGTCCTCGCCCACGATGATCGAGCTCTCGACGGCGTGCCGCAAGGGGCCGAGCAGAAGTTCGCCGGCGCGGGAGAGCTCGCCTCCGACGACGATCCTCTCGGGGTCGAGGAGGTTGCAGAGGTTTGCCGCTGCGAGGCCGATGTGCCTGCCCGCATCGGCGATGGCACGGATGCAGCGTGCGTCCCCTGACATCGCCTGGACGACCACGTCGCCGAGGTTCAGGCTCCCCAGATGGTCCCTCAGCACTTCGATGATGGCCGGGCCGGAGGCAACAGTTTCGAGGCACCCCCTGTTGCCGCAACGGCAGAGGGCACCGTTCTGGCGAACGGTGAAGTGGCCGAACTCCCCGGCCACTCCATGCGCACCGCGGAACAGCTGCCCGTTCAGCAGGAGGCCCGCCCCGATGCCGTCCCCGATCTCGAGCGTGACGGCATTCCGCTTGCCGCGCGCAGCGCCGTGCCGCGCTTCCGCGAGAGCAGCGAGATTCGCGGCGTTGTCCACGTAGACGGGCCGCTGGAGGCGTCTTGCGAGCGAGTCCGCGATCTCGACGCCGTCCCATCCGCGCATGATGCCTCCCCGCGCGATGGTGCCGGTCCTGCGGTCGTAGGGCGCGGGGAGTGCGAGGCCGACGGCGAGCACTTCCTCGCGCGAGGCCTCCACCGATTCGAGCATGTCGGTCAGGAGCAGGGAAACCCGATCGAGCTCGTTGTCGGCCCGATGGTCCCTCGCGAGCGGCATGTGGTTCTCGGTCACAACCGTATTTGCGACATCGGCGAGTGCGATCCGCATGTGGCGCGCCGAGAAGTGCACTCCCACGACGAGTCCGAGGGTGTGGGCGAGCGTCACGCGCTGGGCGCGGCGGCCGCTGCGGATGCTCTGCGTCGTGTGGAGCACCCCGGATGTGGAGAGTTCCTTGACGATGTTCGAGACGGTGGCCGGAGACAGGCCGGTGGCACCGGCCAGTTCGACCTGCGTCAGGCCCCCGTACTTCTTGATGACATCGATGATTCGCGCTCGGTTGGCTTCACGAAGTGAAGTCTGAGAGCCCGGGGTCCGGCGCTGGATTGCCACGAGGAGCAGGATACATGGCCCCGCCCCGGGGGAGGGGATACGGGGGTGGGATCAGAGCAGGCGGGCCATCCAGGCTTCAACATCGTCGACCTCGCGGGGGAGCGCCGAGGTGAGACTCACGGGTCCGTCAGAAGTCATGAGGATGTCGTCTTCGATCCGGACGCCGATCCCGCGATACTCCTCAGGTACGGCGAGGTCCTCTTCCTTGAAGTACAGGCCCGGTTCGATCGTGAAGACCATGCCAGGAGCGAGTTCGCCGTCGAGGTAGAGTTCCGCGCGGGCCTGTGCGCAGTCGTGGACGTCGAGGCCGAGGTGGTGGCTCGTGCCGTGCGGCATCCATCGGCGGTGTTGCTGGCCCTCCGGCGAGAGGGCTTCAGCGGCGGTCACCGGCAGGATCCCCCACCCTTCGAGACGGGCCGCGAGGACTTCCATCGCCGCAGCATGGATCTCGCGGAAGCGAACCCCAGGGCGGGCTGCGGCAAACGCCGCGTCAGCGGCATCGAGCACCGCCTGGTAGACGCGGCGCTGCGTCTCGCTGAACTTGCCGTTCACGGGAACGGTGCGAGTGATGTCAGCCGTATACAGCGACTCGGCCTCGACGCCCGCGTCGACGAGGAGCAGGTCGCCTTCCTTCACTGGGCCATTGTTGGTGATCCAGTGAAGGATCGTCGCGTGATTGCCTGCGGCGGCGATGGTGTCGTAACCGAGGTCGTTGCCCTCTTCTCGGGCTTTGGCGAAGAACGCCGTCTCAATGACCCGCTCCCCGCGATGGTGGGCCACGGCCCTCGGGAGGGCACGGATGATCTCCTCGAATCCGGCAGCCGTCGCGGCTACAGCCGCCTTGAGCTGCTCGACCTCCCACTCGTCCTTCTCGAGCCGAAGCTCGGACAGGGCCTCCTTGAGCTGATCGTCAAGCGCATCGAATTCGCTCAGGTCGAGGGCGTCGGGGTCCTGAGCCGTGTTGTAGCGAGCGGTGTCGATGAGTGCGTCAAGGTTCTCGTCGACCTTGCGAACGAGGCGGATGGACAGGCCCCCGACCTCCGGTGCGCCGACGCCCTTCGTGAGAGCCACCTCGAGTTCGTCGAGGTGGGCAGTAGCGAGGCCGAGACGCGCTTTGAGCTCGGCCAGGGTGGGCCGCGGGCCCACCCAGAATTCGCCGGTGTGCGCGTTTGCGTAGAACTGCTCGGTGTCGCGGCCTGCGAGCGGACGGAAGTAGAGCGTCGCAAGGTGGTGACCGCCGTCGTCGCCCGTTCCCTCTTCGACAGGCTCGAGGACGAGCACGGCATCGGGCTCGTGGTCGGTGCCAAGTCCCGTGAGGTGGGCGAATGCCGAATGGGGGCGGAACCGGTAGTCGGTATCGTTCGATCGCACCTTGGGCGGTCCGGCGGGGATCACGAGACGTTCGCCCGGGAAACGGTCGGAGATCGCACGACGACGGTGCGCGGCAAACGCTGCGACCTCGGCGAGGGGCGGGAGCTCCTGGTCGGAAGGGGCCCACTGTGAGGCCATGAAGCTCTTGAAGGCGTCCGAGGAGGGCCTTTGCGAGCGGTTGTTCACGCGTTCCTCGAGGGGTTGGACCGTCTGCTGCTCGGACTGGGCGCCGGGTTGAGGGCTGTAGCCACCGCCGGCCGCGGATTCGGAAGCAATCACCATGCCATTCTTCCACCGGCCTCCGCCAAGTCCAGCCCTTCGCTCGGCGGGGCGATGCGGCCGGGAAGGCTATCGTGGTCGCGTGAGGATCGATTTGCATGCCCACTCGAGCGTCTCGGATGGGACAGACACTCCTACGGGGCTCGTTGCGGCCGCGCGTGCTGCGGGATTGGATGCCGTCGCGATCACGGACCACGATTCGACGAGTGGATGGGCCGAGGCCACCGAGGCTGCCCTGAGCTTGGGGATCACGCTCGTGCCGGGCATGGAAGTCTCCTGCCGAACGCCTGAGGGGATCAGCGTCCACGTTCTGAGCTACCTTCATGATCCGCGCCATGAGGGACTCCTTGAGGAGATCACGAAGGCCAAGGACGCCAGGCTCAGCCGCGCGGAGCATATGGTTTCGCTGCTTGCCGAGGACTACCCGCTCTCGTGGGACGACGTCACGCACCACGTCGCGCCAGGCGCAACGGTCGGCCGACCCCACATTGCCGACGCGCTCGTTGCTGCGGGGATCGTCGAGGATCGCTCCGAGGCCTTCGCGACCATCCTCTCGTCGCGCTCGAGGTATTTCGTACAGCATTACGCTCCCGAGCCGGCGCTCGCCGTCGAACTCGTCCGCTCCGCGGGCGGGGTCCCGGTCTTCGCGCACCCCGTAGCGGAGGCGCGAGGGCGCATTGTCGGCGAGGCGACGTACCACGACATGATCGATGCCGGCCTCGCGGGGCTTGAGGTCTACCACCGGGACAACCCCGAGGCCCGGCGACCCTTTCTGTTCGAGCTTGCCGAGCGGAACGGGCTGTTTGTGACCGGATCCTCGGACTACCACGGGCTCGGCAAGGTCAACCGGCTCGGAGAGAACACGACGTCGGCCGAAGTGCTCGCGGAGATCGAACGGCAGGCGCGGGGCGCCGTCGTCGTTCGGGTGTGAGCGCGCGGCAGGCCGCGGGGCTCAGGCCGGACGCGCCTCCGCCCGCACAATCTCGGCTGACGGGAGCCGCGCGGCCATGATGTCGACGGCTTGAGGGTTCGAGTCGACGCACACGAAACGCCGGCCGAGCTCGTGGGCCGCCGCGCCGAGCGTGCCTGAGCCGGCGAAGAAGTCGAGCACCCAGTCGCCGGGGCGGGAACTCGCGGCCACCATGCGGCGTACGAGACCGAGTGGCTTCTGGGTCGGGTACCCGGTCTTCTCGCGTCCCGTGGGGGAGACGATGGTGTGCCACCAGACGTCGGTCGGAAGCTTGCCGAGTTCACGCTTCTCGGGTGTTACGAGCCCGGGCGCCATGTACGGCTCGCGGTCCACTTCCGCGCTGTCGAAGTGGTACATCGCGGGATCCTTCACGTACACGAGGATCGTGTCGTGCTTCGTCGGCCAACGCCGCCGGGCGCGGGCGCCGAAGTCATAGGCCCACACGATCTCGTTGAGGAAGCACTCGCGCCCGAAGACAGCGTCGAGCATGACCTTCGCGTAGTGCACCTCGCGGTAGTCCAGGTGCAGGTAGAGCGTGCCTTCGGGGGAGAGGAGCCGCCAGGCCTCGAGAAGGCGCGGTTCGAGGAAGGTCCAGTAGTCCCCGAACGCATCGTCGTACCGGTGGAGGGCGCCCTTGATCGTCTCGTAGCGCTGGCCCCCGAAGCCGACTCGGTCCCCCTCCGAGCTGCGAACCGTCGTGAGCGACTGACGGCGCTGTGCCCGGCCGGTGTTGAACGGCGGGTCGATGTAGACCATCGTGAACCCGCCGTCGGGCAGGGACGGGAGGTACTCCGCGTTGTCTGCCTCGACGACGAGGTCGGGGCCGTCCGGGCGCCACCCGCCGCCCGGACTCAAGGGGCTCACCGACACGCTGTCCCGAGCCCTACTCGGCCTGCGAGCGGCTGACGACCTCGCCTTCGACGCGGCGGGTCCGCGAACGACGACGCCGTGCGGCCCGCATGCCGCGATCGACGCCTTCCTCGGTGTCTCCTTGCAGGAACACGGCGGCGGCCGTGGCGGCGGGATTCTGTTCGGTCTCGCCAGCCTTCGCGCCCCGGCCCTTCCCCTGAGTGGGGACACCTTCGGCGGACGCAGTCTCCTCGCTGTTCACCGTGCGGCGTCGGCGCGGACGGCCCTCACCTCGCGACTGGCGGTCAGAGCGCCCGCGGCCGTGGCCGCGCTTGCCCTCGCCGTCGCTGCGCTCAGCGTTCGCCTCGCGATCGCCTTCGTTGCGCGCTGCGGGCTCGCGCCGTTCGCGCTTCTCGCCATGCTCGCGCTCACGGCCCTTGCCGCTGCGGCGGCGTGACTTCTTGGCAGGACCACCGAGGTCCTCGAGCTCCTCGCCTTCGACTCCCTCAAGAACACGCTTGTGCCGGGGCAGGCGCCCCTTCGTGCCCTCCGGAATGTCGAGGTCGGTGAAGAGGTGGGGAGACGACGAGTACGTCTCGACCGGCTCGGCGACGTCGAGCCCCAGAGCCTTGTTGATGAGCGACCAGCGAGGGACATCCTCCCAGTCGACGAACGTCACTGCGGTGCCCTTGTGGCCGGCACGGCCGGTGCGGCCGACGCGGTGCAAGTAGGCCTTCTCGTCCTCAGGGCACTGGAAGTTGATGACGTGGGTGACGTCTTCGACGTCGATGCCGCGAGCGGCTACGTCTGTCGCAACCAGGACGTCGACCTTGTTGTTGCGGAATGCGCGGAGGGCCTGTTCGCGCGCGCCCTGCCCGAGGTCGCCGTGCAGGGCCGCGGCAGCGAAGCCCCGGTCCACAAGTTCCTCTGCGAGCTTCGCAGCAGTCCGCTTCGTCTTGGTGAAGATGATGGTCCGGCCGCGGCCCTCGGCCTGGAGGATGCGGGCCACGACCTCGTCCTTGTCGAGTTGGTGGGCGCGGTAGATGACCTGCCGGATGTCCTTCTTCGTGATGGAGTCGTCGTCCGGGTCAGCTGCTCGGATGTGGGTCGGCCGGGACATGTAGCGACGGGCCATCGCGACGACGGGGCCGGGCATGGTCGCCGAGAAGAGGAGCGTCTGGCGGACCGCTGGCACGGCGCCGAGCAGCGTCTCCACGTCGGGCAGGAAGCCGAGGTCGAGCATTTCGTCGGCCTCGTCCAGCACGACGACGCGCACGTTCTTGAGGCTGAGGTGCCGTTGGCGATGCAGATCGATGAGGCGACCCGGCGTGCCCACGACGACGTCGACGCCGCGCTGAAGCGACTCGATCTGCGGCTCGTAGGCGCGCCCGCCGTAGATGACCTCGATGCGCAGATTGGTGCGCTTCGCGGCGGTCCTCAGATCCTGCGAAACCTGCACGGCCAGCTCGCGTGTCGGGACGACGATGAGGGCCTGCGGTGCGCCGGGAACGGGCAGCTTCGCGTAGTCGGGGCTGTCCGGGGAGACGGTGCGCTGAAGGCTCGGGATGCCGAACCCGAGCGTCTTGCCGGTGCCGGTCTTCGCCTGGCCGATGATGTCGTGCCCGCTGAGGGCGACGCCGAGCGTCATCGACTGGATCGGGAACGGGTGAAGGATTCCGGCGTCGGCGAGCGACTGGGCGATCTCCGGGAGGACGCCGTAGTCGCTGAAGGTCTTCTGAGCTTCCTGCCGGACGGGGGCGTCGTTGGTGATGGTCTCCTCGGTTTCGAGCACCTCGGCGCCCGAATCGTCCAAGAGGACTTCGTGTGTGTGGACTTCGTTCAAGGGGTGATGTCCCTCTCCATCTGGGCCTGGTCGAGCCGCTCGACGGACGAACCGGGGACGAGGGGCAGAGAGCCTCGCCTCGCCCGGAGGCGTTCGGAGCAGCCGCGCAGCAGCCATCCAGTGGAAGCCGATCGCGGGCTATCAGGGCGCCGGCGCCAGTGGCCAGCAGGGTAAAAAGCAGATCGCGGATATACGACCGGGCATCCAATAACATTCCAAGGATACCGTGGGGGGTTGCAATTCCGAGAATCGTGGCCTACGACACGCGTGTTGACCGAGCGAGTGGGACTTGCGATGGCCCGCCCTTCCCCGACTGATTGCCGCCGGTCCGCCGAGGTTCCGCCGGGTGTGGCCGGCTCCGATCCGGCTGACCCCCTTCCTCGACCGATTTCCGCCGGTTCACCCCGCAGCGGGACGAAGAAAGCGCATCAAGCCGCGCGGTATCGGCGCGCGCGCTCGAACGCCCGCTCGAGCATGGCTTGAATGCGCAAGGGGTGAGCAAGATCAGACCAGGTGATGCGGACGATCACCCACCCGTCGTCCACAAGGGCGTTCTCACGCTCTCGCTCGCGCTTGAGTATTTCGGATGTGGGGATAGCGCCGGTGTATTTCACGAGGCCGTCGAATTCGAGACCGACCCGCAGGTCAGGCCATGCGAAATCGAGACGATAGGTATGAGCCCCGACTTGGACGCCGAACTGCTGAACCGGCGCAGGCAGGGGCAGGGATCGAAGCACAAGGAGAGTTCTCGTTTCCCCTGGGGATTCGGAGAGCCGGCTCGCGGCGGCGACCACTGCGCGTGCGGCCTCAACGCCCCTCCGATAACGGGCTCTCTGGACAGCGGCGAGGAGTGAGTCTCCGTCGACCAAGCCCTGCGCGAGCGCCGACTCACACACGATCATGGCCGGCTCACGGGGGAGGATCCGGAGGCAGTCGACAACTGTCTCTGAGGGCGAAGTACAAGGGAGCCCTTCGACCGATTGGGTGGGGACGTTCGGCCTGTATGCCTTGACGACGTCCCTGGCATGGTCCCTCGACGAAGACTTGAACGGCTGCACGAGGTGAATTCGCCGTTCCGCTGTCCAAAGGCTCATTCCGAGGAGTGCAGCGGCACTCACACCCGAGTAGCTGAAGTTCAGGCTTGCTCCAGTTGAAGCACGTTCCAAAGCGTGAGCCCGAATGTGCCGGAGCCGTTCAAGGCGTTCACGGTGCGGAACGGTGCAGTCGGGGTACTTGGGGGAGGCGAGTCCGTAGCAGCCACGCCGGAGCCGAATGATCACGCCATCCGCCACGAGGTCCGGTACTGAGCGATCACCAAAGCCAAGGAGAGCGAGTTCTCGAGAAGTGCAGAGCCCTTCGGCAAATTGGGGCCGGGGCCCGAGGCGGGAGAGATCGAGAGGTTTCATGAACGTCACTCTCGCGCATTGGAAGACTGTGAATCCTCCGGTTAGCCGCGTATGTGGAGAACAACCGACACAGTTCTTCCCGCAGCCTCAGCGGGGAACCGGCGGAGATGGGTCGGGGTAGGGGGTCGGCCGGAAAGGTGGGGGTTCTGGGCGGCGGAAGGGCGGGGAACCGGCGGAGATGGGTTGGGGTAGGGGGTCGGCCGGGCAGGTGGACGGATTACACGCGCTCGAACAGGACCAACCGCTTCTGGATGTCCGCGGTCACGAGGCGAACGCGAATCGTCGTTCCGGATTCCATATCGCCCTCACAGCGCGCCGTGACCGGCGGATCCGCGAGCTGGACCGTGCCGAACGGTTTCGCGACACCCGCGGGACGCGTCCCGTTCTGCGAACTCGCGATGCGGTCCAGCGGCTGGTCCGGGCGGCCATTCCCGTTGGCCGCGCCCCCGTTAGCCGGGCCGCCATCGGCCGCCGTGCCGTTCCTCGGCACCGCGCCGTTGCTTGCCGCTGCGCCGTTGCTTGCCGCTGCGCCGTTGCTTGCCGCCGCGCCGTTGCTTGCCGCCGCGCCGTTGCTTGGCGCCGCGCCGTTGCTTGGCGCCGCGCCGTTCGTCGGCGACGGCTTCGAGCCTGAGACGACGACGGCGTCGAACGTCTGGCCCACGCGGTGCACGAGGAGCGCGGCCTCTACGAGGTCGAGGGAGGCCCGCTCGACCTGGGCTGCTCGAAGGTCCGACGCCGCCATGATGCTGGGCAGCGCGGGCAACGCATCGCGCACCCATCCGGGGACCTCGCCCTCGTTCGCCAGCGCCTCGCAGAGCACGAGCACGAAGCGGTCGACGAGACGGCGCAAGGGTGCAGTCGTGTGAGCGTACGGCGCAGCAATGGCCGCCTGCACGTGATGCTCGGGCACGCTGCCGTCGAAAGGGGTGTAGGCCGCCCCGCGGAAAAGGGCCGCAGCGGCATGGAGGATTGCGAGCTGGCACGGATCCGAGGCGTCAAGCGTCCTCAGATACTCGCCGTACGGGACGCTCGGGTCCCACTCTCGGCCAAGGGCCTGGGTCTGGCGGCGGAAGTGGCGCAGGGACTTCTCATCGGGAGGCGGCATCGTCCTCAGGATCCCGATCCCGCCGTCCATCATGAGCTTGGCAGCGGCCATCCCGGTCATGAGCGAGATCTGCGCGTTCCAGTCCTCGACGGGACGCGCGGAGGAAGCCTCGATCCGGTAGCCGCCGTCGTCCGTCGGCACGATGTCCTGCTCGGGCAGGTTGAGGCTCGCGCCGCCCCGCTGACGCTCCAGCTCGACCCTCTTGAGGCCCACCTCCTTGAGGAGCATGAGGGAATCGGTGGCGCTCCCCGCATCGATCTGCTGCTGCACCTCGGCATAGGCGAGCCGCGCGCGGCTGCGAACCCGGGCGCGCTGAAGTCCGACGCCGGTCATCTCCCCTTTCGCATTGAGGCGGAAGTCCCACACGAATGCCCCCCGGACCGAGTTGGCGAGGAGGCTTCCTGCATCGTCGGTGATGTCGTGCGGGTGGAGGGGAACCTTCTCATCCGGGGCGTAGATGGTCTGGCCGCGGCGCCGCGTTTCGGCGTCGAGCTCCCCGTCGGGCCGAACGAAAGCGGGCACGTCGGCGATGGCGTAGCGCACCCGGTAACCCGCGCCGTCCCGCTCGATATGAATCGCCTGGTCGAGGTCCGTGGATCCCGGAGGATCGATCGTGACGAACTCGATGTGAGTCTGATCGGGGGAGGGAAGTTCGAGCGATGCGATCGCCGCCTCGGCGTCTGCCAAGGCAGCCGGGGGATACTCGGAAGCGAGCTGGAACTCCTCGCGGAGCGCGGCGAAGGCCGCCTCGAGCGCCGCGCCGCTGGGCCGGCCGCCGGGGGCCGTGGCCGGCCGCGCCTTCGGGCTGATGTTTTGATAGCCCACGAGCGCCAGCCTAGACCCCCACGCCGCGAGCGGACAGAACGCTCTGGGTCAGGCCGTCTGGCCGAACCGCCGCGGATGCGCGGGGAAGACCCCGAGGAGGCGAAGCTCGGTCGAGAAGAACGCGAGCTCTTCGAGGGCACGCGCGAGCGGGGGCTCGTCAGGGTGGCCCTCGACGTCCACCATGAACATCGTGGCGGCGAACTTCCCGTTCACCATGTAGCTCTCGAGCCGCGTCATGTTGACGCCGTTCGTCGCGAAGCCGCCGAGTGCTTTGTACAGCGCCGCCGGGATGTTCTTCACCCGGAAGACAAAGCTCGTCACGAACGGGCCGTCGCCGACCTGGGGAAACTCGCGCGGGGGAGCGAGGATCACGAAGCGCGTGGTGTTGTGCTTGTGGTCTTCGATGTCGGACGCGAGGACCTCCAAGCCGTAGCGCTGGGCTGCGAGGGGAGGAGCGATCGAGAGCTTCGTCGGATCACCCCATTCAGCCACTTCGCGCGCGGAGCCCGCGGTGTCCCCGGCGACGACGGGAGTGAGTCCGTGCGTGCGGATGAATCCGCGGCACTGCGCCAGCGCGTGGACGTGGCTGTGCACCTCGCGCGCCCCCTCGATCGTCGATCCTTCGACGCCCATGAGGCTGAACCGGATGCGCAGGAAGTGCTCGCCGACAATCTGCAGCGCCGTCGTGGGAAGCAGCAGGTGGATGTCCGCGACGCGACCGGCCACCGTGTTGTCGATCGGGATCATCGCAAACTGTGCCTCGCCGCCGTCGACCGCGGCGAACGCGTCCTCGAACGTCGCGCACGGAAGGGCTTCAGCGTCCGGGAAAGCCTCGAGGGCGGCCATGTGCGAGTTCGCGCCAGGCTCGCCTTGGTAGGCGACGACGGTCACGCGGTTGCCGCGCTGGTCGCGAGGGCCGGCAGCTGGCCCTTGAGCCGGGCGGCGGCGTCCGCGGGATCGTCGGCTTCGGTGATGGCGCGCACGACGACGACGCGGCTCGCCCCGGCATCGACGACCTCGTGGACGTTGCTGTGGTCGATCCCGCCGATCGCGAACCACGGCAGCGTCGGGCGGCCCTCCGCCAGTGCCTCTGCGCTCCGCTCTGCCGCGTATTCGACGAGCCCGAGACCGACAGGCTTTCGGCCCGGCTTAGTGGGGGTGGCCCACAGGGGGCCGGTGCAGAAGTAGGCAAGGGCGGGGCCGTCGTCGGGCGTTGCGCCGCGCGCCGCCACGGCGAGGGCCGCGTCGACCTGCTCGGGTGCGTGCGTCGACAGGCCGACTGCAACGCCGTCCCCGACAACGCGACGTGCGGCAGCGAGGGGAAGGTCGCGCTGCCCCACGTGGAACACAGGCGCGCCCGAGAGGAGAGCGATGTCCGCGCGGTCGTTGACGGCCCACAGCTTCCCGTGGCGCTCGGCCGCCTCCTTGAGAACCTCGAGCAGTTCGAGCTCTTCGGCCGCCTCGATCTGCTTGTCGCGAAGTTGAATGATGTCGACGCCCCCAGACAACGCCGCGTCGATGAAGGACGCGAAGTCCCCGCGGTCCCTCCGGGCGTCGGTGCACACGTAAAGCTGGGCGTCGGTCAGAAGCATGGAACTAGACTAGACCTCACGACTGCGGGAGCCCGCGTGTGACGACCTGCCCAGGGCAGGCGGCGCCAGCCGGGCTGAGAGGGCTTGAGCCGACCGTAAGAACCTGATCCGGCTTGTACCGGCGTAGGGAAGGACGAGGATTTCGTGGAAGAGTACCGGGGCGACGCCCGCATGGCGGACGTCGCCGTCATCGGCGGCGGAGTCGTGGGCCTCGGGATCGCCTGGGAGGCAGCACGCTCGGGGCGGCACGTCGTCGTCGTCGATCCCGCCCCAGGCTCAGGGGCAAGCTTCGCCGCCGCGGGAATGCTGGCCGCGGTGAGCGAGTACCACTATCAGGAGGAAGAACTCCTCGGCCTGATGATTGCCTCCGCCCAGTACTGGCCCGAGTTCGCAAGCCCGCTCGCCGCGGAAGCCGGATACCTCCGGACCCCAACGCTCTGCATCGCCGCCGACGCCGCGGACCGTCAGGCGCTCGCCGACCTCCGTACAGTGCAGGAGCATTACGGCCTCGAAGTCCGCTCACTCTCGGTCCGTGAGGCTCGCCGCCTCGAGCCGCTCCTGGCTCCCGCGATCTCCGGTGCCTTCGAAATTGCCGCCGACCATCAGGTGGATCCCCGCCGACTCCTGTCAGCGCTGCTTTCCCGCCTCGGCGAGGAGCGGGTCGTTCGCGAGCGGGCGCGGGGCCTCCTGTGGGAAGGGGGCCGCGTTGTCGGCGTACGCCTGGCCGACGGCCGGGAGCTTCGCGCGGCGGAGACAGTCGTGGCGAATGGCCTCGAAGCCCGTTCCCTTGAAGGCGTGCCCGTCCCGCTTCCGCTTCGGCCGGTCCACGGCGACATCCTCCGGCTCCGGGTTCCTCCGCACCTCCGTCCACTCCTCACCGCGACGGTCCGAGGGCTCGTGCGGGGCAAGCCCGTCTATCTCGTTCCGCGCGAGGACGGGACGGTCGTGATCGGCGCGACCCAACGCGAGGACGGTTCCGACGGCGTCTCGGCAGGCGGGGTGTACGAACTGCTGAGGGACGCGCAGGCGCTCGTGCCGGCAGTCGCGGAGCTCGAGCTCTACGAGATGACGGCCCGCGCGAGGCCCGGCACCCCGGACAACGCCCCCCTGTTGGGCCGCGTCGCGGCACGGTGGGCGGGTAAGCCATCCGAGGGGGCACCGACGGACGACGGCGGCGACATCCCGGGTCTCATCGTCGCCACGGGCTTCTTCCGGCACGGGGTGCTCCTGACGCCGGTGGCCGCGCGTGTCTGCCGTGAAATCCTCGACGGCGCGACCGAGGAACGCTGGGCGGCGTTCCGGCCCGATCGGTTCATGGACCAGGCCCAACGGGATTCTGCAGCCTCAGGAAGGACCGCATGAACGCTTCACCAACGCTTGCGCTCACCGTCAACGGCGAGCGTCGGGATCTGACCGAGGGATCGAGCATCCTCGACCTCGTCGCCGCAACGACCGGGCGCTCGCTCGGCCCCGACGGCCGCCCTGCCGACGGTGGTCGGCTCGGCGTCGCCGTCGCCCTCAACTCGGAGGTGGTGCCCCGCGCCCGCTGGGCCGCCACCTCTCTCGCGGCGGGAGACGCCGTCGAGCTCGTCACAGCCATGCAAGGAGGCTGACATGGGAACATCCATCAATACGGCAGAGGCCACACGGGAACCGCTCCTCGCCGACGACCCGTTCGTGGTCGACGGCGTGGCACTCGGTTCGCGCCTCATCATGGGGACGGGCGGGGCACCGAGCCTCGACGGCCTCGGCGACGCCCTTGAGGCCTCGGGGACGGAGCTCACGACCGTCGCCATGCGGCGGTTCTCCCCGGCCGAGCAGGGTTCGCTGTTCCAGCTCCTCGTCGACAAGGGGATTCGTGTCCTCCCGAACACCGCCGGCTGCTTCACGGCACACGACGCGGTCCTGACCGCTGAGCTCGCCCGCGAGGCCCTCGAGACGGATTGGGTCAAGCTCGAGGTGATCGCCGACGAGACGACGCTCCTGCCGGACCCCATTGAGCTGGCAGACGCGACAGAGCAGCTCGTGGGCCGGGGGTTCAAGGTCTTTGCGTACACGAACGACGATCCCGCCCTGGCCCGCCGCCTCGAGCAGCTCGGTGCCGTTGCCGTCATGCCGTTGGGCGCGCCGATTGGCACCGGACTTGGCATCCTCAACCCGCACAACATCGAGCTCATCGTGGCCCGGGCGGAGGTGCCGGTCGTGCTCGATGCAGGGATCGGGACTGCCTCCGACGCGTCGCTCGCAATGGAGCTGGGCTGCGACGGCGTCCTCCTCGCAACCGCGGTGACCCGCGCGCAGGACCCTGTCCGGATGGCGACAGCATTCCGTCACGCCGTCGCGGCGGGTCGCCTCGCTGCTCAGGCGGGGCGCATCCCGCGCCGTGAGCATGCGCTCGCGTCGAGCCCCATGGAAGGCCGCGCGCAGTTCCTCTGAACTCGGAGGCAGTGGCCCTCTGAAACCGTGCCGTCGCCTCCGCAGGCCCTGCGGAGGGGCCCTGCGGAGGCGACGGCACGAGTCAGCCCCTGAGAACGCGGGTGAGGTCGGCGACGTCGCGCTTCTCGCGGCGACGCTCCACGAGCTTCGTCACTGCGAACGAGACCACGATGCCGAGCGCCATGGGAATGACCCACGGCATCCATGTGAGGCCTGTGAGGTAGCCCGTCCCGCCGGCGACCAGGACGATCCAGGCCAAACACGCGATGACGACGCCGAGCGCCACGGGCAGCATGATCCCGTACTTGCCGTGCCGCCGGTCGGCCGCCCACAGCGCAAAACCGATGCCGCCCGTCACGATCACGTCGATGACGAGCGACCAGACAGTCTCCACTTGCGTCAGAGGGCGCCGAAGCCCACGCGGCGCTGCTCCTGGGCTCCGAGCTCTACGTAGCCGATGACCTTCGCAGGAACGATGACCTGGCGTCCCTTCTCGTCCTGGAGCCGGAGCTCGGTCTGCCCCGAGATCGCCTCTGCCACGAGCTTCGCCACCGCGTCTGCGTCCTGGGTGGACTCGAGCACGATCTCACGGCCGACGTTCTGGATGCCGATCTTGATTTCCACGTGGTCTCCCTTTTGCTCAGTCAAAACATGAATGCGCCGTCCAGGCCTCAGCCCGCCGGTCTTCTATACGTACCTTAGGCCTCTTTGGGGAATCGAGAGATTCCGCGCCAAGCCAAACGCGAAACGAGATCGCTCGCGACGTTGAGGTCGAGATCTCGGGAGGTTTCGAGCCAGTATCGGGCGCTCACCTGGGCCATCCCGGCCAGTCCGCGGCCGAGGAGCTGCGCTTCGACCAGAGGCAGCTTGGTGTCTGTCGCGATGACGCGCGCGATGGCGTCGGCGAAGCCGCGGTTGAACGTCTCGAGCCGGGAGGCCACGTCGGGGTCGTTGACGAGATCGGATTCGAAGACGAGGCGGTGCGCCTTGTCGTCCTTCGCGATGAACTCGTAATAGGTGCGCATGACGGCGCGGACGCGCTCGCGGTTGTCGTTCGTCGAGGCGAGTGCAGATCTCATGAGCTCAGTCAGCGCCGCGAGGTGGCTGTCCAGAAGGGCGAGATACAGATCGCGTTTGGAGGGGAAATGCTGGTACAGCACGGGCTTGGAGACCTGAGCGGTCTCGGCGATGTCATCCATGGCCGCGCCGTGGTAGCCATTGGCTGCGAAGACTTCGAGGGCTGCGCTGAGGAGCTGCGCCCTCCGCTCATCCCTTGGGAGGCGCGGTGACCGCATCGATGCCGCGCGAGGCTCGGTGCTCACAGCCCCACCTTTCTCTCACGCACAAGCTACGGATTCACTTTACCCGCGAGTTGCCTCGCCCACGCATCCGCCACGCGTTCGGGCATAGGCTGGAGGCATGTCCCTGACCTCCGATCAGCTCACGCTCCCGCCGCTCGTGGAGCCAGCGCCGCCGCTCACTCCGGAAGAGGTCCAGCGCTACTCGCGGCACGTCATCATCCCCGAGATCGGGGACATCGGTCAGCGTCGGCTCAAGAACGCGAAGGTCCTCGTGATTGGCGCCGGTGGACTCGGCTCACCCGCGCTCCTGTACCTCGCCGCAGCGGGAGTCGGAACGCTCGGGATCGTTGACGACGACGCGGTCGAGCTCAGCAACCTGCAGCGGCAGGTCATCCACGGCGTCTCGGACGTCGGGCGCCCGAAGGCGCATTCGGCAAGGGACGCAGTGCGCGAGCTCAACCCCCTCGTCGACGTGCGCCTCCACGAGGTTTACCTCGACGCCTCGAACGCCCTCGAGATCTTCGCAGACTACGACCTCATCCTCGATGGCACGGACAATTTCGCGACGCGCTACCTCGTGAACGATGCCGCGGCGATCCTCGGCAAACCGTACGTATGGGGCTCGATCTTCCGTTTCGACGGTCAGGTGAGCGTGTTCTGGGAGAAGTACGGGCCAACGTACCGCGACCTCTATCCAGAAGCTCCACCCGCGGGGTCGGTTCCATCCTGCGGCGAGGGCGGCGTCTACGGGATGCTGTGCGCGACCATCGGCGCCTCAATGGTGACGGAGGCAGTCAAGCTGATCGCCGGCGTCGGCCGCACCCTGCTGGGGCGCGTCCAGCTCTACGACGCCCTGCACGCGGCGTGGCGCGAGCTCCGCGTCGCGAAGGACCCGGAGGGGCAGCCCATCACCGAGCTCACGGACTACGAGGCCTTCTGCGGTCTCGCCCCGGCCGCGCCGACCCCGGCCGCGGGTTCGGTCACGGCGGCTGAGCTGGCCGAGATGCTCGCCGCCCGGGATGCCGGCCTCGCGGATTTTGAACTCATCGACGTCCGGGAACCGGGGGAGTATGCGATGGTGAGCATTCCCGGTGCGCGCCTCATCCCTCAGGGGCGCCTTCTCTCAGGCGAAGCCTGGGGGGAACTCCCGAAGGACAAGCAGATTGTCTTCCACTGCAAGTCCGGAGTGCGTTCTGCGAACGTCCTCGCGGCCGCGCGAGATGCGGGATTCGGTACGGCGCGCCACCTCGAGGGCGGAGTCCTCGCCTGGGTCCGTGATGTGGAGCCGGACAAGCCGACCTACTGAGCAGCTCGGCCGGGCCGGGTGGGGCAGGTCGACGCCGAGTACGCCCATACCGACGCGCCCGTCGGCCGGCGATCCGCTTGCTGTCAGCCCGCCTGCGAGTGGTCGACCGGGCAATCCTCGGCACCCTGGCCGTCGCGATCCCGCTGGCCGTCTCGGTCGTCGCCGAGTGATTCGGCGACGACCGAGGGCAGCTCGATGCTGATCCCGTAAAGGGCGTCGAGCGCGGCAAGGTATTCGGCTTCGCGGCCCTGCGCTGCCAGCTCGCGCGCGCGGACGGTGGGTGTATGGAGGAGCTGCTTGACCATGCGGCGCATCGCGAACTCGACTTCTTCGGCTGCGGCCGTGCAACCGTGCCGAGCACGCACCTTCTCGATCTCGGCGTCGAGAACGGCCATGGTGTGGCGGCGCAGCGCTACGATCGCGGCGTCGGCCTGACGCGCTTGGCGCTGCGACTCGAAGTCCCTCGCGGCGGCGTCGACAATCCTGCTCGCCTCGCCGAGCGCCTCTGCCTGCTCCTGAGGGGCTGCAAGGCGCACGGACTCGAGGGTCACGAGTTCGACGTTCTCGAGCGACCCCACGGCGGGATCGAAGTCGTGGGTCAGAGCGAGGTCGATCACGATGAGCTGGTGAGGCGAGTCCGAGCGGATGGCAGCAAGCTCAACTGCTTCCATGGGAGTCGTGGAACCGCTGCATCCGATGAGCACGTCCGCGCGGGCGATTGCGTCGGGAAGCTGCTCCGTCGTCACGGCAATGCCGCCGCGCGCCGCGGCGAACTCCTCGGCTCGACCCGACGAGGAGAACACCTCGACGTGCGTGCAGCCGCGCTCGCGGAGCAAGGCCATAGTCGCACCGGCGTAGGCGCCCGTTCCGAAAAGGACCGCGCGCTTGCCCGACCAGTCGCGCTCTTCGGCGAGATCGGTCGCGAGGTCGAGGGCGACCGACACGATGGAGAGGCCGCGGCTGCCGAGCGCCGTCTGCGTGCCGACCTCCTTCGCGGTGCGGGAGGCCGCTTGGAACAGGCGGACGAGCGAGGGGCTCGCCGTTCCTTCCTGCTGGGCGGAAATGAGCGCGCGCCGGACCTGGCCCGCGATCTCGCGTTCTCCGACGACGGCCGAGTCCAGCCCCGAGCTCACCGCGAAAAGGTGACGGGCGACGTCGGCCCCGTCCTTGGTGCGGAAGATATCCGAGACCGTGGGGCTGGGCAACCCGCTCCGCTGGCTGATCTCGGCGACGACGGCCGAGCGCGCCGCTTCGAGGTCTTCAGGCGCGGGAGCCTCGGCGTAGATCTCGTAGCGGTTGCACGTCGAGAGGACGACGGCGCCTGAGACGGCCGGGGACTCGGAGGCTGATGAGGCCACGGTCGAAGCGCCGTTGCTCAAGAGGGCAACGGTTTCAAGATTCAGATCGGCGTGAGTCGCCACCATCGAGAAAACAACCACAGCCCGACCATCATAGCTTTTCGATCCGGTGTAGAACACGCCACCTTGAGCGTGATCTCGGCGACGCACTTGTGACACATCGTCAGCATGAGCCCTTGCCCCCTCTGAGAGAATCGGCCTATGACCCTCAGCCCTGACCACCCCCTCAAGGACGGCCGGACGGCGCAGTCTCCCCTCATCACCGCATATCGGGGAGCGCGCCCTAGCAATCGCCCAGTGTGGTTCATGCGCCAGGCCGGCCGTTCGTTGCCCGAATACCGCGCTGCGCGCGAGGGCGTCGGCATGCTCGAGGCGTGCCTCAAGCCCGAGCTCGCAGCGGAGATCACGGTCCAGCCCGTGCGCCGGCACGGCGTCGACGCCGGCATCTTCTTCTCGGACATCGTGATCCCCCTCAAGCTTGCTGGGATCGGCGTGGACATTGCGCCAGGAGTCGGGCCGGTGCTCGAGCGCCCCATCCGCACCCCAGAGGACGTCGCCGCCCTTCCGCGCCTCGACGACTCGGTCTTCGCCCCCATCCGGGAGGCCGTCCGCCTGACAGTCGAGGAGCTCGGCACCACCCCGCTCATCGGCTTCGCGGGCGCTCCCTTCACCGTCGCGGCCTACATGATCGAGGGCCGTCCGTCCCGCGACCATCTGGGGCCACGGACGATGATGCACGGTGATCCCTCGACCTGGCAGACGCTCATGGAGTGGACCGCGGATGCGTCCGGCCGGTTCCTCAGGGCCCAGATCGAAGCGGGTGCCTCTGCTGGCCAGCTCTTCGACTCGTGGGCCGGCTCGCTCGGACTTGAGGATTACCGCCGGAGCGCGGCCCCGTACTCGTCCCGGGCCCTGGACCACGTACGGGACCTGGGCGCGCCCCTCGTGCATTTCGGAACCGGCACCTCGGAGCTCCTTGGGGCGATGTACGAGGTTGGAGTCGATGCAGTGGGCGTCGACTACCGCCTTCCGATCCAGGAGGCCAACCGCCGTTTGGGCGGGCGCGTCGTCCTCCAGGGCAACATCGACCCAGCGCTTCTCGCCGCGCCGTGGAACGTCCTAGAGGCGCATGTGCGCGAGATCGTGCGCCAGGGCGCGTCTGCTCCGGGCCACGTCCTCAACCTCGGCCACGGCGTGCCCCCCGAGACCGACCCAGGCGTTCTGACCCGCCTCGTCGAGCTCATCCACTCCATCTAGGCGAGACATGGAACCACAGCAGGGCGCGGGGGGCGGGGAGCGCGCTGCCCGCGCCGTCGTAGTCGGCGGGGGAGTCTCCGGTCTCTGCGCTGCCCTGGAACTGCGTGGCCGGGGCATCGAGGTGACGGTCCTCGAGGCGACCGATCGGTGGGGCGGCTGCGTGGGGAGCCACGAGGTCGCAGGGCTCACGCTCGACAGTGGCGCGGAATCCTTCGCCACTCGGACTGACGGCGTGAAGAGCCTGCTGAGCGATCTCGGCTTGGCGGGCGAGATCGTAGCGCCCCATCCTTCGGGTGCGTGGGTTCAGCTGCCTGACAGGGCGGAGGAGCTGCCGAAGGCGGGCATCCTCGGCATTCCGTCAAGTCCTTGGGACCCCGAGGTGCGCTCGGCTCTGGGCTGGTGGGGATCGTTCAGGGCCTCGCTCGACCGCTATCTGCCCACCCGGCCACCGACAGACCAGGCGAGTGTCGCCGCCGTCGTCCGTGCCCGCATGGGCAAGCGGGTCCTCGAGCGGCTCGTCGCGCCCGTCGTGGGAGGCGTGCATTCGGCCGACCCCGAACTTCTCGACATCGACATGGTGGCGCCAGGGCTTCGCGCCCTCATGTCCGAGCAAGGCTCGCTCGCCGCGGCGGTTGCGGTCCAGCGCGAGCGCAGCGCGGCTCGGGCTGGGGCGAAGGCGGGTTCTGCCGTCGCAGGCATCCGGGGAGGCATGAACCGCCTTGTCGTGGCGCTCGTGAAACGATTGGCGGACGACGGCGTCACGCTGCTGAGCGGGCAGCGCGCCGAGCGCCTCGACCGCTCGGGCGAGGGCTGGCGTGTGCAGACCGCCGTGGGCGAGGGCGCGACGCAGACGTTCGATGCAGAGCTCGTCGTCGTCGCGCTCGGAGGGCCTGCGGCGGTCGAGCTGCTCTCGGACGCCGTTCCAGAGCTCGCGGGCCACGAGCCTGTTCCAGGTCCCGAGGTGAAGCTCGTGACGCTCGTTCTGGACAAGCCCGAGCTGGACGCCCGGCCGCGGGGCACAGGCGTGCTCGTCGCGCCGCAGTCGCCCGGCCTCCAGGCGAAGGCGCTCACGCACGCAACTGCGAAATGGCCTTGGCTCGCGGAGCAGGCCGGCCCGGGCACGCACGTCGTGCGGCTGTCGTACGGGCGGGCCGAGGAGAGCGGAAGGCCTCCCGACGACAGTCCCGAAACCGACGACGAGCTGTTCCGGGCCGCGCTCGCCGACGCTTCAATCCTGTTGACCGTACCCGTCGTGCCAGAGGATGTGTTGGGCTGGGACGTTGTGCGCTGGGAGGGTGCCCTGCCGTTCGCAACAGTGGGCCACCGCGAACGGGTCGGAGAGATCCGCCGGCTCGTCGCCGCCCAGCCGGGGCTCGCCGTCGTGGGCGGGTGGGCCGCGGGGAACGGGCTGGCATCCGTTGTGCCGGACGCCCGCAAGCAGGCCAGCGAGCTTGCGGACCGTTCCGTGTGACTTTGATCTCTTTCTACCGCTCTACAGCCTGTAGAAGTAGTTTTGAATTCGATTTGCCGTCTACGAAGGAGCACACTGGAAGCCATGAGCCACACTTTCGACGAATCTGTCACCAAAACTGCGCCTGAGGGTGGCCTCAGCGCCGAGGCTCCCGAATGGCTGTTCTTCACCCTTTGGGCCGTCTTCGGCCGGGTATCAGGCAGTGCAGCTCCCGCGGCGAGCGCCGTCTCCGACTTCGAGGCCCTCGTGGCTCGCCTCGGCGAGAAGGGTGTGACCGTACGCGGGCTCTATGATGTCTCCGGCCTCCGTGCAGGCGCGGACATCATGGTGTGGGTCCATGGGGCCAAGCCCGAGGACCTTCAGCAGGCCGTCCGTGACATCCGTCGCAGCGAGCTGTTCGCGGGAACCGAGCAGACCTGGAACGCGATGGGCGTCCACCGCGAGGCCGAATTCGCGAAGAGCCACACTCCGGCCTTCTCCCGCGGGGTCGAGCCGAGCACATGGCTCACCGTCTACCCCTTCGTACGCTCCTACGAGTGGTACCTCCTTCCCGCCGAGGAGCGCTCGCGGATGCTGCGCGACCACGGCATGCTCGGCCGCGACTTCCCCCAGGTCATCTCCAACACGGTCTCAGCCTTCGCCCTCGGCGACTGGGAATGGATCCTCGCGCTCGAGGCTCCCGAACTGGTCGACCTCGTCGACATGATGCGCCACCTGCGCTACACGGACGCGCGCAACCACGTGCGTGAAGAGGTTCCGTTCCACACGGGCCGGCGGATTTCCGCCGCCGAGGTCGCCGAGGTCCTCGCGTGACGGCGCCTGTCGCCGGCGCCGCCGAGTCGCTGCAGATCAGCACTTCGATCAACCCGGTCACCGAGGCCGGGCGGATGGAGCCGAAGGCCTACGACGCCGTCCTCCTCGCCTCATTCGGCGGGCCGGAGGGCCAGGAGGACGTCATCCCCTTCCTGCGCAACGTGACCCGAGGCCGCGGGATCCCTGACGAGCGCCTCGAAGAAGTCAGCCACCACTATCGCGCTTTCGGCGGCGTGAGCCCCATCAACGGCCAGAACCGCGAGCTCAAGGCGGCGCTCGAGGCCGAGCTCGATGCGCGCGGCATCGAGCTCCCCGTCTACTGGGGCAACCGCAACTGGGATCCGTACATCCCCGAGACGCTTCAGAAGATGTACGACGACGGCCACCGCCGCGTCCTCATGATCACGACGAGCGCCTACTCTTGCTACTCGAGCTGCCGCCAGTACCGCGAGGACATCGGCGTCGCCCTCACCGAGACCGGGCTTGCCGGCCGCCTTGAGGTCGACAAGGTCCGGCAGTACTTCGACCACCCAGGGTTCGTCGAGCCATTCGTCGAGGGCACGACGGCGGGCCTCGCCCAGGTGCGCGAGGCGCTGGGTGCCGTTGATGGCTCCCGCGATAGCGAGATCCGAGTGCTCTTTGCGACCCACTCCATTCCGACGCGTGACGCGGAGGCTGCCGGCCGCTCCGGCAGTGAGCCGCGCGAGTTCGAGGGTGGATCCGCGTACGTTGCGCAGCATCTCGCGAACGCGCGCGCTGTCATGGCCGCAGTCGCTCCGAACGTCGCCTGGGATCTCGTATACCAGTCGCGCTCGGGGGCTCCGCATGTTCCCTGGCTCGAACCGGACATCAACGATCACCTCGAGTCGATCGCCACCGGCGAGGGCGGAGGCCCGGCGGTCAAGGGCGTCGTCATCGTGCCGCTCGGCTTCGTGAGCGATCACATGGAAGTCGCGTGGGACCTCGATACCGAGGCGCTCGAGACGTGCGAGAAGCTCGGCGTCCAAGCCGTGCGTGTCCCTACCCCAGGGGTTCATGGCAAGTTCGTCGCCGGGCTCGTCGACCTCATCCGGGAGCGGACGTCAGAGGACACCGTTGCCGACCGTCCGCATGTAACCGATCTCGGCCCTTGGTACGACGTGTGCCGCCCGGGGTGCTGCGAGAACTTCCGGGGAGCGAAGCCAGTGATAGCGGAAGCAGGGGTTGAGCTGGGAGCAGGTCACTGACCATGTCCGTACGCATTGGCACGCGCGGAAGCGCGCTTGCGCTCACCCAGACGCAGCAGACCGCCGAGCTGCTCTCTGCGGTAGGCGGGTTCGAGACCGAACTCGTCCGCATCAAGACCGAGGGCGATGTCCGCACCGGCTCCCTCGCCCAGTTGGGCGGGACAGGAGTGTTCGTGGCTGCGCTTCGCGAGGCGCTTCTCGCCGACCGCTGCGACGTTGCGATCCATTCGCTCAAAGATCTCCCGACGGGCGGGACGCCCGGCCTCGCGATCGGCGCGATTCCGGCTAGGGCGGATGTGCGCGATGTGCTGTGCGCCCGAGACGGCCTCACTCTGGCTCAGCTTCCCGAGGGCGCGAAGGTCGGCACGGGCTCTCCCCGCCGCGCCGCCCAGCTCCGGGCCGCTCGGCCCGATCTCGAGGTACTCGACATCCGCGGGAACGTCGACACGAGGCTGGGCCGCGTTCCGGGCCTGCCCGGAAACGCACCTGACGCCCCAGGCGACCTCGACGCCGTCGTCCTCGCCGCCGCAGGCCTCACACGCTTGGCGCGCACCGACGTCGTGAGCGAGTACTTCGAGCCCGACGTCATGCTGCCCGCCCCAGGGCAGGGCGCCCTCGCTGTCGAATGCCGCTTCGACGACGCCCCCGCGCGCGAAAACGGCGTCCCAGTTCCGGACGCCGTGCAGGGGGTGCTCGCCCAAGCACTTGCCGCGATTGACGACGCCGACACGCGCCTCGCAGTGAGCGCGGAGCGAGCCCTGCTCGCGAGGCTCGAGGCGGGCTGTGCCGCGCCGGTCGGAGCGCTCGCGCGCCGCAAGGGGAGCCTGCTGTACCTCGACGCGGTCGTGTGCTCGCCTGATGGCAAGCAGAGCGTCCGGCTGAACAAGGCGACCGACGGCCTGACCGACGTGGGCGCGCACCTGCTCGGCATCGAACTGGCGGAGGAACTGTTGGCCCGCGGTGTCGCGGAGTTCGCGGAGCTGGGCGCCTGAGTATGTCCTCTTCATCGGGGCGTGGGGGCGGGCTTGGCGGACGGCGGATCCTCCTCACCCGCAGCCCCGATCGTGCGGGCGCGATGGCCTCAGCGCTCGCGGAGGCGGGTGCCGAACCGCTGCTCCTGCCTCTCATCGACTTCGAGCGTGCGTCCGATCGCGACGAGCTCGCTCAGGCGTTGGCCCGGCTTCAGGCAGGGGAGTACGCCTGGCTCGTGGTCAGCAGCATCACGACCGTGCGGGCCCTCAAGGGCTACTCGTTCGAAGAGGGGCTCCGGCTGGCGGACCTCGTGCCGGAGGGCGTCAGGGTCGCCACGGTCGGCCCCTCTTCGCGGAGAGTCCTCGAGGCTGAGGGGCTGCGGGTCGACCTTGCGCCTGAAGGCCGCCAGTCGGCCGAGGGCCTCCTCGGGGAATGGGCGTATGCCGACGACGGCGGGGCGGCCGGGTCCGACGGCGCGGGCGCGGTCCGCGTGTTGTTGCCACAGAGCGACCTCGCCGCCTCGACACTCGCGGATGGCCTCGCCGCCAGAGGCTGGGCCGTCGACACCGTGACGGCCTACCGCACCGTCGACTATCCAGCAGACCCACGGCGCCGCCTCACTGCGGAGCTCGCCGTAGGCACGGAGCCGGCGGGCGCCGTCGTACTCTCACCTCACGAAGCCTGCGCACAGCTAGCTTCGGGCGCCATCGACGCCGTCGTGGCCGCATCGCCCAGCGCCGCTCGCCGGATCGACGAGACCCTGCGCCCCCTCGGGAGCACATCCCTGATCGCCATCGGGCAGCCGACGGCAGAGGAACTGCGCTCGCTCGGGCACGTGGTCGCCGCCACCGCTCCGAAGCCGACCCCCGCGGGGATCGTGGACGCGGCCATTCACGCACTATCCCAGCAGCACCGGAAGGACAATCAATGAGCTTCCCCCACCAACGCCCCCGCCGCTTGCGCCAGACCCCGGCGCTGCGCCGGCTTGTCGCCGAGACCCGGCTGCACCCCGCCGAACTCATCCTTCCCGCGTTCATTCGCGAGGGCATCACCGAACCTGTCCCGCTGCAGTCCATGCCCGGCGTCGTCCAGCATTCGACCGATACGCTCAAGCGCGCTGCGGTCGAGGCGGCCGAGCTCGGTCTGGGCGGCATCATGCTCTTCGGCGTTCCGGAAGAGCGCGACCCGTCTGGCTCGGCATCTGTCGATCCGGAAGGGGTGCTCAACGCGGCCATCCGCAGCGTGCGCGCCGAGGTCGGTGACGAGCTCGTCGTCATGAGCGATGTGTGCCTCGACGAGTTCACAGATCACGGCCATTGCGGAGTGCTCGATGACCAGGGCCGGGTCGACAACGACGCGACGCTCGAGATCTACGCGCAGATGGCCGTCGCCCAGGCCGAGGCCGGCGCCCATGTGCTCGGGCCGAGCGGCATGATGGACGGCCAGGTCGCCGTCATCCGCCAAGCGCTCGACGCCGCAGGGCATCAGGACGTTTCGATCGTCGCCTACGCAGCCAAGTACGCCTCGGCGTTCTACGGCCCCTTCCGAGAGGCTGTCGATTCGCAGCTCAAGGGCGATCGCCGGACCTACCAGATGGACGCCGCCAACCGCCGCGAGGCGATCCTCGAGGTCGAGCTCGACCTCGAGGAGGGCGCAGACATGATCATGGTCAAGCCTGCGATGAGCTATCTGGACATCCTTGCTGATGTCGCGGCCATGAGCCCCGTGCCCGTCGCGGCCTACCAGATCTCGGGCGAGTACGCCATGATCGAGGCCGCCGCGGCGAACGGCTGGATTGATCGCAAGGCGTCAATCCTCGAGTCCGTGCTCGGGATCCGGCGCGCAGGTGCCAACATGGTGTTGACGTACTGGGCGCCTGAGATCGCGCGGTGGTTGCGCGAGGGGTAGCGCATACGCCTGCGAGGGAATGATCCCGCGGAGGGGGCGGTTTATATGCGTATGCATGAAACTAGCGAACAGGAATCCTCGGTCCTTATCGGCGTCAACACGTTCGGCGACGTCGGCCTGGGGCCCGACGGGGAGCCGAAGCCTCACGCACAGGTGATCCGGGACGTCGTCGAGGAGGGGAAGCTCGCGGACCAGGTGGGCCTCCACGCGTTCGGGGTCGGCGAGCACCACCGGAAGGATTTCGCTGTTTCGGCGCCCGAGGTTCTCCTCGCCGCCGTCGCAGCGCAGACCCAGACGATCCGGCTCGCGTCCGCCGTGACGGTGCTCTCCTCCGACGATCCTGTCCGCGTGTTCCAAAGGTTCTCGACGCTCGACGCCGTCTCGCACGGCCGCGCCGAAGTCATCCTCGGGCGCGGCTCCTTCATCGAGTCGTTTCCGCTCTTCGGCTTCGACCTCGACGACTACGAGGTGCTCTTCGAGGAGAAGCTCGAACTGTTCGACCGCGTCCGCTCGCAGAAGCCCATTCACTGGGAGGGACGCACGCGCGGCCCGATCTCGGGGCTCACGGCCTATCCCCACCTTGAAGAGGGGCTCCTCGACACGTGGATCGGAGTCGGGGGAACCCCGCAATCGGTCGCGCGGGCGGCGCACTACGGCTATCCCGTGAGCTTCGCAATCATCGGCGGCGAGCCAGCGCGGTTTGCGCCCTTCGTGGACCTCTACAAGCGCTCGCTCGAGAAGTTCGGCAAGCCGTACACCCAGCTCGCTACGCACTCGCCAGGGCACATCGCAGACACAGACGAGCAGGCCCGCGAGGAGCTCTTCCCACACTGGCTCGCCATGCGGAACCGGCTGGGCGTGGAACGCGGCTGGGGCCCGGGCAGCCGGACCGAATTCAACGCGCAGGCCTCACGGGCGGGCGCGCTCTACGTGGGCTCTCCCGAGACCGTTGCGCGCAAGATCGCCGAGACCCACAGGGTTCTCGGAACCGAGCGCTTCGATCTCAAGTATTCCAATGGCACCCTCCCGCACAGCGTGATGATGAAGAGCATCGAACTCTTGGGGACCAAGGTCGCGCCGTTGGTTGCCGACATGCTCGCGTGAGCTCGCCGGGCGCGGCGGATGGAAGAATGGAGCCCATGACCACCTCCGAGGACCTCTACAACCGCGCCCGCTCGCTCATGCCGGGAGGAGTGAACTCTCCCGTTCGCGCCTTCGGTTCGGTGGGCGGGACGCCGCGCTTCATCGTGTCCGCAAAGGGCGCGTACGTCACCGACGCCGACGGGCGGGAGTACGCAGACCTCGTATGCTCGTGGGGCCCCGCCCTGTTGGGACACGCAGTCCCGGAGGTTCTCGCCGCGGTGCACACCGCCGTCGACCGCGGCCTCTCCTTCGGCGCATCGACCCCGGATGAGGCGGCGCTCGCGGAACTCGTCATCGGCCGGGTGCCCGCGGTCGAACGGCTCCGGATGGTTTCGACCGGCACCGAGGCGACGATGACGGCGATCCGGCTCGCCAGAGGCTTCACGGGGCGCGACCTCGTCGTCAAGTTCGCTGGTTGCTACCACGGGCACGTCGACGGCCTCCTCGCCTCGGCGGGCTCCGGCGTCGCCACGCTCGCCCTTCCAGGTTCGGCTGGGGTCACGGCGGCGACCGCCGCGGAGACCCTCGTGCTCCCGTACAACGACCTCGGCGCCGTGGAGGCTGCCTTCGCCGAGCACGGTTCGCGGATTGCGGCCGTCATCACCGAGTCTGCACCCGCGAATATGGGCGTCGTGACCCCGGGGGAGGGCTTCAACGCCGGGCTCCGGCGGATCACCCAAGAGCACGGTGCATTGTTCATCGTCGACGAGGTGCTCACGGGCTTCCGCGTGAGTCCCGCCGGCTACTGGGGCATCACGGGCCAAGCGGAGGGGTGGGCGCCTGACCTGTTCACCTTCGGCAAGGTGATCGGCGGCGGAATGCCCGTTGCCGCCCTGGGCGGGCGCGCCGAAGTGATGGACTATCTCGCGCCCCTTGGCCCGGTGTACCAAGCCGGAACGCTCTCAGGGAATCCTGTGGCCATGGCTGCTGGTGTCGCGACGCTCTCGCTCGCCACTGACGCGGTTTACGCGCACATCGATGTCCGTTCCGCTGAACTCTCCGCAGCCCTCTCGGAGGCACTCTCGGCCGAGGGCGTGGACCACTCGATCCAGCGCGCCGGGAACCTGTTCTCGGTTGCGTTCGGGACATCGGAACGAGGGGTCCACAACTATGCCGATGCCCAGGCCCAAGAGGCTTTCCGCTACGGGCCGTTCTTCCACTCCATGCTCGAGTCCGGCGTGTACCTGCCCCCGAGCGTCTTCGAGGCATGGTTCCTCTCTGCTGCGCACGACGACGCCGCGATGCAGCGGATCTTCGACGCCTTGCCTGCCGCTGCCAAGGCTGCCGCTGCAGCCAAGCCGGCCGACGCCGTCGTCCACGGCGACTCGCCCGCCGAATCGGACCCGTCGCTCACGGCCAACTGACCACACCCTCAAGAAGATCTGGCCACTCGTCCCCCCCGACGAGTGGCCAGATCTCGCTTCACGCGTGGCCAGACGTCACGCCGCTCCTGAGAGTACGGGCACCTGCTCGACAAGCAGCGCGACGCCGATGCCGAGCATGATGACCCCGCTTGAGAGTGTGACGATCTGGGCTCGCCGCGGCGCCGCCCGCAGGAGGCGCCGCGCCGCAAGAGCCACGAGAGCGTAGACGACGACGGTTATCACCACGTGGATGAGCCCGAGCACAGCCGTCTGGACCGGCACGGGGAGGGGAGAACCTGCCCGGACGAATTGGGGCATGACGGCCATGTAGAGCAGGAGGGCCTTGGGATTGATTCCGCTCGTTCCTGCGCCCCGGAGGAAGTCGCCGAGCGCCCCGCCCGCTGGAAGGGCCGCCGCGTTCGCATGGTAACCGGCCCCCCGCCAGCCGCGCGCCGTCGTCGCCCCGAGCCACAGGAGGTATAGCGCGCCGGCCACCGAGAGCCACGCGACGAGCGCGGGCCGTGCTGCGAGCAGCACGCCGAGGCCAGTGGCGACGACAGCGGTGAGCCCCAGATACCCCGTGCAGAGCCCGGCAACTGACGGTGCGGGAGACCCTCCGCGGATCCCTGCCGCGATCGTATAGGCCCAATCTGCGCCGGGCGTGAGCGCGAGCGTGAGGGACACTGCGGCGAAGCCGAGGAAGGGGGCGAAGTCCATGTCGCAAGACTAGGAATTTTGCGTTGAAAGGTGCTCACCTCTTCTCGCTGGGATAGGCGCGTGAGGAGGTAGATTCTTCTCATGATCGACCGAATTGATCGAAATATCTTGCGGGTGCTGCAGAGTGATGGTCGAATGACGGCTACGGCTCTGGCCTCCGAAGTCGGGTTGACCCTCGCGCCCTGCCACAGAAGGCTCAAGGACCTCGAGTCGAGCGGCGTCATCCGTGGCTACCACGCCGAGGTAGACCCCGCGAAAGTGGGTCTCGGGTTCGGCACCATGGTGTTCGCGACGCTTCGCGAAACCTCACGGGAGGCCATCCGGGCGTTCGAGGAGGCTGTCGTCGCCGAGCCACAGGTGGTCGAGGCATACCGGCTGTTCGGCGATCCCGACTACCTGCTCAAGTGCGTTGCCGAGGACCTGCCCGGGTACCAGAAGCTCTACGACGAACGCCTCGCGGCCCTGCCGGGCCTGGCGAAGCTCACGTCGACAATCGTCATGCGGGATCTGAAGGGCGCCGGGGGACTGCCGCTGTAGTGGCACCGAAATGGGCGCGGAAACGGGCGACGGCGGCACTCACGGGGAGTGCCGCCGTCGCCCTTGAAGAGGACCGACCTCGCCAGGCCAAGCGTCGTAGGGAACGAAACGTCAGAGAACGTCGCTCAGGAAGCGCTGGAGCCTGTCCGTGCGCGGCGAATCGAAGACCTGCTCCGGGGCGCCCGTTTCGACGACGACCCCACGGTCCATGAAGGTGACGGTGTCCGAGACGTTCCGCGAGAAGCCCATCTCGTGAGTCACGACCACCATGGTCATGCCGCCCTTCGCAAGATCGGCCATGAGTGCGAGGACGCCCTTCACAAGCTCGGGGTCGAGCGCGGAGGTGGCTTCGTCGAAGAACATGACCTCGGGCTTCATGGCGAGCGCACGCGCGATAGCCACTCGCTGCTGCTGGCCACCCGAGAGGTTGCCCGGCCGGGCGTCTGCCTTGTGCTTGAGGCCCACCAGGTCGAGCTGTGCGAGAGCCTCGGACCTCGCCTGGTCCTTCGGCAGCTTGCGCAGCTTCCGGAGCGCGAAGGAGACATTCTCAACCACGGTCTTGTGCGGGAACAGGTTGAATTGCTGGAAGACCATGCCGATCCGCCGGCGCAGCTCGTCCGGGTTCTCCCTGAGCACCGAATTGCCGTCGAGGAGGATATCCCCCTCGTCCGGCTCGATGAGCCGGTTCATGACGCGCAGGAGTGTCGACTTGCCCGAACCCGAAGGGCCGATCACCGAGGCTGTACGGCCCTTCTCGACTCGCAGGTCAATGCCACGCAAGACGTGGTTCGATCCGAACGAGAGGTGGATGCCCTTCGCCTCGAGGGAGCCAGATGCAAAGTGCGATTCAGACATGTGCTGCCCCCTTGCCGATCGGCGCCGCGAGCTCGTCCGGTTCTGCCTTCTGGGGCTTGCCCGTCCGAAGGCGGCGGTCGAACCAGTTCACGAAGTGCGTCAACGGGATGGTCATTGCGAGGTAGAAGAGCGCGGCGGCAACGTACGGCGAGAGATTCCCCGTGTTGGCGGCCGTATCCTGGCCGATCTGGAAGAGCTCGCGTTCGCCCGACGTCAGCCCGAGGGTGAAGACGAGCGAGGAGTCCTTGATTAGTGCGATGAGCTGGTTCACAAGGGCAGGAAGCACGCGGCGGATGCCCTGCGGGACGACGATCATGCGCATGGAAGGGCCGTAGCCGAATCCAAGCGCTCGGGACGCCTCGAGCTGCCCCTTGTCGACGCTCTGGATTCCCGAGCGGAAGATCTCGCCGATGTAGGCGGAGGACATGAGGGACAACGCGGCGATGCCCATCGGGTAGGGACTCGTGATCCCTGTGAGCTGCCGGAAGATCGGGCCGAAGCCCAAGCCGATCGCGAGGATGGTGAGGACCGCCGGGAGCCCACGGAACACGTCCGTGTACACCCGGGCGGCCCACCGCGCCACAGGATTGCGCGAGATGCCCATGAGCGCGAGCACCATGCCGATGAAGCAGCCGATGATCGCGGAGACGACCGCGAGCACGAGCGTGTTCAGCAGGCCGACCGTGAACATCGTAGGGAGGACATCGCCGATGACCTTCCAGTCGAAGAAGGTCTCGCCGAGCTTAGTCAGATCCATGTGGCGCCCGTCCTCTACTTGGCCGCTGGTACCTGGACGGCCTTGCTGCCCGGCTTCCAGCCGTCAGGAGTCTGCTCCTTGAGCGTCGGGCGGTCCGGGTACCACTGGGCCGTGAGCTTGGACCACGTGCCGTCGGCGATCACAGCATCGAGCGCCGAGTTGAGCGCGTCGATGAGCGGCTGGTTGTCCTTCGCGACCGCGTAGGCCGTGAAGTTCTGCGTGTTGACCTTCTTCTGGGCGATGGTCGTCCCGTCGCCCGGCTTGACCGCGCCCTCAGCCTGCTGGGAGGGAGCCACCCAGGCGTCAATCTGGCCACTCTTCACGTTCGCGTAGACCGTGTTGTAGTCCGGGAAGCGAACCGGATCGAGCTTGAGGGTGTTGGTCACGAAGTCGTCCTGGACCGTGCCCTGAACCACGCCGATGCGGACGCCCTGCTTGAGGTCGTCGAAGGACTTGACCGTGGCGCCCTGCTTCGTGACGATCGCCATGTAGCCGAAGTCGTAGCCATTCGTGAAGCCCACCGTCTGCCGGCGGGCATCCGTGGTGGAGATCGAGGACGAGCCCATGTCGAACTGCTTGTTCGCGACCTGGGCGAGCAGGCTCTGGAACTTCGTCGACGCGAATTCGACCTTGAGCCCGAGCTTTGCGGCCATCGCCTTGAGAAGCTCGTTGTCGTAGCCCGTGAAGTTGCCCTTGTCGTCGATGAAGATGTTCGGCGGCGCGTCCGAGAGCGTGCCGACCTTGATCACGCCGGGAGTGATGAGGCCGAGCTTCGACGTGTCGATCTTGTCGAGGGGCGTCACCGAGGCAGTCGTGTACTTGTCCGTGGACTGCTGGTCCGAGCCCTTGAGGGCATCGGTGGGCGAGCTGGACGCGCTCGTCCCGCCACCGCAGGCGGCGAGCGTCAGGGCAAGTACTGCCGCCATGGGGGCGGCCGCGAGCCACTTAGGGGCCTTGAACTTCATGGGCCTTCGCTTTCGTAGGGGAATGCAGGACGCGCGGAACGCCGTCTATAGCAGGGTCACGGGCGCGTCAGAGCTGCATACCATTATGTGCAGAGGCTGTGAAACATTCTTTTTCGAAACTTGTTCCGCAACAATGGCACTTTGGGCGAAGGATATTCGGTCAACTCAGCGGGGCGAGCACATAGGCCAACGGCATCGCTCTGCTGCCTGAATAGTTGCAGGTGCTGGTGCTGCGAGTTGAAGCGAAATAGCGGTGTGAGATCAGTCTCAGAAGCCGGACAAGGCCAGGTCCGTCTGCAAGCCCTTGGGTCGAGGAGCGCGGCTAGAACCCGCTTCGCGATGCGTCCACGGGCGCCAGCACCGGCCAGTCACCCTCGACGACGGCGGCCGGTTTCGTCCGGCGGAGGTAGGCCTCGAAATCGGCCGCTTGGGCGAGTGACCAGTCCACTTGGCTGCGGTGCAGTGCGGCCGCCGGCTTGTCGAGTTCGGGAAACTTGAGGGCCATTGCGTCCAGCAGCTGTACCGCGGCGAGCGCGTCCGCCGCTGACGTGTGGGCATCGTCGAGCACGACTCCATACTGTTGGCAGAGGGCTCCGAGTGTTCGCTTGCCCTTCCGATAGCGCTCGACCTGCTTGTTGATGACGTATGGATCGAGGACCGGGAAGCGAGTCAGCTGCGGCAAGCCATGGCGGGCACACTCGGCGGCCATGACCGTGAAGTCGTAGACCGCATTGAACGCGACGACGGGTACGTCGTCGTCGAACAGCGCCTGAAGCACGGCGGAGATTTCGGCCACGACTTCCGCCGCCGGCCGTCCTTCGGCCCGGGCGCGTTCTGTTGTGACACCGTGCACCTGGGCGGCCTCGGCGGGGATCTCGATGCCGGGATCGGCGAGCCACTCGTGCGCCGACTCCACGGCCCCATCCGGCCCGAGCACGACGATGCTGGCTGTGACGATCCGCGCCGCGCGGGCGTTGCGCCCCGTTGTCTCGAGGTCGAAAGCCGCCCGTGATCTGCTCTTCCACGTCATGCCCCACACGCTAACGGGAGGGTCCGACATTCCCGGTTCAGGCACGCCGAGCACCTAGGCTGGGAAGCATGCGGGACGAGTTTGTGGAGGCGGTGCTTGCCGTCGTCGAACTCGTTCCGCCAGGCTCTGTCCTCGCCTATGGCGATGTCGCGGAGCTCTTGGGGGCGGGCGGCCCACGTCAAGTTGGGAGCGTCATGTCCCACTTCGGCGCCCAGGTTGCATGGTGGCGCGTTATCAGGGCCAACGGTGGCGCGCCGGAAGGCCACGAGGTGGAAGCTCTCGGCCATTACGTGGAGGAGTCAACACCCCTCCGCGGCGTAGCAGGGCGAGCGGGGTGGCGGGTCGACATGCAGCGTGCGCGGTGGGCCCCGGACGACGGCGAACTGGACTTGGTGGATGCAGTCGCCGAAGAGCTGTGGGAGCGCGTGCATGGGAGGGCAACAAGAATGTCGGACCCGAATGGTGGACTCCTTCCATGACGTTGCGTCTTCTCCCGCCTCTGAGCCCGGCCGAGTCTGGTGCGTGGTCACCGTCCCACGATCAGCAGGCGGTTCTGGACCTGCGTCAGGGGTCGGGACCGGTTCTCCTATGGGGAGCTCCTGGGACAGGGAAGAGCCGAATCCTCGTCGAGGCGGCGGTGGCCCGGGTCGAGAGGGACGGGGTCGATCCAGCGCAGGTTCTGCTCCTCGCGCCGTCGCGAGCGGCCTCTGCCCGCTTGCGCGATGGCTTCACGGCGCGGCTCAATCGAAGCCTCAGCGCGCCTCCTGCCCGCACATGGCAGTCCTATGCTTTCGACCTGATTCGTCGTGCACGTGCCGAGGGCCGCTTGGACTGGCTGCCCAGGCCCCCTCGGCTGCTTTCGGGCGCCGAGCAGGACCTGATTGTCAAGGAGCTTCTCGAAGGGCACCGGGCCATGGGAAGCGGACCGCGCTGGCCGAGGTCGGTTCAGGGCGCCCTTGCGACTCGGGGCTTTAGGCAAGAGGTTCGCGAGCTGTTCGACAGGGTCACCGAGTACGGGACGACGGCGGGCGAGCTCGCCGAACTGGGTCGTCGGGTCGGGCGCCCCGAGTGGGAGGCCGCGGCGGAGCTCTATCGCGAGTACCGGGACGTGCTGGAACTTCGTATGCCGGAAGCCTTCGATCCTGCGGGCATCATTACGTCGGCACGACAGATCCTGCTCGACGACCCCGATCTGCTAGACGCCGAACGCAGACGGCTCTGCCTGCTCGTCATCGATGACGTCCAAGAGTCGAATCCGGCGGTCCTCGAACTCCTTGCGGTGCTCGGCAGCGGGAGAGACGTCATCGCCGCCGCAGCGCCCGACGTCGTCGTCCAAGGTTTTCGTGGAGCGCGGCCGGACCTTGTGCCGAAGCTGCGAGATCTCCTGGGGGGCGTCACGGAAGTTGCCCTCAGCACTTCGCATCGGCTCACTCCCACGGTTGCAGCGGCCTGGCAGAACGTTGCGACGCGAATCTCCGCGGTCCCTGGAGGACAAGCTGCCCGTCACCTCGACCACGTATCGCTCCTCGAACCGGCGAGCGACGTCGAGTCTCACGTGCTGCCGTCCGCGCTCCACGAGCTCCGCTACCTCGCCCACAGGATCCAGGACGCCCGGCTGCTTGGCGGTGTGGGCTATGGGGAGATGGCAGTCATGGTGCGGTCCGGAGCAAAGCTGGCCCAAGTTCAGCGCTTCCTTGCCACGCAAGGCATTCCCGTTAAAGTCCCGGTGGCCGAAACGGCGGTGCGGGACGAGGCGGCGGTCCGCCCGCTCCTGACCGCCTACCGAGTGGTGCTTGACCCGGCCGAACTCACGGCTGAAACGGCGGTCGAGCTCCTCGGATCCCGGATCGGGGGAGCCTCCGCCCTCGAGCTGCGCCGTCTGCGCCAATCGCTTCGGCAGCTCGAGCTTTCCTCGGGCGGCGGTCGCGCGAGCGATGCGCTTCTGGTCGAAGCGCTGGAGGCGCCTGGATCCCTCGATGAGCTCGGTGTTGAGGGGCAGGCTGCTCGACGGATTGCACGGATGCTCGAGCGGGGACGAGCCGCAGCGGCGGAGGCAGGCGCCACGGCGGAGACGGTGCTCTGGGCGCTGTGGGACGCCGCGGCGCTCTCGCAGCGTTGGTACACCCTCGCCCTCGGGGGTGGCCCGGTCGGTCTCCGCGCCGATCGTGACCTCGATGCACTCATGGCGCTCTTCCATACGGCCGAGCGGTACGTAGACCGTCTCCCCGGTGCCTCGCCGGCACAGTTCCTCGACTACCTCGTCGAGCAGGAGATCCCGATGGACACCCTCGCGCCGAGAGCTCAGGCGGATGAGGCGGTCGAGGTCCTCACCCCAGCAAGTGCTGCCGGACGCGAGTGGCGCTTCGTAGTCGTCGCGGGTCTTCAGGACGGCGTGTGGCCCAACAACCGCCTTCGCGGGGAGCTGCTCGGGAGCGCCACCTTTACCGACTGCCTCGAGCTTGGGCCGCTGGATGCGATGCTCGTGACGCCGAGGACCCGCCTGCGTGACATCCGTTACGACGAGCTGCGCATGTTTTCGGCCGCGGTCTCGAGGGCCTCTGAGCGGCTCGTCTGCACCGGCGTGCGTTCTGAGGACGAGATCCCCTCGCCCTTCCTCGACCTCATCGACCCTCTCCCGGACCGGGTGCCACTGCGGCCCTACACCGATGTGCCCCGTACGCTCGGCCTGCGGCCGCTCGTGGCCGAGCTCAGGCAGACAGCCGAAGCTGAGGGACGCGATGCCCAAAAGGCCGTCGAGCTCCTGGCCCGCCTCGCTCGTTCGGGCGTCACAGGCGCCCATCCAGAGGATTGGTACGGCCTGGCTCCACTGACAAGCACCGAGCCGATCGTTCCGCCGGATCAACCCATTCACGTCTCGCCATCCAAGGTCGAGATCGCGACGAAGAATCCCCTTGACTGGTTCGTTTCCGCCGCAGGCGGCGAGGCCGCCACAGATTTCGCCCGCAGTCTGGGCACCCTCGTGCATTCAATCGCCCAAGAGCGGCCCTCTGGAACCGCAGAGGACTACATCGCCGATCTCGAGCGCCGTTGGCCCACTCTCGGCCAGCCTGAGACGTGGGAGGGACGCCGAGAGCATGCGCGGGCGACGGCGATGCTGACGAAGCTTGCGCAGTATGTTCGCTCCGCCGGGCGTGCACTCGTCGGAGTCGAGGCCGATTTCGAGGTGCCGCTCGCGCGGCTCAGCGGGTCACCAGTGGCCGAACGCACGGTGATTCGCGGACAAGTGGACCGGCTTGAACGGGACGAGGAGGGCAGGCTAGTCGTCGTCGACCTCAAGACGGGTCGCAGCAAGCCGCGCGCCACCGATGTTCCGCGGCACGCGCAGCTTTCGACCTATCAGGTCGCTGTCGCTGCTGGCGCCTTCGGCGAGGGAGCAGCGACCGGGGGTGCAGAGCTCGTCCAGCTCGGGGACACGGCCAAGGCTGTCGCGATTCAGCAGCAGGCTCCACTCGAGGAAACGGAATGGGCTGTCGAGCTCATCGAACAGGCAGCGGAATCGATGTCAGGCGAGGCTTTCGAAGCACGCCACGAGCCGGCCGCCGGGCGGGGCCATGGATGCAGGCTCCCGGAAATCTGTCCGCTGTGCTCACGGGGAAGGCAGGTGACGGAATGACAATCGACCTCGACAACGCCCTCACGGAAGGCGCGGAGTCCGCCTCGCGGCCGGCCAGTGGCGCTCAGCGGTTCTCGCCGGAAGAGCTTGCTGACTTGCTGGGCCAGCATCGACCGACCGAGCAGCAGGCACAGATCATCTCCTCGCCGTTGACCCCTCGGCTTGTCGTGGCAGGAGCCGGATCGGGCAAGACGGCCACGATGGCGGACCGCGTCGTCTGGCTCGTCGCCAACGGGCTGGTCCGGCCGGACGAGATCCTCGGCGTGACGTTCACCCGCAAGGCCGCAGGCGAATTGTCCGCCCGGATTCGCGCGCACCTGGCCAAGCTTGCTCGCGCGTCCCGCCACCACGGACTCGACCTCGCACCCGAGGCACTCGATACCGAGGCGATGGAACCGACCGTCTCGACCTACCATTCGTTCGCCAATGCCGTGGTGCAGGACCATGGTCTGCGGATCGGCATCGAACGAGACGCCGTGCTGCTGGGGTCTGCCCAGTCTTGGCAGCTCGCTTCGACGGTCGTCGAAGCGTATGACGGCGAGATCTGGGACGGCTTTCCCGCCAAGAGCACTCTCGTGGGGGCGGTCATGAAGCTCTCTGGCGAATGCGCCGAGCACCTCCAGGAGCCCGACGATGTCGCGGCGTGGCTCGCCGAGGAAGCTTCGCGGCTGGCAACCCTCCCGCTGGCTTCTGGGGGTGGGCGCGGGCCCGCCTCCGCAGCGGCCAAATTGGTCTCCACGTTGAGGTCGAGGGCTGCGGTCGCGGAGCTCGTCGTGCGCTTCTCGGAGGCGAAGCGACGTCGGGGAGCCCTCGACTACGGCGACCTTGTAGCGCTCGCGGCACGGATCGCACGCGATGTCCCCGAGGCCGGGGGCCTCCTGAGGGACCGGTATCGGACGGTGCTCCTCGACGAGTTCCAGGACACGTCGCATGCCCAGACCGTGCTGTTCTCCGAGCTTTTCCGGAACGGCCACGCCGTCATGGCTGTCGGCGACCCAAACCAGTCGATTTACGGCTTCCGGGGCGCCTCGGCTGGCCAGCTCTCGTCGTTTCCGGAGACCTTTCCAGAGGTCCTGCCGGACGGGCAGCGGCGGCGGGCAGCCGTGAGCCACCTGACGACGGCGTGGCGCAACAGCGTTTCGGTGCTCGCCACGGCCAACATCGCCGCGGAGCCGCTCCGGAATTCCGTTCCCTACGCTCCGAAGGCTGCCCGCGCGGAGGTGCGCAGCCTCGAGCCGAGCCCTGTTGCAACCCGGGGACGGGTGGTGGTGGCCCGATTCAGCGACGAACTCGAGGAAGCGGCCGCCGTAGCGGATCAGTTGGCGACGTTCGCTCGGCTCCGGGAGGCTGACGGCCAAGCCCCGAGGGACCAAAGTCTGCCGACGATGGCGGTTCTCTGCAGGAAGAGATCACAGTTCGTCCCCATTCAGCGCGAGTTGGAACGCCGCGGATTGCCCTACGAGGTCGTCGGCTTGGGCGGTCTGCTCGATACCCCCGAGGTGATCGATGTCGTCAGCACGCTGCGCGTGATTGCCGACCCGGGACGCTCGGACGCCCTCATGCGACTGCTCGCAGGTGCGCGCTGGCGGATCGGCCCGGCAGATCTCATGGCCCTCGCGGATTGGTCTCGACATCTAGCTGGCCGACGTGCGCGGGCCGCGCGAGTCCCCGACGAGGAACTCGATGCCCCCGGCACCGTCGAGGAGGCGCTTGTCGAGGGAGATATTGCAGACGCGGCTAGCCTCGTCGAGGCCATTGATCGCCTTCCGCGACGGGACTGGGTCTCAGGCGCGGGGCGCTCGCTCACCGCTGATGGACTGAACCGGCTCGCGAGGCTCCGGGACGAGCTCCGGACTCTGCGCACGCTGAGCTCGGATGACTTGGGGACCCTCATCGCGCAAGTCGAGCGTTCCCTTCTGCTCGATATCGAACTCGCCGCCCGGCCCGGCGTGTCCCTGCATCATGCGCGGAGGAATCTCGATGCCTTCCAGGAGGCCGCAGCAACGTTCCTCGCGCAGTCGACCTCTTCGGAACTGCTCGCGTTCCTTGCCTGGCTCGACGCTGCGGCGCAGGAGGAGTCCGGGCTCGACATGGCTCCGAGCGAGCCTGTTCCCGGAGCCATCCAGCTTCTCACCGTGCATGCCTCGAAGGGACTCGAGTGGGATGCAGTCGTCGTGGCGGGCCTCAATCACGGAGCCTTTCCAAGCGGCGGCAACGATCGCTGGACGAGCGGCGCCGAAGCCCTCCCTTGGCCATTGAGAGGTGATCGGTACGAACTTCCCCAGTGGGACGCTGACCATCCGGACCTGAAGGGCTGCCTTGAGGCGGAGAAGGCCTTCGCTGAGGACGCGAGCCAGCATGCCGAGCGCGAGGAGCGGAGGCTCGCGTACGTGGCGTTCACGCGTGCAAAGGAGCTCCTTGTCGTCACGGGCTCGGCATGGTCGGCGAGCCGGGCAAAGCCAGCCGGCCCCTCCGTGTTCCTCAGCGAACTGCGCGACGCCGCCGAAGACTACGGATTCGAGATTCTCGCGTGGGCGGAGGACGGCGACCTACCCGAAGAAAACCCGCTCCACGCCGAGCCCGAGGTGGCGATCTGGCCTTACGATCCCCTCGAAGGTCCGGTCGATGCGACAACGGGCCTGCGCCGGAGTCTGGCCCCAGGCCGGCGACGCCCCCTCGAGCGGGCAGCGGCCGACGTGCTTGCCGCGCTTCCCCTCAACCCTGACGAGGGTGATGAGGATGCCGCGGCTGCCGGCAGCCGCACACCGCGTGCCGCCCGGTGGCTTCGGGAGGCAGAGCTCCTCCTCGCTGAGCGGGAGAGGGAGGTTGACGACGACGGTGTCCGGCTTCCCGAGCACCTTTCGGCGTCGTCGCTCGTGGCGCTCGGAGAAGACCCCGAGGCCGTCGTGCGGCAGCTTCGCCGTCCCGTCCCTCGGCGCCCCGGCATGGCGGCCCGGCGGGGTACGGCCTTCCACGCCTGGGTGGAGGAGTACTTTGCGCAGAGCGCGATGCTCGACCTCGAGGGTCTCGACCACGCTGACGAGTTCGTCGACGAGGCTTACGACCTGCAGTCTTTCGTCGAGGTCTTCCAACGCTCGGAGTGGGCCCATCGAAGCCCGGCGTTCGTCGAGGTGCCTATCGAGACGCGGGTGGGACCCGTCGTCGTCCGTGGACGCGTCGATGCGGTCTTCCGTGATGCGGACGGCACCTGGGATCTTGTGGACTGGAAGACCGGCCGTGCGCCGAGCGGACGTGAAGCCGCGTCCCGCGCTGTGCAGCTTGCGGTCTACCGTCTTGCGTGGTCCCGACTGCAGGGCGTTCCGCTCGAGCGCGTCACCGCCGCGTTCTTCTATCTGGCTGACGGTCGGGTCGTGAGGCCCGAGAAGCTCGCGAGCCAGAAGGAGCTCGAGCAGCTCATCGAGTCGGCTCTGACCTGATCTCCTTCTCGGAGTCCTTTCCTTCGCTCTCTGCGCCTGCGCTGGCTGCTGCCTCCTCCTCGGAGGCGTCCCCAGCGCTCACGAGAGGAATGGCGTCGGTCGCGGGCTCAGGCTCGGTCTCCCGCTCGGGACGCTCTACGGAAGGGGCTTGGACGATCGGTACGGCCGACGTGACGGCTTCGGGTTCAGCTGCGGGGAAGGCTGTCCTCGGTGCGCCAGTCGGGGCCGCGGCCTCGGAGGCGGCGTGGTCCTCGGCTTCCTGCTCCTCGATATCGGCGGCAAGCTGCCGGAGCATGTCCTCTCCGTCGGCAGCCGCGGCGACGTCGTGGAGCGCGAGGGCCTTCACGAGGTACTGGGCGAGGGCGAACTCTGCCGCGAGCGCGGCGCGGCGCAGAAGATGGGGATCGACGGGCTCCTTGCGCGCCTCGTGGTAAGCGGCAATGACGGCGTCCACGAAGTCCGGCTCGTTCGACGCCACGAGCCAAGCGATATCGTCGGCGGGATCGCCGACCCGGAGGTCGGTCCAGCCCGTTACCGCTGTCACTCGCCCGTCGTCGATGAGGAGATTGTCCTCGTGGAGGTCGCCGTGGACGACGGTCGGATTGAACCTCCACATGCTCACATCCTCGAGCGCGTTCTCCCACCGTCGCAGGAGCACGGGCGGGATCTTCCCTGTGGTAGCGGCTTGGTCGAGTTCGTTGAGCCGGCGTTGCCGGAACTCGTTGGCGGTGTAGGCCGGGAGGTCGGCCCGGTCGACGAGCGCGGCCGGGAGGGCGTGGATGGCGGCGAGTGCGGCGCCGATGTCCTTCACCAACCGCGGTCCACCGGCAGCGAGTTCGCCGAGTTCTCGAACCGTCCCTGCGAGGTGAGTGTAGACGCAGGTTGTGAGTTCGCCCATGCGAACGGTGCCCGCGACGGCCGGCATCTGAAACGGGAGCTCCGCCCGGATGGCGGGACCGAACGCCCGGAGGACGAGCATCTCGGTCTCAAGACGCGCACTCGCTTCGGTGCCCCGGGGGGAACGGACGCGCCAACGCCGCCGATCAGCGCCCTGAATGAGGGCCGAATCGAAGTCCGTCGCGTCGTCGGGCGACGCGCCGACCGCCACGGGTTCAAGGCCAGGCACAGCAGCGGTCGCGAGGGCAGCCAGCTCCATGGGGGTACGTCTCACCCTGTTTACGGTAGCCCGCGCAGGGGGTCGGATCACGGCCCCGTGCGGCGTGTCCCGCGACGGGTTCGTCCACATGCGGCCATCCTTGGCATGCGACTGTCGGTGCAGCTCAGTACGGTAGGACTATGACCTCCGGCCCTGCCTCCTTCAATTCGAGTTCGAACTCCACCTCGGACTCCGCTCCTTCCGCGGATTCCGAGTCGCGACTTTACGGCGGCGGGGTGAATGGGGCGGGTCCGCTCGCCGGGGAGCTCTCGCCGATGCTTCTGCCGGTTGTGCCTGCCGCGCTCGACCGCCGCAGCGAGGATCGAGCCGATCCTGCCTTCCTCGCTTCGATCGTTCACGAGCAGGGGACGATGGCCCTGCTGCTCGCTCAGCACCGGGCAGCGATGGAGGGGGAGAGGCTGGTCCTCCTTCCAGCAGCCGAGCTCCCCCAGGAATGGCTCGACGGACTTGTGGTGTACCTCGGGCGTGTGCCCGAGGTACACCACAAGTC
>NZ_JTDL01000141.1 GCF_000802235.1 Sinomonas humi
CTCGTACCCGGTCGCGATCCCGCGGACCAGGTCCCGGCCCGTGGAGCCCACGTGCTGGGCGACGGCCAGGATCGGGGGGATGTTGTCCCCGGGGTGGGAGTACTCCGCGGCCAGGAACGTGTCGTGGTAGTCCAGCTCCCGCACCGCGACCCCGTTCGCCCACGCCGCCCACTCCGGGGAGACCCGGTCGCCGATCCCGTACAGCAGCGCCCCGCGCCCCCCGGAGGAGGGCGCGTGCGCGAGGGCCTGGGCGCGGGCGGCCACGATCGGGGCCCGGTTCAGGGAGGCGATCGCAACCGAGGCGTTGTCGATGATCCGGTTGATGACCATCTCCGCCACCTCGGGCGCGACCTCGACCGGGTCCGCGGCGACCTGCGCGATCCTGTACGCGAGCTGGCCCTGGCGGGGCAGGTTCTCCTCGCTGCGGTGGACGCGGACCTTGTGCAGCTCAACCATGGGCGGCCTCTTTCGGGTAGTTCGTTCTGATGTGCTGAAGGCTGTTGCTCAGGTGCACCGCCGTCGCGGCGCCAGCGACTGGGCAGAAGGGCCACCGGATCGCGACTCGGGGTGCTGCTTCCCACTCGTGGACAACTCGGCGACGCCGTCCAGCGGGGTAGTCCTCGCCCTTCTGGAAATCATGGGACCCGGAGGCGACCATCAAGTCGATTTTCGGGCGCACTCAAGCCGCCCGGCACGGCTTGTCTCAGTGCTGCTCGGGCCTCGTGGCACCCACAAGGTCCCGAACGTGTGGCGGCCAAGGGGCGGATGCGTCTTCACCATGGGGCACGTGGACGGTGACGAACTTCCCCGTCGCCGCGAGCCGCCGCGGGACGGGGCCCCGGGGCGCGCCGTCGAACGCCTCACCCCAGACCTCGAAGCGGAATGTCATCGAGGAGCGGCCGAGGGACTCGATCTCCAGGATGGTGGTGGCCTCTTGCCCAAAGTACAGGCTGGAGAGGTAGTCCACTTCCTGCCGGACTCGCGGGGAGGACGAAAAAAACCCCTCCAGCATCCCGAGGCGTCGGAAGAGGCGCGCTTCAGCCGCCTCGACACTCCGCAGGACGAACGAGTTGTGGTGGTGTCCCGCTGCGTCAGTGTCAACCCACTCGACGGGTCGGGTCAGTGTCTCGCGGAGGGGAGCGGGCATGGTATCGGCCATGGCGGATCCTTCCTGAAGCCTAGGGCTTACTGATCGGCCCAGGTCACGACCTCTTGCAGGGAGGCGCGAGCGGTACGGTAGCTGTTGGAGGGATGACTCAGGTCGGGGTAGCCGAAGGAGATCCCGAGCAAGACCTTCCTGTCGTCAGGGATGTTGAAGTGCCGGCGGATGAGGCTGGAATGGCCTGCAAGCGCCGCCTGTGCAATCGCGCCGAGGCCAAGGCTGTTAGCTGCGAGGAGGAAGGTTCCCACGTACAGGCCGGCGTCGACAGCGCCATAGACGCCCTGAGCGGCGTCCGTGGTCACGATCGCGACGTGCGGTGCCCCGAAGAAGCGGAAATTTTCGAACGCCTGACGCCCAGAGGCCTCCCGGTCGCCTCGCACGACCCCGACTGCCTCGTACAGTTGCCACCCGCTGGCCCTTCGCCGGTCGCGATAGATGCCGCGGTACTCCGAAGGTTCATCGAAATCGAATTTCATCGGATTGGAGCGGGCCCAGTCCATCATCGCCGCGCGGAACCGTTCGGTCCCGCCCCCGCTCGTCACGATCATTTCCCAAGGCTGAGTGTTGCACCACGATGCTGTGCGCTGCGCGAGCGTTAGAAGGCGCTCCATTGTCTGGCGGGGCACCTGACGGTCAAGATAGGCGCGGCAACTCCACCGAGTACTGAGCAGGTGCTCCAAGAGGACGGACTCTTCTGTCTCTGCGACGGCGGTGTCGTTCGAGGTCATCACCAGTCCAGTCTAACAATAAAATATAAAATTCACGATACCTGCTCGCGGGGAAGTTCCTGGTCCTGGTTGTTGTCCCGCCATAGTCCTCGCTGTTCGAGGCTGTCGATGACGAAGTCCGCGCTTCCCTCGATATGTGCCTCGGTGAGCGTTCGAGCACGCTTCGCCTGTCGCTTCGACAGGGCGTCGAAAATCTCCTGATGCTCGAGGGGGGCGGTGCTGACGTGCGCCTCGAGCGAGGCATAGTACTGGTTGGGGAGGTGCTTGACGACGCCCGCGAGGAGCCGTGCAAGGCGGTCCGAGCGTGCCGCGACGTTGATGATCCGGTGAAACTGATGCCCCAGCCGTCCGATCTCATCTGCATCTCCACGCTTTGTCGCCACAGCGCACTGTTCCATGACGTTCCCCAGCAGGTCGAGCTCCTCGCGCGTGATCTGCTTTGCAGCCCGTGCCGCGAGCTCGCCGGCAAGGCGGCTCTGAGCCCAGAACAGGTCGCGCACATCCTGCCGCGTGAAGGGAGCCACAACGAAGCCCCGACGCGGCACCGCGGTCACAAATCCCTCGTTGCTGAGCGCAACGAGGCCCTCGCGCACCGGAGTGATGCTGACGCCGACAGCCTCCGCGATGGGCTCCAGGCGGAGGAACTGCCCGGGCGTGAGGTTGCCCGACATGATCTGCTCGCGCACGTAGGCCGCCACCTCTTCCGGGAGCTGGGTTCGGCGGCTAGGGTGGGCTCGCGGGGTTGGGTCGATCAGAGTGTTCACGCAGACATCACCTCATATGCATAGTCCTACATATACTTTATACCTCGCCCCTCTGGTGGCTCTCAGGACGCGATCAACACGAGAGTCTCTGCCACGCACGCAGGCTTGTTCGAGCCCGCGTCGATGACGTAGCGAGCTGTCAGCATCGTCCCCCCGGCAGTTTCCGCGATATCGGCGAAGGTCACCGTCGCCCGGAGCGGGTCGTTGACGCGGGTCGGAGAGGGAAAGCGCACCTTGTTCACCCCATAGTTGACTCGAGCCGAGCCGAACTCGATGGAGAAGAGCTGGCGCCCGAACTGGGGGATGAGCGAGAGCGTGAGGTAACCGTGGGCGATAGTGGAGCCGTACGGACCCGTTGCCGCTTGGACTGGGTCCGTGTGGATCCACTGGTAGTCATCCGTCACGTCCGCAAATGCGTCGATTCGCTCTTGGGTCACGACGAGCGGCTCTGACGGCCCGATCGCCTCGCCGAGAGCCTCGCGGAGTTCGGCGAGCGAAGTGAAGCGGCGAGTCACGAGGGGCTCCCATCGGTCGTGAGCTCGACGGTTGAGCGGGGGCCGAATGAATCCCCGTTTGTCCCGCTGAGTTCGAGGAGGGCGCTGCCTGAGCCGTCGTAGGTCGCGCGAAGGCGGGCCGGCTCACCGCAGAACAGGGGCGCGAGGCCCCGGTGGCGAAGCCGCTCGACCCGTGCACCGCCCGAAAGGCGGTGGAGTTCCGTGAGCGCTATGGCCTGCAGTGGCCCATGTACGAGGAGCCCAGGGTAGCCTTCGACACGGGTCGCGTACGGCCAGTCGTAGTGGATGCGGTGCGCGTTGGCTGTGGCCGCGGAGAACCGTGCGAGCAGCGAGGCGTCCGTACGGAACTCCCACTCGTGCTCGGAGAGCCTGCGGAGGGGCTGCGCGGGGGGCGGCGTCGATGTCGGCGGTTCGAGGGGAGCGATCTGGGCCTCAGCACCTTCTGTCTTGACGGCAGCCTCACGGTACACGAGGTTCTGCATCTCGGTCACGGCGAGTTCGCCGAACTCGTCGAACAGCCGCGTTGCGACGTCGACGATTACGAGCGGGCCCGAACGCCCTGTCTTCTCTGCGACCGAGACGACCTCTGACTCCCTGCGGATCGTACTGCCGACCCTCAGTGCGCCGTGGAAGATGAGGTTTCCGCCCGCGAACATGCGCCGTGGAAGCCCGATGGGCGGCAGGAAGCCGCCGCGGCGAGGGTGGCCGTCCGGTCCCAGCTCGCCCGATGCGGCCCAGCGGGGTAGTGCGGCCCAGTGCCACAGCGGCGGGAGTTCGTCCCCTTCTCCCGGGGCGGACAGCCCGTCGTCGAGCAGCGCCGCGAGAGCGGCGACGGGGGCCGGATCCAGGAGTTCCTCCGTAACGACGGTCTGGGCTGTCCAGGTGCCGAGATCGACCATTACATGAACCTCCCACCAGTGACCTCGAGGACCGTCCCGGTCATGTAGGACGAAAGGTCTGACGCGAGGAAGAGTGCGACCTTGGCGATCTCGTCTACTTCGCCCGCTCGGCCCATGGGGATCTCGCTCATCTTCTGGTCCCAGACGTTTTGCGGCATCGCTTCAGTCATCGCAGAGCGGACGAGGCCTGGCTGGATTGCATTGACCCGGACGCCGAGGTGCGCGACCTCCTTCGCTGCCGCCTTCGATAGCCCGACGATTCCGGCTTTCGCGGCTGAATAGTTCGTCTGGCCTGCGAGCCCGATCTTGCCCGAGAGCGACGACATGTTGATGATCGTTCCACCGCCGTTCTCACGCATGATGCCGGCAGCGAGCCGGGTGCCGTTCCACGTGCCTTTGAGATGGACATCGATGACTTGGTCGAACTGTTCTTCGGTCATCTTCCGCATGGTCGCGTCTCGCGTGATGCCGGCGTTGTTGACCATGACATTCACATGTGAGAACACCTGAGCGGCGGTCTCGAGCATGCTCTGCACCTCATCCGCCGAGGTGACATTGCAGCGTACACCGACGGCGACTTCATCGCCTCCCAGCCGTGCCGCGGCTTCCGCGGCTGCCTCGCCGTTGACGTCGCCAACGACGACGCGGGCACCTTCAGCAATGAATCGCTGCGCGATCGCGTACCCGATTCCTTGCGCGGCCCCGGTAATGACCGCAGTCTTGCCCTTCAACAGTGGTTCAGTCATGTGTGCTGTGCTCCTAAATCGTCCCTGAGGTGGTGGTTCGGGCAAAGCGGCGCAGGATGCGTTCCGCTCGCTCGATGACAGGCTTGTCCACCATCGCCCCGTCCACCACGCCGACGCCCTCCCGCTGCGCGGCGGTGACGGTCGCGGCCCATGACCGCTCCGCCTCGGACGGGCGGAGGGCGTCTGCAACGGGCGCCACCTGCCTCGGGTGGATGCAGAGCTTGCCGGTGAAACCGAGGCGACGTGCATAATCCGTGTCGTCGGTGATCCCGGCCGGGTCATCGATTCCCGCCGTAATCCCGTCTACAGGGCCCGGCAGCCCCGCGCGGGCCGACGCGAGGACGAGCGCCGATCGCGAGGCGAGCAGCGCCTCGCGATCGCTCGGGTTGACGCCGAGTTCGGTGGCGAGGTCGAAACTGCCGAGCGCGAGCCGGTCTACGCCGTCGAGCTCGGCGATCGAGGCCGCGTCCAAGATTCCGCGGGCGGTCTCGACGAGGGCGACGACGCCACAACCTCCCACGGCCGCGACCAGTCGGCGTACATCGTCAGGCCGTTCGGCCTTGGGGAGCATGATGCCGCAGGACGAGGCCGCGAGCTGCGCGACGTCGTCGGCGTGCCAGGCGGTGCCGACCCCATTGATGCGGACGATGCACGCGTGGTCGCGTGCCCACGCCGCCGCATTGCTCCGCGCTGCAGGCTTGTTCGAGGGAGCCACAGCATCTTCGAGATCGACGACAACCAGTCCGGCGCCAGAGGCCGTGGCTTTCTCGAAGCGCTCTGGCCGGTCCCCGGGTACAAAGAGGAGTGTGGAGACCTCGGAGATGGCTTCGTGCATGCTCACGAGAGGTTCTTCTTGGCTTCGCGGACGAGCCCTCCGCCGATGATGAGCCGCTGGATCTCGCTGGTGCCCTCGTACAGGCGCAGAAGACGGATGTCGCGGTAGATCCGCTCGACAGTGAGCTCACGCATGTAGCCGGATCCGCCATGGACCTGTACGGCGAGGTCCGCGGCTCTGCCCGCCATCTCGGTGCAGTAGAGCTTGGCCACCGAGGGGGCGATCCGCCGGTCCTCGCCTGCGACATACTTCGCCGCGGTGTCACGGACGAGTGCTCGCCCCGCGAGGACGCCCGTCTGCTGGTCGGCGAGCATGGCCTGCACGAGCTGGAAATCTCCGATCGGAGTACCACCCTGCGTCGCGGTCGCCGCGTGCCGAACGGACTCATCGAGCGCACGCTGGGCCGTTCCCACGGCGAGCGCCGCGATGTGAGAGAGGTCATCGCGGCGCGGTAGCCGGTGTCCTCGTCCCCTCCCACGAGGGCAGACGCCGGGACGCGAACGCCGTCGAAACGCACGTTCGCCGTCCATGCGCCCTCCTGGCCCATCTTCTTGTCCTTCTTCGCAACCTCGAGGCCGGGGGTGTCCCGGGGAACGAGGAAGACGGCGATCCCGGGTCCGGAGGAGTCGGCGGGTCGTGTGCGTGCGAACGTGACGAAGAGGTCTGCGAGTGGGGCATTGGTGATGAAGCACTTTTCACCGTCGAGGACCCAGTCGTCGCCGTCTCGGACGGCGCGGGTACGGAGGCCTGCCGGATTCGATCCTGCTCCCGGCTCTGTCAGGGCGAATGACGCGACGACCTCACCCGACGCGATCCGCTCGAGCCAAGTCGCCTTCTGGACGTCGGTGCCGAAGTTCACGAGCACCTGACCCGCGATGCCGTTGTTCGTGCCGAACATCGAACGCAGCGAGAGCGAGGTGTAGCCGAACTCCATCGCGAGCTCGACGTCCTGCGTGAGGTCGAGTCCAAGGCCGCCCCAGTCGCTGGGAATGGCGTAGCCGAAAAGGCCCATCTCGCGGGCCTGCTGCCGCAGGTCCTCCGGGATGTCGTCGAACTCGGCGATCTCGTGCTCGCGCGGGACCACCCGCGTCCGGATCCATTGGCGGACCTCCGCCAAGATCAGTTCGAAGTCCTCTGTACTCACTTCGGACACGGTCGACTCCCTCCATTGGGCTTTCGCATACAATATATTTAACCCATAGGAAGAGCCCCATTCAAGCCCTTGCGTGTAAAATATATTTTTTGTAGGCTGGAACGAGCTTGCAGCAGCGCGGCTGAAGCAGTCCGCGGCGCAACCGCAGGACTCAGTGAGAAAGGACTCCCAATGCCGGGTCTCTACTTCGAAGAATTCGAACCGGGAATGGTCATCGACCACGAGGTCCGCCGCACGGTCACCGAATCGGACAACGTGCTCTTCAGCACGATGACGCTGAACATGGCGCCGTTGCATCTGGATGCCGAGTACAGCAAGAACTCGATCCACGGTCAGCGGCTGGTCAACAGCCTCTTCCTCCTCGGCCTCGTGGCGGGGATCTCGATGCACGACACGACGTACGGGACGACGCTCGGAAACCTCGGGTTCAACTCGATCACGTTCCCCAAGCCGGTCTTCCACGGCGACACGATCCACGTGCGCACAGAGATCACGGCCGTCCGCGAGTCCAAGAGCCGTGAAGATTCGGGCATCGTCACGTTCAGGCACTATGGCATCAATCAGCGCGATGAGGTCGTGTGCGACGCGACCCGCGTTGGCCTCATGCTCAAGCGCACACCCGGGCCAGCCCGCGTCGCCGCTGACGAAACGGCCTGAGGACCGCCGAGTTCGCGAATCAACGCTCTCTGACCGAGTCGAGGAGGACACGGAATGGCTGAAATGGACGGCCATGAGCCGATCGCATGGGACCCGCCGGCCGACGTGCGGGAACGCTCGAGGCTCCTGGCGGCGATGCGTCAGTGGGGCTTCAGCGATGACGCTGATGCAGTTGCCGAGCTCAACAGGCGTGCAGTCGCAGATCCCGAGTGGTTCTGGCGGGCAGCTCTCGCGGACCTGGGCGTCGAGTTCGCGGTGCCGTTCGAACGTGTGCTTGACGAGACGGACGGCAAGCCGTTCCCGAAGTGGTTCGAGGGAGGGCGGATCAACGTCGCCGAGCTTGCCGCGCTCAGACACGAACACGGCCCTCACGCCCGAAAGACTGCCGTCATCTACGAGGGCGACTCCGGCCAGCGCCGGACGCTGACGTATGCGGAACTAGCGCGGGAAGTCAGCTGGTTCGCGGCGCACCTCGCCGCGCTCGGCGTGCGCCGCGGGGACCGCGTGGTTCTGTTCATGCCGGTCGTGCCGGAGGCGGTCGTCGCCTTCCTCGCGGTTGCCCTGATCGGCGCCATCTCGGTACCCACCTTCTCCGGGTACGCGCCCGATGCACTCGCGACCCGGCTGCAGGATTCCGAAGCCGTGCTCCTCATCACCGCCGACGGGACCACCCGCCGGGGCAAGACCGTGCCGCTCAAGGAGATCGCCGACAAGGCCGTCGCCCAGGCACCCTCGGTGCGCCGCGTCGTCGTCGTACGCCATCTAGGCACCGACGCGGCCCTGGTCGAGGGCCGCGATGTCGCCTACGACGAGCTTGCCCCCGACCCCGCGCCGGTTCCCGCGGCCGACACCGAGGCGAACGACCCGCTCTCGATCGTCTACACGTCGGGCACCACGGGCCGTCCCAAGGGGATCGTGCATTCGCATGGCGGATTCGCCGCGAAGACAGCTATCGACTTCGCCTACGGGTTCGATGTCCACGCCGACGACGTCGTGTCATGGATCACTGACCTCGGCTGGCTAGTGGGGCCCATGCTCATGGTCGGACCGCTTCAGCTCGGGGCCACGATCGTCATGATCGAGGGCCTGCCGACGTATCCGACGTCGAGCCGTATGTGGGACGTCGTCGTCCGCAATGGGGTCACGGTGCAGGGCATCGCCCCGACGGCGGCGCGCGCGATCAAAGCCGCGAGCGACGGCGTGGTGCCGACGATGCCAACCCTCAAGACGTTCGTGTCGACGGGCGAGGCGTGGGACGCTCCGACGTGGTGGTGGCTCTTCGACGTCGTCGGCGCCCGTTCCCGACCTATCGTCAACTACAGCGGCGGCACCGAGGTCGGGGGAGGCATCCTGGTGGGGTATCCCTTCCTGCCGGGACCCGCGGCTGCGTTCACGGGCCCGCTCCCGGGCATCGACGCAGCGGTGTTCGACGACGACGGCGCGGCGGTCACAGGCAGGATCGGCGAGCTCGTGCTCCGGAACACATTCCCGGGGATGACCCACGCCTTCTGGCAAGACCGCGAGCGTTACCTCAGCACATACTGGGACCGCTGGGAGGGAGTCTGGGTGCACGGCGACCTCGCGAGCGTCGACGAGGCCGGGGTCTGGCGGATCCACGGTCGTTCGGACGACACGATCAAGCTCTCGGGCCGCCGGGTCGGGCCAGCCGAGATCGAGGCTGCTCTGCTGCGCGACAGCAGGATCGCCGAGGTTGCCGTGATCGGCGTGCCCGACGAGCTGCGCGGCCAGCGGGCCGTCGCGTTCGCCGTGCTGCGCGATCAGCACGCTGAGCCCGAAGACATCCAGGCAGTCGCCCTCGAGAATGCCGGCAAGTCGTTCGCGCCTGCCGTGCATACCGTGCGGACGCTGCCAAAAACCAAGAACGGAAAGATCATGCGGCGGGCGATCAGGGCCCGGTTCATCGGCGCCCCGGTCGGCGATATGTCCTCGCTCGACCCCGCGACGCCGCTCGAAGACATCCCCGTGGACGCGGGCACACAAGAGTAGGAGAACGGAAATGACAGTCACCGAGACAGAGGGCAACATCGAGCTCGTCAGGTCGGCGACCCGCGAACTGGCGCGGAAGTTCGACAACGAGTACTGGCTCGAGAAGGACCGCAAGCACGAGTATCCGTGGGACTTCATCAAGGCCTTCGCCGACGGGGGGTGGCTCGGCGCGATGATTCCCGAGGAGTATGGCGGAATCGGCCTAGGCCTCCAAGAAGCTGCGGTCATGATGAACGAGATTGCGGCCTCGGGTGCCGGCATGAGCGGCGGCTCGGCGATCCACTTCTACGTCTTCCCTCCGGCCCCCATCGTGCGGCACGGTTCGGAGGAGATGAAGCGGAAGTACTTGCCCAAGCTCGCGACGGGAGAGATGCTCACGGCCTTCGCGATCACCGAGCCCACCGCGGGCGTCGATACGTCGCGGATCCGGACGAAGGCCGAGAAGGTCGATGGCGGGTGGGTCATCAACGGACAGAAGGTGTTCATCACGAACGCCCAGAACGCGCATCGCATGGTGCTGCTCGCCCGCACGTCTCCGCGTCGCGACGACAAGCCGCTGTACGGCATGACGATCTTCTTCGCCGAGATGGATCCCGAGCACGTCACGATTCGCGAGATCGATAAGCTCGGGCGGGCCGCGATCGACACGAACGAGGTGTTCATCGACAACCTCTTCGTGGCGGATGAGGACGTTGTCGGCGAGGTGGACAAGGGCTTCTACTACATCCTCGACGGACTTAACCCCGAGCGGATCGTGGTCGCAATGGAGGGCATCGGCTTGGGGCGCGCCGCCCTGGAGATCGGGACGGAATACGCCAAGAACCGAGTGGTCTTCGACCGCCCCATCGGGCAGAACCAAGCCGTCGCGCATCCCCTCGCCGATTCGTGGATCCGTCTCGAAGCCGCGGAACGCATGGCGATGCACGCGGCGAAGCTCTTCGACGAGCAGAAGGAATGCGGCCCCGAGTCCGCGGCCGCCAAGTTCCTCGGCGCCGAGGCCGGCTTCGAGGCCTGCGACCGAGCGTTCTCGACGCTCGGCGGCTATGCGTATGCGAGGGAATACCACATTGAGCGCTTGTGGCGCGAGGTGCGCCTCCTGAGGAATGCGCCGTTCTCGCAGGAAATGGTATGCAACTACATCTCGCAGCAGGTCCTTGGGCTTCCGAGGTCCTACTGAGCTGCTTGGCAAGCAGCCCCAGAGGGGGACATCGAGGGGAAAGGTGGAAGCCATGACGGGTCCATTGACGGGAATACGCGTTCTCGCGCTGGCGGGTATGGGGCCGGTGCCGTACGTGTCCATGCTCCTGGCCGACATGGGTGCCGACGTGGTCCGCGTCGTCCGGCCGCCGTCCCGGTCGGCGCGGGCGCTGAGCCAGACCGTGGGACTCACGGAGGAGGCCGACGTGGTCAACCGGGGCATCGACGCGGTGGCGATCGACCTCAAGGACCCTGACGGGCGGGACGCGGTGCTCCGGCTTGCCGCCGAAGCGGACGTCTTCATCGAGGGGTACCGGCCGGGCGTCGTCGAACGCCTTGGGCTCGGGCCGGACGAGCTGCTCGACTGCAATGGGCGACTGGTCTACGTCCGGCTGACCGGCTATGGGCAGACCGGGCCCCGCTCTCGGGACGCTGGCCACGACATCAACTACGTCGCACAGTCCGGCGCACTGCATGCGATGGCGCGTGCAGGTGGAGCGCCACGCCCCCCGATCAACCTGCTCGGCGACTATGCGGCCGGAGGCGCGATGGGGGCGTTCGGCATTGTCTGCGCGCTCCTCTCGGCCGCACGCACCGGTCGCGGCCAGGTGATCGATGCGGCGATGGTCGACGGCGTTGCGGCGCTCACGGCTAAACTGCAGGGCTTGCGGGCGGCGGGACTCTTCTCGGACGAGCCGGGAACGAACTTTTTGGATTCCGGTGCGCCGTTCTACGACACGTATGAATGCGCTGACGGCCGTTACGTCGCGGTCGGCGCACTCGAGCCGGATTTCTACCGCGAGTTCGTCTCACGTCTGGACGTTGCTACCGAGGGGTGGCCGGCCCAGGACGACCGTGCGCGGTGGCCCGAGCTGCGCGGGCTCATCGCCCAGGCTATCGGTTCGAAGTCGCGCGACGAGTGGCAGCGCGTGTTTGCGGGGACCGATGCTTGCGTGACCCCCGTGCTCTCATTCGACGAGGCTGCCGTCGATCCGCACAACGCCGAGCGTGGGCTCTACGAGGTAGTGGGCGGCGTCCTGCACCCCGCACCGGCGCCAAGGTTCAGCCGGACGCCGCCCCGCCGACCGTCGGTCCCGCAGTCGGGCACGAGAAAGCTGGGCGAGCTCATGGACCGTTGGGGAGCCAATGGAGGTCCCCGCGAAGACGCTCCTGCCTCCGTCGGCGGGAACCCGGAGAGGAATCTGTTGTGATCAGCTACGAAGACTTCACAGCCCTGAAGATCGATCGCCCCGAGGCCTCCGTCCTCCGGATCGTGCTCGACGGTCCGAACCTGAACGCGGTCGGACCGGACGCACACAGGGAACTCGCCGACGTGTGGCCAGTCATCGGGCTCGACGAGTCCGTCCGCGCAGTCCTCATCCGTGGAGCAGGGGAACGTGCCTTCTCGGCGGGTGGAAGCTTCGATCTCGTAGAGGACATGATCGGGGACTACGCGTCGCGCACGCGCGTCATGCGTGAAGCGCGCGACCTCGTGCGCAATATCATCGAGGTTCCCCAGCCCATCGTCTCCGCCATCAACGGGCCTGCCGCTGGAGCTGGCCTCGTCGCGGCGCTCCTCGCAGACATCTCCGTTGCGGGACGTCGCGCCAAGATTGTCGATGGGCATGTGCGCCTCGGCGTCGCTGCGGGCGATCACGCGGCCGTTTGCTGGCCGCTGCTCACATCGATGGCGAAGGCGAAGTACCACCTGCTGACCAACGAGGTGATAACAGGCGAGGAGGCCGAGCGCATCGGCCTCGTCTCCGTCGTGGTAGAAGACGACGAGGTGCAGGACCGGGCATTGGACATCGCACGCAGGCTCGCCGCCGGTTCCCGCAGCGGCGTCCAGGGGACGAAGATGGCGCTCAACGGTTGGTACCGCCAGGCCATGCCGATCTTCGACGCGTCTCTGGGGCTCGAGTTCTATGGCTTCGGTGGGCCCGATGTCGTCGAAGGCGTCGCGTCACACCGGGAAAAACGCGATCCGAGGTTCGCATGACGACGACGGTCGGTCCCTTGAGCGGCATCACTGTGGTTGGACTCGAACAGGCGATTTCGGCTCCGCTGGCCACACGTCACCTCGCCGACCTCGGTGCGCGCGTCATCAAGGTCGAGACTCCCGGGCACGGCGACTCCACGCGTTCATATGACTCGGTCGTCGGCGGCCTCTCGGCGCACTTCGCGTGGCTCAACCACGGGAAAGAATCCGCGGCCCTCAACCTCCGCGATGACGCGGACCTCGGCGTCCTGCACGGCATCCTCGCTACGGCGGACGTGCTCGTGAGCAACCTTGCTCCTGGCGCGCTCGATCGTCTCGGCCTCGCGACGCGAGGGCTCGCAGAGCGCTATCCGCGGCTCATCGTCGTCGACATCTCCGGCTACGGTGTGGGCGGCCCCTTCGACCACAAGCGAGCGTACGATCTCCTCATCCAGTCCGAGGCGGGCTCGTGCAGCATCACGGGACTCCCGGGGCATCCGGCCAAGTCCGGCATCCCGATCGCCGATGTCGGAACCGCGCTCTACGCGTACTCGGCGATCCTCGCGGCGCTGTACAACCGGGAGCGCACGGGCCAGGGCGCGGTGATTCCGATCGCGATGCTCGACACTGTGGCGGAGATGATGGGGTTCGCCATGAACCAGGTGATCCACGCCGGGACGGAACCGGTGCCGGTGGGCATGGGATCGCCGATGGTCGCTCCGTACGGTGCTTACGCGACAGCTGACGGCGAGATGGCCGTGCTCGGGACCACCAACGACCGCGAGTGGCGGAGGCTCGCTGAGCTCATCGACAGGCCTGAACTCGCCGACGACGAGCGCTACCTCCACAACGATGACCGAGTGGCCGCACGCGACGAACTCGATGCCGCTGTCGGCGCATGGTGCGCGACACGGTCGCTCGAGGAGATCCAGGCAGCGGCAGACGCGGCTGGCATCGGCAATGCCCGGCTCAACACAGTTCATGCCCTCGTCGAGCATCCGCAGCTCAAGGCGCGCGGCCGCTGGCGCGACATCGGAACGCCATCGGGGCCGGTGCCCGCCCTGCTTCCCCCCGCCGTTGCGCTCGGCTGGCCTGTGCGCAGCGGATCCGTGCCTGTCCTCGGCGAGCACACTGACGCCATCCGCGCCGAATTCGGGGCTGTCTCCGAACCGGCCGAAGGCGACGACATGACATTCCACCTCACGAATCCAAGAGGAGGGGCGCAATGAGCCTCACTAGCGACGAACAGCAAATGGTCGGCATGGTTGCCGAGTTCGTAGACGAGCGGGTGCGTCCGCGCGTACGCGAGTTCGAGCAGGACGACATCTACCCCGAACCCCTCATCGAGGACATGAAGGAGCTCGGCTTCTTCGGCCTTCTCGCGCCCGCGGAATACGGGGGAGTGGACGTGAGCACCGCCTGCTTCGCTCGTGTGACCGAAGAGCTCGCGCGCGGTTGGATGAGCCTCGCGGGCGCGATCGGCGGCCACTCCGTCATCACGTATCTGATCAGGACGTTCGGCACGGACGAGCAGAAGGCCAAGTATCTGCCGGGCATGGCCGACGGGTCTATCCGCGCGACGATGGCCCTCACCGAGCCCGGCGGCGGCAGCGACCTCCAGGCGATGCGCACCCACGCGGTGCGGGACGGCGACGCGTGGTCCATCAGGGGATCCAAGACCTGGATCTCCAATGCGGCGCACTCAGGCCTCTTCGGCCTGCTGTGCGTGACTGATCGGGACGCGAACCCGACGCACAAGGGCATGAGCGTCATCCTCGTCGAACCCGGTGATGGACTCGTGATCTCGAAGAAGCTGCCCAAGCTCGGCTACCGCGGTGTCGAAGCATGCGAGGTCGTGTTCGACGGGCGCCGCGTCGGCGACGACGCGATCCTTGGCGGCACCCCCAATCAGGGCTGGTCCCACATGATGCGCGGACTGGAGGTCGGGCGCATCCAAGTCGCCGCTCGCGCTCTCGGCGTCGGCCAAGCGGCACTCGACACCGCTGTGAAGTACGCGCAGGAGCGCGAGTCGTTCGGAAAGCCCATCTGGAAGCACCAGTCGGTCGGCAACCTGCTCGCCGACATGGCAACGAAGCAGAGCGCAGCACGCCTCCTTACACTCGATGCTGCCGAGAAGGTCGACCGCGGCGAGCGCGCCGACATGGAGGCCGGCATGGCCAAACTCTTCGCCTCCGAGACCGCGATGCAGATCGCGCTCGACGCGATCCGCGTGCACGGCGGCTATGGCTACTCGAAGGAGTACGACGTCGAACGCTACTTCCGCGACGCCCCGCTCATGATCGTGGGCGAGGGCACGAACGAGATCCAGCGCAACGTCATCGCCGCGCAGCTCATTGCCCGCAACCGGGTGGTGAGCTGATGCCCGGGCTGCGGCGAGCGGCGCTCGTCGCCCCGGTCAGGACCGCCGTTGGGACGTTCGGCGGCTCCCTGCGGGATGTCCCCGTCGAGGACCTCGGCGCGACGGTGGTGAACGCCGTCGTCGAACGCTCGGGAATCGAACCCGAGCGCATCGACGACGTCGTGTTCGCCCAGTCGTACGCCAACTCCGAGGTGCCTTGCGTCGGCCGATGGCTCGCCCTTCACGCAGGCCTGCCGATTTCCGTCCCCGGAATGCAGCTCGACCGGCGCTGCGGGGGCGGACTCCAGGCACTGATCACGGCCGCCATGATGGTCCAGACCGGCGGGGCGGATGCCGTGCTCGCCGGCGGCGTCGAGTCCATGAGCCGTATCGAGTACTACTCGACCGCCACCCGGTGGGGTGCCCGCGCCGGGACCGTGCAGCTGTACGACCGTCTTGACCGCGGGCGGGAGCGCTCGCAGCCGGAGGCCCGGTTCGGTCGGATCTCGGGCATGATCGAGACCGCGGAGAACCTTGCCGCCGACTACTCGATCGCGCGTGAACAGGCTGACGCGTTTGCAGCCCGCAGCCACCAGCGCGCCGCGGCGGCGTGGTCCGAGGGCCGCTTCGAGGACGAGGTCGTGCCCGTGAAGGTCCCGCAGCGAAAGGGCGAGCCGATCCTGTTCGAGCGCGACGAGGGCATCCGACCCGATTCAACCGTCGAAACGCTCGCGAAGCTTCGCACGATCACCCCGGGTGGAACGGTCACGGCGGGCAATTCGAGCCAGCAGAACGACGCTGCTTCGGCCATGCTCGTCGTCGCCGAGGACGAGCTCGACAAGCTCGGACTCGAGCCCATGGGCTATCTCACAGGATGGGCGGCAGCAGGCTGCGATCCGTCGCGCATGGGCATCGGGCCCGTTGCTGCAGTAGAACGCCTCGCTTCCCGGCGCGGTACAGACGCCGTGACCCTCTTGGACTCGCTCGACCTCGTCGAGCTCAATGAGGCCTTCGCCGTGCAGGTGCTGGCCGTCCTTCAAGGCTGGGGATGGCGCGACGACGAGCGGCTCAACGTCAACGGCTCCGGCATCTCTCTTGGCCACCCCATCGGGGCCACGGGCTCGCGGATGGTCACGACGCTCCTCCATGAGCTCAAGCGCCGCGGCGGCGGCTCGGGCCTCGCCACAATGTGTATCGGCGGCGGCCAGGGCCTCGCCGCGATCATCGAGGCAGCCTGAGGCCGATGGCTACTCCGTATTCCGCTGACTACTGGAGCGACATCGAAGCGATCCCGCGAGAGGACGCAGAGCGTATCCAGAACGAGCGCCTCGTCGAGCAGCTTGCATACGTCGCCGAGCACAGCGCCTTCTACCGAGGGAAGTTCGCCGAGCGCAAGGTCGACGTCGCCCGCATCCGGACCGTCCAGGAACTCGCTGAGCTGCCGTTCACCGAGAAGCAGGAACTGCGAGACAGTCTCTCGACCTTCCCCCCGCTCGGCAGCCATGCGGCAGCCGCGCCTGCGAACATCGTCCAGATCCAGGCGTCCTCGGGCACGACGGGCAGCCCGTCCTATGTGGGGCTAACGCGCCGGGACATCGAGGTCTGGTGCGAGCTCGGGGCGCGCGCACTGTACGCAAACGGGTTCCGCCCGGGTGACCGGCTCCTGCATGGTTTCGGGATGAGCAAGGGCTTCGTCGGGGGCCTACCAGTCGTGCAGATCGCGCAGTACATGGGCATCGTCGACATTCCGATCGGCGCGGAGGCGGGAACCGACCGGCTCCTTCGGGTGCAGGCGGACCAGCGTCCGAATGCACTCATCGGGACACCGAACTTCCTCGCGCACCTTGGCGAGCAGGCGCCTTCGGCTCTCGGCCTCGACGCCCGCGACCTCGGCGTTCGGACGATCAGCGTCGGCGGGGAGCCCGGAGGGGGCCTGCCTGCCGTTCGCGAGCGGCTCGAGTCGCTATGGGGCGCCACGTCCCGCGAGATGCTCGGTGGCACCGATATCGCGTGCATCTACTGGGGCGAGTGCGCGTTCGGGGACGGTATGCACTTCCTCTCGCCCGACCTCATGATCGCCGAACTCATCGACCCTGAGACGGGCGCCGTCGTCGTACCCGCGGAAGGTGCGAGGGGTGAGCTCGTGTACACCGCGCTGCGCCGCGAAGCGTCACCGCTCGTCCGCTTCCGGACCCGGGACCACGTCGTCGTGACTGGTACCGATTGCGCGTGCGGACGCACCGGCTACAAGGTGCGGTGCGTCGGCCGTACGGACGACATGCTCATCGTCCGCGGAATCAACCTCTTCCCATCGGCCGTCAAACAGCTCGTGTCCGAGCTGCGGCCGCTGACGACGGGGGAGATGCGCATCCGTGTCGACTTCGAAGGGCATTCCACGCAGAAGCCGTTGCCCGTGGTCGTGGAGTACGCGGATGGGCTGTCAGCACGGGAGCAGAACGAGCTCCGGGCATCTATCGAGCAGCGGGTGCGCTCCGCGCTCAACGTCAAGATCGTCGTCGACCTCGTCCCCGAGGGCACTCTGAAACGTCCGGACCACGTCAAAGTCGCGCTCATCGAGCGCGTTTAGCGACTGAAGAGAGCCATGGCAGCAACACTGATCGAGCCGCTCACCGAGTTCGCGTCCGCCACGGGATACGCCGCTTCCCACTGACGTCGTCGAGGAGTCAAAGCGAATCGTGCTCGATTCCCTGGGATGCGCCGTGGGAGCGGTCGACGAGCCGAAGGGACGGATCGGCATCGACTACGGTCGGCTTACGCGAACAGGCGTCGGCGACGCCACCATCATCGGCACGGCCGAGCGCGTGAACGTCTTCGGCGCGGCCTTCGCGAACGGCGAGCTGATCGCGAGCTGATCAACGCGTTGGACTTCGACGCGGTGCTCCCGCCGGAACAGTCGTTCAAGCCGTACCCGCACTGCCGCATCCTCCATGCGCTGCTCGACGGACTCATCGCCATCGTGGACGAGCACGACATCGGGCCTAGCGAGATAGAGGCCATAGACGCCTGGGGCGAGGGGCGGGTTCAACTGCCGAAGTGGATGAACCGGTCGATCGACAATGTCGTGGACGCCCAGTTCAGCATCGCGCACGGTCTCGCGGCGGCCGCCCATCGGCTCACGCCGGGGCCTGAGTGGCAGCGCCCGGAGGTCGTCTTCAGCCCGTCCCGCGAGCCGACCTTCCCGGATCGAGGTTGTAGCGCGAGGGACGCGTTTCTCCGCCGAGCGCACGTATCCGAAGGGCACGCCGTCGCCGGACCCGGCGTGAGCCAGTTCATGCGGCTGGTCTCACCGGTCAGGGCGTAGGGCAGCGCGCTTCTCACGACTGCGAAAGGCAGGGGACCCGCGGGTCTCCTGCCTTTCGTCGTGCGTCGATCAGAACGCGATGACCGCCTTGCCGCACGTCTGCTTGTCGAATTCGACATAGGCTTCAGGGGCGCCATCGATCTGCCAGCGGTCGCTGAAGATCGTGGGAAGCACGGACAAGCTTCCGATTCAGACGACGCTTCGGGCGGTGCACAGCAGTGTGACGAAATCCGCCGCGGTCTGGTCCGGATCGGGATTCTGGATCGCGTCGAGGAGCGCCGCGCTGCCCGCGGTGCCGAGGATTGCGTCAGTGAGGTCGTGGAACTTCGCGTCCAGCTCGTCTTGCGGCATCGGGTTCTCCGCGGTGCCGATCGGGTTGTCCACGAATACGGCGCGGCGCGTGCCGTCGGTGTAGTCGACCCCGATGTCGGCGATCCAGCGCCCCGGGTACTTCGCGTCGAGTTCAGGATCGACCACGATCTCGATCTTGCTGGCGAGCGCCGCGACGTCGCTCCCCGGCCCGATGTCTAGCTTCCCGGCGAGATAGGCGTAGTGCGCCGAGAATCCGTTGCCGTAGCCGAGTAGCGCTAGGGAGAACTGGAACGGCAGGCTGTACTGCAGGTGGTCGATGAGCTGGGGGGCGAAGGCATTCGCGTTTCGGTTGCCGATGACGACGTCGCCACCGGACTGGATCTTCAGCGTCACCTTCTCGATGTCGTCGGCTCTGCCGCGGAGCCCGATGTCGTCGGCCCCGTCCCGGAGCTGGCGCGCGCCGTCGATGTACGCGTGATTGATTCCGCAGCAGCAGTACGGCTTGATCCAAACCCTCGTGATCTCGAAGGGGCGGCCAAGCCCGAAAGCTGCCCTGGCGCCGTCGTCCACGCTTCGCCCGACGAAGGTGCGGAAGAATCCCTTGGCGCCCGTGAGGAACGCCGTGGGGCCCGTTATGCCCGTTCCTGCCATCTTCGCTGCCCGAATGCCATTGCGCGTGCCGATGCCAGCGTGGACGCGCTTGACCGACCCGCCGGTTGACGTGTACTCCGTGGTGCCCGAGGCGTGGCTGAGTGCGATCCCCAGCGCATTCGCCGTGGTCTCGGCGTCGAAGCCGTACATCTTCGCGGCCACGGCGGCGGCACCGAAGTTCGCGAGGAGTCCGTGCGGATGGAAACCTGCCTCGAGCAGCTCAGGCGCGGCGAGGTTGCCGATCCGTGTGTAGATTTCGTACCCCGCGACGATCCCGGTCACGACCTCACGCATGGTTGCGCCGAGCTCCTCGCCGATTGCGAGGGCCGCGGAAACAACGGCACTTCCGGGGTGCGAGGAGCTCGCTCGGTGGGCGTCGTCGTACTCAAAGCTGTGGCCGTAGGTCGCGTTGACGAATGCTGCGTCGGCGGCGCTCACAGCGTCGCCGCTCACGGAGACGTGCGAGCGCCCGGGGGCATGCTCCGCTCGGGTGAGCTCGAGAACCGCGCGGTTCCAGGGGAGAGCCGAGCAGCCGATCTGGAGCGATAGCTGGTCCTGCATGAGGGTGCGGACGCCAGTGAGGGCTTCGGGTGGGATGACATCGAACGTGAGGTCGGTGACGAGCCGCGCCGCTGCGTCTTCGACCGGTGGGAATGTGCTCATGATGTGCCTTCCTTGCTCGCGCTTACGAGCGTGCCGAGGGCTGTCGGAGGGAGCCCGTATGACTTGATCTCGATGTAGGCGTCGAAGCCCTCGGGCCCTGCCTCGCGTCCGATGCCGCTGTTCTTGAACCCGCCGATGGGGGACTGGAAGTCCACGCGGTTGCCCGCGATCGCGATCGCCTCGACCTCGGGGTCGTTGGTGTGCACGGTGAGGACGGGTCCGAGAGTTCGGTCTGAGTAGTCATGTGCTGATCCCTACGTCTTTGTGCCGATCGAGCGGTTGATCATGGAGCGGAAGATCCGAGGCTGTTCGAACCAGCCTCTAGGCGGTCATTGCACCCCTCGATAAAAAGTATATTATATTAGAAGAAGGTCGGGAAGTCCGGCCCGAAACGCTCGTAACGATGCGATGGCGATCGGTGTCCGCAGGTCCTTCCGACGCGGACCGAGCTCACAAAGGCGGGGCAGCAATGCAACATAGACCACTCACGGGCATCCGGATACTGGAGATCGGCGGGTATATCGCCCTCCCGCTGGGGACCTCGATCCTGTGCTCACTCGGTGCTGAGGTAGTCAAGGTCGAGCGCCCGGGCGCAGGGGAGGACTTCCGGCGGCATCAGAACGACAAGAGCCCCTATTTCAGGCAGTACAACACGGGCAAGCGCAGCCTTTCGGTCGATCTCAAATCGCCCGAAGGAGTCGCCCTCGTCAAGGCACTCATCCCGCACTTCGACGTCGTGCTCGAAAATCTGCGGCCCGGGAAGCTTGCTGCGCTCGGCCTCGGCGCCGATGCGTGCCGCGAACTCCGCCCCGACATCGTCTACGGCTCAGTCACCGGCTTCGGTTCGACCGGGCCGCTCGCGAACCGCGCTGCCTATGACACCATCGGGCACGCATTCGGCGGCCTCTATTCCATGTGGGGCGACGCCGGCCAGCCCCGTCTCGCGGGCGGCCTGAGCGCCGACCTGGTCACAGGCCTCAGCACCGCGACCGGTGTGCTGGCTGCACTCGTCGGGCGCCTCAAGACCGGGGAGCCACAGCATCTCGAGACGTCCATCATGGAGGCAGTGAGCGTCCTGACGACCGATGCCATCACGCAGTCCTTCGAACTCGGCCACGATCCGACCCGCACGAGCCGCCATCCGCAGGCGCAGAACTTCTGCGTGCCCACGTCGGATGGCGAGTACCTCGCCATCCACCTGTCGTCGTCCCAGAAATTCTGGCGCTCGCTGTGCTCGGCCCTGGGCCGCCTCGACCTGGCAGAGGATCCGCGCTTCGCTGAATACCGTCCCCGCGAAGCGCACTACTTCGAACTCGTTCCGATCATCGAGAAGGAGTTCGCGACCAAGCCCAAGGCTCACTGGGAGGCGGTCCTCGCTGAGGCCGACGTGCCGTTCGCCCCGGTCCTGTCGCTCACGGGATACCTCGAGCACGACCAGGTCAAACACCTGCAGATGATTGATCGGCAGCCCGATGGCCTTGCGCTCGTCCGGCCGCCGTGGACGTTCGACGGCGAGCGCCCCGATCGTCGTGGGCGGGCACCCAAGGTGGGCGCGGACACCCGCGCCATCGCGGGCGAGGTGCTCCCTCCCGAGCAGGTGGATGAGTTCCTCGCCAAAGGCATCCTGTATGCCGATGAGTCGTGACGGCACCGAATTCCTTCCAGCAACATTCCTTCCAGCAACGAATTTCATTTACCCCGACGATCAGAGGAGATCGCTGTGAAACCGTACCGTTCCATGCTCTTCGTTCCCGGCCACAAGGCCAGCTGGGCGGACAAGGGCCTCGCCTCGGGGGCAGACGCACTCATCCTTGACCTCGAAGACTCCGTTCCCGCGGCCGAGAAGGACGATGCCCGTCCCATCGTGGCAGCGACCATCGATAGGCTCCATGCCGACGGCGTTCGGGCGGACCTCTGGGTGCGCCCGAATGCATCGGTGACGGGCATTCAGGGCAAGGACCTCGAGGCTGTGATCCGGCCTGGTCTCGCGGGCCTGTTCCTGCCGAAGGTCTTCAGCGCCGAGGAGATCGTTCGCATCGACGCAGTCGTCTCGCACATCGAGGCGCGCGAAGGCCTCGACGCCGGCAGCATCGGCCTCATCGTCAGCTACGAGACGGCGGTCTCGATGGCACACTGCGAGGAGATTGCCGCTGCATCCCCGCGCGTCGTGAGCTTGCTCGGCGCCACGGGCCCAAGTGCCGACGTCGGCCGCGAGCTCGGGTTCGAGTTCACTCCCGAGGGCCTTGAGACGCTCTATCTGCGCAGCCGGATCGTGCTCGCCGCGAGGGCCGCGGGACTTCACCATCCGGTGGCCGGTGTCTGGCAGGACATCAAGGACCTCGAGGGCGCTCGCAAGTTCACGCTCGACAACAAGCGCCTGGGGTACCGGGGCATGGTCTGCATCCATCCGTCGCACGTCGCAATCGCCAACGAGGTGTTCACACCATCGGTTGAGGAGGTCGACTTCTTCCGCCGGATGATCGAGGCCTTCCGCCATGCCGAAGCGTCGGGGAGCGCAGCCGTCGACTTCGAGGGCCAGCACATCGACATCGCCCACGTGAAGACCGCGCAAGGTGTCATCGCCCTAGCTGACGCCATCACAGCGAACGTCTGAGGACGAGTATGAGCACAGCGCCCCTGGCCGGCCTCCGAATCGTCGAGTTCGCCTCGTTCGTTGCGGGTCCCTCGGCGGGAATGAACCTCGCCCAGCTGGGCGCTGAGGTGATCCGGATCGATCCGCTACGCGGCGGCCCTGATGCTCGCCGTTGGCCGGTCTCGCGTGGGACCGGAAGCAGCCTGTACTGGTCGTCGCTCAATCGCGGGAAGAAGTCGGTCACCGTAGACGTAAGGTCTCGCGAGGGGCAGGAACTCGTCCTCGCGCTCGCGACCTTGCCGGGCCCGGATGCCGGCATTCTCGTGGACAACCAGGTAGGACGCCCATGGCTCTCCTACGACGCGCTCGCCGAACGCCGCCGGGACATGATCCGAATGCACATCGGCGGTCGGGCCGACGGTGGACCCGCCGTTGATTACACCGTCAACACAGAGGTGGGCGTCACAGACCTCACCGGGCCCGGCGACTCACGTACGCCTGTCAATCACGTGCTGCCCGCTTGGGACTACCTTGCCGGAATGACGGCCGCGACCGGGCTCCTCGCCGCCCTGCGGCGGCGTGACCGCACGGGAGAGGGAGCGGACCTCAAGATTGCGCTCGCGGACGTGGCCTTCGCCGGAGTGGCCAATCTCGGCTGGCTCTCTGAGGTCCGTGAAAGGGGCGATCGGGACAGGCACGGCAACTACGTGTACGGAACCTTCGGCGTCGACTTCGAGGCGGCCGACGGCGGGCGGGTCATGGTCGTGGCGCTCACCCCGCGCCAGTGGGCCGCCCTCGGCCGGGCAACGGGAACGGAGACGGTGCTCGCCGCTCTCGAGAAAGCGGCGGGCGCAGATTTCGCCCGGGAGGACGACCGCTACCTGCATCGCGAGGTCATCGCGGCACTCATGCGGCCATGGTTCAGAGTGCGCAGCAGCGGCGAGGTCGGCGCCGCCCTCACTGAGGCCGGCGTGCTGTGGAGCAGGTATCGCACGATGGCAGATGTCGTTGCCGACTTCGAGGCGGGCCTTACGAGCCCTGTGCTCGCGGAGGTCGACCAGCCCGGGATAGGCTCCGTGATCTCGGCCCGCTCGCCCATCCGGGACTGCGACGAGTACGGCCCTACGGCCGTTGCGCCCGCGCTCGGGGCAGACACCGAGGAGGTACTCACGGACCTGCTGGGGCTTCAGCCCAGCGCGTTGGGTCGGCTCCAGGATGCGGGCGTGCTCGAGCCGTCTTCCCTCTAGCCACGTTTGAATATTTTTTATATTATTGGAGGAAGGAGGTTCACAATGAAGATTTTCGTCCTGGTCAAGGAAGTCCCGGATACTTACGGCGATCGCCGCCTCAATCTTGAGACCGGGCTGGTTGATCGCAACGCGAGCGAGCCGGTGCTCGACGAGATCACCGAGCGTGCCCTCGAGGTGGCTCTTGAGTATGCGGATGCCAATCCGGGCACGCAGGTCGTCGCGCTGTCCATGGCACCAGAGTCGGCGACCCCGTCGGTGCGGCGAGCGCTCGCGATCGGCGCGGAATCCGCCGTCCAGATCGTGCATGATGACCTCGCGGGAGCTGATCTGGGACTAACCGCTGAGGTGCTCGCAGCCGCGATCCGCCGTGGCGGCGCTGATCTCGTCATCACCGGCAATGTGTCAACGGACGGTTCGGGCGGGGTGATCCCCTCCATGATCGCCGAGCACCTCGGATTCGCCCAGCTCACGGCGCTCAGTGCGGTGGAGATCGGCTCCGGGAGTGTGTCGGGCACCCGCGCTTCGGACTTTGGTGCGCAGCCCGTGTCGGCGCAGCTCCCCGCCGTGATCTCGATCACCGAAGCATTCCCAGAAGCGCGCTTCCCGAATTTCAAGGGCATCATGGCGGCCAAGAAGAAGCCGCTCGAGGTCCTCTCGCTAGCGGACCTCGGTGTTCAGGCCGACCCGTCAGCGGCGCCGAGGACCATCATGACGTCGGTGTCGGAGAAGCCTCCGCGCGCGGCAGGTGTGAAGATCACCGACGAGGGCGACGCCGGTGCCCAGCTGGCGGAGTTCCTTGTCCAGAACCGGTTGGTGTGAGGAAATCATGAGCTACCCCGAGAATGCGATCCTCGTCCTGGTCGATGTGACCCCGACAGGCGAAGCAGCCAGCAGCACGGCCGCTCTGATCGGCGCTGCCGCCCAGATCGGCACGCCGGTGGCGCTCGTCGTCGCACCTGCCGGCATCGCTCAGGCCGCGGTGGATGCCGCCGCATCGGCAGGCGCGGTCTCCGTGCTGACGGCCGAGGCAGACGCGTCCGCTCTCACGGTACCGGTCGTCGACGCGCTGGAGGCCGCCTACAACGCGGTGCAACCCGACGCCGTCCTTGTCTCGAACTCGATCGCGGGGCGTGATGTCGCCGGCCGATTCGCGGCGCGCACGCGTGCCGCGCTCGCCGTGGATGCCGTCGGCCTCTCTCGCGACGAGGAGGGTGTTGTAGCGCATCACTCCGTGTTCGGAGGCGCCTATCGGGTAAACTCTGCGGCAACCTACGGCGCTCCCGTCATTACGGTGCGCCAGGGCGCCGTAGACGCACGCGCTGAAGCTCAGCCGCTCAACGTCGAGACTCTGGCTGTTTCACCGTCGGGCATGCCGGCCGCTCTTGCCGGTGAGGTCGCGATCGTCGAGAAGGCGTCCTCGCGGCCCGAGCTGCGCGGCGCCACCCGCGTCGTCTCGGGCGGCCGTGGCCTCGGCTCGAAGGAGCAGTTCGTGCTCGTCGAACAACTGGCCGACACCTTGAGCGCGGCCGTCGGTGCCTCCCGTGCAGCCGTGGACGCGGGGTTCGTCCCGCAGTCGCACCAGGTCGGACAGACTGGGGTGTCCGTGTCACCCCAGCTCTACGTCGCCCTCGGCATCTCCGGCGCAATCCAGCATCGGGCCGGGATGCAGACCTCGAAGATGATCGTCGCGATCAACAAGGATCCCGACGCGCCGATCTTCGACGTCGCGGACTTCGGCATCGTCGGCGACGTGTTCAAAGTCGTGCCTCAGGCCATCGAAGCGCTCGAAGCGCGGAAGAAGTAGCGTGTCATGACGGAACGGACATTGCGGCGAGGTCTGCCGCGCGCTGTTGGCGGGGACCCGTGGCCCCCCGCGGGTCTTGTCACCGCGGTTGAACCTGAAGCGAGTGCTGGCCCTGGACCGAGTGAAGGACAAGAAGGTCCGATCACGACGGCGACGACAGCAGGGACTGCAGTGACCACGACACCGTCGAAGACCACACTGCTGCGTCGCGGCCTGCCGCGCGTTCCGGGCGGTGATCCTTGGCCCTCCGCAGGGGGAGATGCCGCTGCGCCGGCGGTGGGCGTGCCGGTCCCGGCGTCGGACTCCGTCGCCTCCTTCGAGGCGGCAACTGCTTCTTCGGCAATCGGTGGAGTGGCTGTCTCGGGAAGCCGAACCGCTTCGGAAAGCCCGGCGACGGCAGGGAACGGCGTCAATGTGGTGCTGAGGCGGGGCTTGCCGCGCATTGCCGGGGGAGAGGCTTGGCCACCTCAGGGTACGACGGCAACGCTCGGCCCGAGCGTGGAGGCCGCGGGTGCGCCTGAGACGACTCCTGCGGCTGCCCAGAGCCAAACGCTGCCCACCCAAACGCCCGAGACCCAAACGCTGTCGAGCGCGGCGCCCGTGCCCGCTGCGCCTCCGAGCAAAGCTCTCCGAGAGCGGCGCAGAGCGCCACGAGAGCGGCAAAGGTGGCCAGTGGCCGTGCGGGTGGCGCTGGCCGCCGTGGCCCTCGGCCTCGTCGCGGGTGCTGTGGTAGCGCTCGTCCGCGCGCTCTTGGGCACTGAACCGCTCAAGGAGTTTCTCGTTACCTACCCGGGGGAGTACCGCCTCCCCGACGGGGCTCCCATCGGAATCCCCGCGTGGGTCGGATGGCAGCATTTCTTCAATGTCTTCCTCATGGTGCTCATCATCCGTTCCGGCCTAGGGGTGCGTTCCGAGAAGCGGCCAACGGTGTTCTGGACCTCGAAGAGGACCGGCGGGACCAAGATCAGCCTCACCCTGTGGTTCCATCAGTCACTCGACATCCTGTGGCTCGCCAACGGTGCGCTGTTCGTTGTGGTGCTGTTCGCGACAGGACAATGGATGCGGATCGTGCCGACGAGCTGGACGGTTTTCCCGAACGCGCTCTCGGCGCTCTTGCAGTATCTCTCCTTCAATTGGCCCACTGAGAACGGGTGGGTCAACTACAACAGCCTCCAACAGCTCGCCTACTTCACGACGGTGTTCGTCGCCGCGCCGCTTGCGGCGGCAACAGGGTTACGCATGTCTGGGCTCTGGCCCAAGCGCGCTCAGCGCCTTTCCAAGGCGTACCCCGTCGAATGGGCGCGCGCTCTGCATTTCCCCGTCATGCTGTACTTCGTCGGCTTCATCGTCGTCCATGTGTTCCTTGTCCTCTCTACCGGGCTTGTCCACAATCTCAACCACATGTACGCCTCGCAGGACGGGTCCTCATGGGCTGGATTCTGGATTTTCGTCGGCTCGGTGGTCGTGATCGCCGGGGCTTGGATGGCGGCTCGTCCCCTCCTGCTCGTGCCCGTCGCCAAGCTTTTCGGCAAGGTCAGCGGCCGCTGATTGGGTGGATAACCGTCCTGTCCTCAGGGTGGACAATGTGCTCCCTGCGATGAATTCGGCGCGGCCGCTGAAATCTGCTTGCGGCGTGGCATCCGATTCTCCGGGACTTGCCCGAGTGGGAGAAACTGCGGCAGGTTCTCCTTCTGGCTGCCCAGGTCCGTTCGTCAACGCAATCCAGCGCCAACGTGAGAGAGCATGAAGGAAGCAGCATGACCGCGGCGGCCTCGCGGACACAAGACCCTCGGGTGGACGGTCGGGCTGATTGCGTGGCGGCGAAAATCTGATGATCGACCGCGTCGTCGAGATCCTCGAAGCCTTCAAAACCGCTGGCAGCCCCCTAACCGCGTCGGAAATTGCGCGACGGACACGGCTTCCGATGGCATCCGCACATCGTCTGGTCGCCGAAATGGTCCGCACCGGCATTCTCACAAAGGACGAGAACAACAAGCTCAGTATCGGCATGCGACTATGGGAGATCACCGCACGATCCTCAACCCTTCGCATCCTCCGGGAGTCAGCCCTCCCATACATGGAGGAGGTCATGACGACGGTCTGTGCGCCGACGCTGCTTTGTGTGCTTGACGGCAACGATGTCGTCAATGTGGAGACTCTCATGCCGCGCGGACCTGCCGCCACCAACGTGACACAACCCGGGGTACGGCTGCCGGCTCTGGCCTCCTCGCCTGGCATAGCTTTGCTAGCTTTCGCCGACCCGCCGACCTGCGCCGAGGTTCTCGCAACTGCTAAGGCTATCCGCTTCACTCCGTATACCCCTGTCGATTTGGCCGTCATCAGGAAGCTGATCGACGAAGCGAAGCGTCTGGGGCGCGCCGTGGCACCTCGGTGGATGTCGTCGGACTCCACCGGTATTGCCGTTCCGGTGCTGGGGGGCGACGGTCGAGCGGTGGCCTCGTTGTCGGTCACCCTTCCGGTCGGCTCGGTCGACCTCGATGCGATCGTGCCGACGCTGAGGGCCGCGGCACGTGGTATTTCGAGGGCTGCCCAGTCCGGGGGCGAGACAGCCAACCCGCGTCTGGCACTACTCAAACACCAACTAAGGCGGGCGACGGAAGGTCGCTGACAGGCCGGAAGCTCACTTCGCCACGAATCACAAAGCGCCCGCACGCTCAGCTGCTGCAAAGTGGGAAGAGGATGCTTTCTCGTGAATCGAGAAAGACGTTGGCACGGCGGGTGACGCCTCCCATACCGTGACATACACCACACTTGGCCCGGCATCCGTTATTCCACGGCTCGTCTGACGGTATCCATCCAATCGTCCGCCCAAATGCCGCCGTGCCAACCATGTGACCGCTCATAACAAAAGGAGATCAGAGTGTCTCGGTTCGGCGTAAATTCCTCTCAAGACCCGATGAGTGCCCTGTGCCGCATGGCGCTCGACACCACCTTTGAAGAACTTCCTGACGAGGTTATAGCCCACGCCAAGCACACCTTGCTCGACGGTGTGGCGGTCATGATCGGGGGGTCCGGTCTCGAAGGTATTGCCGAGATCGTCGAGCTGGTTAAGGAGAAGGGCGGGGCTGAGCAGTCTGTCATCCCGTTCTACGGCGGCCGTGTCCCGGCGGCAGAGGCTGCGCTTGCAATAGGTCCGATGCCGCGCGCCATGGATTGTGGTGATCTCCATGAGGAAGCGGGCCACGTCAGTGAATACATTGTGGCGAGCCTCTTTGCTGCAACGGGTTTGCTTCCGACCGTCTCAGGCAAGGACTTTCTCACCGCTATGGTGGTCGGCCAGGAGGTGCTGATCCGCATAGGCTCCGCATATCAGGTGATCAGCAAGGCGATCGTCAATAACGACTGCGGGGGTCATTACATCTTCGGGGCAGTGGCCGCCGTCGGAAGGCTCCTTCGTCTCACCCACGAGCAGCTGGAAAACGCCCAGGGGATTGCCCGCACCATGACCCAGCCGCACACGATGGGCATCTATTCTCCAGCGACGCTCATGGTGCGGATGCATCACGGGTTGGTGTGCCAGTCGGCAATCACAGCGTGCCTCATGGCACAAAAGGGGATCACCGGCCCGCGGCAATCAGTCCTCACGGGCCCAAACGGATTCCTCGAGACCGCTCGGTGGGAGACCAAACCGGAGGCTCTGACCCGTGATCTGGGCGACCGTTGGGAATCGACACAGATCACGACGAAGGCGCACAGCGCCTGCTATTTCTCTCACTCATCGATAGACGGGATCCTCGGGCAGATGGAGATGCATGGCTTCGGAGCGGAGGACATCGCACGCATCTATATTGAGGTTTCCACAGCGGGCTGGCAGGCGGTATGCGAGCCCGTGGAGAACAAGTGGTCGCCGCAAACGGTGCCCGAATGCCAGTTCAGCTTGCCCTACGTCGTGGCGTCTGCGGCATTCGACGGACATGTATTCCTCGACACCTACAGTCCGCGAGCGCGAGCTCGCCATGAGGTGCGCGAGCTCATGAGCCGAATCTCTGTGGAAGCGACCCCGTCGATGGCTGACTGGGGCGCCCGGGTGCACACCACACTGCGTGACGGCCGCGAGTTCACGTCCGAACACGAATACGTCAAGGGCCACCCGAAAAACCCATTCGATCTCCAGGACTTCATCGACAAGTTCCGCCTGTGCGTCCCCTACTCGGTGTTCTCATTGAACAGGGACGCCGAGGACGCTCTCATAAGCAGCCTTCTCGATATCGAAAACATCGTAGATGTCGTAGACGCGTTACTTCTCCCCTTGACGCCGCCCGCAGCGGTCTCCGCTTTTCGCAAAGACGACGCCGCTCTCGCGGCTTACTGAAACGGGCTACCAGCATGTCAACAAACAGCATTGCAAAGTATGCACCCGAGAGCAGCTCGGGAATGGGTGTTCGCCAGTGCGGCATTGTCGCCCTGTGCATGTTCCTCAACATGACGGACGGCTTTGATCTCTTCCTCATAGGTTTCGCGCTGCCGCACCTGCCCAAGGATTTTGCCTCCGCCAGCGAGAAGGGCGTCATCATCAGTCTTGCCTTAGTGGGAATGGGCATTGGTGCGATCTTCCTGGCCCGATTAGCGGATCGTTTCGGACGTCGGTCGACAGTCCTCTGCGGACTGCTGGTCAATCTGGTCGGCCTTGTCGTCTCCACGCTTGCGGTCAATCAGGTGATGCTCATGACCGGACGCTTCATCACCGGTCTGGGCGTGGGAATGGTAAGCGTGGTCATCGTCGTCATTGCCCAAGAGGGGGCCCCTCGCAATCGGCGAAACATGTCCACCGGCATGGTCATGATCGGTTTCCCATTGGGAAGCACCGTAGCCGGGTTGGGAGGTGCTGCTGCATTGTCTCTGACGGCAGGCGCCTGGCAGTCCTTGTTCTGGCTCGGGGCGGCACTCGCAGTGGTGAGCCTAGTCGTAGCCTTCTTCACAGTTCCGGAATCTGCGGCCTTCCTTGCTCGGTCCTCAGGAGTCGCTTCAGATAGTGGGCCGGGGATCGCGCCAGTCGCGGCATTGGAGGATAGTCCGGCATCCGGGGCGCATCGGGCTCTGTTGGGCAGATCATTGTGGGCTACCACGGTCCTGCTGGCGGGTGGGTACGGAATGCTGTCGGCCGCATACTACTTCGTGGGCACATGGACACCACAGCTCATCACCGATCTCAGCAGGAATGGGGCCACGGGCTCCCTGGCAGGTATTGCCGTGAGCGTGGGGACCTTCGTCGGTGCGATTCTCTTCGCCCTCCTCGGCCTGCGCCTCAGTGCCGTGCGCTTGACGCTAGCGTTTCTGTTCCTCGCTGTGGTTGCGATCGTCGGATTCGCGCTCTTGCTTCCGAACGCGGTCGCGAACGTCTTCGCGGGCCTGCTGGGTGTGGCGGTCTTCGCGTCGTTGTGCGGGTACACCGCAATGGTTCCGACGTGGTATCCGGTACTGGCACGCGCGAAGGGTTACGGCATGATGTTGGGGGTCGGGCGAGTCGGTGCCGTCATCGCCCCCCTGCTCGTTGGCGTCGCGGTGGGTGTCATCGAGCCGGCCATGATCTATTTGCTGACCGTCATCCCCGTCGGCTTCGCGGTCGCCTCCTCGCTGTTCCTACTGCCGAGGTCACGTTCGAAGATTACGGGCTGATCGGAGCTCATGCCTCCCTCGCCTACAACGGACTGGAGCTCACCGCCGAACGGGCCTGTCGGTCCTGATCTACACCGCCGGGGCTGGCTCGCCGACCTAGGAACGCCTGGACCTGCTGGCCAGCTGGTCGGCGACCAGTCGGCTGCAGGGAGCGGCCACCCGCGAGGCAGCCGCCGAGTTCGGCTCCGCCGAGCCGAAGAAGGAGAAGAGCCATCAAGACCATCGCGAAGAGCCCGACCGTGAGGAATCCACCGGGGCAGTTCACCGGAGACGCGTGGGTCGACCGCGTCGCCTAGCCGCAGGAGCCGGACCAGCGGGAGCCCTCCAAGGACTACAGCCCCGGCCACACCACGATCACGGAGGACTGAGCATGCACACCAGAAAACTCGGACAGGGCCTGGAGGTCTCCGCGATCGGGCTCGGCGTGATGGGCCTGTCCCAGGGCTACGGCCCCAACCCCGGGACCCGTGAGGACATGATCGCCGTGCTGCGCTCCGGCCCAGATGCTGGCGTGACCTTTTACGACACCGCAGAGGTCTACGGTCCGTATGTCAACGAAGAGCTGGTGGGTGAGGCTCTCGGGCCCATCCGGGACCGGGTCGTGTTCGCCACGAAGTTCGGATGGGACATCCGGGACGGGCGGCGCGTCGGACTGGACAGTCGTCCTGACCGGATCCGCCGCGTCGCCGAGGAGTCCTTGAAGCGGCTGCGCACCGACGTGATCGACCTGTTCTACCAGCATCGGGTTGACCCCCACGTGCCGATCGAGGACGTTGCCGGGACCGTCGGCGAACTGGTCGCCGAGGGCAAGGTCAAGCACTTCGGCCTGTCCGAGGCCTCCGCCGCCACCATCCGCAAGGCGCACGCCGTGCACCCGGTGACGGCGGTGCAGAGCGAGTACTCGCTCTGGACGCGGGACCCCGAGGCCGAGGTGCTGCCGACCCTCGCAGAGCTGGGGATCGGGTTCGTGCCGTTCAGCCCACTCGGCAAAGGATTCCTCACGGGCACGGTGGACACCTCCACGAGGTTCGAGGAGAGCGATATCCGCAAGCGCATCCCACGCTTCGAGGCGGAGAACCTCGCCGCGAACCAGGCTCTCGTCGGGCATGTGAAGGTCCTCGCCGAGGCCAAGGGGGCCAGCACGGGGCAGATCGCCCTGGCCTGGCTGCTCGCGCAGCATCCCTGGATCGTCCCGATCCCTGGCACCCGGCAAACCAGCCGCATCCAGGAGAACGCTGCCGCGACCGCAGTTGCCCTCTCCGCCGACGAGATGGCGGACCTCGATGGCCTCGCCCAGCGGATCGGCGTGCGCGGGGACCGCTACAACGCCCAGCACTTGGCCTACGTCAATCGCTGATCCATTCGCTTGCGAAGCGGTCTTCCAGACCCTCTGATGGCTGTCGAATTCACGCTGCCATCATCAGGCTGGGTCGGGCTGCGCGGCCCTGCTGCGCCTCCTCGAAGGGCCTGGTCGATGTCCTCCAGCCGTATGTCACAGTGCCGGCGACTTTCGGCAGCCCCTCCGCATCGCGGGCCAGGAAGTCCAGTGCTCTGGCCATGGTGCGTCGATGGCAGAGTTGGTGCCGGTATACCTGCTGCCCATTTTGAGGCCGCCGGCGGAGACCATTTGCAGCCCCTGCTCGATCACGCCGGGGCGCCGATCAGCTCGAACATCTGGTTGCCGCCGCCGGCCATGAGAGTTCGAACGTGCTTGAGGCGCGCGGTGGGGGAGTCGAACTCGGTGAAGTTGACGACCTCGTCGGCTCCCATCTCCCCGAGCGAGCTCAGCCGCCGGGTGCCCCAATTAACTACGACGACCTCAGACGTCCCGATCGGGAGGAACCAGGCGATGTAGTCCGCTCTATTGCGTAGCAAGGATCGCGCTCCGATCGCCCTTGTGCACCCCGCACACCAACTCGAGCTCCCGCCGCCTTACTCGACGCACGTGATTGCTTGCCCGATTCCGACCGCGACCGTCGGGGGTGTCCGCCGGCATGCTCGGGCAGCGTCCGACGATGGCGTCGGTGATCCGGGAGATGCTCGTATCCGTGGATTCGACTTCTCTGTCCTCGACTTCGGCTTCGGGGTCTACGCAGACGCTAATATTCCCGCGTGGATCGGTTCCGCCTTCCCCCAGAAGCCAGGATCTGCCGAGGAAGACTTAGTCTGGGTACGGGACGACGACGCGTGCGATCTCGGCCCCGACATGCGATCGCTCCTTTCGCAGGCGTTGCTCGCCGTCCTGTGTCGGGCGTTCAGTTGGCGAGGCCGGAGATCTGGGTCGATCCCGTACCGAAGGTGGATCCTGTGCCGAGGTAGGCCTCGATCACCTGCTTGTCGTTGACGATCTCGTTGTAGGTGCCCTCGGCGATCAGTCGGCCGCTGTCGAGCACGTAGACGTGGCTCGCGAGGCGTTGCACTGTGACCATGTCGTGCTCGATGAGCAGCACGCCGCAGCCGAGCTGATCAAGGCCCGCGTGCAGGGTGTCCAAGAACTGCTCGGTATCGGCCAGACCAGCGACGGGCTCGTCGAGCAGCAGCAGCTTCGGACGCGTCACGAAGGCCCTGGCAAGCTCGACCAGCTTGCGCACGCCGTACGGCAGAGCACTCGTGGGTGCGTGCGCGTATTCCTCGACGCCGAGGGTTGCCAGACTCTCCATGGCGACAGCACGTCGCGCACGAGCCGTGGGCGGCCAGAGCGAGCTGCCGAAGCGCGTCCCCGCATCGACAGCCGTGAGCACGTTCTCCAGCACGGTCATGCTCCCGAACATCTCGAGGTTCTGGAAGGTGCGAGAGATGCCCATCCGGGCGCGGCTCGGAGCCGACACAGCGTTGATGCTCTCTCCGAGGAAGGTGATCTCCCCGGCAGACACCTTCGTGACACCCGAGAGGCAGTTCACCAAGGTGCTCTTGCCCGCGCCATTCGGCCCTATGAGCGCAACGCGCTCGCCCTCATCGATCGATAGGCTCACATTGTCGACGGCCTTCACTCCGCCGAAGTGTCGGGAGACCTCTGTGACCCTCAATAGCTCACTCATCCGTGCACCGCCAGATAGCTCTCGGACAATCGGGAATCGGCGCGTAGCTCGTCGGCAGTGCCGGAGATCGCGACGCGGCCGCGCTGGATGACGTAACCGCGATCAGCGAGCTCCAGAGCGGCGTGGGCATTCTGCTCGACGAGCAGCACTGACACCCCGCCAGCGACGATCTCGCGCAGCTTTTCGAACACCTGCTCGCTGACCAGCGGGGCGAGCCCCAGTGAGGGCTCGTCGAGCATCAGCAGCTTCGGCATGCCGATAAGTGCGCGGGCGATGGCGAGCATTTGCTGCTGGCCCCCAGAGAGCGATCCGGCGCGCTGCGCGAACCGCTCCTTCAGGATCGGAAACATCTCCAGTACCCGCTCCCACTCGTCGTCCCCCTGACCGGTTCCTTCTCCGCGCGCGAAGTAGCCCATGCGCAGGTTCTCCCGCACCGACAGGTCGGGGAAGATCCCCCGGCCCTCGGGCACGTGGCCGAGACCGGTGTGCGCGATGCGCTCCACACGTGACAGCTTGCCGGAACCGATCTGCTGCCCCTGCCAGAGGATTCGACCGCCTACTACCGGGACCAGCCCGGAGACTGCCCGCAGCACAGTCGACTTCCCGGCACCGTTTGCTCCGAGAAGCGTGACGACTTCACCGGCGCCGACCTCGAGCGAGAAGTCGCTGAGCACCAGGCCAGCCTCGTAGCCCGCGCTGATGCCCTCTAGTGCCAGCAGCGCGCGGGGCGCGTCCTCATCTGGAAGGTCCGCAGGCGTCGTTCCCTGAGCCGGCTTGACGACGTCTGCGGTGACGGCGGTACGCTCCATCCGGCCCGAGCCTGCCTCAGTTTCCTCTAGAACGGAGGTCCCATCGGTATGGAGCGAGCCGGCGAGCACTGGGGCCTCCGGGACAACCGTCTCGCCGCGTGGCGTGACCAGACCGATGAGCCAGGCCCAGAGCCGGAACAGCAGCGGTGCAAGGCCCCCTGGTGCGAAGATCAGCACCAGCACGAGCGCAAGACCCATCACGAACTCGCCCGGGACGATGCCGCCGCCGGCTGAGGCGCTCGGCACGATCACGATAAACGCCGCGCCGAGCAGGCTGCCGAAGACGGAACCGGATCCGCCGAGCACGACGGCCAGAAGCGCGTAGATTGCGACGAAGACGCCGTAGTTCTCTGGGCTGATCTGGCCGATCAGCACGCCAGACACGCCGCCACCAAAGCCGACCAGCGCGGATCCGAATGCGAATGAACTCAGGCGCACCCGCGCCACACGGTAGCCGAGCGCCTGCGCGCCGGCAGGGCTGTCCCGCACCGCGCGCCAAGTGCGGCCGAGCTTGGTTGTGGCGGCGATCATCACTACGACCGCCGACACTGCGGCACCGCCGAGGGCTAGGTAGAACTGTGGGATCGCGTCCACTACTCCGAAGCCCGGCGGGTTGAGGCGGGAGCCGTCGGCGCCGCCGGTGATTGCGGGGATCAGCGCGATCAGCTCCGGCACCGCGAAGGCGAACATGAGCGTGTAGAGCAGCAGGTAGATGCCGGAAAGTCGTGTCGCGGGAAGCCCGAGCAGGAACCCGACGACCGCGCCGACCACGGCGGCAGTGATCAGGGCGAGGAACAGGTCGACGCCGTTGTTTACGAGGTAGGCCGTTGTGTAGGCGCCGATCGCCAGGAAGGCCCCGTTCGCCAGCGACGCTTGGCCGCTGAAGCCAGCGATCACGTTCAGGCCGAGCACCGCGATGAAAGTGGCGAGGATGGTTGCGGCCGTGTTCATGCTCAGCTCGTCGAGCACGAACGGCACGGCTATCAGCATGATTGCGAGAAGGACCCATCCGAGGTACTTCACGGCGGGTAGGCGGGCCACGAGCGATCCCGGTCCAGTCAGTGCGGCGGACGCCGCTGCGGCCCGGTTGCGTGATGCGGCTGCCCCCGCACTTCGGCCTGCTCGCGACGGGCGGGACAATCTCGGCTCACTGATCTCCTGTTCGGATCGACCGAACAATCCGTGCGGGCGGAGCACGAGCATCAGGGTGACGCCGATGAACGTGTAGGTCGACAGCAGTGAGCCGTCGACGTACACGGACATCAGGTTGAACGCGATGCCGAACAGCACTGCGCCGATGATGACTCCGACGATGCTCGTCAGACCGCCGAGCACAACCGCTGCGAATGCCGTCAGCAGGAAGGTGGTGAAGCTCGACGGCGAGAGGTAGGTTAACGGGATCACGAGCAGCGCCGCCAGACACCCGTAAGCGCCGCCGAGCATCCACGAGGACATCCGTACCCGCCGCACGTTCACACCGAGCAGCGCCGACGTCTGCGCGCCCGCACTGATGGCGCGCATCCTGAGACCGAAGGAGGTCCGGTCGACGACGAGTACCAGCAGCCCAGTGGCTGCGATCGCGACCAGCACGATGAAAATGCTGTTCCACGCGACTGTGAGGCCGCCGATGTGGAGAACCTCGGCCGGGTCAATGAACTGGGGCAGCACGGCCGTGTTGGTCGTCCACCGCCAGTCGATGACGCCCTCCAGCAGCAGCAGAGCGCCCAGCGTGGCCAGACCGATCGACAAGTGAGACTGCCTGCTCATCGGCCGAGCTATGAACAGCTCGAGCAATCCGCCGAGAACCGCGCCCATCACCACGCAGATCGGCAGTGCCAGCCAGTAGGGGATGCCGGCGCCGAGAAGATCCTTGGCCAGATAAGCGACGAGCGCTCCCATTCCGCCCAAGGCGAAGTTCATCACCTTCGATGCCCGGTAGACCACGACCAGGCCGAGTCCGGCCAGACCGTAGAGCAGCCCTGTCACCAGGCCGCTGATCAGAACACTCAACATGGCAAACTCATCCGATCGTCGTGTCGCTCGCCCGGTCGCACGGGGTCAGTTGGTGGGCAGCTGCTGGTAGTCCTGCACCTTGACGAGCTGGCCGCCCTTGACCTGCCAGTACGAGTTCTCCCGCACTGAGGCGTGTGAGGCGGAGTCGAATGACTGCCCGGGGGTGATCCCCAGCTCCATGTTCTTGACGTTCGAGAGCGCAGCGTTGAACTTGTCCACGTCGAGCTTGGCTCCGCCCTGGGTGGCCTGCTTTACGCCGTAGACGATCGCCGCGGCCGACGCGTAGCCGGTGTCGGCGGCGTTGTCGCCCACGAGCGCCTTGCATTTCGGCATCGCAGTTAGCGCATCGACGTACTGCTTCACCGCCGGGTCGCTAGTCTCCGAGGCTGGGATCCCCCAGCGAGAGGTGTAAGTACCCTCGGCCAGCGCGCCTGCGAGCTTCACGTAGCTCGGGCCATAGGCGATCGCCCAGGTGACCCACGCCGGCTTGTAGCCGATGGCCGCCGCGGCCTTCTGCAGAGCCGATAGCTGGGTATCGACGAGCATGGTGTAGACGGCTGGCGCCCCCGTGTCCTTCAACTTCTGGGCCAGCGGGGCGAAATCGGTCACGGTCGTCGGCACGCCCTCGATCATTGGCACCGTGCCGCCGGACGCCTTGAACTTGTCCGCGAACGTGTTGGCGCCCTTCTCGACTGCAGGAGCCAAGTAGGCCACGGCCGCGCTCTTCAGCTTCAGGGTGTTCGTGATAAATTGCGCCGCCGATGCGCCTTCGTCGGCATAGATCGGGTTGTATCCGTAGATGCCCTCTTGGCCCGGCGTGACGATTGCACCATCGGGGCCGCCGAACACCGGCACCTTCTTCGGCTGCAGCACGGGTGTGGATGCGGTGAACATCGCCGTGCCCTGGACGATCACCGCGAACGAACCGTCCGCGGAGAAGCCCTGAGCGATCTGCGCCGCCTGGGCGGCGTCGTACTTGTTGTCTTGCGCGCTGGTCTTGAATGTGTAACCGTTCACTCCGCCCTGCGCGTTGATCGTATTGAAATAGGCGTCCGCGCCGCACGCCGTCGCCGTGCCGGCGGTCGCCGTCGGGCCGGAGAGCGGCACCGAAAGACCGATCTTGACCGTCGTTCCGGTCTGGGTGTTCTTGTTGCCACCGCCGGCGGCCGCCGATCCGCTGCACGCAGCGAGCGATGCCGCGGTCAGCAGAGTGAGGGATGTCAGTGCGAGCTTTGCTGGTATCTGCTTCATTGCAGTTCTCCCTGTTCGCGCCTCGAGGGGCGTGTCGGAAACGTGCCTTTGATACTATCGAAAATATATTTTCTAGGCAATGCCTTCGACCTGTACCTGACGGCGCGGTCATCGCCGACGCTTGCGTCAGGCGAAATCGGTGACTAGCTCTGCGATCTCTAGCTGGTGCAGGATGAGCTCGAGCTTTCGTGCGGCTTCGGAGTGCCCGTCGTCAAGCAGAGAGGTGATGGCTTGGGGCAGGGCGTCGATCGTGCGGGGCTTGCGACGCTTCACCGGGGCTCCCCCCTGCAATCCGGCCAGAGGGGAGGGAGCCGAGTCCCGCGCGCGTGAGATCGTGGAGCAGTTGGTGGTAGCCGGCAATCGCCAGTGGCGGGGCCTGTTGGAGATCGGGGATCGTGGCGTGGGGCCGGTCTACGCGGTAGAGGGCAAGAATCGTCCTGTCTTCCCGTTCGTCGTCGAGGGCCTGACGCGCACCCATCGGGCCGTCCGCGGCCAGGGCCCCAGCATGGTGGGCGAGCCGTTCGCGCGGCGTATTGTTCCCTGCCCAGCACCACGCTCGGACAACGTCTTCAGTCTCCATCGCGCCTCGCCCCTTCTGGGTCTTTCTGATATGAGGATCCGCAGGCTGCCGAATACATAATATAAAATACCGAGCTCAACGTCAAGCTTGTCTTGTGGCGGCCCATGGGGAGATCTCATGCCTGGCCGAGTGTCTTCGCCCGGCGCCCGACCGCGAGAGCCTGCAAGAGCAAGTCGGTGGAGAGGGAGTTGGGCCGAGCCTGTCCGCGGCCCGAGAAGTGCTGACGTATCGGGTCGCGTTTCGGGCATGGGGAGGGGGCGCCAGACATGACATCGCTCGCTCGCTTGCCGTCCCGGGTTCGCCCCAAATTTCGGGGGCCGGGAGCAAATGTATACAATTGCCACCCAAATTCTTAAGATACCCCGGTCTTTCCTAAGCCATCAGGTTGCAACTAGTAGATCCGTGTATACATGTGAACGATCTGGCTGATAGGGTCTCGATCGGCGCGCCCGGAACAGCTGGTGCCTAGTCTCCGGGCGCGCCGTTGCGGCCGTCGTTGTCGCTGACGCGGCGGGTAGGCGTCTCCCGGGGAGGGGCGCTGAGGAACCAGTTCGGTCGTGAGGCTTGTCACAAACAAAGATATAAAGGATCATATATTTGATACCGAGCCGATGGTGATTCGGTCAAGGATGTCCGGAACGGCTCTCTGAAAGGTACTTCCATGAGTCTCGAGACCAGTGCAAATCTGCAGGTGAGGGCGCGCCGCGGCCAGCAGGGCCGACTCCTATTCGCCGGCGTCGCCTCGCAGTCGATTGAGTATTACGACTTTTTTGTCTATGGCACGGCTGCCTCACTCGTGCTCAACACCCAGTTTTTCCCCTCGGCGGACCCAGTGGTCGGCGTCCTCGCTGCCTTCGCCACGTTCGCGGTAGGCTTCGCGGGACGGCCGATCGGCGCCGCCGTGTTCGGCCACATCGGGGACAGGTTCGGACGGAAGCCGGCGCTGCTTTTGGCGATCCTCATCATGGCCAGCTCGACGATGCTCATCGGCTTCCTGCCGGGCTACGGGACGATCGGCGTGGCGGCCCCGATCATCCTCGCGCTCCTGCGGATTCTCCAGGGGATTTCGCTAGGCGGTCAGTGGGCCGGCTCGACGCTCCTGTCGATCGAGCATGCTCCGGCCAATCGCCGCGGGCTGTTCGGCTCGCTGCCGCAGGTCGGCGTCTCCGTCGGCATGGTCGCGGGAACGCTCGTATTTCTCTTCATGGGTCAGGTCACGACCAACGAGCAGTTCCTCGCGTGGGGATGGCGGATCCCGTTCCTCCTCACAGTCGTGATGTTCCCGGTTGCCTACATCGTGCACAGACACATCGAGGACACGCCCCAGTTCCAGGAGGTCGAGGCCAAGTTGAACGAGCGCATGCGTGCCCCGCGCTCCTCCGTCCTCCAAGTGCTGCGCCAGCCTCAGCAGGTGCTCCTCATCGCGTTCGCATACTTGCCCCCTACGATCATGTTCTACGTCGTCTCGACGGGTCTGCTGCAGTACGCGGTGAGCGATCTGCACCTAGCAAAGGACCTCATGCTTTTCGTCGTCATGATCTCCATGGCGGCCTTCGCAGCGGGCACCATCTTCTTCGCCTGGCTCTCCGATAAGGTCGGACGGCGCTGGCTGTATGCCGCCGGAGCCGCCGTGACGGGAGTCTGGGGCTTTGTAATGTTTCCGCTGGCGGAGACCCGCAGCTTCGCCCTGCTGACCTTGGCGGCCTGCGTGGGCATGATCGCAGTGGGCATGATGTTCGGCCCGGGCGCTGCCTTGTGGGCTGAAATGTTCCCCACCGGCGTGCGCTACTCGGGCATCTCACTGGGCACTCAGCTTGCCAACGTTATCGGCGGCGGCCTCGCCCCCTTCATCATGGTGGCGCTCCTTGCGGCGACCCACACGACCGTTTCCGTCGGCGCCTATGTCGCACTCGGATCTGTGCTGAGCCTACTGGCGCTCGCCATGCTCCGTGCCCCGCGTGAAGTCGCCAAACACGCGTAGCCAGGCTTGCGACCGGCCGCGGGAAGCCTGGGCTCCCGTATGACTGATAGCAGATAGCAGATAGCAGATAGCAGATAGCAGATAGCAGATAGCAGATAGCAGGGAGGGAACCGTGCACATTAGTGCGGTTCCCGTCCCCTCTTCGGCCCTACGTCCCGGCAGCTCGGCTGGGCGTGGACGAGCACGAACTCGGTAATGAGCCCGTCCGGGGGCGAGGCTCGCCTTGAGCTGGCTGGCCAGGGGGCTGTGCGGGACGTTACGGACCACAATGGCGCGTGCCCCGACGGCGGACGCGTGGCGCACGAGCGCTTCGGCAGCGGCCGCGCGGTCGACAACGCTGTGAAGGACGAGGCCGTGCACTGTGACACCATTTGCCGGCGCGAGCCGATCGAGGTGGTTCGCGACGGTGGCGCAGCTTCTTCTGCGGTTTCAGGGCTGATCGCGAGCTCTTCGATGACCTCGGTCTCCCGTATGTGGACGATTTCGAGCGGCGGGCCTTCCCTCGCAGCGAGCTCCGCGGCCTTGTCGACAACGGCGGCCGCAGCCGCGTTGGCCCGAACGGTGGCGATGACCGGCTGCTCCGAGCCCGCTGGGGCGAGGTAACTCGTAAACAGGAGAAACACATCGCTCGGCGAGGCATGCAGACCCGTCGCTAGGGCGGGCAGAATCGCGTCGACCAAGCACCCCCGGGATGCTCATCGGCTGCTCCTATTCCCGCAGAGGCGACTCGGACTCATGCAGGCGGAGTCGGCCGTGGTGGACGTCGATGCAACAGCTTGCGCACGAGTCCCTCGATCACTTGTGAGAGACGCTCTTCGATCCTCTCCTCCTTCCCCACAGACTCATAAGTCACTTATGAGACAAGGAAAGCTATGTTCCGACGTCGCCCGCCTTGGCGGGAGTTGACTTCCTTCCTGAGTCAGACGAGCGTTCCGAGGGCCGTCGAAGGGAGCCCGTATGACTTGATCTCGACGTATGCGTCGAAGCCCTCGGGCCCTGCCTCGCGTCCGATGCCGCTGTTCTTGAACCCGCCGATGGGGGACTGGAACCCTACGGGGTTGCCGTTGACCTCGACCGTTCCCGTGCGTATGTGCCGGGCGACGTTGAGCGCGTGCTCGAGGTCGGCGGAGAAGACGGACCCGTTGAGCCCGTATTCGGAGTTGTTCGCGATCGCGATCGCCTCGGCCTCGGTGTCGTAGGTGTGCACGGTGAGGACGGGTCCGAAGATCTCCTCCTGGGCGATGCGCGCATTTGGATCGACGTCGGTGAAGATCGTGGGGTCGACGAAGTAGCCCCGGTCGAGGTCGGTAGGCCGGCCGCCGCCGATGAGCAGCGAGGCGCCGGAAGATTTCCCGTCGGCGATGTAGGCCTCGACGCGGTCGCGCTGGGCACTGCTCGCGACAGGCCCGATCTCGGTCGCAGGGTCGAAGGGATCGCCCACGGGCATTGAGCGGATGAGATCGATGAGGCGGTCGTTGAGCTCGTCCCGGATCGAGCGGGCGACGACGATGCGCGTCTTGTTGCTGCAGACCTGGCCCGTATTGCGGAGGGAGACAGCGCGGATGGCGGCGATCGCCGCGTCGAGGTCGGCGTCCTCGAGGAGAACGGCGGCCGACTTGCCTCCGAGTTCGAGCGTGCAGCGCCGCAGGTCCTCTCCGCAGATTGCGCCGATGCGACGACCGGCCGCCGTCGAGCCAGTGAAGGAGACCTTGTCGACGCCGGGGTGGCGCACGAGGTGCTCGCTCACCTCGCGGCTCGCGGGCACGACGTTGAGCACGCCCTTAGGCAACCCCGCCTTCTCGAGCAGGTGTGCGAGGAGGTACGCGTCGAGCGGTGTGGCCGGTGTCGGTTTGAGCACCATCGTGCACCCCGAAAGCAGCGCAGGAGCGAGCTTGATCATCGAGATGAGGAGGGGCGCGTTCCAAGGCACGATGGCGGCGACGACGCCAACAGGCTCCCGGGTGACGAGCGAGTTTCCCGTCGTCGACTGCCGCGTATCGGCCCACGGGTACGACGGCGCCAGCTCCAGGAAGGCGTCCAGGAGAAGCCGCGGTCCGATGGACTGCATTTTGGTCGAGAGAGTGATTGGGCAGCCCATTTCTGCGCTCACGAGGCGGGCTGCCTCGCCCTCGTGGGCAGCGAGGTCGGCGCTGAGCTTGCGCAGGACTGCGATCCGCTCCTCGAGGGCCATGCGCGGCCATGGCCCGTGGTCGAAGGCGTGCCGGGCGGCGGCAACGGCGGCGTCGACGTCGGCTTCGAGCGCCTCGGGCACGGTCGCGATGACCTCTTCGGTGGCGGGGGAGATCACCTCGAGCCTGCGGTCGGATGAGGGGCGAACCCACGAACCGTTGATGAAGAGCCTGTCGTACTGTCCCTGCCAGAGTTCAGTCTGAATGGTCATTGCTAAATCCCTACGTCGTTGTATCGGTCGAGCTGCGGATCGCCAAGGTTGGGAGGGCTTGCGCGGACCCTGGGAACAGTCGATGAAGAAACACACACGCTGCCGCCGCCGCTGCCCCGGCGCGTCTAGATCAAGTCCTCTTCGGGACGATCAAAGGTCAGTCCTCTTCGGGGGCGATGGTGACTGTGATGCCGTCGAGGCTCTCGCAGCGCTCGACTTGGCACGAGAGGCGCGAGGTCTCGGGGTCGTAGGCCTCCTGCTCCTCGAGGAGTTCGAGCTCGTCGCTGCTGCGGGGGCCGAGGGTGTCCACGACGGCCTTGTCGAGGAAGACGTGGCACGTGGCGCAGGAGGCGGTTCCCCCGCACGAGGCGAGGATGGGGAAGTCGTTGTCGCGCAGGGTCTCCATGAGCGACTGGCCCGGCTCCCATTCCACCCCGCGCCGCTGGCCGTCGCGGTCGACGACGTTGATCGTGGTCTTGGTTGTGGTTGTCATGGCAAGTCCTTTCAGTTCCTCTGTGGATCTTCGGATCAGGTCAGCGGGTCTGGGCGACCGGTTCCTGCACGGTTGCAGAGAGCTTGACGGCGGGGTCCGAGGCGAGGTCTGGGTCGAGCGCGGCGCCGGCCGCGACGAGCTTCTTCCCGGAGATGAAGTCAGCGAGCGAGCCGACGGTGTCGATGGCGGCCAGACGCCCCTCCCGCAGGTACAGGACGGCGAACTTCCCGCTCGCCGGGTCGCCCCTGAGCACGATCTCGTCCTCTGGAAGGCGCAGCCCGGCCGTCTGCAGGCGTACTCCGTGCTGGACCGTCCAGAACCAGGGGACCTCGTGCCTTGCACTCGGCTGTCCCATGATGCTGTTGGCGGCATTGACGGCCTGAGCCTGGGCGCTCTGGATGCTTTCGAGGCGCCGGTCGATGCCGTGCTGCTGGTCGACCAGCCTGGTCGCGTCGCCGGCGGCGTAGACATCGGGGTCGGAGGTCCGGGAGTCGAGGTCGACCAGGATGCCGTCGCGCACCGCCAGCCCGGCGGCCGCGGCGAGCTCCTGACGGGGAACCACCCCGATGCCGGCGACGACCACGTCCGCCGGATAGGTCGCGCCGTCGGCCGTGATGACCTCCTCGACGCGGCCCTCGCCGCGGAGCTCTGTCACGGCGGCCCCGAAGACGAACCTCGTCCCGTGCGAGGCGTGGACCTGCTCGAAGAAACGGGAGACCGGCTCGGACGTCACCCGGCTCATGACCCTGTCCATGAATTCGAGCACGGTCGTATCGCAGCCAAGGGCGGCGGCTGCGGCGGCCACCTCGAGGCCGATGTAGCCGGCCCCGACGATCACCACGCGCGCACCGGGATGCAGGGCTGTACGCAGCGCTCGGGCGTCGTCGCGGGTCTTGAGCAGGTGCACCCCCTCGAGGTCCCCACCCGGGACCTTGAGGGAGCGGGCGCTCGAGCCGGGGGCCAGGATCAGGCGGGCGTACTCGAGTGCGGTGCCGTCGGCCAGCACGACCCGGCGTGCAGAGCGGTCGATCGCTGCCACTGATCCGGTGACCCGCTCGATGCCCTTATCCGCGAAGTACTGCTCCTTTCGCAGTGGCGCGACGTCCTCGCCCGCCCCCGCCTTGAGGAACTCCTTGCTCAGCGGAGGACGCTCGTAGGTGTCGCCGGCCTGCTCCTCGACGATTAGGATCCGGCCCGGCCACTCCAGCTCGTGCAGCCGCACCGCGGCCTGGACCCCGGCGTGGCCGGCTCCGACGATGACAATCGCTTCTTCGGACATTTCCCCTTCACTTCCCTCTGAGGCTTGTTGGAAGTGCTCCCTGCTCGCGGCCGGCCGTCAGGCCGATCGATATGAGGTGGGCTTGGTCGACGATCTTCACCCTGGGCCGTTGAACTCTCGTTCCCGCTTGGATCTCGTAGTCGTCGATAGCCTGAGCCCCTACGTCGTTGAAGGATCGATCGAGCCTTCCGACGAGATCGTCAGGGTCGTTCGTAGCACTCAGTCGGCCGTGTTCGAAGTCCTCGACGATCGCGGCGACGGTCGCGTTCGCGCAAGCCTTGTTAGCGCCGATGCCTCCCGTGGAGCCGCGCTTGATCCAGCCGGTGGCGTAGACGCCCGCGACCGTTCCGCCGCGTTCTGGATCGATCACGCGCCCGCCGTCATTGGGTATGATCCCCGCGTCGTCATCGTAAGGGACCCCGTCAACAGCTGAACCGCGGAATCCCACGGCTCGGAGCACGAGCCCGCAGTCGATCGTTGCCTCCGTACCCCGCGAGACGACCCGCACGCCCGTGACAGCGTTCTCACCGAGGATGAGTGTCGGAGTGGCGCCGAATTTGAAGACGATCCTCCGAGGGTCACCAGGGGGTGTCCCTTTGCTGGCGATCTCACCGAGCAGAGCCAGCTTCTGGTCCTGGTAGTAGCGCTCAAGCTCATCGTTCGTGACCGCTGTGTTGGCCGATTCGAGATCCGAAGGATCCACCACCAGAGCAACCGAGGTCGAACTCATCAGCCCGAGGAGCTCCGGCGATGTGAAGGCTGCGTACTCAGGTCCGCGCCGAGCCACGAGGATGACCTCCCGGACCCGGGACCCCCGCAGCGCGTTGAGGGCGTGATCGGCTATGTCAGTCTCGGCTAGGTCGTCGGGATCAGTGGTCAGGATCCGTGCGACGTCGAGGGCGACGTTGCCGTTGCCGAGCACCACGACCCGTTCGTGCGAGAGGTCGAAGGAGGCGTCGGCGAACTCCGGATGGCCGTTGAACCAGGCAACGAATTCTGCGGCTGACGCGCTGTTGTGCAGATTCTCACCCGATAGGCCTGACGATCTGCCCTCTATTGCGCCCACCGCGTAGACCACGGCGTGGTATCGCTCGGCAAGCTCCTCGTGGGTGATGTCCCTGCCGACTTCGGTGTTGAAGAAAGTGCGGACGCCGGAACGGCGCCGTGTCGCCGTGAAATTGTCGAGGACCCGCTTCGTGGCAAGGTGGTCCGGAGCCACGCCGAAGCGCACCAGACCGCCCGGCGTGCACAGGCGCTCGAAGATGTCGACGCGTGCACGTACGTCGACGCGATCGAGCAGCGCTGCCGCGGTGTAGTGGCCGGCGGCGCCACCCCCGACGACGGCGACACGGAGTGGCTCGGCATCGGGGGCGGCGGGATGCTGTCCCGCAAGTGGATCCGCCCACTCGCTCTGGCGGTCCGCCGCCGAGCCCGTCGCAGTGTAATAGTCGGCGTTGAGCTTCAGATACTGCTCGTCGCGGGGGCCGAGCTCGGTGTCGGGGATGATCGCCCCGACGGGGCAGGCCGGGATGCACGCGCCGCAGTCGATGCAGACATCGGGATCGATGTAGAGCATCTCTGCTCTTTGATAGTCGGGCTCGTCGGGAGTCGGATGGATGCAGTCGACGGGGCAGACCGGCACGCAGGAGGCATCGTTGCAGCAGTTGGAGAGGATGAGGTGGGGCATGGCAGGTCCTAGCGGATCGGATCTTCTCGCGGTTCAGTACCGGACGGGGAAGGTGTTCAGTCCTCGAACCCAGTACGACGGCATCCATTCCGGGGTTTCGTGGATTGGCTGCAGACTGGGCATCCGCTCGAGGGCTCTGGTCAGCGCGGTGCCGCACATCATCTTTCCGAGCAATGCTCCGAGACAGTAGTGTGTGCCGAGCCCGAGGGCGAGATGGCGGCTATTGCCCTTGCGCGTGATGTCGAAGGTATCCGGATCTTCGATCACGGTCTCGTCCCTGTTGGCCGAGCTGATGTACGCCATCACTATGGAGTCCTTGGGTATGGTTTGGCCGTGGATTTCGATGTCCTGGGTGGCGGTCCGGCTCACGAAGTGCACCGGCGAGGAGTAGCGGAAGGTCTCATCGATTACTGCATCGGCTGTCTTCGCGGGATCCGCTTTGACGGCTGCCATCGCATCCGGATGGTCGAAGAGGTTGAGCAGAGACGAGCTGATGAGATGCGATGGGGTCTCCGAACCACCGAACTGCAGGATGAAGGCCAGTGAGAGGATCTCGTCCGCAGTCAGGGCCTGAGAGTCCTCCTCTGCCTGCACGAGCACCGAAACGAGGTCGTTGCCTGGGTTCCTCCGGCGGAACTCGATCAGCTCGGTGAAGTACTCGCGGAGTTCCGTCATGCTCCGTTTGATCTGGTCGAGGTCCTCCTGTGGAAGAACGCTCCGGCTCGGAGCACGCAGCAGATCCATGGTCCACCGCTTGAACTCGTTGCGGGCCGTCCGCTCGTCGGCGCCCAGGATCTTGGCGGTCACGTTGACGGGAACGTGGGCGGCATAGTCGTGCACGAAGTCGAACTCGCGGCCGCGGTCCTGCACCTCGTCGAGGAGTTCCTCGATGAGCGCGCGGATGTCACCCTCCATCTTGCGGATCACTCCGGGGAGGAAGGCTTTGTTCGCGAGCTTGCGGATGCGGGTGTGATCCGGCGGATCCATCGCAATGAGGTTCGTCACCTGGGGGACGGGGTCGTATTCACCCAGAGTGTTGCGGATCCAGTCCCGGGATGAATAGAGATCCGGGCGCCGAAGTGTATCGACAACGTCGTCGTACCGAAACAACGCCCAAACGTTGAGGGGTTCTATGTAATAGGCGGGAGCCTCGTTGCGCATTGTCCGGTAATAGCCATGAGGATTCTGCTGGTAATCGCGGAGAAACGGATTGAACTCTAGTGCGACGGTCATATCGGCTCCGTTCAAGAGGTCGAGTGTGAGCTGGATTACGGACGTCTTCACGCTAGAAGCAGACGGAACGCCTCTGCTATCCGCTAAACGTCGCGCTTCATCCGGTTACCGCAGATTGCCTCGAGATCAGGGGCGGTGATTTCGTCAATCCGCCGCGGACCGTAGCGCGGTGTGAATGGGGTCACTATTATTGGCGGCCTATGGATCCTCTTGACGACGCGGCGCTCCAGCCGGGGTTTGTGGGCGCTGATCCCGAGCACGACCGACTCGTCGGCCAGAAGAGCGGTCTCGTGTCTCTGCGGGGGCGCGACGCTGAGTTGGTCCGGCGGCAGACATCGGCGGCCTTCAGCGAGGTCGACATGCAATTCGCGGGTGTGAATGATCTGGACTTCCAGCTCGACCTCGCCCGCTCGTCGCGGCTGACCCTCGGCCGGATGGGGTACGGGGATGCGGCGACCGTCTTCGGACCCCCGATGGAGGACTGGTACCACATCAATGTCCCCATGACGGGGGAGTCGCGCGCTGAACAGAACGGGCGGCGCGGCGCTCTGACAGCCGGTCGAGCTGCCATCATGTTCCGTCCTGGCGAGCCGCTCAAGGTGACGATGAGTGCGAGATCTTGGCAGTACCACGTCAAGATTCCGAAGCGACTGCTCGAGGCACGGGCAGCTAAGATGGCCGGTTTGCCAACGGGTGAGCCCATCGACTTCGACCTCACCTTCGATCTGACTGACGGCATGGGACCGACCCTGCTGTCGGCAGTCCGCTTCCTGTACGAGGAGTGCAGCCGTCCTCAAGGCCTAAGTGCCGTTCCTCTCGCATGCCAGGAGTTCGAATCAGCGTTCTTGACTCAGATCCTCATGACAGTACCCAGTCAGCTGATCAGGATTGTCGCCCGCCCGCCCGAACGAGTACGACGGTCCCGGGTACGAGACGTGTTCGAATACATCGATGCCAATGCCGACCGGGAGATCACGACTGCCGATCTCGCCCAGATCGCCGGGTGCAGCATTCGGTCACTGCAGGCCGAGTTCCGCGAGTCGGTGGGTATCAGTCCCACCGCCTACCTACGTGGAGTCCGCCTGGACCGCGTTCACGCCGACCTTCTGGCGGGCGGTGCGGTCACCGCCGTCGCCGCAAAATGGGGCTTCTACCATTTTGGGCGGTTCGCGGGCCATTACCGCGAGCGGTTCGGGGTCACGCCATCGGAGACGGCCCGAGGCACGCGATAAGGTCCTCGGGCGCTCAGCGCGCCGTCGTCGCCTGACTGTGCCGGCCTACGGTGACGGCCTTGTCAGCGTTGGCGAGTCCGACGACGCTCGCCGAGCCCAAGGTTCCCTGCCGGTCGAAAAGGAGTGCTGTTCCCGCGGAGATCCCGGCCTCGGCGGAACGGTGGTTCACCACGACCCCGAGCCCGGGGCCTATCGGGAGGCGGGAAAGGGCGACGGAGACATCGGCGTTAATGTACTCGACGCCGCGGTCGCCCCAGTGCACGACGAGGCTTGTGAGGTCGCTCGTGCTCGCAACGCACTGGAAGGGCGTCGGTGGTTCTCCGTGCACGATCGTGAGCGGCTCCTGCCACACGGCCTTGGCGTGCTCGTTGTAGTGGTCGGCGGGCTCGGGCGTCCAAGCTCCCCCGTGGCTCTGATAGACGCGTCCCTCTTCGTCGGATCTCACACCAGCCGGGGGAGGATCTGGGTGCCCGTCGGCGGCCCAGAGCCGGCCCTCCGGATTCTCCGATAACGCGAGGAAGAGGACATGGGCGCGTGCCACGACGACACCGCCTTGGACCATCTCGCTGTCGACGAGCGTGAGCCTACGACCGCTGCGCACGACCGTAGCGCGCATGGTCGAGGCAGTCATGAGCGCGGGTCGGAAGAGCTCGAACGTGGCGCGCGCGGGCTGCCGGTCCTGGGCGGGGCAGGCCTGTTCAGCGGCCCGCGCGAGGAGGCCCGTGACGGCGGGGCCGCGCAGCTGTTTGGGGTGCCAGCCGCTCGATGCCGTCGGGAGAGGCTCGAAGACTCCGTCGTCGTGGCTGAAATAGCCCTCGGTCGCCCTCATGCGTTCGCCGCGTCGAAGATCTCGGTCGAGGAGTCGACGACGGCGCCGCCGCCGTCTGCCACCACGGTATGGCCCGTGACCATCGACGCATCCGACGATGTGAGGAACGCGCAGACGGCGGCGATTTCGGCGGGATCGGCGGGGCGTCGCAGCGGCACGCGCGCGGTCGCTGACTCGTAGGCCTCCTCGACGGTGATGCCGTCCCGCTGGGCGATGAACGCCATGCCGCCGTCGCCGAAGGGGGTGCGGATCCACCCCGGACTCACTCCATTGACTCGCACGCCTCGGGGGCCGTACTCGCGGGCTAGCCAGCGGACGATGCCGACGATGCCGGTCTTGGCAGCGGTGTAGCCTGCGGTGCCCGCTGGTCCGGAGAAGATTCCCGCCGAAGAGGAGATCAGGACGGCGGAGCCTCTGGACTCAATCAGACGGGGCATGGCTTCCGCGACGAGGTAGAAGGGTCCACTCAGGTTGATGTCGAGGTTGCGGAGCCAGGCCTCCTGGGTCTTCGGGCTTGTGGTCGAGGGGATCTGTGCTCCTTGGGCGGCGATGACGGCATCGAGGCCTCCGAGTTCTTTGGCTGCTTCTGCGACCACGTCGTGCAGTTCGCCGCGCACCGTCCCGTCCGCCGGAAGTGCGAGACCGCCTACCTCCTCGGCCAAAGCGGCGAGGCCGGTGGCATTGATGTCTGTGAGCGCGACTCGCGCGCCGTCGGCGGAGAATCGACGGGCGACGGCGGTGCCGAGGCCCCCGGCTGCGCCGCTTATGAGGACTCGGGTAGGACGGCCAATCTGGATCATGGATCTAATTTTATATATTTTTCGAGCAACAGCCAAGGCTTAGACCTGATTCGTCGGTCAGGATCCGGAACTGCGCAAATCGGATGGGTGCAATGCGCCAGCTGGATAGTGACTCGGATCACAGGATCCTATCTTCGAATAGCGGCCATGGAGGCCGCGAAAAGAACGACGCCGGAGGTCCCCCCCATGAGCCAGGACATCGCCACGAGCCCACCTCTTGCCCAAGATCGCGTCCCGGTCCAGGGCCTGTGCCCCCGGTGCGGATCAGCCGCCCTGGCCGCCTATCCCGTCTTTTCGGAAGGCGGCTGGTTCGACGTCGTGAAGTGCCAGGGGTGCCTTCACTCGGTGAGCCGGGAGCGCGGACCGCTGCTCGGCGCCCTCCGCCTACTCGCGGACCAGATCTAGGAAGGGTCGCTATGTTTGCAGTAGATGTGGGCGGCACGTTCACGGACGTCGTCGCCGTCATAAATGGCCGGATCGAAACCGCGAAGGTCTCAACGAGCTACGCCGACACGGCCGCTCCGGTCCTCGAGGGGGCCGAGATCCTCGGCGTCGCCGACGCACCCGTCTTCAATCATGCGAGCACTCACGGACTCAACGCCGTGATCACACGGAATCTCCCCAAGATCGGCTTCCTGACCACCGATGGGCATCGCGACATCTTGGACATGGGGCGCGTATGGCGACCAGCCACGGCCATCTTGGACCCCTCATGGCGGCGCAGCTTCGGTGATGCCTCTCGGCCCCTGGTGCCCCGTTATCTGCGGCGCGGGATCGCGGAGCGTCTGCTCGCCGACGGCAGCGTGCTGTTTGAGCTCGATGAGGATCAGGCCCGCCAACAGCTAGAGGTGCTCGGCCGATGCAACGTCGAGGGCATAGCCGTCTGCCTTCTGAATGCCTACGTCAACCCGGACCATGAGATCAGGCTTCGCGAACTCGTGCATGAGGTCCTCGGCGACGTCGCCTGCTCGATTTCGAGCGAGGTCTCTCCGCTGGCCAAGGAGTACGCCCGCGCCTCCACTACCGTCATCGACGCCTTCATGAAGATCATCTACGGCGATTACACGCACCGGCTCGATCACGGGCTGAAGGGCCTCGGCTTCTCCGGCCAACTCAACTTCGCCGACTGCGCGGCCACTCTGGTCCCGGCCGACCGAGCCATGGAACAACCCTTCCGCATCGTGTTCTCGGGGCCGTCTGCCGGAACAGTGGCTTCGGCGCACTTCGGCAATCTCATTGGGGCCACGAACCTCCTCTGCGCAGACATCGGGGGCACCTCCTGCGACATCAGTGTCGTCGTGGATGGCAGCCCGTTCGTCAACACGAGTTTCGAGCTCGAGCACGACCTCGTCGTCAACGCGCTCGCGAACGACATTACGGCCATCGGCGCAGGCGGCGGCAGCCTCGTCACCATCGGCCCAACGGGCGAGATCCAAGTCGGCCCGGGCAGCGCCGGCGCCGATCCCGGGCCGGCCTGCTACGGGCGTGGTGGCACGCAGCCGACGACGACGGACACGTGCCTACTCATCGGCATCATCGATGCGGAGTCCTTTGCCGGAGGAACCATCGAGCTCGACAGGGAGAAGGCGGTTGCCGCCTTCGAGGGGCTTGACTGTGACTTCTCCTTCCGCCAGCGTGTCCGCTACGCGTACGACATGGCGATCAACAACATTTCCGAAGGACTTCTCAACGTCGCGATCAAGAACGGAGTGGATCCTCGGGACTACACGCTCGTCGCCTATGGCGCGGCCGGGCCGATGCTGCTGCCCGCAGTGCTCGATACGGTCCGTTGCAAGGAGGTGTTGATCCCGCCCTATCCGGGGCTCTTCTCCGCCCTCGGCCTTCTCGCCGCCGATCAGGTCTACACCGCCAACCGCAGCGCGTACACGATCCTGTCGCCCGAGGAGGCCTCTGGAATCGACCGTATCTTCGCCGAGATGGAGGCACAGCTCCGGGAACGGTTGGAGGGTGATGCGTCGGTCACCTTCGAGCGCAGCTTCGACGGACACCTCGTCGGGCAGAGCTGGGACACCCCCTTCGTCCCTGTACCGGACGGGACGATCGACGCCCTCGCCGTCGAGCAGATGATCGCGTCGTTCCATGACACCTACCAGGCCCGTTCTGGAAATCGGTTCGACCAGTTCCCGGTGCAGGGGGTGACTTTCCGCGTCCGCGCGGTGCAGGACACCGACAAGGTCGAGTACCCCGAACTGCCCGGCCGGGAAGACGACGCCGGTCCGGTTCCGACCCGGACCACGACGCTGTCGTATCTCGGTGCATTGGACGATCCTGACGAGGCAGGCCAGGCTGCCACCGTCTTCGACAGGGAGTCGCTGCGCCGGGGCGATGTCATCGAAGGACCGAGCATCATCGCCGAGAGGCTCTCGACAACCCATGTGGGTGAGGGGCAGCAGGCCATCGTGGGCCGCTACGGCGAGATCGTGATCAGGAAGAAGTGAGGTCAGTCATGAGCACTGTCGAGATTTCCGGGGTCGCCCGGCTCCGGGACATTTCCGAGGATGAGTTCCATGCGGCCTACGGGGCTGATCGGTTCACATCCTCGGTCCTCCGAAGCAGGCTGCAATACGTTGTCGAGCACATGTCGACGGCCTTCATGCGGGAGGCATTCTCGCCCATCATCCGCGACTGGTACGACTTTGCCTGTACGATCAGCGGCCCGGCGGAGCAGGACTATCCGATGGCGGTTGTAAGCAACAGCCTCACCCCCTTCCTCGGGACCATGGCCGACGCTTTGCGCAACACCGTCGTCGAGTACGGTGTGGACCGACTCCAGCCTGGCGACGTGTTGATCTGCAACGATCCCTATCGGGGAGGGCGGCACGTGAACGACGTGCTGTTCATCCGGCCGGTCTTCGTGGACGGACGGATCGTCAGCTTCGTCAACATGTGTGCCCACCAGCTCGACATGGGCGGCACGGTCCCGGGCGGGTTCTCGGCGACGAAGCAAAATGTGTTCGAAAACGGCTTGGTCATCCCGCCAATGCTGCTGTGGTCCAAGGACGAGCCGGTGCGGTCGACGTTCAGCCTCATTTTCGACAACACACGCTGGGGAGCCCTGCTCCTGCCGGACTTCAAGAGCATGCTCGAGCAGCTCAAGCTGGGTGAGAGGCTCATCCTCGAGAACATCGCACGATACGGACTCGAGGCCTATCTCGGAACCCTCGTCTATGCGACCGACACATCTGCGGAGCGGATGCGGGACGCGATCGCACTGATCCCAGACGGCGACTACGAGGGCAGCGCCCTCATCGATGCCGACGGCACGGATGCCTCCGTCGAATACCGCGTGCACGTCACCGTACGCAAGCGCGGCAGCTCCGTCGAGGTCGATCTCTCCGGCACCTCGGCACAGGCCCGCACGAGCATCAACGCCGGCGTGCTTGACGCGAAGACAGCCGTCGGCGTCGCGCTCACCATGATGCTCGACCCTAAGGTCCCCTTCACCTCCGGCACGTGGCGCAGCATCGACCTCGTCGCCCCGCCAGGCTCGCTCGTCACCGCCCTGCCGCCGGACGGCCCGACGATGATGTTCTGGGAGAGCTCGGGAGCACTCATAGCCGCCATCTTCGAGGCCCTTAATCCCGTGCTCGGCGAACGCGGGGTCGGCGGCGACTACGGCTCGACGAACACCCACAATTCCCACGGCCTCCGTGCGGACGGCACCCTCTGGACGAGCGCGACCCAGGCGGGAGGCGAACATGGACCCTGGGGCGCAACGCGGCACGGCGACGGGGACAGCTACACCGTGCTCTACAACCTCAACAATCTCGACCCGGCCACAGAGACGATCGAGCACGACTCGCCCGTCGTCATGCTCCGCAAAGGTCATGCCATTGACACGGGCGGTCCGGGCACGCACAGGGGAGGCGCCGCGAACGTCCGCGACACGCTCTGGCTCACCGACGCCAGCCATTGGCTCTCGCCATTCAGGACAAAGGAGCCAAGCGGGGTAGGAGCGAACGGAGGCCGACCCGGGCCGAATGGCGCAATGTGGTTCTTCCCCCCTCGAGACGACGGCTCTGCCCCCTCCGGGCTCGTCGGCTTCTCCGACGAGGAATACGCTGCAAGCGAGCCCATTGCGGGAATGCTCAATATTCAGACCAAGAAGCTCGATCCCCAGGGCGTCTACCACCATTTCGCCAGTCGTCCTGTGTGGAAGACGAGCCCGAATACGGTACTGAGGGCCATGACCAACGGCGGCGGCGGATGGGGAAACCCATTCGAGCGGGAGCCAGCGAAAGTGCTGCGCGATGTCCGCGACGAGTATGTGAGCGTTGAAGGGGCGGCGCGGGACTATGGAGTTGTAGTCGTTGGCGACCCCGCCTTGGACCCCGAGGGACTGCGCGTCGACGAGCATGCAACCGCTGCGCTGAGAAAGGGGCGGTGACTGTGGGCATCAGCATGTCGTGGGTGTCCGATTCGATTGCGGGTCAAGCTCCTTCGGTGGCCCCCGACCGGGCGGCCGTCTCGATCGCGGACCAGCCGCCGCTCACTTGGAGGGAGTTCCGCGAGCGCGAAATTCTCTTCGCCTCGGCCCTGCAGCGCGCCGGCGTCCAGCCTGGAGACCGAGTAGGAATGCTTTTGAAGAATTCCGTGGACTATATCGTCCTGGTCTTCGCGATCGCCCGCGTCGGCGGGGTTGCCGTCCGCCTCAACTGGAGGCTCATGCCCAGAGAGCTGAAATTCATCCTCGAAGACTCCGGCACGAGTCTGCTCTTCATAGACCACGACCTCGTGGACAAGGTCGAGCCCATCAGGGACGGTGTTCCGGTGCGAAAGTTTGTCGTGCGCGGCGATCCCGAAGTCGCCGCAGACTGGGCCGAGCCGCTCGAGGACTTCCTGGACGGCGAACTGCGCACCGACTTCCCCGAACTGGACATGGACGCGCCGGCGACGCTCATGTATACGTCGGGTACGACGGGCCTGCCCAAGGGGGCGATCTGGACTCACGGCAACAATCTGTGGTTCAGCACGATCCAAGCGCTCCGGTGGAAGTTCGATGCATCCACCGTCGCCGTGACGGCCGGCCCCCTCTTCCACGCGGGCGGGTGGGAAGCCCTCCTCCTCGCCGCCATGGTCAACCACGGTACTGCGATCACCTATTCGTCGGGAGCATTCGACCTCCTCGAATACCTCGCGGCCTGCCGCATTCAAGAGGCGACAGACATCCTGCTCTACTCGTTCATGGTCCCGGAATTCATTCGGCTCCCGAACTGCGAGGAGCTTCTCCCGTCGACCCTTCGACGGATCGTGTGCGGCGGGGACACCCTCATGCCGTGGGTCTACGAGGAATTCGCCCGGAGGCTCCCGCACATCGAGCTGGTCCAGGTCTATGGCCTGACTGAGGGAGGGGCGATCACGTGCTGCCTCGATGGTGCGGACAGTGACAGGGCAGGTTCGGTTGGCCGCACGATGCCGTTCACCGAGGTGAAGGTTCTCGATCCTGAGGGAAATCTCGTCAGTCCGGGGGTCGCTGGCGAGCTCTACGTGCGCAGTCCAGCCGTGAGCCCGGGCTACTGGAACCGGCCGGACGCGAATGCCGAGACCTTCATCGACGGATGGTGCCGCACGGGCGATCTCGCGAGCATCGATGCCGCGGGATTTATCACCCTCGGCGGCCGCGCGAAGGACATGATCCGCAGCGGTGGCGAGAACGTCTACCCCGCCGAGATCGAGGCGGTACTTGCGACGGCGCCGGGCGTCGCAGACGCTGCCGTGGTTGCTGTGCCAGATGCTAGGTGGCACGAGGTTGGCTGCGCAGTCCTTGTCCCGATCCATGGCAACACGATCGACATCGCGGCGGTCCGGTCCTACTGCCTAGAGCACTTGGCCAAGTACAAGGTGCCGCGCTACTTCGTTGTCGAAGGCGAGTTACCTAGGACGCCCTCCGGCAAGGTGAAGAAGTTCGAGCTGAGGGACCGTTGGAGAGCTCTGGGTGCGGCGGCGTCCTGACAGCGGTGACGCGCTGGGGCCTAGGTCCCCGTGACGGCTCGCCTGCATCGCAGCGCGGGGCTGTCAACGGGATGCGCCAGCGCGCCACCCCGCGGTCTGGGACGGCAGCTGCCCGAACCTCGCGCGGTACTGCTGGGCGAACCGTCCCGGGTGGAAGAACCCCCATCGCATCGCGACGTCGGTTACCGAGGCGTTGGCCCCAAGGAGAAGTTCCTCATGAACCCGGTCGAGTCGGGCTCCACATAGATAGGCCGTCGGGGTCATGCCGACAGCCTCTTGGAATCCGAGCTGGAGCGAGCGAAGGCTCATCCCGACTTGCGCGGCGAGCTGTGCTGTCGTCAGGGGAGCCGATGGGTCCTCATCGATGATCGCGAGTGCCTCACGGATCTTGGCCGGCCGTCCAGCGGAGGCTTCGCCGTGGAGGATTCGACTGAGCTGGCTTGGGACGACGAAGAGGAGCTGCGTCATCAAGGCCGCCTCAAGTTCTTGGCATGCGGCGGGGATGGCGGCGATCCCTCCGGGGCGGATCAGCTCGGCGTAGACGAAAGCCGCCGTCGCGAGGAGGGACTGGGCGGCCCCGGAGCGCAGGTCGAAGGTCAGGTCGAAGTCGATCGGCTGGATGGGCTGGCCCGAGAGCCTGGCGGCATACGCCTCAAGCTGCTCCTTGCGGAGCCGGATGACGTATTGCCGCTGATCGGCGCTCCAAGTAACGGAGAGCGGGCCCGAAGGGAGAAACGCCACCCCGGATTCGCCAGCACTCACCGTCCGACGCCGACCGTGCTGGCTCGCCGTGCTCACGCCAGTCAGCGGCAGATTCACGTGATAGCAGGAGCGCATGGGCGGGGCATCGATGGAGATCTGCGCGCCGTAGGTCAGGAGACCGACGGACAGTCGGGAGGACATGGTCAGATCGAGCTTGAAGTCGAGGGACCTGCTGCTTTGCACAGCGAGATGGTGGTCAGCGAAGTTGAGGGCGACCTGCTCCCGCGCGGCGTCGAGATCGCCCGTCTCGAAAGACAAACGCTGCGCTGCAGGTGAGCGCATCGAGTCCATTGCGCCTCCTCGTGCTCATTTCGGAATCATATGAAAAATATGGTTCCTTCCCATCATTCTAACCGTCCGTATAAAATATGTGATACCCCGTCAGGCCGGAGTTCTTGGTGGGCAGGACAAGCGAAGGAGACCACAGCATGCAGACCGCTGTCGCTCAGACCCTCGGGTCCCGACTCGGCGAGGTCTATCTCGCCGGCACATGGGTGCCTGGCCAGGGCGGGACCGAGACGGTCGTCTCGCCGTCGACCGGAGAGGTTGTCGCGGAGGTCACGCTTCCGAGCATCGACCAAGGCCACGCTGCCGTGGCCGCCGCGCACGAACAAGGCCGGACCGGCTGGGGACAGACCTCACCAGACGAACGTATCGAGGCCATCCGCCGGATGTGCGACCTCTTCGAATCCCGTCTCGGCGACATGGGCCTCCTGTGGGCTATCGAGGCAGGTATGCCCATCCGGTACAGCCGAACATTGCACAAGTTCGGGGCCGTGGGTGCTTGGAATGCGTCTATCGAGGCCGCGGCCGACGCGTTGCGGGAGGAGCGGCGGCGGGGGCCGATGGGCGACGTGCTCGTGCGTCGCGAGCCGGCCGGCGTGGTCGTCGGCATCCTCGCGTACAACGGTCCACTCGTCACCATGGCCACTAAGATCATCCCTGCCCTGCTCGCGGGATGCCCCGTCATCGTCAAGGCAGCCTCGGAGTCGCACCTCATCATGCGCCTCGTCGCGGAATGCGCCCGCGAGGCCGGGCTCCCGCCCGGCTCGTTGAGCATCTTCTCGGGAGCGACTGACGTCGGTCGGGCGCTAACCCGCGATCCGCGTGTGGACCTCGTGTCACTGACCGGTGGCCAGTCGACTGCCCGGGACATCATCGAGGCAACCGCACCTCGCTTCGCGCGCACCCACCTCGAGCTGGGCGGCAAGTCGGCCGCCGTCATCCTTCCGGATGCAGACATCGATCACGCGCTGCGCAGCCTCACTCCCGGTGCGACGTCGGGAACCGGCCAAGTGTGCGCTCTCCTGTCACGCGTGCTCGTCCCGGACCAGCGGCACGATGAGATCGTCGACGCCATGTGCGCGGCGTGGGGCAAACTCGTCATTGGCAATCCGCTCGACCCTCAGACCACCATCGGGCCGTTGGCCAATCGTGCGGCGCTTGAACGCACTCAGGCATTCCTTGAGCGGGCGCTGGACGAGGGAGGCAAGGTGGTCTTCGGAGGCGGCGCCCCTGAGGGCCGCGAGGGGAGCCTGTACTTCGAGCCGACGATCGTCACGAACGTCGCCCGGGATTCCCACCTTGCCCGGAACGAGGTCTTCGGCCCGATCACCGCCGTCATGGCGTATTCAGATCTCGAGGACGCGATTTCGCTCGTGAACGACACAGAGTTGGGGCTCGCGGCGAGTGTCTACACGCAGGACCGGGAGGCCGCGCTCGAATGCGCGAGCCGGATTAGGGCTGGGTCGGTGGCGCTGAATGGTTTCGGCCCGGATGTCACCGCGCCATGGGGTGGGCGTGCCAGCTCAGGATGGGGCCGCGAAGGTGGGGCTGAGGGCATTCAGGAGTTCACAGAGCTTAAGCAGATCCTGATCGGTCCGGGCCTTCACGGGGGGACCGCCACTCATTGAGGCCTCAACTAATACACCGACTGCCGAACTTGAGAGGAAAGCTATGACCAACGACACCAACACCGCCGCGACGGGGGAGCGCTATCTATTCCTCGCCTGGTCCACGTACACGAGCGACCGCGGGACGTTCGACGTCTGGTACGACAAAGAGCACATCCCGCAGGTCATGGATACGACAGGCATGGTGGGCGCGCAGCGCTTCGTCCTGGACGACACGAAGCCGCTCCCCGGCGTCAAGACGATCGACTGGGGCCACTTGGCGCTGTACGAGCTCAATCGGGAGCCTGATGCGTTCCGCGAAGAGGTCAAGCGGATGCTCATCTCAGCCGACATGGTGCTGCCCGACTTCATGGTGCAACCGTTCAAGGCGCTGTTCCTCAAGCCTGTGAGCAAGATCCATTACGGGGAGTCGTGGGACCCAGACCCAGATCGCCTCGACGACCGGCACCTCTTCTTCGCATGGAGCACCCACACGACTGATTGGGACACCTACAACGCGTGGTACGACGAGGTGCACATTCCGCAGATTCTGTCCGTCCCAGGGATGCTCCGCGCGCAGCGCTTCCTCCCGGCGGAGACGAAGCCACTGCCCGGAGTCGAGGTCCCGAATGAGGGGCACCTAGCTCTTTACGAGATGGACGGGAGCCCCTCGCTCTTCCGGGAAGAGTGCAAGCGCATGCTGATGTCGGGGGAAATGGTGCTGCCGGATTTCATGGTGCAGCCTTTCGGCGCCACCTTCATGGCTCCGGCGAGCCCGTGGTGGCCTGCCCAAGACTAAGCGACATCGAGCAGGGAGACATCGGTCGGGGAAATGGAATAGCGCGGAGGTCCTCCGCAGTAGGTGCTGGCCTGAACGTCACCGGATACGTCTATGGCGGCGGCGTCCCCGTTGGTGTCGTCGCCGTGATCTTGGCGATCGGCCTCCCGGTGCTCCTCTTCACAGCTTGCGTCTTCGTACTGCACTCGTGGCTAGTTTCGGCACCCTCCCGCAACTTCATGCGCATCCTGACGCTCCTTGCGCCGCTGGCCGCGATCGCCCTGGCTACAGCTGGCTGGCCGCTCCGGGCATGCCTTCTTGTGGTCCTGGCCTAGTCGGCCGCTGTCGTCGTGTCCTACGAGCTCTGGCAATGGCGGCCTCTGGCCGCCCAACTCAACCGGGCGATCAGCAGCGCTGGGCGCCAGCCCGGGTAAGGAAGTGCCGACCACCTAGTTGGGCCAATCTTGATGACTCCCGATGACCCCCGCCTCCTGTTGCCCGTGTCACACCTGCTTGTTTCCGCCGCCTGCCTCGGGGAGTCTTGCTTCACCGTTTCCCAGCGCTTATGAGGCATGCCCCAAAGAAGGAGCACCTTTCATGACTGACGTAATACCGTTTTCCGAACTCGGCCTGCACGACCTTGACCAGGTTGGAGGCAAGAACGCTTCCCTCGGGGAGATGATCAGCAGCCTGGCCTCAGCCGGGGTCCGTGTCCCCGACGGCTTCGCCACCACCGCGGACGCATACCGGGGCTTCCTGCGGGAATCGGGCGTGGATGCCCGAATCGCCGCGATCCTGGAGGGCCTGGACAGCGACGACGTCGCCGCGCTGAGCGCCGCCGGCGCGCAGATCCGCGACCTGATCCGCCAGGCCCCGTTCCCTGCCGGGTTCGAGGAGCAGATCCGCACCGCCTACGCCGAGCTGGCCGAGGGCCACGGAGGGGACGGGGAGGTCTCCTGGGCGGTGCGCTCCAGCGCCACCGCCGAGGACCTGCCGGATGCCTCCTTCGCCGGCCAGCAGGAGACCTTCCTGAACATCCGGGGCGTGGAGAATGTGCTGGAGGCGGTCAAGGAGGTCTTCGCCTCGCTCTACAACGACAGGGCCATCGCCTACCGGGTCCACCACGGGTTCAACCATGCGGAGGTCGCCCTCTCCGCGGGGATCCAGCGGATGGTCCGCTCGGACCTCGGCGCGTCCGGGGTGATGTTCACGATGGACACCGAGTCGGGCTTCGCCGACGCCGTGTTCATCACCTCCTCCTACGGCCTCGGGGAGGCGGTGGTGCAGGGGGCGGTGAACCCTGACGAGTTCTACGTGCACAAGCCGGCCCTGGCCGCGGGGCGCCCGGCGATCCTCAAGCGGGGCCTGGGGGAGAAGGCCGTGCAGATGACCTACACCGACGCCGGGGAGGTCGGCCGCACGGTCGACTTCGTGCCCGTGCGGCAGGCCGAGCGGGCCCGGTTCAGCCTCACGGACGCCGAGGTCGAGCAGCTGGGCCGGCACGCGGTGGCGATCGAGGCCCACTACGGGCGCCCGATGGACATCGAATGGGGCAAGGACGGGGTGGACGGGCAGCTGTACATCCTGCAGGCCCGCCCCGAGACCGTCCAGTCCCGCAGGGCCGCCGGCACCGTCTCCCGCTACACGCTCAACGAGCGCTCCACAGTGCTGGCCGAGGGGAGGGCGATCGGCCAGCGGATCGGCGCGGGGCAGGTGCGCGTACTGTCCTCGCTGGGGCAGATGGCCTCGTTCCAGGCCGGGGACGTCCTGGTTGCGAGCATGACCGACCCGGACTGGGAGCCGATCATGAAGAAGGCCGCCGCCATCGTCACCGACCGCGGGGGCCGGACCTGCCACGCGGCGATCATCGCCCGGGAGCTGGGCATCCCGGCCGTCGTCGGCACCGGCAACGCAACCAAGGTCCTGGCCGACGGGGCCCCGGTCACCGTCTCATGCGCCGAGGGGGAGACGGGGCGGGTCTACGAGGGGCTGCTGGACTACTCGCTGCAGGAGAGCACCGTGGACGCGATGCCGGCGGTGCCCGTGAAGATCATGATGAACGTCGGCACCCCCGAGCAGGCCTTCAGCTTCGCCCAGCTCCCGCACGCCGGGGTCGGGCTCGCACGCCTGGAGTTCATCGTCAACCGCCAGATCGGGATCCACCCCAACGCCCTGCTCGCCCTGGCGGGGGAGATCGAGCGCCCCGCTGCCCTCTCCGACTACACGGTCCTGCAGATCGAAGAGAGGATCGCCGCCTACGGCGGCCCCAGGGAGTACTACGTGAAGCGGCTGGCCGAGGGCATCGCGACGATCGCGGCGGCCTTCGCCCCGGAGCCGGTGATCATCCGGCTCTCGGACTTCAAGTCCAACGAGTACGCCAATCTCCTCGGGGGGCGCGCGTTCGAGCCCGAGGAGGAGAACCCGATGATCGGCTACCGGGGCGCTTCCCGGTACCTCTCGGAGTCCTTCCGGAAGGCGTTCGAGCTCGAATGCGAGGCGCTCAGGCACGCCCGCAACGAGATGGGCCTGTCGAACATCAAACTCATGGTCCCGTTCGTGCGCACCCTGGAGGAGGCACGCGGGGTCGCCGAGCTGCTCGCGGCCAACGGCCTGCGCCGCGGGCAGGACGGCCTGGAGATCGTCATGATGTGCGAGCTGCCGGCAAACGCCCTGCTCGCCGACGAGTTCCTGGACCACTTCGACGGCTTCTCCATCGGCTCCAACGACCTGACCCAGCTCACCCTGGGCCTGGACCGGGACTCTGCCCTCGTCGCCGGATCCTTCGACGAACGCAACCCCGCCGTCACCAAGCTGCTCGAGATGGCCATCGCAGCCTGCAGGGCCCGGGGCAAGTACGTGGGCATCTGCGGCCAGGGCCCGAGCGACCACCCGGACCTCGCCGAGTGGCTGGTGGAGCAGGGCATCAGCTCCATCTCGCTCAACCCCGACGCCGTGACCGAGACCTGGCTGCGCCTGGCCAGGGCCGGCAGCCGCCCCGGGGCCTGAATGCCCGAGCCGCACAGGGAAGACGCCATCGGGGCCGGGCACGGTTCCGGTCCCGTGGTGTTCTTCCTCTCCGACAGCACCGGCATCACCGCCGAGACCCTGGGCAACACCCTGCTGACCCAGTTCCCCGGCCACGCCTTCGAACGGCACACCATCCCGTTCATCACCACGGAGGAGGAAGCCGCCCGGGTGGTGGGGGCCGTCGACCGTGCCGCCGCGGGGGGCTCCCGGCCGATCGTCTTCTCCACAGCGGTGAACCCGGCAATCCGCTCCATCCTCTCCCGTTGCAACGGGCACTTCATGGACCTGCTCGGCGCCCACGTCGCCCAGCTCGAGCACGCCCTCGGCACCCCTGCGAGCGGGGAACCGGGCAAGGCGCACGGCCTCGGCGACGCCGTCCGCTACCAGTTGCGCATGATGGCCGTCGAATACGCCATCGAGCACGACGACGGGCAGTCCATCCGCGCCCTGGAACGGGCAGAGCTGATCCTGATCGCTCCCTCACGCTGCGGCAAGACCCCCACGACCATGTACCTGGCGCTCCAGCACGGCATCCTGGCCGCCAACTTCCCGCTCGTCGACGAAGACTTCACCAGCCGGTCGCTGCCCGAGCCGCTGCGCCCCTTCGCCGGCAAGTGCTTCGGGCTGACCTCCCAGCCGCTGCGGCTGAGCCAGATCCGCCAGGAGCGCCGACCGGAGAGCACCTACGCCTCCCTCGCCCAGTGCACCTGGGAGCTGCGCAACGCCGAGGAGATGTACATCTCCAACCGGATCCCCTACGTGAACTCCGCCTCCATGTCAGTCGAGGAAATCTCCGCCACCATCCTCCAGAAGATGGAGGCTTAGGGAGTGAGTGCAAAGTGAGGAGCAGTGAAAGGGCCGCCCGGATTACTTGACGTAGGGCTCGTGTCGAACGCATCCGCCCTCTGAAACCCTTCAGCGTGTAGCCAGCTGGCTATGGGGCTTCATCGCACGACAACATTTGAAGCTTTTGTTCTGCGTGACGGCGGCTCTAGGCGGCTTTGCAAGGAACTTCCCGCTCCCGTAAGCAGCGCAGCTCCGGTGTCAATATCTGTTTGACCGCCTGCCGGGCAAAGTCCTCAGTGAGCTGTTCGGTAAGGTGGGGGAGCAGCAGGCGGGTGTAGCACGCGCCCCAAATCAGGTCGACGAGTACGCGGATATTGGCTTCCGGCTTGATCTGCCCGCGCTGCTTTGGTGTGACGAGGAACCCGAAGGCTTCGCGGCGTCGCGGGCCGAAGTAATGCTGTTCGAACTGGGCTGCGGGCTCTGCGTCCGTCTGGGCGGCGCCGACAAGCTGAGCGAACGGCTGCGGGTGGCTTCCGGCTCACGAAACGAACGAACGCTACAAGCATGCGCCCCAAATTCACGTCGATCTGCCCGGTGTCGCGGGCAGCCGGTACATCTCTGACCGCGTGCAAGTATGCATCGAGGGCGAGCGTGCGGCGTGAGGGCCAATGCCTGAACGGCCTAGTGGGGCTGACGCCTGCGGCGCGGTCTCCTTCTCCATGGTGAAACCGCCAAATCCGTCCGACAGGAGCACCTTCGCAGCAGCGTCGAGGACATCGGATCGGACCTCAGTGATCGGGCGACGGCCCCTCCCGTGACATCGCCGGATGTGCTCATACGAGCTCATTCGCCTCTTGACGTGGCCAGAGGGAGCAGAGACAAAAGCTAATATAATATATGTAAGAACCGTCCACTTTATAGGCTGCACACCAGCCCGGCTGAGGAGTTGTGTGTCATTGCGCCTGTCGTCGTGGCGGAAAGCGGGCTCGGTCGCAGGAGCGTTCTTCGCACCGCGGCACGTCACGGGGACGATCACGCCGAATCTGATCTCTGCGGGCATTTCGACAGCGACGGTTCTGGTTTGCTGTCTGATGTTCTCCCCGCAGCTGGGACTGATCTCGATGCTCGGCGCGATGACTACTTTCTGGGAGGCGGACCGCCCGCTCTGGGCGCGGGTGCGGAACAGCCTTCTGGTGTCGGGCTCGCTGACCTTGGCGATGGCGGCCGGGGTGCTTGTCGCTCCGTACGGGTGGGCCCTCGTGCCGTTCAGCGCTCTGGTTATTCTTGTCGCAAGCGTGATCTACCATGCCTTTTTGCTCACCCGCGGGCCTAGCCCGGTGATGGTGATCTATTCCGCTGTGATCGGTGCGTTCTTCGGCGCCGACGCCCAACTGGGTTGGAGGATCGTGGGAGTCACGCTCGTCGCCTCGTTGCTGACGTCCGTGTTCCTCCTCGTTCCCCTCGTCTTCTCGCCGCACGCACCTGAGCGACGCGCGCTCGCCCACGCACGCATAGCGGTAGGGACTTACCGCGGCCTACGGGGCAACGGAGGCGGCGGCGAAGCGCAACGGTTGGCACGCGATGCCGCATGCCAGGCAGTAAATAACGCATGGTTGACCCTCCATTCCGCGTGGCCGGCGAACCGCGGCCTCCGACATCGAGAACTGGTCGAAGATCTGGCCAGCATCCAGCGTGGACTCGCGCGGGCGATCTTGAAAGCTCAGGGTGATGCGAGAGACCTGCCCGAGCTTTCCACGCCGGCGCCTGCGTGGGGCGGAAGACCCGGATGGCGGTACTTGCTGGGTCACGCGCTTCGCGCTGGCTCTGTCGAATGGTTCACGAGTTGGCGGATGGCGGTCGCCGCAGGCATGGCGGGTCTGATCAGCGAGGCGGTGGGCATCGGCCGCCCTTACTGGGCGTTGATGGCCGCGACGATCGTGATCAACCAGTGGACAGATAGGGTCGCTGCGACGCGCAAGGCTGCGCATCGTACTGTGGGGACCCTTCTCGGCGTGGGCGTTGTATGGGTGGTATCCGCGGCCCATCCCTCACCGTGGTCGTCCGCGGCAGTCGTTGTCATATGCATGGTCGGCCAGTATCTGCTCCTGCCCCTGAACTATGCGCTCGCGCTGATCGCCATCACCCCAATGGCGCTGCTGACAGTCGCGGCCGCAGCTCCAGGAGGCAGCGTCACCCCGCTCCTCGCCGAACGCGCCATCGACACTGTCATCGGCGCACTGAGCGCCGTAGCAGTTACCTGGGCGACTAGCTGGGTGTTCCCCCGTCGGCTTGTCCACTCGCAGTCCTACCGCGCCGCGGAAGCCGTGGCGGCAGTCGAACGTGCAGACGAAGGCGGAACGCCGCTTTCCTCTGAGAGTCGTCGCCTTCGAACGCAGCTGCAGTACGAACTGACCCACCACTTGAACATCCTCAGCCGCGCAGTGGCCGACGACCCCCGCCTTGCCGATCTGGCATCGGCGGAGCATGCGGTGGCCGACCGCGGCTACGGCGCTCTAGCGCGTGCCTGGACCATCGGAGCAAGCGGGCCTGACCCGCTCAAGGGCGGGGTGTGGCCCATCGGTAGTCGGGACTAGCCAGATGCTCTTCGCAGGGCAAGTGCGGCAAGTCCTCTTCGACGGCCGGGAGCTGCCCGGGGAGCCGACGGCGGGGCCACTGCACGCCGTGGACTTCTCGGGCGCGGTGTTCGCCGATGTCGAGTTCAGCGGCTACCGGCTGGACAACGTGCTCCTGCCTGAGGGGACACGCGCCGTCCAGCACTGGACCCGCGGTGGCCGGCGCGCGCTCGAACTGCTCGCCTACGATCAGAACCCGAAGGCCAGGATGCTGGCCGGGGAGCTCCGCACGCCCCCCGCGGGTACGCCGTTCGTGCGGGGACGGTCGGACTGAGGGCTCGAGTAGTGGCGGACCCTCGCTCTTTGCTCGCGACCGTTTGCCGGCCCGTGACCCGCCACACATGGGATGAGCCACGAAGGACCGGCGTGGGAACCGGCCGCGAAAACTGTGGCCACCGCACCAGCGGCGAAGGCAGCAAGAATGGCTACAGGCTCGGACGACCTCTTCGCCCACTACTCAGAGATCGACGCGCGCGGCTTCCGCTTTCTGGAGGAGGGCCAGAAGGTCGAGTACGAGGTCGGCCAGGGCCAGAAGGGCTCGCAGGCCCAGAAGATCCGCCCCTCTGACCCGGGATCCCGGGCCGCATTCCGGCAATCGCGGAAGGCCGGGGAGCGTGGGCTGGCGGGCCATTGGGCGGTAGGGCGGCGCGGACGAGGGCCGAGCCCGCGGACGATGGGTGCTTCCGGGATGCCGACGGCGATCCGCTCCTGCGCGCCGCCGCGTGGGACGGGGCTGACCCAATTGTGCAGACGCCGCCTGCACGCATTGACCCCCTTGCCCTCTGCCCTGCGCGATCATGACTGGTTACCGCCGTAGGCACGGTATTTGACGAACCAGTAAGTAAGCTCTGTAGGATGGCCTGGCATGTCAACGAAGACTGATCACCCCTAGACGGGCCTCATCAATGGGGCGGGCAGAGGGCCGACGACGGAGGAAACGATGCTGCGCCTTCCACGACTTTCACTCGCCGCCATAGGGGCGGCCATCACCTTGGTCACCGCGGCGGGTATCTCTAGCGCCTCCCCGGGGAGCGGAGCGAGCGCGCCAGTGCCGCCCGGCGCGATCAAGCACGTGCTCGTGATCGACCTCGAGAACGAGGACTACGCCTCGTCCTTCGGCCCCGATTCCCCCGCCACATACCTCAACGAAGTCCTGGTGCCCCAGGGGCAGCTGCTGACGAACTACTACGCGACGGGCCACTTCAGCACCGACAACTACCTCGCCCAGATCTCCGGCCAGGCCCCGAATACGGTCTCTGGGAACGACTGCATCACGAATCCGACGACGTTGGCCTCGACCTACACCGATGTCACCCCGGGCACACCCAATCCCGACCAGGCCAAGTACCCCGGCCAGGTCGACGGCAGCGGTTGCGTCTACCCCTCCGCCGTCCAGACGATCGGAAACCAGCTCGACGCACTGCCCCGCGCCCAGAACAGCTCAGGTATGGCGTGGCGCCAGTACGCAGAGGACATGGGCAACGACCCGGCCCGGGACTACGGCACCCCGGATCCGCTCGGCGGGACCGACTGCGCCCACCCCGCCGCCGACGGGACCTTCCCCAACAAGGCGACCACGACGGACCAGTACGCGATCCGCCATGTGCCCTTCCTCTTCTTCCACTCCGTGACCGACAACGCCTCCTACTGCGCCCAGCACGTCGTACCCTCTGGGACGGTCACGGCTGGGCCCCAGGGAGACGTCTTCACCGGACACCTCGCCGCCGACCTCGCCCAGGAGCGCACCACCCCGGCCTTCGCGATGGTCACGCCTAACACTTGCAACGACGGCCACGACGCGACCTGTGTGGGCACCAATGCCGAGGGCACCCACGCCGGGGGTCTCGTCGGGGCGGACCTGTGGCTCAAGCACTGGATGCCGCTCATCCTGAACTCCCCAGCCTACCGCCACGGCCAGATGCTCGTCGTCGTGACCTTCGACGAGGCCAGCACGTCCGACACCTCCGCCTGCTGCAACGAACAGCCCGGCCCGGACAGCGCCAACCCCGGCTACCCGCCCCTTGCGACAGCATTCGGGATTCTTCCCGCCCCCACCGGTCCCGGCCAATACCCAGGCGGCGGCCGAGTGGGCGCGGTGCTCCTTAATTCGAAGTGGATTACCCCCGGGAGCACCAACGCCACGCCCTACAACCACTACTCTGCCCTGCGCAGCTATGAGGATCTCCTGGGCATCACGACCGGAGGATCCGACGGCAAGGGCCACCTCGGCTTCGCTGGCCAGCCCGGACTCGCAGCCTTCGGCGCGGATGTATTCACCAAGCCCAAGCCCTAGCAGACCGCGCCTGCACCGCTCGTCCCAGCCTGCACCTGGCCACTGGTCCCCTGAGGCATGCTCGAGCCGGTCCGCCGGGTCCTTCGGGGCGTACTCGAGCCGCAGCAGCTCCACCCGCTTCCGGAACCAGGACTCCGAGCCGTCTGGGCCCCCGGCTCCTCCGGGGCGGATATAGCCGGAAGTCAAGACAAAGTCGTGGCTTGAGCCAGTTCCAGCGGTCGAAGGCGCGGCTTCACGCACGCCCCTGAAACGTGGCGGTCGAGTCCAGCGTCGTCGGCTAAGGGCCTGGCTTGAAGGTACGCAAGTCGAGCAGATCGCGGACAGTGAGGCCGCGGTGTACACGATTCTCGCTGCCTCTTGCCGCGTACGCCCACGGTTCTAGTCGAGGACGGCTTTCGTCTTCCCTGGCCTGCTCGCGCCTAGAGGGCCCGGGCTACCCGGCGACCTGGTGTCCGAGGCTCATGATGAACCGGCGGACCGCGTCCTCGGCCGTAGGAACCCCGAAGACTTCTTCCTGGCGGCTGGTGTCTGCCACGTAGCGGCCCGTCTCGAACCAGTCGAACATCGCGGCCATGTCCTGGGGGACCCGGCTGGCCCCAGGGCTGGCGTCGCTCGGTCTCGGCGCCACCTGGATCTTCCGGCCGAGGAGACGGGAAGAAATGTCCGCGATGTCCTGCATGCTCACCGGGCGGTCCCAGCCGATGTCGATTCGTTCCCCCGCAGGGATGTCCGCGTCGACGGCGGCTGCTAGGTAGGCAGCGAGGTCGGCAGTGAGAACGAAGGTGAGCCGCACGTCGGGGGAGCCCATCCATGAAAGCGAGCCTTGCGCGAAGGGGTCCCCGCCGAACCTCGTGACCTGGTCCAGAAAAGCCCCCGGACGCAGAGCCACGAAGGGGACCTCCTTTTCCTCAAGGCGGTCCTCCACGAGCTTCTTGTGCCAGAAGTGCGGAATCTGAGGTGTCTGATCGCACGTGAGAATGCTCGTGAGGACGAACCTGCGGACGCCGGCGCGTGCCGCCGCATCGACGAGATTGCTGTTTCCAACGGTATCGATGTCCGAGGTGTCGCCCTCGCTGTGGTGGGTGTAGCCGGCCGCCGTCGTCACCACGGCGTCGACTCCCTCGAAGGCGCGCACAAGTGAGTCCATGTCCATCATGTCCCCGCCCACAAGCTCCACTCCTGCCGCCGCCAGTCGGGACGCGTTGGACGTGGGGCGCACGAGGGCTCGGACCTGCTTCCCACGGTCGAGCAGGGCCGTGACCACCTGGCTACCGAGATGACCGGTACCGCCGACAACCAGCACGATGGATGTGTCCACGCTTCGACTCCTTGCCTATCCGCTCGTCAGAGGTGGGGCTGAACCCCGACTGAGCGGGGCCCCACGGCTCGCGTTATGGCGAGCATGCTAGGCACCGGAAGCATCGTGCGCCAGTGGCGCGAGGCTCCCGCACCGGCAAGCCTCTGGCGCCTATCTTGATGAGCATGGACATCAGCGAGGCTCCCCAGGTGCTCGAAGGGCAGACCTCGATCGAGGATCTGCTGGGCGAGCCGACGCCCCGCGGGGTCGATGCACCTCCGCTGCAGGGCTGCCTGCCGGGCCTCGAGGACGTGTGAGGGCCGAGGCGCCTCACGCCTCGCAATCTGCGCAGAACGCTGCGTCGCCGTCCACTCTGGCTATCTGCGAACGGTGGCGGACCAGGAAGCAGGACTGGCAGACGAACTCGTCCTCGCCCTGCGGCACGAGCCGCACGGTGAGCTCTGCATCCACCAGCTCCCCGCCCGGGACACCGTCCCCCTCCTCGTCGCCGTCGAGGTCCCGGACGACACTGCGCGGATCAGGGGCGCTCGCGGACTTGACCGCCTCGAGGGAGTCCTCTTGGGACTCCCGGACATCCGGGCGTAGCTCGTCGTAGTCAGCCACGTGGTCTTCTCCTTAGTTGCATTGGGGAGTGCGAACCAGCAACCGTACACCACTGGCTGTCGAGGCGCCTTGGCCGCTCAATGCTCTTTCGGAACGGGTTCCAGCCAAGACCACGCGCCACAGTTGGGGCAACGCCCGAACTTTTTCCCCATGCTGTGCGGCGCAACCGCCGCGGCGGCTGGGGTCAGCGCGAACGTCGCGTCGCACCGCCGGCAGTGATAGTCGAACATGCTCGTCAGCTTGCGCTGGATCGCGTAGGAGACGGCGAAAGCCAGGACGACGACGGCTATGATCACGAGCGGCTTCACGGTCCCAGTATGCAGGGGGCGAATCTGAATTCGTCCGCGTCTCCTTACCTCCCGCGGGCCCCTGCCGATAGTCGCCCCCGTGACCGTGCAGGACCGCGAAGCAATCGCCCCGAGAATCGTCGAGGCCTATGATTTCCGCCGTCCCACGACGCTCGCGCGCGAGCACAGCCGCATCCTCGAGGCAGGCTTCGAGAGCTTCTCGAGACAGTGGGGCACCCAGCTGACGGCGAAGGTCCGCGCCAAATCGACGGTTACGGTCGAGTCGGTAGTCATGCAGACGTACGACGAATACGTCGCGACGCTTCCCGGAACGACGTCGATGGTCCTGTGCGCCGTCGAGGGCACCGCAGCCAAGGCAGTCCTCCAGTTCCCGACGGCTGCCGCCCTCGGCTGGGTCGCGCGAATGCTCGGCGGCCACAGCGACAAGAGCGGCCTCGAACGCAAGTTCACGCCCCTCGAATACGCGCTCATCAAGAGCCTCGTGGACGAGAGCCTCGAGGTCCTCGCGTACTCGCTCGGGGGCCTTCTCGCAGGAACGCCCCGCTTGGAGGCGATCCAGTACAACTCCCAGTTCGCTCAGGCCGCAGCCACGACGGATCTCATGATCGTCGTCGCCTTCTCGGTCGTCGTCGGGGACTCCGCCACCCAGATCACGCTCGCGATCCCCGCCGACGCCCTCCTTCCGCAGCTCGGCGCCGTCAACCCGATGGCGAGCAGTGCGAACGCATGCGAGCTCGTCGGGGGACAGATCGCCGCGGTGCCGATCGATGTCACCATCCGGCTCGAGCCCGCAGCGGTGACACCGGCTCAGGTCCTCAACCTCGCCGTCGGGGACACGCTCGCCCTCCCACATCCGGAGCACCACCCGTTCCACGTGGCCGTCGGGGGCAAGAACCTCGCCCAGGCAATGGTCGTCCGCAAGGGTTCGCGCGTCGCTGCGCGCATCGTCCCGTCCGCGAGGGACGCCGCCCAGGGCAAGCCGCCCATGAAGGAGAAGGAATCTTGAGCAACCTCGCCCTCCACGCTGCCGCCGCTGACCGCCTCGCGGCAGCCCTTCCGGTCCCCGGACTCGCGGTGACCGGCGCCGTCGGGCCGGCCGTCGCCGCCCCGCATGCCGCGCGCGCCGTCTCGGCGTCGTTCGTGGGAGCGCTCACCGCCGACTTCGCGCTCGCGCTCGCGTCCACGGACTTCGTCGCCGAGGCGGGCGGCGGCCCCCAGGCGAGTACGACGGCGGTCCTGCGCCCCGCATTCGAGCGCGCCGCCGAGGCGCTCCAAGGGGGCGTGCTCTCCGAACTGGCCGAAGGGGACGCGGGCGGGCTCTTCGCCGACCCGGAGACCGCGGTCTACGAGATTTCCGACGGCGCTGCCCCCTTCGGCTGGTTCGCGATCCGAGTGCACGACGGCGATGCCGCACCTTCCGCTCCAGCCGATTCCTCGGCCTTCGTTTCCCGGCTGGGACGAATCCACGACGTCGAGATGGCCCTCACGGTCGAAATCGGCCGCACCCGGATGAGCATCCGGGACGCGCTCTCGATGGAGCCGGGAAAGGTCATCGAGCTCGACCGCTCCGCCGGGGCGCCCGTGGACGTGCTCCTCAATGGGCGCAAGATCGCCTTGGGCGAGGTCGTCGTCGTCGACCAGGACTACGGGGTGCGGATCACGCGCATCCTCGACGTGGCAGAGGCGCCCCGCTGAATGGACTCGCTCATCCTGGGCCTCCGGGTCCTCGTCTCGCTAGGCGCCGTGCTGGGGCTCATGTGGCTCCTGCACCGGCGCCTTCGCCGTGGGAGCGGTTCCGGGAAGGCGAAGGCGCTCACCGTGGTGTCGCGGCAGAGCGTGGGCCCCAAGGCATCGGTCGTCCTCGTGGACACCGACGGGCGGCGCTTCCTGCTCGGCGTCACGGAGCACGGGATCAACGTCCTCCACAGCGCGGAGGCCCCCGAACCCCTTGTCCTGGCGGAATCGCCCGTCCTCACCGAATCGCCCGTCCTCACCGAATCACCCAGCGTCGGGGAATTGGCCGCCCCGCTCACTCGCCGCGAAGTGCGCCAGAGCACGGGCGGGGGTGCCTTCGACCGAGAGCTCAGGCGCCAGTTGGGAGCGGGACGCCCGCAGACGCAGCCGCTCGCAGGTTCGGCTCTCGATCCCGCGACGTGGCGGATGGCGCTTGACGCGCTCCGCGGCGGGCGCCGGCAGTGACGCCCAACGGCCTCGCAGTCAGGGCCGGCCGGATCGCCGTCGTCGTTCTCCTCGCCGCGGTGACGGTCTACGCCCTGCTGCTCCTCGCCTCTCCGGCGAGTCATGCGGCGGGACTGCACGCCCCGCTCGATCCGACCTCTCCCGTAGGGCCCGCCGACCCGACCGCACCGGCGACGCCCTCGCCCGCCCCGACCGCCACCGGCTCCGGCACGCTCAACCTCCAGATCAACTCACCCGACAACGGGCCGTCGTCAGCCGTCGTGACCCTCATCGGGATCACGCTGCTCTCGGTCGCCCCGGCGCTCCTGCTCATGATGACCTCGTTCACGAAGATCTTCGTGGTGCTGTCCATGACCCGCAACGCCCTCGGGCTTCAGTCGGTCCCGCCGAACCAGGTGATCGCGGGCCTCGCGCTCTTCCTCTCGCTGTTCATCATGTGGCCCGTGGTGAGCGACATCAACACGCACGCCATCCAGCCGTACCTCAACGGGCATCTCGACTTCGCCGGGGCGTTCAATGCCGCCACGGGTCCGCTCTCGAAGTTCATGACAGCCCACACACGCCAAGAGGACATTGCGCTCATGACGCGCGCTGCGGGCCTGACCAACCCAGCCTCTCCCGCGGCGACACCGCTGCAGACCCTCATCCCGGCGTTCATGATCTCGGAGCTCCGCGCTGCGTTCATCATCGGCTTCGTCATCTTCGTGCCGTTCCTCATCATCGACCTCGTCGTCTCCGCCGCGCTCATGTCGATGGGCATGATGATGCTCCCGCCGGTCATGATCTCCCTGCCGTTCAAGATCCTGCTGTTCGTCCTCGTGGACGGGTGGGATCTCATCATCACGTCGCTCATCCAGAGTTATCAGGGGGGCTGACGTGAATACCGCCGCCGTTCTCGACATCTGCCTCCAAGCGCTCCTCGCCGCCGCGAAGCTCGCCGCGCCCGTGCTCGTGACGAGCCTCGTCGTGGGGCTCGCTATTTCGCTCGTCCAGTCGATCACCCAGCTCCAGGAGGCCACGCTCTCGTTCGTGCCGAAGGCAGTCGCGGTCGCGATCGCGCTCATCGTCTGCGGGCAGTGGATGATCTCCGAGATGGTCAGCTTCACGAACGACCTGTTCGCCCGGATTCCGTCCCTCCTCGGCTCCCACTGAGCCCATGAACATCCCCATCGACCAGGCCTGGATCGAAGCCGTGATCCTCGCGGCAGTGCGAATGACGGCCTTCCTGTTCATCGCGCCGCCGTTCTCCCACAACGCGTTCCCCGCCCAGATCAAGGGGATGCTCGGCGTAGGGCTCGGGCTCGCCGTCGCGAACCGGGCGCAGGACGGCTACAGCTCGCGCGATACCGCAGGCTTCGTCACGGGCCTCGTGCTCGAGCTCGTCACGGGCCTAGCGCTCGGGTTCCTCGTGTATCTCGTGTTCGCGGCCGTGCAGTCCGCGGGTTCGCTGATCGACCTCGGCAGCGGCTTCCAGATGGCTCAGGGCTACGACCCGCAGAGCCTCGTCAACGGCGCCCAGTTCACGCGACTCCTCCAGATGGCGGCCCTCGCGCTCCTGTTCTCCTCGGACGGGTACCAGCTCGTGCTCGGCGGGCTCACCGGCTCATTCCATGCGCTCCCGCTCGCCGGCGGCCTCGATCTTTCCCAGCCCGTGCAGGCCATGACCGCCGCGACCACCGGAATGTTCGTCTCTGCCCTCCAGATCGCGGGGCCGCTCATGGTGGTCCTGTTCCTCGCGGATCTGGGCCTGGGTCTGCTCACGCGCGTCGCCCCCGCGCTCAACGCCTTCCAGATGGGCTTCCCGCTCAAGGTCCTCATCACGCTCAGCCTGGCGGGCGTCCTTTTCCTTGGGCTTCCGAGCATCGTCTCCTCGCTCGTGCAGCAGGCGGTCAACTCGGTCTTGGGGGTGGGCTAGTGGCTGACGCCCAGGAACGCACCGAGAAGGCGAGCGACAAGCGGCTCCGCGAGGTCCGCTCGAAGGGGCAGCTCTCGCGCTCGCAGGACCTGACGGCGTGGCTCGCAGTGGGGGCGGGTGCCGTCATGCTTCCCTCGACGATCGACGCCGCCTCGAAAGCCGGAACGGCCCAGCTCTTCACGGTCACCTGGGTCGTTGCGAGCCCCGACCCAGGCAAGGCCGTGCAGGCGCTCTCGGACGGCCTCGGTTCGATCGCCGCGACGCTCGGGCCGCTCGCCGCCGTCGTCTTCCTCGCCGTGCTTGTGGGGTCCGCGGCGCAGGGAGGAATCCACCCGAAGCGGCTCACGCCGTCGTTCGAGCATTTCAACTTCGCCGCAGGGCTCAAGCGCATGTTCGGGACGCAGGCGCTGTGGGGTGGGGTGAAGGCGCTCTTGAAGACCGCCGTCGTGGGGCTCGTCCTCTGGAGTGTCGTGCAGGGGCTCGTCCCCGTGCTCATGTCGGCGGGCGGCCTCCCGATCTCCGGCGTCCTCGCAGCCGCGAACGACGGCGCCGGGTCGCTTCTGCGCTTCGCCGTCGCCGCAGGGCTTCTGCTCGCCGCGGTGGACGTCTTCGTCGTCGTCCGCCGCAACCGCACCAAGACCCGTATGACCAAGCGCGAAGTGAAGGACGAGAACAAGAACAGCGAAGGCGATCCCCTCGTCCGCTCCCAGCGGCGCTCGCGTCAACTCGCGATGTCCCGCAACCGCATGATTGCCGCGGTGAGCGCGGCCGACGTCGTCCTCGTCAACCCCACGCACGTGGCCGTCGCGCTCAAGTACGAGCCGGGCAAGTCCGCGCCGCGCATTGTCGCGAAAGGGGCAGGCACCATCGCAGCGCGGATCCGCGAGGAGGCCGAGAAGGAGCGGGTGCCGATGGTGCAGGACATTCCGCTTGCGCGCGCCCTGCACGCAATGTGCGATCTCGGCCAGGAGATCCCGGTCGAGTTCTACACAGCAGTTGCGGGCGTGCTCGCGTTCGTCATGTCGCTCAAGGCCCGCGGCGGATCGGCGGGTGTCCATACCCTTCCACCCGGCTTGAAAGGAATACACGCGTGAACCGGAATCTGGCACGGCTCGCCGTCCCGGTGGGGATTGTCGGCATCGTCCTGCTGCTCGTTGTGCCTGTCCCGGCGGCGCTCCTCGACGTGCTGATCGTGTGCAACGTCCTGCTCGCGCTCGTGATCCTGCTGACGAGCATGTTCGTGAAGAAGCCGCTCGACTTCTCGGTGTTCCCATCGCTCCTGCTCGTAGCAACACTGTTCCGGCTCGGACTCAATGTCGCCTCGACGCGGCTCGTCCTCGGGCAGGGCTATGCGGGGCAGGTGATCGAGGCTTTCGGCAAGGTCACCGTGGGCGGTTCGCTCATCATCGGGGCGGTCGTCTTCGTGATCCTCGTGGTGATCCAGTTCGTGGTCGTGACGAAGGGCGCCGAGCGCGTTGCGGAGGTCGGGGCGCGCTTCACCCTCGACGCGATGCCCGGCAAGCAGATGGCCATCGACGCCGACCTCAACGCGGGCTTGATCACCGACGTCGTCGCCCGGCAGCGTAGGGCCGAGGTCTCCGCGGAGGCCGACTTCTACGGTGCGATGGACGGCGCCTCCAAGTTCGTCAAGGGCGACGCGATCGCGGGCATCGTCATCATCATCGTGAACATCGTCGGCGGGCTCGGCGTCGGGATGCTCCAGCGCGGGCTCTCGATCACGGACGCGCTCAACACCTACTCCCTCCTCACCGTGGGCGACGGCCTCGTCTCGCAGATTCCGGCCCTGCTCATGGCCGTCTCGACCGGCATGATCGTCACGCGCTCGAACGCCGAGGCGGACCTCGGGCAGGCCGCATCGACGCAGCTTTCGCAGTCCCGGACGGCCCTCCTCATCGCCGGCCTCGCCGCCGTCGTCATGGCGCTCATGCCTGGCATGCCGCCGCTGCCGTTCCTCGGCGTGGGGGCCGCGCTCATCATCGCCTCCCGCCGGATACGCCCCTCGCACGACGGCGATGCCTCCTCCGATGCGAGCGGTGCCGGGGGAGGGGAGGCCGAGCAGGATCCCACGCAGCGGCTCATGGAGGAGATGCGTGTGCACCCGCTCGAGATCATGCTGGCACCCGACCTCGTGGACCTCGTCGGCGGTTCGGCGGACGATCTGCTCGCCCGGGTGAAGTCCCTGCGCCACAAGATCGCGATGGACCTCGGCGTCGTCATCCCGCCGGTGCGGACGCGCGACTCCGTTGAACTCCCGCCGTCGACCTACGCCATCCGGATCGCCGGCGTCGAAGCCGGCCGCGGGACCGCGCCGTCGGGCAAGCTCCTCGCCCTCGGCGACTTCCTCGACGCGCTGCCGGGGGCCGCCGTCGTCGAACCGGTCTTCGGGCTCGCGGGCAAGTGGATCCCCGCGGAGATGCGGCACAGCGCGGAGCTGACCGGGGCGACCGTGATCGATCGCGTGAGCGTGCTGATCACGCACCTCTCCTCGATCGTGATGGCCAACGCGGCCCGCCTGCTCTCGCGCGAGGACGTCCGAGTGCTCACCGAGGGGGTCAAGAGTGCAAGCCCGGCCGCCGTCGAGGAGCTCACACCGGGGCTGCTCTCGCTGGCCGAGATCCACCGCGTGCTCCAGGGCCTGCTCACCGAACAGGTGCCGATCAACGACCTCACCCGCATCTACGAAGCACTCACCCTTCGGGCCAAGGCGTCCACCGATCCCGAGGGGCTCATCGAGTCGGCGCGGCTCGCCATCGGGCCGGCGCTCGTGCGGCGGCTCATGGACGGGGACAGGCTGACCGTCATCACGATCGAACCGGTCCTCGAGCAAAGCCTCGTGCAGGATCTCCGACCGGCCGAAGGCGGGACGCAGCTCGTCATGGAGCAGTCGAAGCTCGACTCGATCCTCGCATCGCTCAGCTCCGCGGTTGCCGCGGCCGAGTCTGCGGGGAAGAGCCCAGCCCTCGTCTGCGCGCCGGTGCTCCGGGCCGCCGTGCGGAAGCTCGTGGCGCTGCCGCCCTCGGGTGTCCCAGTGCTTTCGTATGCAGAGGTGACCTCGACGTCCGTGAATATCGAGACCATTGGGGTGGTGCGCCTTGGCGCCGCAACAGTATCTGCTTAGGGGATCGAGCCTCGAGGACGTCACGCGTCAGGCCGTCGAGCTGTACGGACCGGAGGCGCGGATCGTGAGCGCCGACAGTGTGCTGGATCCTGGGCTCCGCGGGCTGATGGGCCGCCGCCACGTGGAGGCGACCGTGACGGTCCCGACCCCGATCGCGAGGCTCGCGCCCTCAGTGGACCCCGCTGGTCCGCACGCTCTGGGCCCGCACGCTCTGGAGGCCCGCGCGGGCATCGCCGCGCTGCTCGAGGACGCGGATAGGGCCGAGGACGGTTTCCTGGCCGCCGCCCCGGGTGCGCGTCCCTCGGCGCCGTCTGTCTCCACCGAGGCCGAGGACTTCGACGCGCTCCTCGAACGCCTACGGACCCAGATGGACGCGCCCGAGGAGCGCGTCCCCGTGCTCCTCGACGGCGCGGGGGACCTCGTCCTTGTCGTCGGCCGGGGCGAAACGGCGCTCGCGGTGGTCCAATCGATGGCGGCGCGCCTGCCTGAGGGGTTCTCGTTGGTGAGCGCGGGCGGACTGTCGGGGGATTGGCCACATCTCGAGGACGTTCGGGACGCCGTGGCCGCCCGGGCCGAAGGCGTCGAATCCGGGACCACGGTGCTCGCGGCCCTAGGGCTGCGGGGGTTCGATCGGCTCGCTCCGCAGTTTGGGCGCGCCGCGGCTCTGAGGCCGGATCAGGTGTGGCTCGCCGTGGATGCGCGGCACAAGGCTGAGGAGACTGCCGAATGGGTCGAGGCGGCAAAAGCACGCCTGACGGTGAGCGCTCTCGCATTGGTCGGCACGGGCGAAACTCGCACGCCGGAGACCGTCAATGCCCTCGGGATCCCCTTAGGCTGGGTGGACGGTTCGCGCGCACCACGGACGGTGCTCTGACGCGTCATTCCATGGAAGGAGAACCATGCTCGTACTCACCCGGAAACCCGGCGAGAAGATCATGATCGGCGACGAGATCGTCATCACGTTCCTCGAGAGCCGCGGAAGCGAGGGCATCCGGATAGGGATCGACGCCCCGCGCCACCTCGCGATCAAGCGCGAGGAAATCTTCGAAGCGGTAGCCGACGCGAACCGCGAAGCCGCCCACGCGCCGTCGGGCGCCGAGGCGATCCTGAAGGGGCTGTTGAGGCCGGAGGGCTGAGGCCAACCTCGTGCCTCGGCATGGGGGCCCCTCACCCGGCGGCTTGCCGATCTGCCACTCATGACCAGACGGGTCGAGGGTCCGGCCGAGCCGGGGGCTGGCTCTCCGCGGGGGCTATGCGGGCCCCTCCCGGGTCAGGACCGATGACAGGTCGTAGCTGACCGGTTCCTCAAGCTGGTCGTAGGTGCATGACTCCGGCGTGCGGTCCTGGCGCCATCGGACCCATTGGGCGGTGTGGCGGAACCGCTCGCCCTCCATATGGTCGTACTTGACCTCGACGACGCGCTCCGGCCGCAGCGGGACGAACGAGAGGTCCTTGTCTGCGTTCCAGCGGGAGCGGGCCGCCGCCGTAGGGGTGCGCGGTGCCGATTGGTCGCGGTTGTCTGGCAGCCCCCCGGCGGGCTGCGCCCACGCCCAAGGGTGCTCCTCGAACGTGGTCACGAGCGGCTGCAGTTCCTCGAACAGCTCCTTGCGGCGGGCCATGGGAAACGCCCCGATGACGCCGACCGAGTTGAGCTTGCCGTGTGCGTCGTACAGGCCCAGCAGCAGGGATCCGACGGCGTCGGGCTCGCCCTTGTAGAGCCGGTACCCGGCGAGGACGCAGTCGGCCGTCCGCTCGTGCTTGAGTTTGGACATAACGCGTTTGTCCTCGGCGTAGAGCTCTCCGAGGGGCTTGGCGACAATTCCGTCCAAGCCGGCGCCCTCGAACCTACTGAACCACTCGAGGGCGAGGGTGGGGTCCTTGGTTGCCTGGGTGAGGTAGACCGGGGGCTTGGCGTCCTTGAGGGCCTCCTCAAGGGCCGCGCGCCGCTCGCGGAAGGGACGCTCCACGTAGTTGGTCTGGCCGAGGGCGAGCAGGTCGAAGGCCACGAAGCTCGCCGGCGTTGTGGCGCTCAGCTTTGCGATGCGGGAGGCCGCGGGGTGGATGCGCTGCTGGAGGGCGTCGAAGTTGAGCCGGTCGCCACTGTCCGGGTCGACGAGGACGATTTCCCCGTCGATGACCGAGTGGTCGGGGAAGTTTGCGACGATCGCCTCGACGAGTTCGGGGAAGTAGCGCGTCATCGGCAGGGCATTGCGCGATCCGATCTCCACCCGATCACCCGATCGCCACACGATCGAACGGAAGCCGTCCCACTTCGGCTCGTACAGGTACTCGCCGGTCGGGAGCTTCTTGACCGGCTTGGCCAGCATCGGTCCGTACGGGGGAGCGATCGCGGTGCCCCACTCGGCGTCGCGCTCCGCTTTGGGCGCCGAATAGTCCTCGTCGGCTCGGTCCGCCTTCCGCTTGCTCGGCTGCACCCGCGGCGGCTCGCCGGGCATCTTCGGGTAGTCCGGCGGGAAGTTGAGCTCGCCGAGCCCGCGCGCGAGGTCCGCATCCCATAAGGCGAGTGCGCCCGAAATGTCGCCCGGCGCGGCGTCGATGTCCTCCCACGGGCAGCCACGGGAGGCCAGGAGCGCGGGAACCGTACGGACGGTGAAGTCGCGGGGGTCGGCGTCGGGGAGTTCATCCCAGGTCAGCGGGGTCGAGACGGGCGCGTGCGGCAGCGGCCGGGGCGAATAGGCGCCGGCGATCGTCCGGTCGCGGTTGGCCTGGTTGAAGTCGACGAAGACCCGCTCGCCGCGCTCCTCCTTCCACCATGCGGTGGTCACGAGCTCCGGCATGCGCCGCTCGAGCTCGCGCGCAATTCCGATGACGGCGTGACGCACATGAAGGAACTCGTGCGTGGGCCGGATGCGCGCGTACACATGGACGCCCCGGTTCCCCGAGGTCTTCGCGTAGGCCGTGAGCCCTGCCTCGGCCATGACCTCACGCAGAGCGAGGGCGGCGGTGACGGCGTCTCGGAAGTCGCGTCCGGGCTGCGGATCGAGGTCGATCCGCAGCTCGTCAGGGTTGTCCAGATTGGCCGTTCGCACTGGCCACGGGTGGAAGGTGATCGTTCCCATCTGCGCCGCCCATGCGAGCGCGGCGGCCTCGTCGAACACGAGCTGGTCGTGGCGTCTACGGGACGGGTAGGTGCACGTCACCGTCCTGAGGTAGGAAGGCGCGCCCCGCGGCGGCCGCTTGGAGAAGAACTCCTCGCCGTCGATCCCTTCCGGGAAGCGCTGCAGAGTCATGGGCCTGTCGCCGTTGAGCCGAAGAAAGGGCGCTGCCACCGAGATCAGGTAGCGGGCCAGATCGCGCTTGGTGAGGGGATCATGCCCATCGACGCCGGGCCACAGCACCTTGTCTGGGCTGCTCAGCTTGACCTCCCGCGCGCCGTCCGGGCCGTCTACGTGCAGGATCTCAGAATCCGCCATGCGCCCAACGGTAGCTGCCGCAACGCCGTTGGGGCAGGTCGGCGACGATCACCGACTGGTCGCGTCGTAGCGATCGTCCTGAATCACCGGGGTCTGTCCGGGGCATGCTCGCCGGGACCTCTCCGGCCATTGTCCAGATCTCTTCCCCAATCGCTCCTCTCCAGGGCGCGGATACGACCTCGATCAAGTCCTCGTCGTCGGGTCAAGCTCGCCATGGTGTTCAGCTGGAATAGCGGACGGGTCACAGACGCTGAACGGACACCGAGAGGCCCGTCGTCAGTGACTCGTCGGCCGTCAGGATCGGTGCTCCACCGCCGGGCGGCGTGCGGTCGGGACCGAAAAGGGGAGCTGTCGAGGGCTCGATCCCGAGAGCCCACCGTCGGCGTGTTGGCATTACCCATTGGTAGAGGCGGGGGAGTGTGTCGGCGGTCCATGCGATGTCGACCCGATGTGTGGGGGACACGACCGCCGCGGACCGGACACCGCCGTCGTCGGTGCTGATGTTGCGGTGCTCCCATACGGCCTCGGTGATGTTGTCTGTCGGTTCGGGCAGGCGATCCCAGTGCGGAACCTCGGGGCAGTCCTCGCGGATCACGGCCTCCACTCCGTGGATCTCCAGAGTCGTGCCGGGGACGGCGACGGGAGCCCCGAAGTTGAGGTGGTAGAGCAGCGCCAGGGGCGTATCTCCAGGGCCGAGATTCGTGATCCGGTCGGTGACTTCGATCGAGTCGGTCGTGATTGTCGAGGTGAATGTGATCTGCCGGCGGAGCCGCAAGGTCGGTGCGAATACCCCGGCGCTGTCCAAGGATCCCGAGATCCTCGCCGTGGCCCCGTCGGCGGTGACCTCTGTAGAGCAGGTGGTTCGGTTGGCCTTCAGGAACGTGTAGTCACCATGCATGGGCTCGGCTGCACTGGCGGGGCCGATGTTCCTGAGGCCGCAGGTGACGAGCAGGCCGCCTGTGAAGTTCGCCAGCCACTTCTCGACGCCTGCGCTAGGCGAGGCGTCGGGTGCGATGGGGGAACGCCATGAGATTGGGACTCCGGCAAGGCTAGTGTCGCCGATGTCGAGGCCGCGCTCTGGCAGGACGGATGCGCTGAGGCCGCCGGCGAGCTGCACCTCCAGCCGGGCACCGGCGACGGAAGCGGTCTCCGGCCGCGACTCGGTCACAGAGACGACCGCGCGTTCGGGCATCAGGCCGCGCCTAAAGAGCTGGCCAGCGCGTGCAGTCGCCGCGCTCACGGTGCGGGGGGCCGTGCGACGAGGACAGAGCCATCTGTCTCGACGGCAAGGGGCCCGGAAGAGGCAGGCACGACAGCGGTCTCGCCCTTCGAGAGCGCGAGCTGGCCCACAGAGCTGCGGAGCATGGAAGATCCGTCCGTAGCGATGATGACCGCGTAGCCCGCATCGAAGGCTGCGAAGCGCGTGACCCGGTCGAGCCGGAACCAAGCATCGGCGATAGCAGGGAGCACGGGCCCCTTTACGGCGCCGCGTGCGACCAGTCCGGCGAGCCGGGCAGGCTCGAGGGCGTGAGTGTCGACCGCTTCGAGGGCGCGGTCGAAGCCAATCCCGAGATGCCCTTCGGCCGCCCCGTCAATGTCGAAGCCGTCCCATTCCAGCAGGATGGACAGGTCGGTGGGCTGCTGCACCTCGGCGAGCAGGACGGAGCGGCCAATGGCGTGCAGAGTCCCCGGCGGGACGACGAGTGCGTCGTTCTTTGCTACTGCCACCTCATTCAGGAGCCCAAGCAGCGCCGTGGTGTCCTGCCTTTCGACGAGCTGGGCGAGCTCGGCACGATCGACATCCTCGCGGAGCCCGAGGTGGACAACGCCGGGCTCAAGGATGAACCAGGCCTCGGCCTTGCCATGCGCGGAGGCGAGCTCTGCCGCGGCGAACGCGTCGTCCGGGTGGGCATGCACTGGAAGCCGCTGTCCTGCGTCAAGGAGCTTCACAAGGATCATCGCGTCATCTCCCCAGCGCGCGACGTGTGCGGCGCTGAGCCAGGACTCGGGGTCGTCCGCGATGGCGTCCCGCAGGAGCCTGCCCTCCGGAAGCATGCTCAGGCCTGCCGGAAACTGGCCGCGGACTGCTGTGGTGGAGGCCACCCAATCTTCAGGAGTGTGGTCGGGGCCGGAAGGCAGCGAGCGGAATGCGTCGATCTGCATGCCGCCTGCGTAGAAGCGCGCCGGCGGGCGGTTCGTCCCGAGGATCAGCGGGCGGAGCATGGGGGTCACTGGGCGATTCCTCGGCGATCGGGGGCTTGGTCGGCGTAGGCGACAAGGATCTCGACGCCGGATTCCTCTAGAGCCTCGGCGAGCTCGCCGGGCGGTTCGGCGTCGGTCACCAAGTAGTCGGCGCGGTCGAGTTCCGCGACCTGCGCGAATAGCGGCTCGGTGAACTTGGAGGAGTCGGCGAGGATGGCCACGCGCGCGGCGCGGTCCATCATCTCGCCCATCATCACGGCTTCGGCGAGGTTGCTGGTCGAATACCCGCCCTGTGCCGAGACCGCGCCGACTGAGATGAGTGCGAGGTCGCAGCGCAGCCTGAGATCTTTGCCGCCAGGGGATTGGAGGCTCACCGGTCCGACCGTGGACTGGCCGGCGAACCTGACCGACCCGCCGAAGAGGTAGAGGTCGCGGACGATCTTCGGCGAGATTTCGGTCGCGATGCGGAGGTTGTTCGTGGCGATCGTCAGGCCATGCCGCTCACTCAGGTGCCGGACCACAGAGAGGGTGGTCGTCCCGGCGTTGAGCATCAGCACGGAGTTGCTCGACACCAGGGTCGCGGCGAGGGCGCCGATGCGCTCCTTCTCGTCCGTGTGGAGCTGGAGGCGCACATCGAGCTTCTTCTCTGCGGCTGCCACGGCGTCGACGCTCACGGCGCCACCGTGGGTGCGCACGACAAGTCCTTCCTTGTGCAGTTGGTGGAGATCCCGGCGCACGGTGTCGGGCGATACGTCAAAGTGCTGGGCGAGCTGGGCCACGGTGACCTGCTCCGCCTCTGCGACATAGGCGACGAGTTCGGCCTTTCGGCCAGCTGGCAGGCGCACTGTCGAGGGGTTCGTTCGGTTGGCCACGCCCCATTCCTACCAGATGCTGCCGAAATGTGCCAGACTCTGCCGGTTTCTCCCGGAAGTGGCTATGGGATGCGCATGAATCGGAAGAAAAACCCTTGCCACAGAAGAAGAGACCTGCATAACATCGCACTATCAAGCACAAATCGGTAGTTTCAAGCATGTTTACGCATTGGTTTGCAAGGACTCTTTGAAAGCTCTCGGATTGGAGAATGATGGGCAATGGTGCTCTGGGCCGCTGGAGGCGGCCCACGTGGAAGGCGTCCGTGGCTGCCGCAGCCACGGCGGTGGCGCTTCTGGTGGCTGGCTGCGCCGGCGGCTCGGGCGGAGGGGGCGGGGGCTCGAACGGGAATGTCACCCTGACGTTCTCGCAGTGGTGGGCCCCTGAAATGCCCTCGGGAGCGCTGCAGAACCTGATGGACGAGTTCCACAAGGAGAACCCGAACATCACGGTCAAGCTGATCAGCGCCCCGTTCCAGTCGCTGCAGTCGCAGACGATCTCGCAGGCTGCCTCGGGCACGCTTCCCGACGTCGTCGGTTTGGACGGCTCGTGGGTGAACCCGCTCTACAAGCAAGGTGCACTGCTGAACCTCTCGGACGCGATGAAGAAGGCGAACTACGATCCGAAGGATCTGGCGAGCCAGGTCGGCTACAACGGCTCGACCTACATGATCCCCGTGGTCAACTTCGTCTACCCGCTCTTCACCAACGACGCGATCCTCTCCCAGGCCGGGATCAGCAAGCCGCCGACGACTTGGTCCGAGTTCGCAGCCGATGCGAAGAAGATCAGCCAGTCCGGTTCCGCGAAGGGATGGGTTGTCCCGCTCGGGACCACCAACCCCAACGGCGTCCAGAACGACATCCTCTCCTGGGCGTGGGCATCGGGCGGAAGCATGCTCAGCAATGGACAGCCGAACCTGACGAACAACCCTGACGTCACCGGCGCGGTAAACCTCGTGAAAGACCTCGTACAGTCCAACGCGGTTCTGCCCGGCGCCAACGCGCTGCAGGAGACTGACAAGGTCGAGAACTTCATCAACGGCCGGGCCGGGATGATGATCGACTCGCTCGCCCACATCAACACGATCACCAAGGGCAACGCCAACCTGAAGTTCTCGGTCTCGGCGCAGCCGGTGAAGGATGGCTCCACAGGCACCCCGGGAATGCTCACGGCCTCGTGGGGGATCGGGATCTCAGCCAAGACGCAGCACTCTGCCGAGGCATGGAAGCTCGTCCAGTTCCTAATGGACCAGACGAACAACTCCAAGCTCTCCACGCTGGCCAACGGCTTCCCAGGCAACAAGACCTCGAAGCCGGACTTCACCGGAGCGGACCCCCACTTCCAGCAGGCGTTCGCGATCTACCAGAAGAGCAAGCCGGTCAATGAATTCACCGGGCTGCCCGCAGCCGACCAACTCATGACCGACTTCCTGAACGAGTTCCAGAAGACGGTGGCCGGCCAGGAGTCTACGGACACCATGCTCTCCAACGTCCAGAACCAGTGGAAGCAGCAGTTCTGATCCGCTGCTCCCGGACATGAGAAGCCCTCGCCGGCTGCGCGCCCCACACGGTGAGCAGCCGGCCAGGACGGAGACGAGAACTATGACTTCATCCCTGTCGATGGCGCAGAACGACCAGCGCAAGCGCGCCGCCGCTCCAGCCCCACGACGCCATCACCGCACGCTGAAAGAGCGCTTGGAGCCATACCTCCTGATCGCCCCGACGGTGCTCCTCATCCTCGGCCTGATGGTCGTCCCGATCGCTATCGTCATCGGCTACTCGCTGTACGACAACGTGGTGACGAACCCTAACCCCGTATTCGTCGGGGCTGCCAACTACGTCACGATCCTGACCAGCCCTGCATTCTGGGGCGCCGCCGGGAACACCCTGGTATTCACCGTCGCCAGCGTGGTCGCACACATGGTGATCGGCATGGCGTTCGCCATGATGCTGAACTCTAAGACCATGGCACGGGTGCCCCGGGCCATCTTCCGGGCTATCTACATCCTCCCGTGGATCTTCACAGCATCGGTGGTGGCCGTGCTCTGGCGGCTCCTGCTTGACCCGAGCGGGGTGATCAACTACCTCCTGACGAGCCTCGGCGTCGTCCACGATGCCGTCCCATGGCTGGGGACCGCATCGACCGCCCTGCTCGCTGTGACGGTGATTAACATCTGGTCCGGCTACCCGTTCTTCATGATCAGCCTGCTGGCCGGGCTACAGAACGTCTCGACCGACCTGTATGAGGCCGCCCGAGTCGACGGGGCCGGGTTCTTCCGCCAGTTCGCCAGCGTCACCCTCCCGGCCCTTAGGCCGATCCTCTACAGCATGGCTCTGCTCGACCTGCTCTGGACAACCCAACAGTTCACCCTGATCTGGGCCACAACAGGAGGCGGACCCCTGGGCGCGACGGAGATGCTGAGCACCTTCACCTACAAGCTTGCCTTCAACAGCTACCAGTTCTCGATGGCGTCCACGAGCGCGGTGCTGGTGCTCGCGGCGTCGCTCATCGTGGCCGTGTTCTACGTCCGCCGCCAGCGCAAGGAGGCGCAGTGATGACCGCTATCTCGAAGCAGGCGCCCACCACGGCTAGGACCGCGGCCTCCCGGCGTGCAGTCCGGCGGGGGGCGGCACGAACCGGGCTGTACGCCGGCCTGACCGCCGGGGCCATCTTCGCAGGCTTCCCCGTCCTGTGGATGCTCTCGAGCTCGTTCAAGTCCAACGCGAACATCTTCGCGTACCCGCCGAAGCTGTTCGACGGCTCGTTCTCGTTCGCGCCGTACCTGGCCGTGTTTTCGGACCCGGTGGAGATCGGCTACTTCGCCAACAGCTACATCGTGGCCCTGTCGGTGACGGTTGTAACGCTCGTCGTGGCCCTCCTTACGGGCTATGTCTTCAGCCGCTATGAGTTCCCGCTCAAGCGGATCATCAGCATCGTCATCATCGGGGTACAGGCTGTGCCGCCGATCACGCTGCTGATCCCGTTCTTCGGGATCATGGTCGCGCTTGGGCTCTACAACACCTATCAGGGCCTCATTATCACCTACGTCGTGTTCACACTGCCGTACGCGGTGATCATGATGACTGCGTACTTCGACAGCCTCCCGAAGGAGGTCGACGAGGCAGCCAAGGTCGACGGCGCCAGCTCGATGTCCATCCTCTGGCGGATCCTGGTTCCGATCTCGGTGCCCGGGATGGTCTCCGTAGGCCTCTACACCTTCATGATCTCCTGGAACGAGTACCTCTTCGCGCTGACGCTCACCCAGACCGACGACAGGCGCACTGTCCCCGTCGGGATCCAGCTGCTGATGGGCCAGAACAACTACCTCTGGAACGAGGTCATGGCCATGAGCATCCTCGGTTCCATCCCCGTGCTCGTCCTCTTCCTCATCTTCCAGCGCTACTTCATCGGCGGCCTCGCCGCTGGCGCGGTCAAATCATGACGCGGCGCTGAAGACGCCCGATTTCTGCCCAACAACAAGGAGAAACCAAAGTGCTGATCAACGGCAAGGACCTGCTCGCAGTGGCGAACGACCACAACTTTGCAGTTCCCGCATTCAACGTGAGCGACTATGCGATGAGCAATGGGCTCTTCGAGATCTGCGAGGAGAAGGCGGCACCGTGGATCCTCGCGATTCACCCTGACGAGGTCTCCCACATCGGGCACGAAGCAATCCTGGCCTTGCGAGAACGGGCCCACCGCTCCTCGGTGCCCGTCGCCATCCACTGGGACCACGGGGGAAGCTACGAGCAGATTCTCACGGCCATCAAGGTGGGCTTCACCTCAGTCATGATCGACGGATCGATGCTGCCCTTCGAGGAGAACGTGGCCATCACCAAGCGCGTGGCGGACTCGGCGCACGCCGTCGGGCTTTCCGTCGAAGGCGAGCTCGGTACCATCGGCAAGACTGACGACCAAGCCGAGGCCGGCACGGACGACATTATCTACACGGACCCTGCCCAGGCCGCCGAGTTCATCGAGAGGACCGGCGTGGACAGCCTCGCAGTTGCGATTGGCACACGCCATGGGATCTACCCATCGACTCTCAAGCCCGAGCTCAAGCTCGACCTGCTGACCGAGATCAAGCGGACCGTGGGGATCCCGCTGGTCCTGCACGGCGGATCGAACAACCCCGACGGCGAGATCGGCCAGTCGGTCAAGCTCGGCATCAACAAGATCAACATTTCCAGCGACATCAAGGTTGCTTACTTTGACGCTATGCGCGAAGTCCTGGCAGATCGCTCGCTGCGCGAGCCCAACCTTATCGAACCTCCAGCCGCCGAGGCCATGAAGCGGGTCGCCGCCCAGAAGATCGACCTGTTCGATGCTGGCGGCAAGGCACACCTCTACGCCAACGGACTCGCAGCTGCATCGAGGCCGGCCGGGCGCGAGGCAGGAACGTTGGTCGGCTGATGGCAAAGACGACGATACTCGGGCTCGGCGGCACGATCGACTACGAGCTCCACTGGGATGCGCGGATACTCGGATCCCTCGCCGCCGAGTCCGGCATCGTCGACCTCGGCTCCACCGCCCCGCAGGTGATCGATTCGGAGCGGACGCTCGTCCTCTCCGTCCTCCATCACCTGCGGGCTGGAACCGGGGGCGAGCATTTCGTGGAAACACCGGAGGTCATTGAGCGTTTCGCTGCACGATTCGGCTACCGCACCACTCTCGGCGGCACACCGGTCCGCGCGGCCTTGGCCATGAGCAGCCTGGGCATCGGGAGCACGGTGCACCTCGTGTCCATCGACGATGACGTGCGTCGTCTCCTGCCGGCAGACGTGGACTACCTCTGCAGCGCCGAACACGACTCCACCGACCCCCACCTGATCGTCCAATACCCCGCCAACGCCCGAATTCGGATCGGCGACGAGGAGGTCGTCGCCTCGAGTGCAAATCGGCTCATCTACCCAAGCGACCACCCCAACGCCGAACTCCGCCTCAGCCGCGACCTGCCCGAAGCCCTCAGTGGTGCAGGTGTCTTCCTCATCTCGGGAATGAACTCGATGCAACAGCGCGACACGCTCGACGCGCGGCTGGAGGAACTCATCGCCGCCATGAAGAGCCTCCCGCTTGAAGCAGTGACCATCTACGAGAACGCGGGTTTCCACATCCCGGGCTTCAGTCAGATCGTCCTCGACGCCCTTGCACCGCACGTCGACATCGTCAGCCTCAACGAAGACGAACTCATTGGCGCCCTTGAACGACCCGTCGACCTTCTGGACCCGATCGATCTCACCGCTTCTGTGCGCGAGTTCGCGGCGCGGGTGCCGACGCCCACAATCGTGCTCCACACGCGGCACTTCGCCTTGGCCCACGGGGAACGTGCCAGCCGGATGAGAGCCGTGCTCGCGAGCGGAACCGCCGCCTCAGGGGCGAGATACGCCTACGGTGACAATGCCACCCGTGATGATGTGGAACGCCTCGACGCGAACGGGCAACGCAGCGCAGCCGGCCAGTCGCTGGCCGACTCCTTGCAGGGGAATGAGGAATTCTGTGTGGTTCCAGCATTCGACCTGCAAGATGTCTCGACGCCCACGACTATCGGCCTAGGCGATACTTTCGTCGGTGGCGCAGTGGCTGCGCTTGTACGAGCGCAGAGCGAATCGCGGGCGGAGCAAATTGTCGAGGAGGTCGATCAATCTCCTCGTTGAAGGGGCCCGGAGGGCCAGCTAATTCCTCTCAGGTGGGAATTGGACTGGCAACTACCGGGAACATCCCGGCGACTTTGACCCCGACTACGACGACGGCGAGGACTGTGGTTGCGATCAGTGCCCAAATCGGGGCGAGGCCGCCCCGCTGGGCGACCTTACGCACGACAACGGACCGGCCGATGACATACACCGCTTGCGCGAGGAAGGCCCACCCCCAGTGGAACGGCCTCACGACCCCTTCAGCGGCCAGCTTCTTCCAATCCAGATATGCGAAGCAGACGCAGAGCACGTAGGAGAGGAAACTCGCGAAAAGCATCAGGAAGTACACCGGCGTGAAGACCGAGTTCAGCTCGAGCATCCGGACGATGTGCCCACTGCTGACGAGGGTGCGGTAGCTGAGCGTGGGCTTCCATGCGAGCTCGAGCAGCACATTCGCGAGAGGCACGAGCACGACGAGCCAGATCGCCCAGTTGTACACGGCTGCCCCGGGGCGAAGTGGCGGTCTTCCTTTGGCCCTTCCCGGGAAGGCCTGGGCCCGTTGGGTGTCGATCCAAGAACGCCCATCCCACCACAGCTGTCCTCGGCGGTCTGGCGCCGGGTACCAGCCCGGAGGCAGCGCCGACGAACCGAATACCCGTGTGCCTTGAGGCGGCCATCCACCGCTCTCTCCCACCATTTGCTCCCCCAATTCAGATAAGAGACTGCGAGTCGCGCCCGCCCAGTAACGGCGATCCTAAACGACCCCAGGATTGAGGGCAGCAACGGAAATGCAAGGATTTGCCAAGGATCGATCATCGACCTCTCGGCTCGGAACGGGCCCTCCGGGACCATTACCGGGCGCTACATGTGCCGCGGGCCGAATTCACCCCAGCTGCTGGGCTTGCGCTCGTCCTGGGAGAGAAGGCCTGCGATCCAGCAGTCATGCCGTCCCGAGGTCAGCTGGATTCCTTGTCGGAGTGTTCCTTCGTAGCTGAACCCGAGGCTCTCCGCCACCCGCGCGGATGCTGTGTTGCCAACAGCGGCCCGCCACTCTACGCGAGCGAGGTTGAGCCCTTCCCGAGCGAACCCGAAGTCGAGCACCACACTTACCGCTTCTTTCGCATAGCCTCGCCCGCGGGCACCTGCCCTGATCCAATAGCCGATCGCGGCTTCGTCATCATTCAGCCGAAGGCTCGTCATCCCGACGAGCGCACCCTGCGACCGAATTGACCACGTCAGCTCTTGGCCGGACTCCCATGCGGCAGCAGCGTAATGAATGAACCTGCCCGCATCGCTCCGTTCGTATGGGGAAGGGATGGGAACGAACCGCGCGATCGCAGGGTCCTGACAGGCTTCGAAAATGGCCGTCTCATCGCCCTCATTCGGAGCCGACAAAGTCAGTCGAACGCTTTCAAGCACGTTGGGCACCATTCCGTCACCCTACTGGCGGATCCGTGCCCGGAGTGCGCGGGTACGCCTGGCGCCTCTTATGGCCAGCACCGCCGCTGGCTAACTATCGTAGCCATCGTGGAACTCGCACCCCGGCTTCGCCGTATCGGCAACGACCTCATCGCCTGCCACATCATTGTGGGCGACGATGGAATGACGCTCGTCGATACCGGCCTTCCCGGCCATTACCGTGACCTCGTCCGTGAGCTAAAGCAGCTCGGCCGCCCGCTTTCTGACATCAAAGGCATTGTGCTCACCCACGGTGACAGCGACCATATCGGCTTTGCCGAGCGCTTGCGCGGTGAGCTTGGAATTCCGGTTTACATCGGGGCCCCGGATGCGGACCGCGCGAAGGGAGCAAAGCCCCCGGCGACGCCGAAGGACCCGCGCCGCCTCGCCGCCGTCGTCCGCTTCTTCGCCTACGCGATCACCAAAGGTGGATTTCGCACAACGCCGCTTCATGAGGTAACCCCAGTTCACGACGGCGACGTGTTGCCTTTGCCGGGAACGCCCCGCGTGATTGCAATGCCCGGCCATTCGCCGGGCAGCATCGCGGTCTACGTGCCGGCGGTACGCGCCGTGTTCGTCGGCGACGAGCTCACGACACGCCACGTGCTCACGGGCGTTGAGGGTCCGCAGCCGGCGCCCTTTACCGATGACCAAGCTGGATCGTCGGCCTCGATCGAGAGGCTCGCGGGCTTGGACGTCGATTGGGTCATCCCGGGCCATGGTGCCCCTTGGCGCGGAAACACTGCTTCGCTCATCGCAGCGTACCGCTCGGCCGAGGCGCGTCCGCCTGTTCGCTGATCAGAGCCGCTGACCATTCCTCAAGCCTGCGTCGCAGCAGCTCGGGACCAAGCTCGGTGCGGCCAATTCCGATGTAGTTCGGCGCCCATTCTTCGACCCTCGGATAGGCGCTCGCCGCGGCCTGGAGGTCCCAGACCGAAAGGTCGGGAATTGTGGCTCCCGTGAGTTGTTGATATTCGGCCGAGAACATATCGGCCGAATAGGGGTCGCCCAAGAGAACCAGGTCAAGACGGCACCAGGCCACGTCCACCCCTCTTGGTGCGTGGCGTGCACCCGGCCAATCAACTACCCCCGTGAGCTTTTCGCCCGACCACAAGGCATTCCCGCACCAATAGTCGGAATGCGTGAGCACCCGGTCCTTCAGGTCGAGACTGCCCCACGCCTCTCGCGCCATTCTTGCCACAGCGCTATCGCCCGACGGCGGCCCGTCGGGCGCAGGTCTGAGCCCGCTTCCGGGGAGCGCGTGGATGCGGGCAAGGGCAGCTGCCATCTCGTGAGCGATTGCCCTTAGGGAGAGTTGGGGATCTGGATGGCCCCCCTCGACCCTCGTAGTCACGATGAACGGCCAGCCTGCCCGAACCGAATGGCAAATATGGCGCGGGACCAAATCGCCGAGAGCGTGAAGCCGACCAAGGATCTCGACTTCGCGCAGCACGGTTGAGGGTTCCCCTGGGAAGCTGCGGATCACATAATCCGATTCGCCGTCGCTGGCCAGAATGCTCGTCGCATGAGTTCCGCCCTCGAGGAAGGACGAGAAAACAAGCCTCTGCCCCAGCTGAGCCGACGCCTCTGCCAACAGAAAGTAGGGGGTCGGCGGTATAGACATGGGCCGCTTTACTTCTTCCGGCTCTCCGCCGTCTTCTTGTCGTTGGCCTTCTGCAGCGCGTCGACGAGCTCCTCCTTGGACATATTGGAGCGACCCGGCACGTCGAGCTTCTGGGCGAGCTCGTAGAGGTGCTTCTTGGACGCGTTCGCGTCCACACCTCCGGCCGTGGGGCGGGATGTCTTCCTCCCGCCTTCGGCCTGCGCGTCCGAGGGGCCCTTGCCCTCCTTGGGCTCCCAGTGGTCGCCGACCTTCTCATGAGTGTGCTTCAGGGCCGAGTAGGCCACGCGATGGGCACGCTGTTCGTCGCCGTAGGTCTCCTCGGCCGAGTCGTGGGCCTTGGCGAACGTCTGCTGGGCCTTCCGGTCTGAGCGCTGGAGCGTTGAGGGGAGCTCGTCCTTCTTGGCCTTCCCACTCTTGTCTGCCTTGGGCATGCTTCCTCCGATCCGGGATCCTGCTCTTGCCTGCTCTTCCACGCTAGGCCCGGCTCCTATGAGTGACAACCGTTGGTGATCCCTCAGCACTCCGCCAGGATGTGTTCGAAGTCTTTGAGCGCGGCGGCTGCCGTGGCGCGAGGGTCGGAGGCGCCTCCGACGACGGTCAGCACGCCCATCTCGTCGGTCACCGCGCTGAAGCCCTTCATGCTCCCGCGCAGGTGGGCGAAGGGATGGTCCTGCCCGTAAGTCCTGAGTTCGACGCCGGCCCGGAACCCGTCGTCGTCGGCCGGGGACTCGCCGTCGTACTCGAGGAAGCCGACCAGCCGCGGCGAGCGGCCCTCGGCTCGCCACCGCGCGACGTCGTCCGGACCAATCCGGCCGATGCCCTCCCGCGGGAGGGCATCCAAGCGCAGGTCGGCGCCGAGCGCCGCGTTTGCGATGATGACCAGTTTCGCGGCAGTGTCCCAGCCTTCGACGTCGAAGCTCGGGTCGGGCTCGGCGATGCCGCGGTCTTGGGCGAGGGCCAGCGCGTCCGCGAAGGGAAGGCCGTTCATCATCTCCTCGAGGACGAGGTTCGCGGTGCCGGTGAGGACCGCCTCGAAGGAGAGGACCCGGCAGCCTGCAAGGCTGTGTTGGAGGAAGTCGACCGTGGGAAGGCCGGACGCGGCCGCTGCGCTCATCCGGAGGCTGCCGCCGTGGGCGCCCGCGAGGCGGAGAAGCCCGCGAAGGTCGACGACGAGTGCCCCTTTCGAGACGGCGATGGCGTGCATTCCCCGGCCGAGGGCGCCGCGCAGGTAGTGCAGCGCGGGGCCGCCGGTAACGTAGTCGCTCGGGCTGGCCTCGACGAGGACGTCCGCCTTCACGCCGCCGAGGAAGGCTTCCCCGGTCAGTCCAGCCACGAAGCTCTCGCGGGCGTAGAGCCGTTCGGGCTCAAGCCCTGAGGGGTCGACGAGGCCGGCGGATGAGCCGCAGACCCCGACGATCCGCGCTTCGATGCCGTACCGCTGCCTGTAGGCCTCGCGCCGGTCGAGCAACATCTCGGTGATCCGCCGGCCAATGCTTCCGAAGCCGGTGACGGCGATGGCGATGTTGCGCTCGGTTGTCATAGCGGGCCCAACCCTAGCATTTGCGAGTTTCTGCCGATCCTATGACTCCAGTTGTCATGCTCACGACACGCCCTACAAATAGACATGTCTAAGACCGTTGTACACGCACAATAGACACGTCCAACGGAAGTCCTGACGCGCGGGGGAAAGCGGGTCTCACGCTTGGGCTCCATTGAAGACATTCGTCTCGCAGGGGTGTAGGTGAAGATCGAAGAACGCAACCGCTTGGTCGTGGAGCATCTCCCGCTCGTGGGCTACCTGGTCTCGGACCTGTGCGCGCGGGCCACGCACCTCTCCCGCGAGGACATGGCGTCCGCGGGCTCGCTCGGTCTCGTGCTCGCGGCCGAGTCGTTCGACCCGACAACAGGGGTTCCCTTCGGGGCCTTCGCCCGCCGCCGTATCACCGGTGCCCTCATGGACGAGCTCCGCTCCCTGGACTGGGCGGGCCGTGGAGCACGCAAGCGCATGAAGGCGGTGAGTGCCGTGACCGAGACTCTCACGAGCAGCCTCGGCCGGAAGCCCACCCATGACGAGATCGCAGCTGCCCTTGGCGTGAGCCGGGAGAGCGTCGACGAAGCCGCGGCTGACGCGGCTCGCACGGTGAGTCCGCTCGACGAGACGATCTCCGACACGCTCGTGGCGGACATGGTCGCCCCCGAGGAGGCGACATTGGCGGGGGAGCGAACGCGGTACCTCCGTGCCGCCGTGGACTCGCTGCCCGAACGCCTGCGCCTCGTGGTGACGGCCATCTACCTCGAGGGCAGCTCGGTCAAGGACGTCGCAGAGAGGTTCGGTATCAGCTCCTCAGCCGTATCGCAGCAGAGGAGCGAGGGGATCCGCCTCCTGCGGGAGGGCCTCGCCCTTCACTATCCGGACGGGCCAGCCGCTGCTCCCGCCAGCGAACCCGGCGCCGTCTCGCCGCGTCGGGCTGCCTGTCTCGAAACGTTCGCGGACGCTGTTCGGGGAGCAACCTCCGGACGACGCGTCGCTTCCCCGGCCGCCCGCTGAACAGCGACTGCAATTTGGCTTAATTTAACCTCCCGGACGCGGACCGCTTCCTGGACGAGTCGGATCGAAAATACGTGACGGCCGTGAGCACTCGTCTCGGCATCCCGGACGATGTCCGCGACAAGCTCCTCGATAATCTCTCGAAGGGAGTTCTTCCCGAGTCGATGACAGGCGCGGCGCCGAGGTCGACGCGGACCAAGAAGGACGTTTCGGGCGTGACTACCGTGCGGAGAGAGTTCAGGGACGGTTCAGTCTCGGAAACTACCTTTGAGGCCCGCTCGAGCCAGCTTGCTCCGCGCCGTTCAATGCCACGATTTCAAGGATCTACGGTTCCTGGTACAGCGGGATCGGCGGTGCCTCACCCATCGTCAACGAGATCCTCCAGCAAGACCAATCCTGCTATGGGCCAGCTCGGGCCAGAGCGAGCGCCATGGTCTCGGGCTGGGGATATTCCTTCAGCGCCTCCCTGACTTTCTATGTCCAGAACACGAGCAGGTGGGACACGAGCCCATAGCGCCGGAAGGCGGCCGGGCCTTCCGCTGCGATCGCCAGCGGTCCGCAATACACTGCAGCCAAGACTCAGCGTTGAGGGAGGCCCAAGTGGAAGTCGGCGTCGCGCGTGAACGCATCCCTGGTGAGAAGCGCGTGGCGGTGACCCCAGAATCGGCGAAGCAGCTCATTTCGCTGGGGCTCGGCGTCGTCGTCGAAGCAGGCGCCGGTGCAGCGGCAGGCTACCCGGACGCAGCGTACGCCGCAGAAGGTGCCCAGATCGCCCCTTCCCTCGATCCGGCGACGGTCGACGTCGTCGTCCACGTCCGCCCCCTCGACCCGCCTGCGGCAGCCCGCCTCAAGCCGGGGACGGTCACCGTCGGCCTCGCCTCGCCTTCATCCGAACTGCCTACCGTCCGGGTGCTCGCAGAGGGGCGCGTCACGGCCTTCGCCCTCGAACTCGTGCCCCGGATCTCTCGCGCGCAGTCGATGGACGCGCTCACGTCCCAGGCCCTCGTGACCGGTTATCGCTGCGTGCTCGAGGCGGCCATTCGGCTCCCGCGATTCTTCCCCCTTTACATGACGGCTGCCGGGACAATTCCGCCGGCGCGTGTCCTCGTCCTCGGCGCGGGCGTCGCGGGGCTCCAAGCGATCGGCACGGCAAAGCGTCTCGGAGCGCGGGTCTCCGCGAACGACATCCGCCCCGCCTCAGCGGACGAGGTCGCCTCGATGGGCGGGACATTCATCCGTCTCGACCTCGAATCGGCGGAAGCTGCAGGTGGATACGCCCGGGAGCTCGGTGCGGACCGCGCCGTCCTCCAGCGCCAGCTCCTCGCCCCGCACGTTGCCGAAGCGGACGTCCTCATCACCACCGCAGCCGTGCCCGGGCGCCCCGCACCCCTCCTCGTGACGAGGGAGATGGTCGCCGCGATGCGGCCCGGGTCTGTCGTCGTGGACATGGCCGCGGAGTCGGGAGGCAACGTCGAGGGCTCGGTCGCGGGCGAGGACGTCGTCGTGCCGACGGCCGACGGCTCCGGCGAGGTCACCGTCGTCGGCCTTAAGGACGCCGCCTCGGCTATGGCCTTCGACGCATCGCGCCTGTACGCGAAGAACGTCGCCAACTTCATCGCACTACTGACGCGGGAGGGTGAGATCGCTCCCGACTTCGACGACGAAGTTGTCGCCGGAGCATGCCTGACCCACGACGGCGGCGTCCTGCACGAGCCGACGGCGCAGGCTCTCGCGGCGCTCACCGCGGCGACGGGGGCAGCCGAAGTGGTCGAAGACGAGGAGATCGAGGGAGGGGCGGGCTGATGGATGGAGTGCAGCTTCTCACCATCACGGTACTGGCTGTGTTCGTTGGCTTCGAGGTGGTCTCGAAGGTCTCGAGCATTCTGCACACGCCGCTCATGTCGGGCGCCAACGCGATCCACGGCATCATCCTCGTCGGGGCGATAACCGTCGCGGGGCAGGCGACGGACGGCTGGGTCCTCGCGGTGGCACTGCTCGCCGTCGTCCTTGCGACCGCCAATCTGGTGGGTGGGTTCGTTGTGACGGACCGGATGCTCGAGATGTTCCGGGGGCGGAAGGCTGCAGGGCCGGACGCCGGGAAGGACGGTACGAGGTGATGCTCGCTTCCCCGGTCCTCGCTCCGACTTGGACGGCGCTGCTCTATCTGGTCGCCGCCGTATGCTTCATCCTCGCTCTCAAGGGACTCAGCTCGCCCAAGCATGCCCGCCGCGGAAACCTCATCGGCGCATTCGGAGCCTTTGTCGCGCTCGTGACGGTGTTCCTCTCGAGCCGCCTCCAGAACCTGCCGTGGATCTTCGGTGCGATGGTCGTCGGTGCGGCCATTGCTGCGCCCGTGGCCCGGCGCGTCAAGATGACCCAGATGCCGCAGCTCGTCGCCATGTTCAACGGCGTGGGTGGCGGCGCGGCGGGGCTCGTTGCGTTGCTCGAGCTCCCGCATGCCGAGAACGCGTGGCTCCGGGTCGCGATCGTGTTCACTCTGCTCGTCGGGGCCATCTCGTTCGCCGGTTCGGGCGTGACGTTCGCAAAGCTCCAAGAGCTCATGACGACGCGTCCCGTGATGTTCGCTGGCCTGCCAGTGCTCATGGGGGTTGTCCTCGTCGTGGCCGTGGGAACCGCCGCGCTCGTCGTGGCGACGGGCTCGGTGGGGCTCGCCGTCGTCGTTCTCGCGGTGGGCCTCGTCGCCGGCGTGCTCTTGGTGCTCCCGGTGGGCGGAGCCGACGTGCCGATCGTGATCTCACTGCTCAACGCGTTCACGGGGCTCGCGGTTGCGGCATCGGGGCTCGTGCTCGGCAATGTCCTCCTCGTTGTGGCGGGCACGCTCGTGGGCGCATCTGGCACGATCCTCACGCGACTCATGGCTGCAGCCATGGGCCGGAGCGTCTCCGGGATCATGTTCGGTGCGTTCAAGGGAGGTTCGACCGCGGGTTCGACTGTGGCGAGCGAACGGCCGGTGCGCTCGTCGAATCCCGAGGACGTCGCCGTGCTCCTCGGGTACGCGCAGCGGGTGATCATCGTTCCTGGCTATGGCCTTGCGGTGGCGCAGGGGCAGCACACTGCGGCCGAACTCGCTCAGGCCCTCGAGTCACGGGGCGTGGACGTGGAGTTCGCCATCCATCCCGTGGCCGGACGCATGCCTGGTCACATGAACGTGCTCCTCGCAGAAGCGAATGTGCCTTACGAGTCGCTCAAGGAGATGAGCGAGGTCAACGGGGACTTCAAGCAGGCCGATGTCGCGCTCGTGGTGGGTGCTAACGACGTGGTCAATCCGGCGGCCAAGACCACGCCCGGCTCGCCCATCTACGGGATGCCAATTCTCGAGGCTGGGGACGCTCGTCAGGTCGTGTTCCTCAAGAGGTCGATGCGGCCCGGCTTTGCTGGGATCGAGAACGAGCTTCTGTACGAGCCGCAGACCACGCTCCTGTTCGGGGACGCAAAGGAGTCCCTCGCCAAGGTGCTCTCGGCCGTCAAGGCCCTCTAACCCCCTCCTCGTTTCGGGTACGCCAACTGGCCTCTAGGGGCGTTTCGGGTACGCCAACTTCTCCGGGGCTTCGCGTTCCAGCCCACTTCTGGGGCCTCAAAACCCGCGGCTCGCGCAACACGCCGGGCTCCCGACCGATTGGGAGAACACAACTGGGCGGGAGCGCGGGGGGCGCCCGGGTACTGGGCTTCGCTTGATGCCGAGGTGACTCTCCTAGGGGGAAGAGCGTGGCCCCAGCTAGCTGAGCTCCTTAAGGTCAACGCTCGTGAATCGCACCGTTCGGCCCGTCGGCGTTCCAACTCACTGAGGGCCAGGTGCCGGTGGCCACTGCCCTGTGCAGGAGGTGCATGAGGGCGGCTGCAACAGCCTCGACGGCTGGCGTTGGGCGCGCTGTGCGCGGTGTTGCAAGGACAAGGTCCCGCGTGGCCGCCGGGTCGTTGAGCGGGGCTATCGATAGGGCGTCGGAGGTCAGCTCGTCCATGAGGCAAACCGCAGGCAGGACAGTCCATCCGTGGCCGGCGGCGACGAGCTGTTTGAGGACCCGAGCCGAATTCGTCTGAACTCCGATCTGAGGTTCTGTAGCGGCGCGCGCTGCAGCCTCGTCTACCAGAGTGCGGAGTGCATTGCCCCGCGTCGGCAGCACGAGCGGGTGGGCCGCGACCTCGGAGAACCGGATGGGTTGCTGTGGGTCGAGGCCTGCTTCTCGAGGCGCAACGGCCCACAGTTTCTCTCGGGCCACCGGGTAGACGGTGATTGCGGAGGGGTCGGCGACGCCGAACAGGAGCGCTAGGTCGAGCTCACCGTCGTATAACCAGCGGCGCAGATGGCCCGCGAAGGCGGTGAAGATATGCAACTCGATGTCGGGATGCGTGCGAGCCAGTGCAGCAACGAGCGGCTCCGCGACGAGGTCGGTGACGCTGTCCAGGAGGCCGACGTTGACGATCCCACGCACCATCCCAGGGTCTGCTCGGACTGCGGCCCGTGCCCGCTCCAGCTCCGCCACCGCGCGCCGCGCATGATCGACCAGCACCTCGCCGGCTTCCGTGATGATCATCCCGTTCCGGCTGCGTTCGAACAGAGGGACACCCAGTTCCGACTCCAGCGCTCTGATCTGGCGCGTGACGGCTGGCTGCACGAGATGCAGCACTTGAGCCGCCCGTGTCACGCTGCCGGTTTCGGCAACGGCCAGGAGCGCGTTGAGCTGCTTGATGTCCATTCGGTCCTCGTGTCTCGGGAAGTAAGGCTCGCAGCCGGTATCCAGCCGACGCATCATTCCATCACATATTGGCATTCGACCTCTCATCAATTAACGGAAGATGATGGCTTTCATGACTTACATCACTGAGGAGCGGACCGCCTTGAGCGAGGACGCACTCATCGAGCGACTCAAGGCGCTCCCCACGGCAGCGGTCTCGGATGCCCTGGATGCTTTGGGCATAGCGGGCCAACTTCTGGGAGTCGCGCCGCGAACTGCAACGGGAACAGCGGCGGGCCGGGCCTTCACCGTCAGATATGAGCCGGTCGACGAGCACGGGGGGACAGTCGGTGACTTCCTCGACGAGGTCCCTGCCGGCCATGTCGTGGTGATCGAGAATGCGGCTCGAACCGACTGCACGGTCTGGGGAGGGATCATGAGCCGGGTAGCGGCGGCGCGAGGCGTCGCCGGGACGGTGGTCTATGGTGCGTGCCGTGATCTCGCGGCATCCGAGCAAGCCGGTTACGCCCTCTGGTCGTCCGCGGTCTTCATGCGGACGGGGAAGGATCGGGTACGCTGCGCCGAGGTGCAAGGCCGTGTGCAGATTGCCGGAGTCGCAGTTGCTCCAAGCGACTATGTGCTTGCCGACGCTGACGGGGTGCTGGTGATACCGGCGAACAGAGTCGAGGAAGTACTCGCCCTCGCCGAAGAGATCGAGAGGACCGAGACCGCGATCGCGGAAGCGGCCATCGAGGGTGGGTCACTCGTGGCCGCTCGAACGTCCTTCGGCTACCACGCCCTCCAGAGTGCGAGGGACAGCCGATGAGCGTGCTGCAAACCTCCCACACAACTGCCACCCTGCTAGAAGCGTCCAAGCTCGATGCCGCGCTCGACCCCGGAATCCAAGCGCTTTGGCCGGGTGCGCGTCTGGCTGGACCCGCGTTTCCCGTCCAGGGAGTGGGAGGCGACAACCTCGCCCTGCATAACGCCGTCCTCGCGGCGCCGCCGGGAAGCATCCTCGTCGTGGACGTCGGCGGGAAGGACTTCGGGCACTGGGGGGAGATCCTGGCTGTTGCCGCCATGGCCCGCGAGATAAGCGGCCTCGTCATCGACGGCGCGGTAAGAGACAGTGTCGAGCAGGAGGCCCTCGGCTTCCCGGTCTTCTCGCGTGGCACCGCCATCCGTGGAACCGCCAAGGCCTTCCCAGGCTGGATCGGGCGGCCAGTCCGGGTCGGCGGTGTCCTCGTGCGGCCCGGAGACCTCGTCGTCGGAGACGCTGACGGCGTCGTCAGCCTTCCGCATGCACAGACGGCAGACATCCTTGAGCGTGCCGGCGAGCGCGTGCGTCATGAGGAGTCCATCATCGCGGCACTCCGCAACGGAGCGTCAACTATCGACCTCTACGGCCTTGATCCGGCAGGTCGGCAATCATGAGAAGGGAATCACCTATGCCTCTCGATGAGGAGAGCACGCTCGCAGCACCGGCACAAGCCGAGATGCCCGTCGCGCAACGAAGCACCAAGATCCGGTGGTACGGCGGCGCGATCATCTTCATCATCTGCTTCGTCGCCTATCTTGACCGGATCGTCTTCTCTGTCTCCGCGAGCCCGATAATGGCCGCGCTCCACATTTCTCCGGTTCAATTCGGGCTCGCGACGACCGTGTTCAATATCGGCTACTTCGTCTGCCAGATACCCAGTGCGGTCCTGATCCGGCGGGTCGGAACGCGGCGGGCCATGACGATCGCCTTCCTAGCATGGTCCGTGTGCACTGGGGCGACAGGCCTCGCGAACTCCTTCTTGCTGCTCGCGGTGGTCCGGACCCTGTTCGGAGCGGGCGAGGCCCCCGTCTTCCCTGCGGCGAACAGCTTCTTTGCCGACTGGTTCCCCTCGAAGGAGCGTGGACGGGCGAACTCCCTGATGAACGCCGGCGCCTTCCTCGGACCGGCTCTCGGCGCCGTCCTTCTGGTCCCGATCATTCAAGCACTCGGATGGCGAGCAGGCTTCTTCATCTGCACCATTCTTGGCTTTATCCTGACCGCAGTCTGGTACCTGTTCATGCGCGACCGGCCGTCTCAGCATCGTCTCGTGAACGCGGCCGAGATCGACCTCATTGCCCGGGGAAGCGACACGATCGCCTCCCCGGAACGTGCCCCTTGGGGGCTCTTCCTCCGGAAGCGCTCCTTCTGGGCCTTGGCGCTCGGATTCTTCGGCACCCTCTGGACGATCCAGTTCTTCATCTATTGGCTGCCGTACTACCTGCAGAAGGGCCTCCATGTACCCTTCGGCTCGATTGGCGGGTTCACCAGCATCTCGTTCATCGCCATCACGATCAGCGTCATGGTGGCAGGCGTTGTCAGCGACAAGCTCCTGACCTCGGGTCGTCGCCGGTATCAAGCCCGGAATCTTGTCGCCGTCGCCGGGCTCGCGATTGCAGCCGTTTGCCTTGTCATGAGCACCACATCGCAGAACGTCCTCGTCAGCGTCATCTGGCTCAGCGCCGCCCTCGGAGGCGCCGGCGTCGCCCAGACGCTCGCTTGGACGATCGCCACTGACATCGGTCGCGCTTACACCGCCGCTGTTGGCAGCTGGATGAACGCGTGGGGCTTCGTAGCCGCAGCCATCGTTCCGACCGTGGCCCCGATCATCGCCCAGCAGTTCGGATGGACCAATGTGATCGTGCTGAACGCAGCAATGGCCGTCGCCGGCATCGTCGGGTTCCTTCTGACGACGTCGGATCGGCCGCTCGTCGCGGACCAGCCGACCGCTTGATCGAACCCGCGGCTGCGCCCCTGACCTGAAGGCAGGGGCGCAGCCGCGCGTTCGCCGCGTCAGCCCCCTTCCGTTGCAACCCGCCCGCAACCCAAGCACTCCTACGCTCGTCGCAACGCCGGCACCACCGGCCCCCGCAAGGGGAACCAGAGACGAAGGAGTTTCGCCATGACCGTCTACGCATTCCCGGGAACCGAGGGCAGCAAGGTCGCCTTCAAGGACCGGTACGAGAACTTCATCGGCGGCGAGTGGGTCGCGCCGGTGGGGGGCCAGTACTTCGAGAACATCACCCCGGTCACGGGGCGGGTGTTCTGCGAGATCCCGCGCTCGCAGGCAGCGGATGTCGAGCTCGCCCTCGACGCTGCGCACAAGGCCGCCCCCAGCTGGGGGCAGAGGAGCGCCGCCGAGCGTGCCCTGATCCTGCACCGGATCGCCGACCGGATCGAGGAGAACCTCGAGCTCCTCGCGGTTGCGGAGACGTGGGACAACGGCAAGCCCGTCCGTGAGACCCTCGCCGCGGACCTGCCCCTCGCCGTCGACCACTTCCGCTACTACGCGGGCGCGATCCGCGCGCAGGAGGGCTCGCTTTCGCAGATCGACGAGACGACGACGGCGTACCACTTCCACGAGCCGCTCGGCGTCGTCGGCCAGATCATCCCGTGGAACTTCCCGCTCCTCATGGCCACCTGGAAGCTCGCCCCGGCGCTCGCGGCGGGCAACGCCGTCGTCCTCAAGCCGGCGGAGCAGACCCCGGCGAGCATCCTCGTCCTCGCCGAGCTCATCGGCGACCTCCTCCCCGCCGGGGTGCTGAACATCGTCAACGGCTTCGGCGTCGAGGCCGGCAAGCCGCTCGCCTCGAGCCCGCGGATCCGCAAGATCGCGTTCACGGGTGAGACGACGACCGGTCGGCTGATCATGCAGTACGCGTCGCAGAACCTCATTCCCGTCACGCTCGAGCTCGGCGGGAAGAGCCCGAACATCTTCTTCAACGACATCGCCGCCGCCGACGACGCCTTCTACGACAAGGCCCAGGAGGGCTTCACCCTCTTCGCCCTGAACCAGGGAGAGGTCTGCACGTGCCCGTCCCGGGCGCTCATTCAGGAGGACATCTACGAAAAGTTCCTGGCCGACGTCGTCGAGCGGACCAAGCGGATCAAGCAGGGCAACCCTCTGGACACCGAGACCATGATCGGTGCCCAAGCCTCCAATGAGCAGCTCGAGAAGATCCTCTCCTACATCGAGATCGGCAAGGCCGAGGGCGCGAAGGTCCTCACCGGCGGGCGCCGCGCAGAGCTCCCCGGCGAGCTCGCGGGCGGGTTCTACGTCGAGCCGACCATCTTCGAAGGCAGCAACACAATGCGCATCTTCCAGGAGGAGATCTTCGGGCCCGTGGTCTCGGTTGCGAAGTTCGCAGACTATGCCGAGGCCCTCGAGATCGCCAACGACACCCTCTATGGCCTCGGCGCAGGAGTCTGGAGCCGCGACGGCAACGTCGCCTACCGGGCTGGGCGCGAGATCCAGGCCGGGCGCGTGTGGGTCAACAACTACCACGCATACCCCGCCCACGCCGCGTTCGGCGGCTACAAGTCCTCAGGCATCGGCCGCGAGACGCACCTCATGATGCTCGAGCACTACCAGCAGACAAAGAACCTGTTGGTCAGCTACAGCGAGAACAAGCTCGGCTTCTTCTAGGCCCGGCTCACCCACCCCAAACCAAGGCAGGACGGACGACGGCGGTGCGCGCCGCCGTCGTCCGTCGCGCCTGTGTGCCGCTTGGCCGCTTATGTGCTGCCGGCCCGCAGCACATAAGCGGGGAAGCAGCACTCAAGAGGAAGACAACCCCCCATACAAAGGAGCATCGCCATGAGCACAACCTTCAAAGCCGCCGTCGTCCACAGCTTCGGCGACGAACTCAGCGTCGATGAGCTCGAGATCCCCACGCCCGGCCCAGGCCAAGTACTCGTGAAGCTCATCGCGAGCGGCGTCTGCCACACGGACCTCCACGCCGCGCAAGGTGACTGGCCCGTCAGGCCCAAGCTTCCGCTCGTCCCGGGGCACGAGGGCGTGGGCAGCGTCGTCGCGCTTGGCGAGGGCGTCACCGATCTCGCGATCGGAGACCTCATCGGCAACGCGTGGCTGTGGACCGCGTGCGGAACGTGCGAGTTCTGCCGCACTGGTTGGGAGACCCTGTGCGAGTCTCAGCAGAACGGCGGGTACAGTGTGGACGGCTCCTTCGGCGAGTACATGCTCGTCGACGCCAAGTTCGCGGCGCGGATCCCCGAAGGCGCCGATCCATACGAGATCGCGCCAGTCCTGTGCGCGGGCGTCACGGTGTACAAGGGCCTGAAGCAGACCGAGGTCCGGCCGGGGGAGTGGGTCGTGATCTCGGGCATCGGCGGCTTGGGGCACATCGCGGTCCAGTACGCCGTCGCGATGGGCATGCGCGTTGCGGCCGTTGACGTCGCGGATGAAAAGCTGGCCCTGGCACGCAAGCACGGCGCCGAGGTGACCGTCAACGCGTTCGCCGAGGACCCGGCGTCGGCCATTCAGGACGCAACGGGTGGCGCCCATGGCGTCCTGGTCACGGCCGTCCACCCGGCCGCCTTCGGCCAGGCGATCAGCATGACCCGCCGCGGTGGCACGATCGTCTTCAACGGCCTCCCGCCGGGCGATTTCCCCGCGCCGATCTTCGACATCGTGCTCAAGGGCCTCACGATCCGCGGCTCGATCGTCGGCACGCGGCAGGACATGATCGAGGCCCTCGACTTCTACGGGCGCGGCCTCATCCACCCGACGTTCCATACTCGCGAGCTCAAGGAAATCAATCAGGTGTTCGACGAGATGCACCACGCCAAGATCGACGGCCGTGTGGTCATCAAGTACTGATATCCGCTGAAGCCAAAGTCCCCGCAACGCGCACCTGCGTTGCGGGGACTTTGGCTTCAGGACACCCGGCTGGGACCCGCGGCCGACCGCTTCCGGGGCCGGGCGGGGGGAGCGTCGTCGTCCGGCACGCGCTCGCGGGTGTCGTACCCCATCGCCTCGCTCGCCTCGCGCGCGGCGAGGGCGACGGCGGGACCGAGCCTTGCGACGTCGTCCGCGTGGACCCGCTGGAGCGGGAAGCCGAGACCGAGCACGGCGGCGAGTTCGCCAGTGTGGTCGAACACCGGGGCGCTGATCGAGCCGACGTCGATGTTCCGTTCGCCGAGGGCGGCGAAATACCCTTGCTCGCGTGCTTGGGCTGCCTGCTCATCGAGCTCAGCCCAGGTGACGGGCGTCGAGGGGGTGAACCTCGTCAGCTCCTGGCCCTGAAGCTCGGCCCGCGCTTCCGAATCGAAGGCGAGAAAGATCTTCCCCGGAGCCCCCGCGTGGATCGGCATGACCTGGCCGACGTGGAAGGGGCGCATGACGACGTGCCGCGTCTCCGCGACCGCGACCACCGTGCGGTGAATCCCGTCCCGCACATAAAGGCAGGCCGTCTCGCCGGTCTCGTCCCGCAGCCGGTGCAGGATAGGCCGGACGCTGCGGACGATGTCGAGCCCGATGGTTCCGGGCGCGGACCAGCGAACGAGGCGGATGCCGATCCGGTACTTGTCCCCCTCGCGGTCGAGGAAGCCCTCGCGCACCATGTTCTGGACAAGGCGTTGGCACGTGCTCGCGGGCAAGCCCGTGCTTCGGACGATCTGCTGGAGGGTGGGTTCGGGGTCTTCTACTGAGAAGCAGTCGAGGATGTCGCTCACCTTGCTCAGCACGAGGAGCGGCGCCCCAGCGCCGTTCGATTCTCTTGCCATGGGATTGCTCACCGTCCATTCCCGCGGACCGCTTTGAGGCAAATGCTATTCGAGGCCGCCGAAAAGGCCGCTTCGTTACCCATTGACAGCTTACGCCAACACCCGGATTATGGGTCGAGAACTCACGATATGGGTTCAAGAACGATGCGGGTTCATAGAAGTCTGTACAAGGACGCGGGGAAATCAGTGATCCAACCTCAGCCAGACGCTTCACTCGGGAACAGGTCCAGAATCGGCCTGATCGTCCCAAGCTCCAACATCACGATGGAAACCGAACTGCCAGAGCTCTTCCGCCGTCAGGCCGAGGCGACGGGCCACTCCTACACCTTCCATTCGGCGCGGGCAGCGCTCAAGAACGTCACGCGCGAGGAACTCGCGGCGATGGTCTCGAAGGCTGCGGATTGCGCCGTCTCCGTTTCCGATGCCGACGTCGATGTCATCGCCTACGCGTGCCTCGTCGCCGTAATGGCACAGGGGCCCGGCGCTCACACGGAGTCCGAGTCCGTCATCGCGGAAGCTGCCCGCTCGAACGGCCACCCGGCAGCGGTGGTGAGCAGCGCGGGCGCGCTCGTGCGAACCCTCGGGGACCTCCGCGCCCGGAAGGTCGTCATGGTCACGCCCTACATGCCCGAGCTGACGAAGATGGTCAGCGAGTACATCGAGGGGTCCGGCATCCAGGTCCAAGACGTCATCGGACTCGAGGTTGCCGACAACCTCGAGGTCGGCCGCCTGGATCCCGCCCAGCTGCCCGGGATCGCACGGCGGCTTGACCGGGAAGGCGTGGACGCCGTCGTCCTCTCGGCATGCGTCTAGATGCCCTCGCTTGCCTCGGTCCAGCAGGTGGAGGACGAACTCGGCCTCCCCGTCGTCACGGCGGCCACGGCTACGGCCTACGAAATCCTCAAGGCGCTCGGCCACAGCCCCGCCATCGAGGGGGCGGGCCAGCTCCTAGCCGGCGCGCTCGTCACCAACTAGCACTTGCCACTCGCAACGCACCCGGATCCCGCGGGATCGAACATCAGGCCAATGGAGGAATGATGAGTGTTCAAGAAGTAACCCGTCAGCAGGCAGCCCGCCGCGCGACGGTCGCGAGCGTGGTCGGCACCACCATCGAGTGGTACGACTTCTTCCTGTACGGAACGGCCGCCGCCCTGGTCTTCCCCCAGCTGTTCTTCCCGGGAGGGGAGGGCTCGCTCACAGGAACGATCGCGGCCTTCGGCACCCAGTTCGTCGGGTTCGTCGCCCGGCCGATCGGCGCGGCGATCTTCGGCCACTACGGTGACCGGATCGGGCGCAAGACGACGCTCATGGTAACCCTGCTCCTCATGGCCATCGGCACGGTGCTCATCGGCGTCCTCCCCAGCTACCAGTCAATCGGCCTGTGGGCACCGATCCTGCTGACCGTGCTGCGCGTCATCCAGGGCATCGGCGTCGGCGGCGAGTGGGGTGGCTCCGTGCTCATCGCCATGGAGTGGGGCCACGAGCGCCGTCGCGGTCTCGCCGCAAGCTGGCCTCAGCTGGGCGTTCCCCTCGGCCTCATCCTCTCGACCGGACTCGTCCGGATCACGACGGCGGCGACCGGTCACGACTTCGCTACCTATGGCTGGCGGATCCCGTTCCTTGCCAGCATCGTCCTGATCGGCGTCGCGCTCTTCGTCCGGCTCCGCGTCGTCGAGAGCCCCGAGTTCCAGCTGCTCCGCAAGACCGAGAAGGTCGTGGTCGCGCCGATCATCGAGGCGATCCGCCGGCAGCCCAAGGAGATCCTCCTCTCGGCCCTCGTCCGCATGTCGGAGCAGGCCCCGTTCTACCTGTTCATCACGTTCGTGATCACGTACGCCACCAAGCACGTGAAGTTCAACAGCGACGCCATCCTCGTGGACACCCTGATCGCGGCCGCCCTCGGCCTCATCAGCATCCCGGTGTTCGGCATCCTCTCGGACAAGTTCGGGCGGAGGCTCATCTACGGCATTGGCATCGTCCTGACCGGGCTGTATGCCTTCCCCTACTTCGGGCTCCTTAATACGGGCAACGCCCTGATCATCGGGATCGCTGTCGTGGTCAGCCTCATCTTCCACGACATCCAGTACGGACCGCAGGCGGCGCTCATCGCGGAGAGCTTCGACGCCGACATCCGCTACACCGGGGCAGGTCTCGGGTACCAGCTCGCGAGCGTGATCGCCGGCGGCCCGGCACCGCTCATCGCGGCGGAGATCCTGCAGGGCACGGGCAGCTCCACGTGGATCTCGGTCTACATCATCTTCTGCGCCGTGGTGAGCATGGCGTCGCTCCTGCTGCTTCGGCGCTCGACGACGGCGGCCGGCGGCGTGACGATGCGGACGTCGCGGGCTTCCCGGAAGGGAGCGACGACGGTATGACGGTGAGCGAGACTGCGCGCGGGCCGCACGAACAGGCGCCCGCGCCGCAGCCCGAGGCCCCAGGTGCGAGCGGGCCTCTGCGGGACCTGCTCGTCCTGGACCTGAGTCGAATCCTGTCCGGACCTTTCGCCACGATGACCCTCGCGGACCTCGGGGCTGACGTCATCAAGATCGAGCAGCCCGGCCAAGGAGACGACACCCGGCACTGGGGGCCGCCTTTCCAAGGCGGCCAGGCGGCCTACTTCCTCTCGGTCAACCGCAACAAGCGCAGCCTCGCGGTCGACCTCAAATCGCCGGAAGGACTCGCCGCCGTGCGGCGGCTCGCGCTCAAGGCCGACGTCATCGTGGAGAACTTCCGGCCGGGAACTGCCGAGCGCCTCGGCCTCGGCTACGAAGAGCTCTCCGCCGCAAACCCCGGGCTCGTCTACGCCTCGATCAGCGGGTACGGCCAGACCGGCCCGGAATCGGGGAGGGCGGGCTACGACGCGATCGCCCAGGCGCGGAGCGGGATCATGAGCGTCACGGGCGAGACCGACGGCGCCCCGGTTCGGGTCGGCGTGAGCAGCGCCGATCTCGTGGCCGGCACGTGGGCGGTCATCGGGATCCTCGCGGCCCTGCACGAGAAGACGCGAACCGGGCAGGGCCAATGGGTGGATATCAGCCTGCTCGACGGCTCGGTCTCGTGGTTGACCTACGTGGCAAGCGGGTTCTTCGCGAGCGGCGAGACGCCCCGACGCTACGGCTCGGCCCACCCGACCATCGCGCCCTACCAGGCCTTCCCCACCTCGGACGGGTTCGTGATGGTCGCCGTCGGAAACGACAGCCTGTGGCGGAAATTCGCCGCCGCTCTCGGCAGGCCGGAACTCGCGGACGACGACCGCTTCACGACGAACCCTTTGCGTGTCGCGCACCGCGACGAGCTCATCCCCCTGCTCGAGCAAGAATTCCAAGGGGCGACGACGGCGGAATGGGTCGCGCGGCTCGACGCGGCTGGGGTGCCGGTTGGGCCCATCCAGACCGTGGACCAGGCGCTCGCGGACCCCCAGGTGCTCGCGCGGGGAATGGTCGCGGAGGTCGAGCACCCCGAGGCCGGGACATTGAAGGTCGTGAACTGCCCGGTGCGGCTCACGCGCACGCCTGCGTCGGTGCGCATGCCACCGCCGCTGCTCGGGCAGCACAGCGACGAGATCCTGACTGGAGCGGGGCTTTCCGCTACGGATATCGGCCGTCTCCACGCCCAGGGTGCGGTCCAGTGACGGGGAATGGGGCGCACGTTATGGAGGGCGTCTCAGTCGAGGTCGCGGATGCCGTTGCAACTGTCTCCTTCGGCAGCGGAGAGCGACTCAACGCCCTGGGCATGGGGCAGTGGGATGATCTCGGGCGAGCCGCGCGGGAGCTCGCGTCCGCGGATTCGGTGCGGGCCGTCGTCGTCCGCGGCCGCGGAGGCGTGTTCAGCGCGGGCTCCGACCTGCGCGAATGGGAAGCGGCCGACCCTGACGAGGTGACGCAGCGCTTCTGGCGGATGGAGCAGGCGCTTCGCGCGATCGAGGACCTTCCCGTGCCCACTGTCGCCGTCGTAGAAGGGGTTGCAGCGGGGGGCGGATTCCAGCTCGCGCTGGCCTGCGACCTGCAGCTTACTGCCGCCTCGGCGCGCGTCGGCATGCCGATCTCGCGCCTGGGAATCCTCGTCCCGCCCTCGTTTGCGGCCCGGATCTCGTTGCGGGTGGGGCCCAGCCGGGCGAAGGACCTGCTCTACGGCGGCCGGATCCTGACGGGCAAGGAGGCGCACGACGTCGGCCTCGTCACCACGCTTGCCGCCGACGGCGAGGTGGACGCTGAGTTGGGCGGCCTCCTCGAGGCGTGGGCGGGGCTCGCGCAGGGGTCGCTCCGCGCAGCCAAGACCGCGGTGGACAGGGGGCTGCAACCGCTCATCGCGCCCGTGCGCGAGATGCCCCCAGAGCTCGCGACCGATCCGGAGGAGTTCCCCAAGAGAGTCGCGGCCTTCCTGCACAGGCACGGCCGCTGACCACTCGTATCTGAGGACTCCTGAGGCGGGAAGTGGCCACGGGTAGGGCGAGAAGTGGCCACGGGACGTGAAAGAGGTGGCCTCTCGTTGGAATCACCAACGAGAGGCCACCTCTTTCTTGACGAGTGGCCAGATCCCTACTTCGAGCCGCGGACCTTGTTGCCGAGCTCGTGGATCGGCGTCCGGAACGTCTCGCGGCCCCAGATTGCGCCGATGAGTGCGAGCACGGACGAACCGGCCACGATCCAGGCCGCCGGGCCCCAGTTCGAGGGAACGCCGCCCACGAGCGCCGTGCCGAGCAGCGGCGTGAAGCCCGCACAGAGGATGCCGATCTGGAGGCCGATCGCCATGCCGGAGTAGCGGACGCGGACGTTGAACAGCTCAGCGAACCAAGCCGGGTAGATTGCGTTCGACATCGCGTACGTGCCAGCGGTGATGAGCGTGCTCGTGAGGAAGACGAGGGGTACGTTCTTCGTGGAGATCGACGAGAAGTAGATGAAGATCAGGATCGCCGAGCCGATGATGCCCGTGATGAAGAGCGGCTTGCGGCCGAAGCGGTCGGAGAGCATGGCCGCGAGCGGCTGGGTGCCGATCGCCACGACGTTGCCCACGATGCTCACCCACAGCATGGTCGAGGCGGGGATGCCGACCGAGACGGCGTAGGCCAGGCCGAACGACTGCATGAACGTGTTCGTCACGGTCTCGAAGGACATGAGGGCGACCTGGATGAACTGCGGCGTGTGCGTGGCGAACATGTCCGCGACGGGCAGCTTGACGAGGTCGTTGTGCTCGGCCTTCTCCTCGAAGACCTCCGGCTCCTCGAGCGAACGGCGCACGAGGTAGGCGACGACGAGGACCACGATCGAGCACCAGAACGGGATGCGCCAGCCCCACGCGAGGCGGTCCGCCTCGCTCATCGCCGCGACCGGGAGGAACACGAGCGAGGCGAGCACGATGCCGGTCGAGATGCCGCTCATCGAGAACGAGGGGAAGAAGGCGCGGCGCCCGACGGGCGATTCCTCCATGGTCAGCGCCGAGGCGCCGGCGGTCTCGGCGCCGGCCGAGAGGCCCTGGCAGAGGCGGAGCACCACGAGGAGGATCGGGGCGAGGTAGCCGGCCGCGTGGAAGTCGGGGAGCACGCCGATGAGGAACGTCGCGCCGCCCATGAGCACGAGCGTGAGCACGAGGGTGTTCTTGCGCCCGAGGCGGTCACCGAGGTGGCCGAAGACGACGGCGCCGAACGGCCGCGCGACGTAGGCGACGCCGAACGTCGCGAACGAGGAGATGAGCGCGACGGTCGGGTTGCCCGAGGGGAAGAAGATCTTCGAGAACACGAGCGACGCCGCAGTCGCGTAGACGAAGAAGTCGTAGTACTCGAGGGCGCCGCCGAGGAAGGCCGCGAGGGCTGCCTTCTTCGCGCGCTTGAGGCGGCGTGCCTGCTCCTCAGGGGTTCTGACGTCGGGATCAGTCATCCCGCTGAACTTGGCCATGGGCTCTCGCCTTTCGTGCGAACGGTGGAGTGGATGGGTGGAGGGGGATCAGGACACGGAGACCGGGGCGGGCGCGGTGCTGTTGCGCACGATGAGGTCCCCGGAAAGGTGCACTGTGTTGGCGGGCCGTGCCGGGTCCGCGATCCGCTCGGTGAGGAGGCGGAGGGCGACGGCGCCTCCGCGCTCGTACGGCGTGTTCACCGTCGTCAGCGCGGGCCGCGATGCGGAAGCGAGCCAGATGTCGTCGAAGCCGATCACGCTGATGTCCGTCCCGGCCGCGACACCGCGGTCGGCGAGGCGGTTCATGCACCCGAACGCCAGGAGGTCGTTGTGGGCGATCACCGCCGTGACGGGCTCGGCGAGAACGAGGTCTGCAGCCCGGACCCCAGCGGCGTACGTGGGCTCCGCGTGGGTGAGGACGATGAGGGTGCAGCCGAGGTGATCGGCGGCCTCCTCGGCTGCGGCGAGGCGCACCTGGCTCGAGTAATTGTCCTCGAGGCTTGCGAGGTACGCGATCGAGCGGTGGCCGAGCGCTGCTAGGTGCTCGACCGCCTGCCGGGCGCCTTCCGGCGCGGAAAGGATGACGGCTGGCAGCCCTTCCGCTACGTGGTTGATGAGGACGACGGGAGAGACCGCATCCAGCGCCCTCAGCCTGTCGGCGTCCATCCGCGGCGCGAAGATGATCGCGCCGTCGACACGGCCGATGACGCGCTCGAGTTCTTCGGCGTCCGCCTCCGGATCGTTCTCGCCGTCGACGACGACCAGCGAGATCGACTGCCGGCGGCAGGCCGCCTGGATCGACTTGACGAGCGGCGGGTAGTACGGGTTCGCGATGTCAGGGATGAACAGCGCGATAGTCCCCGTCAGTTCGGTCTTTGCGGGGGCGGGGTTGTACCCCAGTTCCGAGGCGACGGCCAGGATGCGATCCCGCGTCTCGGTGTTGACCGAATCGGGGCGGGTGAACGACCTGGAAACGGTCGACTTCGAGACTCCCGCGACTTTCGCGATCTCGGCAATCGTGGTCATCCCCACCTCCTCGTGTGTTCGGCATCACAGCGTTTGTTCAGAATGACATGGTTTCTGCAACGCGTCAAATAGTTTCTGCAACCCACTGCATCACGCTCATCCAGGGAGCATGCCTACTCGTCCCCGAGTGGGGTAAGACCTCGACTGAGCGAGGCCTAGCGTCCGAGAGGAGGGGCAGACATGCGGGGACGGCAACAGCCGGGACGCCAACAACTGCGGCACGAAGGACGACGACGGCGGCGGGAGCCGCTGCGCGTGGGCTTGGTCTGTGGTCGGCCCAGCACGGAGTTGGACGGCGTTGCGGGCTATGTCGAGCGGCTCGCCCAGGAATTGCCGGCCGCGGGCGTGGAGCCCGTCGTCGTTCCCTGCGGCCCAGACGCCCGCGCCGCCGCCGCCGCGGGACGGACCTTGGCCAAACTGGATCTCGACGCCGTCCATGTCCAGTTCGCGCCGTCGATGTACGGCTTCCGCGGATCAATCGGGCTCCTGCCCCTCGTGCTCCCGCGCTCGGTCCCGCTCCTGACGACCCTCCACGAATACGGCTCGTGGGAACTCCCGATAGCGCGCCCGCGCCCGCTGCGAAGCGTCTATCCGTGGTCGGAGCGGCACGTCGTGCTGGACCGCGAAACCGGCTTCCTCGTCCCGCGCAGCCGCGCCGTCGTCGTCACCAACCCCGTCCACCTCGCCACGCTGCAAAACCGATTCCACGGCCACGTCCCTGGGCGGCACATCCCCATCGGAGCGAACGTCGAGGTGGCACGGGAGGCGAGTCCTGACGGGTCGCGGGAGCAGATTCGCACCCAGCTCGGCCTCGAGCCCGGGACCACGCTCTTGGCCTTCTTCGGATTCGTCCACCCCGTCAAGGGGCTCAGGTATCTCTTCGAGGCCATGGCGCAGCTCCGCGACGAAGGCGAAGCGCTGCATCTCGCCGTCATCGGCGGCTTCGAATCCCTCGCGCTGCCGGGGCAGGAAGCGAGCGATTTCCGCGCCGAGCTGGAGGGCCGCGTGGGCGCGCTCGGCCTGAAGGGGCAAGTGACCTTCACGGGGTTCCAGCCGCCGGAGGAGGTTTCCCGCTGGCTCTTGGCCAGCGATCTCGGCGTCCTCCCGTTCACGGCCGGAGTCACCACGAAGAGCGGATCCCTGCTCACGATGCTGGCCCACGGGCTCCCCGTCGTCGCAACGGCTGGCGAGGACGAGTCGGTCGAGGACGGCGAAACCTGCGTCGCGGTGCACTCGGTGCGGGACGCCGAAGCCCTGGCAGACGGGCTGCGGCGCGCCCAGCGCGACGGCGGCCTGCGGCGTCGCGTTGCCCGGCAGGGCAAAGCGCTCGCGGCCCGGCGCTCGTGGCAGGACATAGCGCGGCGGCATGCCGACGTCTACCGGGAGGTGGCGGGATGAGCAGCTTCCGGAGGATCCTCTTCGTCGATGTGATGGGAGGACTCGGCGACGTGGTCCTTGCCCTGCCGGCGGTCCACGCCCTCGCACTGTCCCACCCGGAGGCGGCAGTCCACGTCCTCACGCTCGAGCCCTGGCATGTGCTCCTCGAGGGGGATCCCCTGATCGACGAGGTGATTCCCCTTGCGGGGCGGGGGAGCGAGGACGTGCAAGGCGCCGCCCGAGAGGCGCTCGCGCGCATCCGGCCAGACCTGAGCATCACGACCAATCGCCGCCACGGGCTTCCCGAGCTTCTCGAGGCTGCCGGCGGGGTCGCTGTCACCAACCTCTGGCGCTCGCCACCACCCGATCAGCGAGTGGACGAGCGCTATCTCGAGCTTCTGGCCCGTGACGGGATCATCGAGCCCCACTTCGTCGGGCAGCCGCCACGCGTCGCGGTGACGCCGGAGGAGCTCAAGGCGGCTGGGGAGCTCCTCGCGGCGCTGAACCCAGCGGGGCGGCGCCCCGTGTTCCTCGTGCCCGATTCGGGGATGGCGGTGAAGCGCTGGCCCCAGCAGCACTGGGCACGGCTCACCTCGATGCTCCTTCGGTCCGGCCAGACCCCTGTCCTCGTCGCGGAGGAGCCGGAGAGCTGGCCGGCGCTCTCCGATGCCGGCGCGGTCCGGACTCCGCGGCTGTCCCTGCGACAGCTCGCTGCGCTCTACGCGGCCGCCGCCGAGCGCGAAGGCGTCTGCGTCGGCGGCGACACAGGCCCTGTCCGGCTCGCGACGGCCGCGGGGATGCACGCCGTCGGCCTCTACGGGCCGACGGTTGCCGCGCGTTACGGGCTGCACCCAGAGCTGGGCGTGAATCTGCAGGGCCTGCCGGGGTGCCCGGAGCGGCATCCTGCCAACTTCACTGAACAGGTGTGCTGGTGGGACGCGCAATGTCCGTTCGCTGACGGAGGCGAGCCCGGTGGGCCTGCCTGCATGAGCCACATCGCCCCCGAGGAGGTGGCTGCGGCACTCGGGATCTAGCGTTACTCGCATTATGGCGGCCGTTGCCGCCATGTGAGAGTTGTGGCACCATCGACTTATGCCCTCCATCACTCCCGACGAGCAGCCTGTCGATGAGGAGAAGCGCGCCAAGACCGACATGGTCGGCAAGGCGCTCAGTCTCCTCGTCATGCTCGGGGACGCTCCCGGTGCCACAACCGCGGCCGACCTCTCGCGCCGCGCGGACCTGCCGTTCAGCACGGCGTACCGGCTCCTGCAGTCCCTCCAACGGGCCGGCTTCGTCGACTTCGAGCCAGAGGGCAAGAAGTACAGCCTCGGCCTGAGGGTCTTCCAGCTCGGCCTCTATGTCGCCAACAGCCTCGGCTTCGCCGGCACGGCAACTCCGGTGCTCTCGCGCCTCACAGAGAAGACCCAGGAGGCGAGCATCCTCGCCGTCCCGGATGAAGACCGGTTCCTCACCGTAGCGAAGGTGGACGGACCGAGGGCCTTCCGCGTAACGAGCGATCCCGGCTACCGCGGCTTCCTTCACTGCTCGGCCGTCGGCAAGGCCCTTCTCGCCTTCGCCCCCGACGAGGAGCGCGAGCGGCTCGTCGAGTCGATCGACCTCGTGCCCGTCGCGCCGAAGGCCATCACGGACCGTGGCGAGTTCCGCGCGGAGCTCGATCGCGTCCGCAGCCAGGGCTATTCCCTCATGGACGAAGAGAACGAGGTCGGCATGCGCGCCATTGCGGTGCCCGTCCTGGCCGACTCACGCCCGGGTGAGGAGGCGAGGGCCATCGCGGCCATTGCCTGCTCCGCGCCGACCGTCCGCATGAGCGTCGAGGACCTCGTCGACCAGCTCCCCGCCCTTCGCGACGCCGCCGAGGAACTCGCGGCCCGCCTGCCCCGCCCGTAAGAGACCTGAAAGCCTCCAGAAATCCCTGAAAGGACTCCGAGTGAGCCTCCCCACCGAGTCGTACCTGATCGGCCTCATCGGCGACGGCGTCGTCCCGTCCCTCACCCCCTCGATGCATGAGAGCGAGGGCGCAGCGCACGGCCTGCTCTACCTCTACCGGCCGATCGACATCGCCGTCCTCGGACTTCCTGCCGAGAGTGTCGGCGATCTGGTGCGGGCGGCACGGAACCTCGGCTACAACGGCCTCAACATCACCCACCCATGCAAGCAGCTCGTGATCGAGCACCTCGACGAGATCGACGACGACGCCGCTCGCCTCGGTGCCGTGAACACCGTCGTCATCCGCGAGGATGGGCGGACCGTGGGCCACAACACGGATTGGTCGGGCTTTCTGAGCGCCTTCCGCGCGGGCCTCCCCGGCGCGGCTCTCGGGCGCGTCGTGCAGCTCGGCGCGGGCGGCGCGGGCTCTGCCGTCGCCTATGCCCTGCTCACCGCGGGCGTCGAGCACCTCAGCATCGTCGACGTCGACGCTTCACGCGCCGTCGAGCGCGCCGCCGAGCTTGCGGCCATGTTCCCGGGCGCGTCCGTGGAGGGGCGCACGACGGCGGAGCTCGCCTCGCTGATCGAGGCGGCGGACGGCGTCGTCCATTGCACCCCGACGGGGATGGCCGCGCACCCTGGGACCCCGTTCGACGTCTCGCTCCTCGGATCGCGCCACTGGGTCGCGGACATCGTGTACCGCCCGATCGAGACGCAGCTCGTGCGCGAGGCGCGGGCCCTCGGGTGCCGTGTGCTCGACGGCGGACGGATGGCTGTGGGCCAGGCGGTGGATTCCTTCCGTATCTTCACGGGCCTCGAGCCCGACGCCGAGCGCATGCGGGCGCACTTCCTCGAGCTCATCGAGCGTGAGGAGCGTGCAGCATCGGAGGCGCATCCGGACGCTGCGCCCAAGGCCGAGGCAGGAGCCCGCTGATGCGCACCGGGATCGCGACTGTCTGCCTCTCCGGAACGCTCGAGGAGAAGCTGCGGGCGGCGGCGAAGGCCGGATTCGATGGGGTCGAGATCTTCGAGGCGGACCTCGTGACCTCATCGCTGAGCCCCGAGGCGGTCCGGTCCCTCGCCGACGAGCTTGGCCTCGGGCTGGATCTCTACCAACCGTTCCGCGACTTCGACTCAGTGCCTGACGAGCTCTACCGCGACAACCTTCGGCGAGCCGACGCGAAGTTCAAGCTCATGGATCGGCTGGGGATCGAGACGATCCTCGTGTGCAGCAACGTCGCCACAGCAAGCATCGACGACGACGCCCTCCGCGCCGAGCAGCTCCACGGACTGGCGGAGCTCGCGGCCGATCACGGCGTGAAGGTCGCATACGAAGCTCTCGCGTGGGGCACGTTCGTGAATGACTTCGAGCATGCTTGGCGGGTCGTGGCCGATGCAGACCACGCGAACCTCGGCACGTGCCTCGATACGTTCCACATCCTCTCCCGAGGCTGGGACACGGAACCGATCGAACGGATCCCGGGGGAGAAGATCTTCTTCGTGCAGGTTGCGGACGCGCCCAAGCTCTCGATGGATGTTCTCAACTGGAGCCGTCACTACCGGGTCTTCCCCGGCGAGGGCCAGTTCGACCTGCCCAAGTTCCTCGGCCACGTAGCACGCACGGGCTACAACGGGCCGGTCTCGCTCGAGGTCTTCAACGACACGTTCCGGCAGGCCGACGTCGAACGCACCGCGGTCGACGCCATGCGCTCCCTCATCTGGCTCGAGGAGCGCACGGCGAAGCATCTCGCCGCCGGAACCGCGGAATCCGGCGATCCGGCCGCCACACCGACCCCCGCCCAACTCGCAGCCGCTTCCCGCGCCTATCCCATGCCGCTGACGACGCTTCCGCAGGTCGCACCGCCGTCGGGCATCAACTTCGCCGAGGTCAAAGCGGACCCCGCGGCGGCCGGCGCCAGCGAGCTCGAGCGGCTTCTAGCACAGCTGGGCTTCGAATCCAGGGGCGAACACCGGACCAAGCCTGTGAGCCTGTGGACGCTCGGTGACGCGCGCATCATTCTCAACCGCCAGCAGGCCCGCGGTGTCGCACCGGCGATCTCAGCGCTCGGCTTCGACGTCGAAAACTCCGTGACCGCCGTCGCCCGCGCCCTGCAGCTGAAGGCCGTCGCTGTGCCCCGGACGTCCCAGGCCAACGAGGAGGTGCTGCAGGCGGTCGAGGCACCGGACGGCACTGAGGTGTTCCTCTGCCAGGACACGCTCTGGGCGGAGGAGTTCGGGGCTGGGCTGCCGGCGTCCGCAACGGAGCCGCCTGCCGCGCGCATCGACCACATCAATCTGGCGCAGCCTTGGCAGCACTACGACGAGGGGGTGCTGTTCTACTCGTCGGTGCTCGCGCTGAGCCCGCAGCCGTCCCAGGAGGTCTCGAGCCCGGCTGGGCTCGTGCGCTCGCAGGTCATGCAGACAGAGCTTGTCGGCGGCGAACGCGCAGTGCGGCTCGCGCTCAATCTGGCACCGTGGGTGCAGGCCGATAGCGTGCGAGGCACGGTCGCGGACACTTTCCAGGAGCACATCGCAATCGCGGTGCCGGATCTCATTGCCACCGCACGCGCGTGCCGGGCGCGGAAGCTGCCCTTCCTCGAAATCCCGGAGAACTACTACGAGGACCTCGACGCGCGATTCGGGCTCGAGCCCCAGTTCTTGGCGACCCTGCGCGAACTCGACCTCCTCTACGACCGGGACGAGCAGGGCGATTTCCTGCACTTCTACACCGCCACCGTGGGAAGCGTGTTCTTCGAGATGATCCAGCGGATCGATGGCTACGACGGGTTCGGTGCCCCGAACGCTCCCGTCAGGCACGCAGTGCAGCACGCCGCTCAGAAGTCGAAGTAGGCCTCCTCGCCGTCAGCTCAACGGCTGATGTAGGCGCGGAGGTAGTCGGCCAGTCCCGGGATGGCGAACTCAACGCGGCCGTAGCCGGCCGGTTCGATCAGTCCCGCGTCAATGAGGCGGGCGCGGTACTTGCCGACGAGGCTCGGTCTCGCGCTCATCCTCCGGCCGATGTCGCCGACCTCCGAGGCGGCGTCGTCCTGCGCCATGGCAATGAGGAAGTCCATGTCGCGCGCCGTTGCGGTGGAGAGGGCCGCCTCGATCACCGTGCGCTCGTTCCGACGCCGAGCGGCCGCGATCGCGCGAGCGACTGCGGCGTCGTCGAGGTCGCCGTTTCCCGCCTCGGCCTCCTGCCAGAGGCTGTACCCCACCAGCTGGATGAGGAAGGGGTAGCCTCCCGTGCCCTCGGCGGCGGCCCTCGCAAGCTCGGGTGAGAGGTGGTGTCCGCCCTCGGCGAAGAGCCTCACGTAGGAGTCTGCCGTCTCCTCGATGGAGGCGGAGTGGAGATCTATGCGATCGGCTCGGCGAAGGAAGGTGGCCACTCCTTCATTGAGCAGGTCGGAGACCGCCGCAGGGAGACCCGCGAAGAGCAGGGCGATCGGGAGGCCGTCCCGGATGAAGTGCTGGACGTTGGCAGCCAAGGCCGCGATCTCGCTGCGATCGGCAGCGTGGACCTCGTCGACGGTGATGGTGAGGCCAGTCCGGTGATCGTCGAGGAGCCGTAGCAACTGCTCGCCCGCGTCCCGCCAGCTGACCTGTTCCTCAGGGGGAAGCTGAGTTGTCACGCCGAAGCCTGCGAGGGTGACTCCCGTGATGCGGCGCCCAATGGGGCCGTCCCCGAGCTCGGCAAGCGCTCGGCGCATCGCCTCGCCGATTCGCGCCATGAATCCGGGCGTGGCCGTTTCGGAGATCACGAGCCACCCCTGCTCCTGGGCCAGGTCCTCAGCTGCTCCGAGCATGACGGTCTTGCCAACGCCGCGCGCTCCGGTGAAGATCGTGAGGAGCCCCGGCGCTCCCGACCTGATGGTGAGGCCGTAACCGAATTCGCGAAGCAGCCCCTCGCGACTCACGACGATGGGTGGTGTCGCTCCGGCCGTCGGTCGAAATGGATTCTGCACTCGAGCCTCCGGTGAATCTTGGTGAATCTGGTTAATCCGGTTAATCTTCCTCGAGTCTACGTGGATTCCATGCTCCTTCTCCGGGTAACCACCTCTCACGTTCAGGCCGAGGAGTGGAGGATCCGTGAAGTCCAAGCGAAGTGCCATATTCGGAGTCGCGTGCGCGGGTGCGCTTGCCTTGGCAGGCTGCACCGGTGGGGGAGGGACGACGCCGAGCCCGTCCGCGTCGTCGTCGAGCGCGGCGAGCACTCATGTCTACAGCGAATCCGAACTGCGGAACCTCATCTCAGGCTTGAAGGATTCGGACGGCAACTCGCTGAACCTGTACTCCGCCGCCCAGGTGACCGCGGGCAAGGATCTCGGGAACCTCCTTCTCAGCACGGCCACGGTGGACCCGTCGGACTGCAAGTCGATCGCCACGGCGGGCCTCGTGAACAGCGTCGACAATGGCTCCGTAGCTGTTGCCATCTCGGACAGCCAGAAGCCCCGCACCGTTTCGGCGCAGTCGGGATCGCAAGGACCGGACGCGGAACAGCTCGTGCGGGACATACGCGGCAAGATGACCCAGTGCTCGACCTTCACCGTATCCGCCGTCGGGCAGAAGGTGACGGTCTCGAGCAAACAGCTTCAGGCCAAGACGAACGCTGATGAGACATTCGGTACCGTCAGCACGAAGGGCGGCAATTCGTCCGACATGCTGATGCAGGTTTCGGGTGGCCAGGGCAGGCTCCTCGTCGTGGCGACGAAGAGCGGTGGGAATCTCGGCGACACCGATCAGCAGGAACTCGAGGACCTCGTCAACACCGTCCTCCAGAAGGCTTCCTCGTCCGGGACGTCAGGAACCGCGTCTCCTTCTGACACCTCCTCTGAAAGCAGCTCAAGCTCAAGCTCGAGTAGCGAGACCAGCACGCCGACTGTCACAGAGACCCTCACCGCTACGCCGATGCAGAGCACTCAGAATTCGGGCGGAGCGACGTCGACGAGCACGACTGGCCAATAGCCGCGGCGGGAAGACCGACCTCCTCCAAGAAGGGCAGGTGGTCCTTACCTCGCTAGGAGGATCGAGACGATGGTGGCGGCGGCGAGGGTGAGGAGTGCCAGGGTCGCGGTGCGCATGAGGGCTGCGGGCGGGGCGGCGTTTCCGGCGCGGAGGGCGCGGCCGCGGTAGAGGACGCACCCGGCGATGACCGCGGTGGCGGCCGCGGCGACGGCTGAGGCGATGCCGAGGCTGAGCGCGTTGCCCTCGATCCTGCCCGCGTGGCGGGCCAGGGACCGGGTCCAGGACCGCCAGATGAGCAGGTCTGAGACGAGCAGGGCCAGAAGGGTGCGCCCCCAGGCGAGGGAGGTTCTCTCGGGCTGGAGCCCCGGGTCGCGGGCGTGGAGCCCCGGGTCGCGGGCGGCCTCGGGGTCCGGCTCGTCAGTCACGGGGACACCCCGGCTGTCACCGTGAGAAGAGGATCAGGGCCGCGAACACCAGGGCCGCGAGGGCGACGACGACGGTCATCGCCACGAGCAGCCATGCGTGCGGAAGCTCCCGCTTCTTGCGCATGGCCTGCTCCTGCAGCGACCAGCGGCGGTAGGCCTCGAAGGCCAGGGCCGCCCCGATCGCGGCCAGCGCCAGGCACAGGGCGATGCGGACCGGGGCCGGGGCGATGTCCGGGGTGAGCTGGTCGATCGCGATCGAGCCGGCGAGGATCGCCATCGAGGTGCGGATCCACGCGAGGAACGTGCGCTCGTTCGCGAGCGAGAAGCGGTAGTCCGGCATCTCGCCTTCACGGCGCCACTGCGGCTCCTTGAGTCTCATGGAGTCTTCTCGGTGGTCGAGGTCGCATCGGGCGCGAGGGCGACCGTGCGGAAGCTGCAGTTCCCGCTCGAGGAGTCGGGGGTGTTGGAGGTTCGGGCGGCGACGCGGTAGCGGTTGCAGTAGGACTCGTGGCACAGGTACGAGCCGCCGCGCATGACCCGGCCTGCGCCGATCGTCGGGCCCTGGGGGTTCTGGCGGGGGGAGTTGCGGTAGTACTTGGGCAGGAACCAGTCGTTGCACCATTCCCAGGTGTTGCCGGCCATCTCGTAGAGGCCGTACCCGTTCGCCGGGAAGGTGCGGACGGGGGCGGTGCCGAGGAAGCCGTCGTCCTGGGTGTTGACGGTGGGGAAGGTGCCCTGCCAGATGTTGCAGCGGTGCTGGCCGTCGGGGGTGAGTTCGTCGCCCCATGCGTAGCGTTTGCCGGCCAGGCCGCCGCGGGCGGCGTATTCCCATTCGGCCTCGGTGGGCAGGCGCCGTCCTGCCCACGAGCAGTAGGCCTGGGCGTCGTGCCAGGTGACCTGGACGACGGGGTGGTCCGGGGCGGCGGTCCAGTGGGAGAGGGTCCCGCGGGGGTGGGCCCAGTCGGCTCCGCGGACGTTGAGCCACCAGGGTGCGCCGGCCGCGGCGCCGAGCACGTCGTCGTCGTTCGCCTTGACCAGGAGGTGGAAGACCGCGGAGGTGCCGTAGCGCTCGGCCTCGGTGCGGTAGCCGGTGGCCTCGACGAAGGCCGCGAACATCGCGTTGGTGACCGCGGTCGCGTCGATGCGGAAGCCCGGGAGCTCGACCTCGTGCACGGGTGTCTCGCCGTCGCCCGGGTATCCCTCCCCGAAGGCATCGCCCATCTGGAAGGCCCCGCCCGGGACCGCGACGTCGTCGTGGTGGGCCCGCTGCTCGATCCCGGTGGACGGCACAGCCAACTCGGGAAGGGCTACGCTGCCCGGTCTTTCGGGCATGCAGCAGTCGGGGGTGTGGGCGGCTTCTGTCATGGGATCCATGGTTCCTTCTGGTCTTGCCGTTGCGCCGTCACCTTTGCACGGTGAGGGTCACGGCGCAAGGGGAGGCCCCCTCACAGCGTCCCCGTGACCGCCTGCAGCCCTAGGCTCGTGAGTCCGACGGCGGCCCAGAGCACGCCGCCGAGCAGGAGGGGGCGTGCGCCGGCCTTGCGCATCTCCGAAATCCGGAGATTGAGGCCGATGCCGGCAAGTGCGATCGTGACGAGGAACGTCCCGAGGGCGGAAAGGCCCGGGTGCCATGAGGCGGGTACGGCGCCGACGGTGTCGAGCGCGGCTGCAAGGACGAAGCCGATGATGAACGCTGGGACCATTCGCCGCCAGGGCAGGCGGGAGCGAGTTCCTCCCTCTGCTGCCTGCTCGCGTTTCGTCCTGAGGGCGACGAGTGCCGTGACGATCGGGATGATCATGAGCGAGCGGGTGAGCTTGACGACGATGGCGTACGACGACGCGCCGCCGCCATAGCTCTCGGCTGCGGCGACGACGGACGAGGTGTCGTTGACCGCCGTGCCGCTCCAGAGGCCGAACGAGTGGGCGCTGAGGCCGAGGAGATGGCCGAGCGGGGGGAACAGGAGGACGGCCGCGATGTTGAACGTGAAGATCGTCCCGATCGCGTAGGCGACGTCGGAGTCCTTTGGCTTGATGGCCGCGGAGGCGGCAGCGATCGCCGATGCGCCGCAGATGCCCGTGCCCACCCCGATGAGGGTACGGGTGTCGGCATCGAGACCCAGCGCGCGCCCCGCCAGGGCCGCGCCGCCGAGCGCGACGGCGAGGGTGCCCAGCATGACGGGCAACGAGGTGGCGCCCACTCGGGCGACTTCCCCGAGCGAGAGTCCGGTGCCCAGGACCACGATCGAGGCCTGGAGGACGAAGGTGCCAGCGGCGCGGTAGCCCGCCGTCATCCGCTCCGCTCGAAGGGGCCGGATCCCGGCCGCGGCGAGCACGCCGAGCAGTATCCCGAACACCGGGCCTCCGATGATGGGGGCGAGTTGGCCGAGGAGCGCTGCCGCACCAGCGACGACGAGGGCGACTGCGAGCCCCGGAAGGGCCGCGACGAAGGTGGCGGAACGGTGGCGCGCTTCACGAGGGGCGGGCGGTGTCTCCGATTCGATTCTTCCGTCAGATTTGCCCATGCAATCAACTCTCCGCTGATCCGGCGAAGGCCAGTAGAGGGCAATTCCGCATGGGGGCATGCGCTGGTGATATGGCTTGAGGGTGTGGATGGCGGGTAGTTGCTCGGAGGGAGGAGGTCGACAGGGGAGGAGCCGGGTGAACGCGCGCACGAAAGCCAGTGGACGGAAGCATCCTGTGGCCGCTCTTGCGCTCGGGGTGTTGGCCGGCATCGGCGGGTTCCTGGACACGGGCGGAGTGATCACCGCCGTTTCAGCAGGTGCACGGTTCCAATTCGCGCTCCTGTGGACCGTTGTGCTGGGCCTCGTCGGCTTCTCTGTCTACGCCGAGATGTCCGGCCGCGTGGCGATATCCTCTGCCCAGCCCACGTACGAGGTGATTCGCACCAGGCTGGGCCCACGCCTCGGCGCGGTTCCCCTCATCGCCAATGTGGTCGTGCACGTGCTGGTCCTCGCAGTGGACCTCGTCGGGATGGCACTCGCACTTCAGCTGCTCACCGGCATCGGTTACAGGGTCTGGGTGCCCGTCGTGGCGGTCGCGCTCGCGCTGGCGCTCTGGTTCTTCAACTTCAGCAGGGTCGATACCGGTGCAGCCTTGGCCGGCCTGACCATGCTCGTCATGATTCCGGCCAGCGTCGCGCTTTCCCCGAACTGGGGAAGGGTCGCGGCCGCCGTCGTGCACCCCAACATCTCCTCTTCTTATTCGATCCCCGGGTATCTCTTTGCCACGGCATCTCTGCTCGGCTCGTTCATGACCCCCTACCAATTCGACTTCTACTCGTCTGGGGCGATCGAGGAGGGCTGGACCGGCAAGGACCTCGGGCGGAACCGCATTGTCGCCGTCGTCGGAACCCTCTTCGGCGCGGTCATGACGATGGCCGTCATGACCGCCGGGGCGAAAGCCCTCTACCCGTACAGCCAGCCCGTGGATTCGATCCTGGCCGCAGCGCGGCCCGCTCAAGTTGCGTTCGGCGAGATCGGCTTCGTGGTCTTCGTTGTCGGCGTCTTCTCGGTCTCAGTGGCCGCTTCTGTGGAGCTGTGCCTCTCGGGAGGGTACGGCGTTGCCCAGTACTACGGGTGGGACTGGGGAAAGAGCGCCCCTGCCCGGGGCGCCCCCGCCTTCAACCTCGTGTTCTTGGCGATGATCGCCCTCGCCATGATCATCGACCTCACGGGGGTGGACCCCATCCAGTTCACCGTCATCACGATGGCCTTCGGGTCCGCAGCCCTTCCCTTCACCTTCGGCCCACTGCTGCTCCTCGCCAACGATTCCCAGTTCATGGGCAGGCTGAGAAATACGCTGGCTGTCAATGTCGTGGCGAGCATTGTCTTGGGAGTGCTCGTGCTCACGACCCTTGCAACGATCCCCCTGCTGGTGATTACTGGTGGCAACTTCTAGGCGCGTGAGCCCGCAGGAGGCGGGAATGGACGACGACGGCGGCCGGCGGGGGCTTTCGATGGGCCAGATCATCGACCACGCCATCCTGGACCGTGACGGGCACCGCGCTGGGCGCGTCGACGACCTGCAGTTCGAGCTCGAGCCGGGGCGCTCGGAGGGCGATCCGCCGAGGCTTGTGCTGCGCGCGATCGTCTCGGGCCCGGTGCCTCGGCCGATGCCCAGTCTGCTCGGCGGCATCGCGCGTGCCTGCTACCGGTTGATCGGGGTTCAGGATCCCCGACCGGCTGTCGTCGACTGGTCGCACGTGAAGGCGATCGACGCGTTCGTCCATCTCGACGTCGAGCGGGTTGCAGCTGGCCTGCGGAGGGTGGACGAAGCAGTGCTGCGTTACGTCGGCAAGCTCCCCGGGGCCGGGAGGGAGTAGGGATGATGCTGACCTACAGTCGCCTCCGCGGCCTGGCGGTCTCGTCCGACGACGGGCAGCCTCGGGGCAGGGTCCTGGACCTCATCGTGGCTCCCGACGGAGAGGACATGGTCGTTCGGGCGCTGCTCGTCGTGCCTCACCGCTTCGCCCTCCTTGCCGGACGGTTCAAGCCGCGTCCGAAGACGACCACTATTCCCGCAAGCCACATCGCTGCGATCGACGAGAACGGAATCCGCCTCAGGGGGAACGATGGCTGAGGCAATCATCGGGTGGGCCATCAGTGTCCTGGTGGCCGCCGTCGTCGTCGGCTTCGTCATCTATCTCTTCGCGGTGGCCCGCCTTCCCGAGGAGCGCCCGCGCGTCCCTACCTATGACAGGCGGGGGAGGTTCATGGGCCGGTACGAGAACCCGGGAGAGCAGATCGCCCCCGGCCGGCGCGGAGACCCACGGGCACAGCGGAAGACAGCTGGGGAGTAGGTTGCGCGAAAGCGACGTGAAACAGATCGGCCGGAATGAGGTTCCCGGCAGCGGGCGCGGGTAAGACGCGGCTAAGTCTGCTCTTTTTAGAGGAGGGAACCGAGGACCTATGGCAGCCATGGACCGGATAGCGGAACCGTGGGGTTCCAGAAGCCCCTACGGATCGGGCGAGGCGTGGCCCGTCCGGGTGGATACCCACTTGGCCTCGGGCATCGCGCCGGGCGAGGTCGACAGATGGGTGCAGACCGCATCCCTCCTGCATTCCAACGGCGATGCGATGGACATCGCGGTCAAGGACGAGCGGATTGTGGGCGTTCGCGGCCGAGCTGTGGACCGGGTGAACCATGGGCGCCTCGGGGTCAAGGACCTGTATGGATGGCAGGCCAACTCGTCCCCTGACCGGCTGACGCGCCCGCTCATCCGGGAGGGCGGCCGCCTCGTCGAGACTGACTGGGACACGGCAATGAACCGCATTGTCGAACGGACGCAGCAGCTCCTCGCGGAGCAGGGTCCGAGCGCGATCGGCTTCTATACGACCGGTCAGCTCTTCGCGGAGGAGTACTACACGCTCGGTGTCCTCGCCCACGGCGGCCTGGGGACGAACCATGTGGACGGCAATACGCGCCTCTGCACTGCCACGGCGGCCGCGGCGCTCAAGGAATCCTTCGCGAGCGACGGTCAGCCCGGTTCCTACACGGACGTCGATCATGCGGACGTCATCGCGCTCTACGGGCACAATGTGGCCGAGACCCAGAGCGTGCTCTGGATGCGGATGTTGGACCGGTTGGCTGGTCCGAATCCACCGAAGATCCTCTGCGTTGACCCTCGGCCCACCGAGGTCGCACGCCACGCGACCGTCCATCTGGCGCCGCTGCCCGGCACCAACGTGGCCCTCATGAACGGGCTCTTGCACGAGATCATCGCGAACGATTGGGTGGACCACGCCTATGTCGAGGCCCACGCGGTGGGCTTCGATGAGCTCGTGAAGATGGTGAAGGACTACACGCCGGAGACCGTCGCGCACATCTGCGACGTACCGGCTGAGAAGATTCGCGAGGCAGCGTCGATCCTCGGGCACGCGGAGCGCCTGCTCTCGACGGTCCTGCAGGGCTTCTACCAGTCGAACCAGGCGACGGCGGCCGCCGTCCAAGTCAACAACATCAACATCATCCGCGGAATGCTCGGAAAGCCGGGGTGCGGGATTCTGCAGATGAATGGCCAGCCGACCGCCGAGAACACGCGCGAATGCGGGGGCGACGGCGATTTGCCAGCCTTCCGCAATTGGTCGAATGAGGTGCACGTCAAGGATCTTGCAAAGGTCTGGAACGTGGATCCGATGGAGATTCCACATTACTCGCCCCCCACTCACGTCATGCAGATGATGCGTTATGCCGAAGACGGCTCGATCAGGATGCTCTGGGTCAGCGGGACGAATCCCGCTGTCTCGCTGCCCGAGCTTCCGCGGGTTCGCGCAATCCTCGAGCAGGAGCGGCTGTTCGTCGTTGTCCAGGACATCTTCCTTTCCGAGACCGCTCAATTGGCTGATGTCGTCCTCCCTGCAGCGACTTGGGGCGAGAAGACCGGAACCTTCACCAACGTCGACCGCACGGTGCACCTTTCCGAAAAGGCCGTGGAACCGCCGGGAGAAGCCAAAGCCGATCTGGACATCTTCATCGACTACGCCCGCCGTCTGGGGTTGAAGGACAAAGACGGGGCTCCCCTCGTGAAATGGGATGACGCAGAATCCGCTTTCGAGGCGTGGAAGGAATGCAGCAGGGGAAGGCCCTGCGATTACACAGGCATCACGTACGAGAAGCTGCGCGGCGGGTCCGGAGTCCAGTGGCCGTGCAACGACGAGAACCCCGACGGCACGGAACGGCTGTACGAGGGCGGGAAATTCTTCAGCACGCCCGAATACTGCGAGAGCTATGGGCGTGACCTCGTCACCGGCGCACCGGTTGAGCCGACGGAATACAAGGCCCTGAATCCCACGGGGAAAGCGATCCTGAAGGCTGCCGAGTATGTCCCTCCGCACGAGATCCCGAGCGAAGGATTCCCCTTTATCCTCATCACTGGACGGACGCTCTACCACTTCCATACGCGCACCAAGACGGGCAGGGCGCCGCAGCTCCAGGCAGCGGCCCCCGACGTATGGGTGGAAATCTCGGAAGGCGATGCCGCCGTCGTCGGAATTTCGGAAGGTGACCTTCTCGAGGTGACGAGCCCCAGGGGCTCAGTGAAAGCCAAGGCCAGAATTACGGACATCCGCAAGGGCGTCGTGTTCCTGCCTTTCCATTACGGCTACTGGGACACCGAGGGCGGCTACGAGCCCGAGGATGCGGGGCGCGCCGCGAACGAGCTCACCATTACCGATTGGGACGCCTGCTCGAAGCAGCCCATCTTCAAGACCGCGGCGGCGCGGGTGGAAAAGGTGAGCGCCGCGGACGGCCCTTCGCCGGCGCCCACGACGACGGCGTCCCGCCCCGCGGGCCCCGCCGCGGCCTCAATTTCGCCGACGCGCGGCAATCAGTCGGCCGAAGCAGACGAGGAATTTGCGCAGCAATCCGCGGGAGGGACGCTATGAAGATCGGACTCGCGCTCGAGGAACTCCACCGCTCGGAGGCGGAACTCGCACATGAACTCCTGAAGATTTCCGAGCGCCACAAGGTGGACCACGAGATCTTCCACCTCGCGAAGGATCTGGCCCGGTGGTCCCAGCAGCACGTCCGGGACATCGCGGAAATCGGCAAGGATTACGGGCAGGATCACTTGGATCCGGAAGCGGGCACAAAGCACGGGCCCGTCGATGCAATTGTGGAGAAGGGCAGCGAGCTCATCGGCCGGATGAGCTCCCCTGCCCTCCTGCTTCTGCGCGACCTGCGGGAGGTGTACATGAAGGCTGCCGGCGTCTCAGTGGACTGGGAACTTCTCGCCCAGGCTGCCCAGGGGATCAAGCACCGCGACCTCCTCGCACTGGCCCAGAAGGACCACCCCGAGACGCTCCGCCAGATGCGCTGGGCCAATGGCAAGCTCAAGGAGAGTGCGACGCAGATTCTCGTCAGCTAGGAGCACGCCTCCACCGGATTGGTGAGTTCGCCGAGTCCGTCGATGCGGACGCTCACGTCGTCCCCCCTGCTCACGGCGACCGCCGCCCCGGGCGCGCCTGTGAGGACCAAATCTCCGGGTCCGAGCGGCATGAGCCTCGACAGATAGGCCAGGATCTCTTCCGGATCCCGGGCCAGGCCCTTGGTCGAGGCTGTCTGCGCCTCCCCGCCCACCGTGACGGTGATCGCCGCGTCGGCCGGATCGAGGTCCGTCTCGATCCACGGACCGACGGGGGTGAACGTTGGCCTGCTCTTCGCCTCGGTCCAGAGCGGGTCTCGGCTCTGAGCGGTGCGGTCGGTGACGTCGTTCGCGATGGTGAAGCCCAGAACGCAGGAGAGCAGGTCCGCAGGCCGGACGTCCGCCGTCTCCCGACCGATGACCATGGCGAGTTCGCCCTCGGCGACGACGCGGCCGCCGTCGTCCGGCAAGCGCACGGCGGCGCCCGGACCGACCACGGAGCGGGCCGCCTTCAGGAACGCTGCCGGGGGCAGCCCACGGTCGGACGGCCCGGTGTTGTGCGCCATCCCCACAACCGTCCGGGGCTCGACGGGTGCGAGCAAGCGCGCGCGGGCGGCGGGCACCCGAAGCCCCGCCTGCCGCGCGTGCGCCCCAAAGGGGTCGAGCAGGAGTGTGAAGCCCTCCTCATCCCAGCTGGCATAGTCCACTCCGCCCGCGTGGGCGATCCTGCAGATGCGCATCTCAGGAGCTAGACGCGGATCTCAGGAGTCCGCTCCTGTACGGAGGGCAGGTCCGGACGACTTGTGCGGACGGGGTGCCCGCACGAACGGGATGAGGATGGCGGAGCCGGCGAGGCTGAGGGACATGAGCAGGAACGATGCGCTGCTCGAGCCGGTAGTCCCATCGAGCCATCCCACGAAGTACGAGCCAGCGAAACCGCCGAGGGCACCGAGGGAGTTGACGAGCGCGATCGCGGGTCCGGCCACGTCCCGGGGCATGAGCTCGGGAATGGCGGCGAAGAACGGTCCGTACGGAGCGTACTGGGCAGCGCCTGCGATCACGAGAAGGACGAAGGCCGCCCAGAAGTTCTTCGTTCCGAGGAGGTAGGAGCCGTAGAAGGCCACCGCGCTGAGGGCCAGCCACGGCCAGACGTAGCGGTTGCGCCGGCCCGAGCGGTCGGAGAGCCGGCTGTTGAGCACCATCAGCACGACGGCGAACACGTACGGGATCGCGGAGATGAGGCCAGTCATGCCGATGCCTTGGCCGCCCGCGGCCTTCACGATCGACGGCAGCCAGAACACGAAACCATAGACGCCCAGGCTCCACAGGAAGTACTGCACGGAGAGCACGACGACGTTACGCGAGCGGAGCGCGGTCCACAGGGAGGCGACAGGTGCCATCGCATGCTGCTCGGCGGTGAGGGCATCCTCGACGTAGCGCCGTTCGTCGGGATCGAGCCAGCTCGCCTCATGCGGGTGGTCGCGGACGAGGGCACGGAACACAAAGGCCCAGATGATCGCGGGCAGGCCCTCGATGATGAACATCCATCGCCATGAGGTGGCCTGGACGAGGTACCCGGACAGCGCCGTCAGCCACAGCACGGTCACCGGGTTGCCCAGGATCAGGTAGGTGTTGGCGCGCCCGCGTTCGGCCTTCGTGAACCAGTGGCTCAGGAAGATGACCATCGCTGGCAGAACGGCGGCCTCGACCACACCGAGGAGGAAGCGCACCACCATGAGCAACGGGACCGAGGAGACGACGCCCTGCAGGGAGGCTAGGACTCCCCATGCGAGCAGGCTCCAGAAGATCAGGTTGCGAGCACTGCGCCGCTCCGCGTAGACGCCGGCGGGCACCTGGAACAGGAAGTAGCCCAGGAAGAACAGTGCGCCCAGCAGGGCCGAGACGCCAGCATCCAGATGGAGGTCGGTCTTCATTCCGCCCGCGACGCCGATCGAGTAGTTCGAGCGGTCGAGATACGCGAGCGAGTAGGTCACGAACGAGATCGGAAGGAGCCTGGCCCAACGGGTGCGCCCGGGGGATGCTGCGATCGGGCCGGGAACCGTGCGGGGTTGTTCGGGCATGAGATCACCTCACTGTGATGTCCCTTGCGGGGGTTCGGGTATTCGAAAGGCCGCCGTTCCAGATGATGGAAGGTCTTATCGCCACTTGGAAGCAAGTCTGCCCCCTCGTGGGCCAGACGCACAAGGGGCCACGCGAAATAAATTCCTCTTTATGGCACTGCCTCCCATATGGTGGAAGGTCTGTGGAATAATGCACGTGTGAGCCAGACACCCCCAGATATGGTCGGCAAGGCCCTCCTGCTCCTGACCCTGCTCGGCGACTACCCCGACGGCGCATCCCTTTCGGAGGTCGCGAGGCGGGCAGGCTTCCCCCTGAGCACCGCACACCGACTCGCCTCTGCCCTTGTCCGCGACGGCTACGCCTGCGTCGACGAGACCAGTCGGCGCTACAGGCTCGGGCTCCAGGTCTTCTCGCTCGCCAGCCGGGTCGCGCACCGGCATGGTTTCGCTGGCTCCGCCCTCCCCGTCTTGCGCAGACTCGCCGAGCAGACGTCCGAGAGCGCACTCATGTCGGTCATCGACGGCCACCACCAGCTCTACGTGCACCACGTCCAAGGCAGGCACTCCGTGAGCGTCAGCGGCGAACCCGGTCGGCGCGGCCCCCTCCACTGCACCTCGATGGGCAAAGTACTCGTCGCCTTCGCCCCCGAGGCTCAACGGGACGAACTCGTCGAAACCCTCGAGCTGACTCCCTTCGTGCCCCGCACCATCGTGGACAGGCAGCAGTTCCGAGATGAGATTCGGACGGTCGCAGACCAGGGCTATGCGATCGCGGACGAAGAGCACGAAGCGGGCATCCGAGCGATCGGCGTCCCGGTGAAGGACCTCGACGGCGCCACGATTGCGTCCGTGTCCGTTGCGGCACCCGCATACCGTGTCAGTCGCGAGAAGCTCCTCGACTACCTCCCCGACTTGAACGAGGCCGCCCGCGAGCTGACGATCCTGCTGCCGCCGCGGTAAGCCGTCCTATTCCACCCCACTGACTGATGGTCGAGAATCGGGGGATGGAACACGAAGCCAAGGTCACGTCCACGGTTGTCTTCGTCAGGGACCTTGAAAGGTCCGCCGATTTCTATACGAGCGTGTTCGGCTGCCGGAAGACGCTCGACGCCGACGGCGGCGCCCTCCTCCTCGCGCCCGGTGGGTTCCAGATCTACCTCGTCGCAAAGGGCGAGGAAACGCCCCACCCGCTGGAGGGGATCGGGGCGCAGTACCTGATGTGGGCCGTAGACACCCCGGAAGGTCTGCGGCAGTTCGAAACGTCGTTGAAGTCGGTGAGCGGCGACTCCGACACGCATTCCTCAGGCGGTGTGACCTTCGTAGAGGGCCGGGATCCGGATGGCATCCGCGTCGTCATCGCACATCCCAGCCCCCTGCAGCAGCCCCGTTCGTCGCTCGACAACCGCATCTACAGCTGAGCCGCTGAGCCCTTCGACTCCGTCAGCTTGCCGTCGTCGTCATGCGCCCGCCGTCGGCCGTGAGCGTAACGGCGATGGGCGCCCCGCCCGCAACCGTGACCTGGGTGGCGATGCTCGCTCCCGGGCCCAGGGTCGCGGCGACGGGAACCGCGAACTTGGCCGGATCGCGGCCGATGATCTGCGCGGGCTGACCGGAGGGACTGGTGATGCTCTGAATGCGCACGTCGTGGGCCGTGCCGGGGCCCTCGTTGCGGACGGTGACCTTCCAATTCGTTGTGCCGCCGGAATAGGTCTTCGCGATGGAGGCGACCAGCTTCGCGGGCGCCGGCTGCGCGCCGTCGTCGACCTCCAGGACCAGGGTGTCCCACCCCGGGCCCTTTCCTGCGGGAGCGGTGCTCGGCACCTCGGACGACGACGCCGGGCTGGCGGTAGAGGTCAGTCACCGATCCGTCGGCAGGCTGGACATACAGGACGTAGGATCCCGGAGCGGTACTCCCGGGCTGCCATGCGGGCGGAATGCCGGGAAGCTCGAATCGGCCCTGGGCGTCCGTCCTGACGAAGTACGTCGGCTCTGCGATCGGAAATACGCTGTCGCTGTCCTGAGTGGAGAGGATGACGTGGAAGTCCGCGGCGGGCCGTCCGTCGGCGAGGCGGACCCGTCCTGTGAGGGTAGTGCGCTGGGCTGGGGAGGGATAGAGGGAATCGCTCACCCACGGGGCCCCGGCCCGGTGCTCGCTAATCTCGGCCCGAGCGGTTCGGGCCGCCTCGGCGATCATCGACTCCGGCGCCGTTGGATCCCCGACAGTGAAGAAGGTCAGCCAAGGCCCGTACAGGCGCCGGTAGCCAGCCGGGATCGGGTAGGCGGGCTCGCCATAGTGGTTGCGGGAGAAGTAGTTCAGGATCAGCGCGTCCTGATGGATGCCCAAGTCCTGATGCTGTGGGCCAGCACCATAGAACCCGCACAGCGTTTCGTCTGTGACGCCGCCGAGAGGAGTGAACCACGCGCCGAAGCCGTTCCCGAAGTGGCCGAACATGGGGTTCTCGTGGTGGTAGAGGCTCCAGTCGTACTTGCTGTAGACGGCACCGGCGGGGAGATTGCCCGAGTTGCTCTCCGGGCTGGGCAGGTTCGGGTTGTTGACCCCGTCCACGCGCCACGTTTCGTCCTGCACACTCTGCTGGGTCGCGAGGTAGGCGTAGGTGGGCTGCTGCCCCGCGCCCCGTTCCCAGTTGTAGGCGTGGTCGAGGATGCTGCGGTCCCAGCGCGTGTTCATCCGCACCTCGTTGATCGCGGTGTCGGTCACAGCGGTCATGATGTCGTAGCCGTAGATCCCGCGATGGCCGGACCGCATCACCAGATGGTGCTCGTGCTGCAGCGGCGTGCTCGTCGTGTCCAGGAACGCGACCTCGACCAGCCCCGGCTCTGCTCGAAGGACATCCACCCTCGAGCAGACAAGGCGCGTCTTGCCGCCGGAGGCGTCGACATAGAACGAGTGCTGGCGGTCAGGGTCCCGCGGATTGACACCGTTGAGGTTGTGGGCGAGCTCAGTGCCAGCGACCACAATCGACGTCGCAGTGATGGAGACGTCCTGCCAACCGGTGGGGACTCCGACGTCGTCCCGTCCGAACGCGGCCCGCACGAGCCCGTTGTCCAAGACCAGCTCAGGCACCTGGCTCGGGAAGGCGTAGCTGCCGACCTTGGCGGGTGTCCCGCCAATCAGCACCTTGACGCCCTCGCCCACTGGCGGGGCAGTCGCGGCGGCGGCCGGTCCGATGCCCGAATTGCCTGCAAGCGCCGCTCCGAGCGCGACCCCGCCAAAGCCTTGGACGACCCTCCTGCGGGTGACTCCGTTGGACCCTACCGAACGGAGCTCTCGCTGAGCTGGCTGCATCTGATCTGACTTGTCTGGCTGCATCTCTTGCTCCTCAATGAGCTAGTCGTGCGACGCCGTCACTTTGCATGACGCCTCCGGAAAGCGGTTTCCGAGAAATTGAAACGATTATTTCCAGAGATAGAGGCACAAGTCAATGGTTCAGAGAGGGGGTGTCTCGAACCTTCGGAGTCAGCGGCTCGGGTCGATCATCGTCATGCCGGCGACGTTCGCGGTATCGAAGCCCGGCAGCAGCGCGGCGGCCTCATCGAGCCCGATGACCCGCTCGACGAGCTTCTGTGGTTCGAGCACCCCGGTGCTGATCAGGGCGAGCATTCCCGGGTAGTCCGCGGCGGCCATTCCGTGGCTGCCGAAAACGTCGAGTTCCCACGCGATGACCCGCGCCATGGGCACGCGAGGGTGCCCATCGACGGGCGGCAGGAGGCCGATCTGGACGTGCCGCCCACGGCGGCGCAGGCTCAGGATCGCGTCGGCGCAGGTCTGCTCACTGCCGACGGCGTCGATCGCAACATGGCTTCCCCCGCCCGTCAGTGCGTGCACCTGTCCCGGAACATCGGCACCGCCGGCGAGCAGCGCATGGTCGGCACCGAGGGACGCCGCGACTTCGAGGGCGGCGGCGTTGCGGTCGACGGCGATCACCTTGCCTCCGAGGGCCTTCGCGATCATGACGGCGCTGAGCCCGACGCCCCCGGCGCCGACGACCGTGACCCACTCGTCGGCGGCCAGGCGTGCCCGGCTCGTGAGCGCGCGGTAGGCGGTCGCGAAACGGCAGCCCAGGCTCGCGGCGGCCTCGGAGCTGACGCCTTCGGGGATGGCGACGAGGTTGGTGTCGGCCGCATGGATCACGACTCGCTCAGCGAACGAGCCCCAGTGGGTGAAGCCCGGCTGCTGCTGCTCGGGGCAGACCTGTGCGTTGCCCGACAGGCACCACTCGCAGGTCCCGCAGCCTTCGACGAAGGGAGCGGTGACGCGGTCGCCGAGCGCCCACTTGGTCACTCCGCGCCCGACCTGCGTGACGAGCCCTGCGAACTCGTGGCCGGGGACGTGGGGGAGTGCGACGTCGTCGTGCCCCACCCACGCGTGCCAATCGCTGCGGCACAGCCCAGTGGCGACGACGGTGATCACGACGCCGTCGTCGGGCACCTCTGGCTCCTCGACTTCCCGAACGGCAAGCGGTCCGGCGATCCGATCCATCACAATCGCGCGCACGTGCCCTCCGCTACGCGTTCAAGGAACTGAGGGCGGCTGCCGCAATGCGGTCGAAGGCGGCGTCCAGTTCCACATCGATGGTCTGCAGCTCCGGGTGCGCCTCGTAGTGGGCCAAGAGGCGTCGCGCGCCCTCGTCGAATGTGATCGTCGTGCGGAATTCGGGGACGAGCGCTCGCAGCTTGGTCGTGTCGAACAGGACCGAATGCGAGCGGTCCCCAAGGAGTCCTGGGCCGAGCGGGGGTTGCAGCCGGGCGATGGTCTCGGAAGCGACATGGACGAAGTCGGGGCTTTCGACCCCCGCCGCATCCGCGAGCCAGCCGTAGATCTGGTTCCATGTCGGGGCATGGTCCCCAGTGATGGTGAAGGCCTCGCCGATGGCATCGGGATGGCCGAGCAAACCGGTGAAGCCCACCGCGAAGTCCTCGCTGTGGGTGAGCGTCCACAGGCTCGTGCCGTCCCCATGGATCAAGACCGGCTTCCCCGCGCGCATCCGGGCGACGTCGGTCCACCCGCCGAGGTTGGGGAACAGGCGGTGATCGTAGGTGTGCGATGGGCGAACGATCGTGATGGGCAGGGCCCGTTCCCGGAATGAGTTCACGAGAAGGTCTTCGCACGCGATCTTGTCCCGTGAGTACTGCCAGAACGGATTGCGCAGGGGAGTGGACTCCGTGATCGGGAGGCGGCGCGGAGGCTTCTCGTAGGCCGAAGCCGAGCTGATGAAGACGTACTGGCCCGTCCTGCCCTCGTACAGCTCGATGTCGGTGGCCACCTGGTCGGGGGTGAAGGCTACGAACTGGGCGACGACGTCGAACTCCCGGTTCCCCAAGGCGTCCCGCACCGACTGCCGGTCCCGCGCGTCGGCCGTGACACTCTGGGCCCCGTCGGGGAGGGGCTGCCGTCCGGTGCCTCGGTTGAGTACGGTGACCGAGTCTCCTCGCTCAAGGGAACGGGCCACGCAGGCCGCGCTGATGGTGCCGGTTCCACCGATGTAGAGGATGCTCTTTCCGGACATGGGTTTCCTCCTGATTGAGCGAACGAATGTGCCAGTCTCCACAGCGGGAGCGGGAACGATCTGGGCCGCCGAGATGGCCGTACCGTATCGCCGAATTGGAGAGCCTGTCCACATTTTGTTAGCCTTGTTAACAATATGTCTATCGCCAGGAGTGCCATGACCGCCCACCCGCGCAAGGGGCTCGTGCTCGCCATCTGCTGCATGAGCCTGCTCATCGTCTCGTTGGACGCCACGGTCGTGAACGTGGCGCTGCCCTCGATTCGGCGCGACCTCGACACCACTGTCTCAACGCTGCAGTGGACCATCGATGGGTACACCGTGGCCATCGCGAGCTTCCTGCTCCTCGCGGGATCCGCCGCGGACCGGATAGGCCGGCGTCGGGTCTTCCAGACCGGGCTGGTGACTTTCGGCGTCGCCTCGCTGCTGTGCAGCCTCGCACCGACAATCCACCTGCTCATCCTCTTCCGCATCCTGCAGGGCATCGGCGGCTCAATGCTCAACCCGGTCGCGATGTCGATCATCACCAACATCTTCACCGAGCGCCGCGAGCGGGCTCGCGCCGTCGGCGTCTGGGGCGCCGTCGTCGGTGTCTCCCAAGCCTTCGGGCCGCTCGTCGGCGGCTACCTCACCGAGCACGTCGGGTGGCGCTCGATCTTCTGGATCAACGTCCCCATCGCGATCCTTGCCATTGTGCTGACCTCGCTGTTCGTGCCGGAGTCGAAGGCTCCGCGCGCCCGCAGCATCGATCCGGTGGGGCAGGTGCTCGTCATCGTCGGGCTCGCCTCACTGGTCTACGCCCTCATCGAGGGCCCCGGCCAGGGGTGGGGCTCACCCGTCATCGTCGCGCTCATTGTGGTCGCAGCCGCCGCGGTTGCGGCGCTCATCGGCTACGAGCGCAGGCTCGAGGAGCCCTTCCTCGACATGCGGTTCTTCCATTCCGTGCCGTTCTCCTCGGCGACCCTGTGCGCCGTCCTGGCCTTCGGGGCCTATGCAGCCTTCCTCTTCGTCAACGCGCTCTACCTCCAGCAGGTCCGCGGCTATTCGCCCTTCGCCACCGGGCTCTACATGCTGCCGCTCGCCGCCTGCACCCTGGTAGCCTCGCTCAATTCCGGGCGCATGGTCGCCCGCTTCGGCACCCGTCCTTCGCTCATGATCGCAGGCGGCATGCTGTGCGCGAGCGGGATCAGCCTCACGTTCCTGCGGTCCGACACGCCGTACTCCGTGCTGTTGGTCTCCTATGTGCTCTTCGGCCTCGGGTTCGGGACCGTCAACGCTCCCATCACGACGACGGCAGTCGGCGGCATGCCGCTCTCCCAGGCCGGCGTGGCCGCGGGCGTCGCCTCGACGAGCCGCCAGGCCGGCACGTCCATCGGCGTCGCGCTTGCGGGGACCCTGACCGGTGCGGGCGCGAGCGCCGTGATCGGCCCGTCCTTCACGGGTGACACCCATCCGTTGTGGTGGGCGGTCGCAGGTGCAGGGCTCGCCGTGCTTGTCATCGGCTACGTCTCCACGACGCCTTGGGCGCACCGTTCGAGCGAGGCGGTGCGGCTCCTCTTCGAGGGCAGGGGTGAGCGGGCGTCGGTTTAGTGGTGGGCGTGGTCGGGCGCCGCGCCAACTGCTGCGGCACACCACACCACCCGCTACTGTCGAAGCAGCCTGCGAAGGAGGCCTGACGTGGCTCGCATCTTCATCACCGGTTCCACCCAAGGCCTCGGGCTTGCCGCGGCTCGGACGCTCATAGCGCAGGGGCACGACGTCGTCGTCCACGCCCGCACGGCCCAGCGGGCCGGCGACCTGGGCGAGATTGCGGGCGAAGCCGCGGGGGTCGTCGTCGGCGATCTGGCCGTGCGCGCAGAGACGATCGCGCTCGCGGACGAGGTCAACGAACTGGGCCGGATGGACGCCGTCATCCACAACGCAGGCGTCTACACCGAGTCGCGGCGCGTCGCCACCCCGGAAGGCCACGCGAGAGTGCTCGCCGTCAACGTCCTCGCCCCGTACCTGCTCACGGCCAAGCTTCAGCGCCCGTCCCGCCTGGTGTTCCTCACGAGCGGCATGCACCGCAGCGGCACGGCTTCGCTCGACGACGTCGACTGGCTCACGCGCCGATGGGAGGCCTACCAGGCCTACTCGGACAGCAAGCTGCTCGTGAGTGCGCTCGCCTTCGCGCTCGCCCGGCGCTGGCCCGAAGTCGCGAGCAACGCCGTCGACCCCGGCTGGGTGCCCACCCGGATGGGCGGCCCGAACGCCCCCGACGACCTCGAACAAGGGCACCTCACCCAAGCCTGGCTCGCAGCAGGGGAGGACGACGACGCCCGCACCAGCGGCGGCTACTGGTACCACCAGCGCCGGCGCGAGCCGGCCGCCCCCGTCCGGGATGAAGCGTTTCAGGACGCCGTGGTCGCGAAGCTCGCCGAGCTCACTCGGGTCGACCTGCCGAACTAGGCGCCGTCACGAGCGGCCCGCGCCGCCCTATGGCCCAGACGCCGAGCGCCCAGCAGCTCATGACGATGCCCGCGACCGCGACCCCGGTCCAGCCGCTCGAAGCCCACAGGAGCGCCGAGACCCCCGAGCCGATCGCCCCGCCGATGAAGTTCGTGGTCACGTACGCCGTGTTGAGGCGGCTGCGCCCCTCGTGCGAGAGCGAGAGCAGGCGAGTCTGGTTGAGAACGTTCTGCCCCTGGATCGCAACGTCGAGCAGGAACACGACGAGGACGAGCATCCACACCGACTGTCCTGAGAAGGCAGCGAGCACGAACGAGGCAAGGACGAGCACCCACGCGATACCCGTGACCGGGAGCGACCACCCCTTGTCATGAAGCTTCCCCGCGCGCTGGGCGGTCACGGCTCCAGCGATGCCCACGAGCCCGAACACCCCGATGATCGAGACGGGATAGTGGAACGGCGGGCCTGCGAGCAGGAATGTGAGCGAAGTCCAGAACATCGTGAACGCGGCGAATCCGGTCGTTGACAGCGCGAGCGTCCAGCGCACCGCGCGTTCACGGACGACGACGGCAACCACCGACGCGAGAAGCTTCGGGTACGCGACCCTCGCCTTTCGGTGCAGCGGCGGCAGAGTTCGCCACACGAGTCCCGCGAGGACGACGACGGCGACCGCCGCCGCGGCGTACACGGCTCGCCACCCGCCGAACGTCGCGACGAGACCGCTGATCGCCCGCGAAGCGAGGATGCCGGTCAGGATGCCCGCGACGACCGTCCCGACGATGTGGCCGCGGCTCTTGTCGTCGGCGAGATCGCCCGCGAGCGGCGTGAGGATCTGCCCCGAGATCGTCGTGATGCCCAGCAGGCAGAGGGCCACGAGCAGGAAGACGAACGACGGCGCGAGCGCACACGCAACGAGGACGACCGCCGAGATGAGCATCATGGCGACCGTGAGCCGCCGGCGGTCCAGCACGTCGCCGAGGGGGACGATGAAGAGGATCCCGACGGCATACCCGATCTGGGTTGAGGTCACGAGCCAGCCAGCCGCCGAAGGAGCCGCATGCAGCTGCCCCGCGATGGTGTCGAGGAGAGGCTGCGCCCAATAGAGGTTTGCGACTGCGGCTCCCGACGCGACCGCGAAGAGGAGCGTCAGGCCGCGCGTCATCGAGGGCTGCTGGGCCGGCGGCTTCGCTTGGGTTCGGCTCAAGGCTCTCCTTTCACTCTCGTTTGTTGGTCACGTCCCGCGGGTGTGGTCCCGTTTGTTGGTCACGTCCCGCGGGTGTGACCGTCGGAAGGTGACCAACGAACGAAGCGTCAGCCCCACTTCCCTGTGAGCGTCTCGCTCCTGTCCGTCGCTGGGGCAGGGGTCGGGGAGAGCTCGGAGACTTGGCGCCGCAGCTCGGGAGTCATCTCGACGTCGAGCGCCGCGAGAGATCCTTCGAGCTGTTCGAGATTCCGGGCACCGATGATCGGCGCGGTGACGCCCGGATGACCCATTGCCCAGGCGACGGCGAGGGCGGCAGGCGCGATCCCGGCGTCGTCCGCGAAAGCCGCGAAACGCTCAGCGGTGGTGCGATCGCTCTCCAGTCCATAGCGGTCCGCATAGCGCGCGTTCTCGATCAAGCGCCCGCCCTCGGGCTGCGCTCCGCCGCGGTACTTGCCCGTGAGGAGGCCGCCGCCGAGGGGGCTGTACGTGATGACCCCCATGTTCTCGGCCTGGGCGAGCGGAAGGATCTCGACCTCAGCCTGTCGCTTCGCGAGGTTGTACATCGGCTCGATGAGCTCGAACCGGGCGAGGCCCTCCCGGGCGGAGATGCCGAGTGCGGTTGCGATCTGCCAGGCGGCCCAGTTGCTAACGGCGGGGTAGAGGATCTTCCCCTGCTGCTGAAGGTCGTCGAGCGCCCGCAGTGTCTGCTCGATCGGAGTCCGGGGGTCGAAGGTGTGAAGGAAGTAGAAGTCGATCCGGTCCGTCCCCAAACGCGTCAGGCTCGCCTCGACCGCCTGCATGAGGTGCCGGCGAGAGAGGCCTTGCGCGTTGGGGTCGCCCTTGACGGGGAATCCGACCTTAGACGTGATGACGATGTCGTCGCGCTCGCCGACAGCGAGCTTGCCGAGGATCTCTTCTGAGCGGCCACCGCCGTAGACGTTTGCGGTGTCGAAGAAGTTGATCCCCGCCTCACGGACGCGGCGGTACATTGCCGCGGACGTTTCCTCGTCCGCTTCCGAGCCGAATGACATCGTGCCGAAGCACAGAGGCGAAACCTGGACGCCGGTGGCGCCGACGGTCCTGTAGTCCATGGGTGTCCTTTCTCCGGCAGGCTTATTGCCCGGTACATTGCTGCCCAACACACTCAGCATCCATGCAATCGCCTCGAACACTGAGTCCTGAGGATGGGTCAAACCCGGAGACAAACGTGTTCCGCTGCGGTACGACGTCGGGGCGCCCTGTGGGTTGGACGGAGATGGCCCTTCGGCACTACTGAGTTTCCGCCGCTCGCCACGGATGCCGCTCGGAGCGCGCCTAGTCTCGGTGGACATGACCTCGGATCTGATCGCTCGCCTCACAGAAGCTTCGGGCAACCGTTGGGGACTCGTGACCACAGCTCAGGCAGAAGGGGCTGGTATCAGCCGTAAGCAGATGTCACGTCTGGCCTCTTTGGGCGTCGTCGTCCGGGTTGCCCAAGGCGTCTACCGGATGGCGCCCGCGTGCGACCCCCGGCTCGAGGGGCTCGTCGCGCGGTGGCTCATGCTCACCGCCCCGGTGGAGCCGACGACGGCGACTGGCGCACCTTCCGTCGTCACGGCGGGTGAGAGCGCAGCCCTCCTGCACGGAATCGGCACGATCCGCTCCGGGAACTACGAGTTCATCGTGCCCGAGCGTCGACGGACCCGGCTTTCGAGCGTCGTCCTACGGGCCGATGCCCTCACGCCTGGCGAAGTGACCGTCGTCGACCGTATCCCCACGCTCACGGTCGAGCGCACGATCGCGGATCTCGTCACCACCCGCACGCCTTTGGCGTGGGTCGACCGGATGCTCCGCGAGGCCGTGCGGCAGAAGAAGCTGCTCTCGACCGACAAGTTCGCCCAGTACCTTGCACCACAGGCTTCGGAACACGGACTGCCGCTCGGGGACGGCCGCGCGCTCGCCAAGCTGCTCTTCCAGAGGGCGGGCGTGATCACTATCCCGCCAAAGAATTCTGCTGGGAAAGCCTTCTCCCGAGTGTGATTGCTGAATAGGCTGGAACGCGGCCCCTCAGTAACCTCACACGGAGGATCGTGATGGAATACCGCAATCTCGGCGCCAGTGGCGCCGTCGTCTCTGCTCTCTGCCTCGGCACTATGACCTTTGGCCATGAAGCCGACGAATCGACATCGCATGCGATTCTCGACGACTTCGTCGCTGCGGGAGGGAACTTCATCGATACCGCGGATGTCTACTCGGCCGGAACGTCGGAGGAGATCATCGGCAGGTGGCTCGCGGCGGATCCGGGCCGCCGCGACCAGCTCGTCATCGCAACCAAGGGCCGCTTCCCGATGGGGCAGGGCCCCAACGATCTCGGCATCTCCCGACGGCACCTGCGCACCGCCCTGGACGCGTCGCTGCGGAGGCTCGGCGTCGACCACATCGACCTGTACCAGATGCATGCGTGGGATCCGCTGACGCCTATCGAGGAGACGCTGCGCTTCCTCGACGACGCCGTTGCCTCCGGCAAGATCGGCTACTACGGGTTCTCGAACTTCACGGGCTGGCAGCTCACCAAGGCCGTCTACGAGGCGAAGGCCCACGGCTGGGCGCCCCCGGTCACGCTGCAGCCGCAGTACAGCCTGCTCGTGCGCGGCATCGAGTCGGAAATTGTGCCCGCAGCCCTCGACGCCGGAATGGGGCTGCTCCCGTGGTCCCCGCTCGGTGGCGGCTGGCTGAGCGGGAAGTACCAGCGTGACACCGCGCCTACCGGGGCGACCCGCCTTGGCGAGAACCCGCAGCGCGGCATGGAAGCCTGGGAGCCGCGCAACGCGAAGACCCGCACGTGGGAGATCATCGACGCCGTACGCGAGATCGCGGATGCCCACGGCGTATCGTCGGCCCAGGTCGCGCTGCGTTGGCTCGCGGACCGGCCCGCGGTCACCTCTGTGATCCTTGGGGCGCGCACCCAGGAACAGCTCGCCGACAACCTCAAGGCCGACGCCCTGCAGCTTGAGCAGGAGGAGGTCGAGCGGCTCACGAAGGTCAGCGAGCCCGAGCTCGACGTCTACCCCTATGGCGAGCAGGCCCTCCAGCAGCGGAGCCGCAAGATCGAGGGAGGCCGCTAGACCGGCGGTTTCGCCTCGGGCGGGAGGCCGTGCGTCAGCCGCGCGGCCTCTCGGCTAAGAGGCCGGCCACGCCTCGATCAGGCAGTGGCAGCTCGAATCAGGAATGCGTGACGGTCACGGTCCCGCCGATGTCGGTGATCCGGCCGCCCTGGAAGTCCTGGCAAACGCCGTTCGGAACGGAGTAGACCTCGCTCGTCGGGTAGCCGAGGGCTCCGCTTTCGAATCCGCTGGACTGCCACGCGGCCCGGATCGGCCCAAATGATTCGTGGGCTCCCGAGGCCGGCGAGGAGACAACCGCTCCGCCTTGGTAGTTCTGGTAGGAGCCGCCGTTCACCAGCCCCGTGACAACTTCAGTGGTGGGGTAGGCCAGGACGCCGTGTTCGAATCCGGTGGCCTGCCACTCCGAGCGGATGGCCCCGACCGACTCGTGGGTTCCCGACGCCGGCGAGGAGACGATGGCACCGCCTTGGTAGTTCTGGTAGGAGCCCCCATTCATGAGGCCGGTAACCAGTCCGGTGCTGGGGTAGCCCAGAACGCCGCCCTCGAAGCCGAGCTGCTGCCATTCAGTGCGGATGGGGCCCGCCGACTCCTGAGCCCCAGTGGCAGGGGACCAGACGATCGCGCCGCCCTGGTAGTTCTGGTAGACGCCGCCGTCGCGCAGGCCGCCGACCTCGTCCGTCGTCGGGTAGCCCATGACCCCGTTCTCGAAGCCGAGCGCGGCCCACTCATTGCGGATGGCACCGTGGGAGACCTGCAGAGTGTGCCAAGGCGTCGAGATGATGGCGCCGTACTGGTAGTTGCGGTAGAAGCCGCCGTCGCGGATGGGCATGACCGCACTTGTAGCGCTGCCAAGCCCCCAGCTCGCCGCCTTCGTGTCCATTTCGCCACTGAGCGTGCCCGGTGCGTAGACCCTGACCCAGTCGACGTACATCTGAGTCGGGGTCGTAGGTGTTCCATTGGGGAACCAGTCGAGCTGCAGCGCCTGATGCATCGACTCGGCGGGGATGTCGGCCGGGTTGGTGTCGCGGAACCACTCGACCCCGTCGATGTAGCCGATGATTCCCGTCGGCGACCAGTCCACGGCGTAGTTGTGCCACTGGGTGGTGTCGATAACTTTAGTCGCCTCGGTCTGGAAGTTGCTCCCGGAGCAGGCGTGGTGAAGGAAGAAGTGGATGTTCGTCGCGTCGTTCTGGCCCTCGGCGTAGTCAGTCTCCGCGCACGTGGGCGAGTTGTTGGAGTCCGGCCAGAGAAGCATCACGGGGTGGTACTTCGGGTCTCTAGCCGAGGTCCGCATCCTGGCCTCCCACCGCCCGTACTCCTGCCGAGCGAACTTGGCGGAAAGGCCGCCCGTGGTCCCGTTGGCGTTCCCGGAGATGGTGAGCATGCCGTTTGCCACAGTGACCGCGGAGGGCGAGCGGAGGCCCTGACCGGCATTTCCGGCCGAGTTGTAGACGTTCCAGAGGAGCGGGTTGGGCACCGTGCCTGCGTTGAACTCGTCGCCCGCGACGACGGGCCCCCACCCTTGGGTGACCGCGGCCTGGGTTCCGTCGGATGCCGCTGCGTAGCTCGGCTGCGCTGGTGCAACCCAGCCTGAGAGCAGAAATGTGCCCACGACGGCCACCGCTGTGGCCCATCTCCTTGCCATGCGGCCGAGCGTACAAGCGCGGTCCGCGGGATCTCGGGATTGACGCGAGCGGCGAGTCGGCAAGCCCTTATGGCTGGGTGGCGATCCGGCGGGGGGACCGCCGCCCAGCCGTTGCTCGGGACGCTCAGACCGTCTCGGGCTTCCGCGCACCGAGGATCGGCGCGAAGAAGGCTCCCAGTTCGGCGGTTGCCGTGAGGGGCAGGATGTTCGCCACGTACTGATCCGGGCGCACGACGACGACGACCCCACCGCGGTCGATTCCGCGCACGTCGAAGATGTCGGCCTTCGGATCGGTCGCGTAGACCTTCTCGAGGTAGGTGAGCTTGAAGGGGCCGACCTCGGGCTTGAACACCGAAGGCACGGCGTTGATGTCGACGTTCTTGTGGTCCTGCTGGTAGATCACCTTGACGTCGAACCAAGCGTCGCGGTCGGCGCCAGCGGGGGTCGCGGCGAGCGGGGAGTCCGGGCCCGTTTCGAGCCATTCCGCGAAGTCGGCTACCGGTGAGGCCGCTCCCGCCGGGGCGGCGTCAGCGAACACATAGACCCGCCACCGGCCATCAGCGCTCGCCTGATGTCCGAGCTGCAGAGGGTTTGTATCGCAGACCCGCACCACGGGCGCGGACTTGAAGCGCTTGCCGATCGGGAAGCCGGTCGCGAGGTCCTGGTGCTTCGGCTCGGCGATGAGCAGGGACGGCGCGTACTGCGTCATGAAGCCGGCGGGGAACTCTGCCGTCCGCACGTAGAAGTCCTCGAGTTCGGCGGGATTCTCGAACTCCTCGGGCTTCTTCGCCATGAGGGTCGACCATTCCTTGTCGAAGTCGATGAGGTTCTTCGCAATGACCTGCCGCTCCGCCGAGTAGGTGGAGAGGAGGCTCTCGGGGCTGCGGCCCTCGAGGACGTGGCCGAGCTTCCAGCCGAGGTTGAAGCCGTCCTGCATCGAGACGTTCATGCCCTGGCCGGCCTTGGCGCTGTGGGTGTGGCACGCATCGCCCGTGATGAAGACGCGCGGTGTGCGGGTCCCGAGCTGCTCGGGCAGGACGTCGTCGAAGCGGTCTGTGAGGCGGTGGCCCACTTCGTAGACGCTGTGCCACGCGACGTTGCGCACCTCGACGGTGTAGGGGTGCATGATTTCGTTGGCCTTGGCGATGATCTGCTCGATCGTCGTCTTGCGCACGGCGCCGTTGTCGTCCGCCGCGACCTCGCCGAGGTCGACGTACATGCGGAAGAGATGCCCTCCCTCGCGGGGAATGAGGAGGATGCTGCCGCTCTCGGCCTGAATCGCACACTTCTCGCGGATGTCGGGGAAATCGGTCACGGCGAGGACGTCCATTACTCCCCACGCATGGTTGGCCTGATCGCCAGCGAGGGTGCAGCCGATCGACTGCCGCACCTTGCTGCGCGCGCCGTCGGCTCCCACGACGTACTTGGCGCGAACCGTGCGCTTCTGGCCCTCGAGCTGTCCGGCGGTGTGCACCAAGGTGACGGCCACCGGGTACTCGCCTTCGCCGTCGACCTCAAGACCACGGAATTCGTAGCCGTAGTCCGGCTTCATTCGGGAAGGCGAGTTCGCCATGAACTCGGCGAAGTAGTCGAGGACGCGGGCCTGGTTGACGATGAGGTGAGGGAATTCGCTGATGCCCATCTCGTCGTCGACCGCCCGGCCGCCGCGGATGATCCGCGACGGGTCGGAGGGGTCCGGCTTCCAGAACGCCATCTCGGTGATGTGGTACGCCTCTGCAGTGATCCGCTCGGCGAAGCCGAAGGCCTGGAACGTCTCGACGCTGCGCGCCTGAATGCCATCCGCCTGGCCGATCACGAGCCTGCCCCCACGACGCTCGACGATCCGCGTCGTGATGTCGGGGAACTGGGAGAGCTGCGCGGCCGTGATCATGCCCGCGGGACCCGTCCCCACGATGAGCACGTCGACCTGGTCCGGAAGGTCCTCTGGACGATCGATGCCGACGCCGGCGGCTGGCTGGATACGCGGGTCACCGGAGACGTATCCGTGGTGGTGGAACTGCACGGGCTTTCCTCACTTCGTTGTGGCTGGCTGTCGCCATTCGCTCATGTTCGATAATGGAACAGCAAGTTCTAATATCGCTCACTATGGTAGGGCTCACACCCGTGGCTCTTCAAGCCCCTGTCTGCGGGCCCTCGCCTGATGACCCGCAGACGAGAAAAGACAAGGAGGACGACGACGGCGCCTCTCGCCGTCGTCGTCCTCCTTGTCTTCTTGCTGGCTCGGTCTTTTCGGTAGCTCGCCGAAGTCGAGCGGTGCGGCCTAGCGGTGCTTGACACCCGTCTGCGCGTTGGGTGCGAGCGTCGGTTCCTTGACCGCGACGTCGCCGAGGGCCTCGTCGATGGCCTTGAGGACGTCGTCGCTCAGTTCGACGCCGGAGGCCGAAGCATTCGAATGGACCTGTTCCGGCCGCGAGGCGCCCGTGATCGCGGAGGCGAGCTCGCTCCGGCGGAGGACCCAAGCGAGTGCCATGGTCGGAAGGCTGATGCCCGCGCCCTCCGCGATCGGCACGAGGCGCTGGACCGCCTCGAGGATCGGATCCGTGATGAGCCTGTCCTTCGAAACGTTCATGGTCTCGCTCGCGAATCGGCTGTCCGAGGGGATCGGCTGCCCCGGCTTGTACTTGCCGGTGAGGACGCCTTGGGCGAGCGGCGACCACACGATCTGGGAGATGCCGTTCGCCGCGCACAGCGGGAACACCTCGGCCTCGGGTGCCTGCCACAGCATGGAGTACTGCGGCTGGGACGAGACGAAGAGATCCGGGCCTGCGATGTCGATCGCGGCCTGAATCTGTTCGGGGGTCCACTCGCTGAATCCGAGGTAGCGGGCCTTGCCCTGCTCGACGACCTTCTGGAACGCCTCGACCGTCTCCTCAATGGGCACCGAGGCGTCGAAGCGGTGAGCCTGGTAGAGGTCCACGTAGTCGGTCTGCAGGCGGGTCAAGGAGGCGTCGATCTGCTTCGCGATCTGATCGGCCGAGAGGCCGGAGTCGGTATCGGACATTTCGCCGAACACCTTGGTCGCGAGGATGTACGAGTCGCGCGGGTGCTTCGAGAGGATTTCGCCCCAGGCCGTTTCGGCTGCTCCGCGACCGTACACGTTCGCCGTGTCGAAGAAATTGATGCCGGCGTCGAAGGCCGCTTCGGTGCAGGCTCGGGTCTGCTCGGCCTCGACACCGCCCGAGAACGTGAGCCAGGAGCCGAGTGAGATCTCGGAGACTTCGAGGTCGGAACTGCCGAGTTTGCGGTAGCGCATGAGGGTGTTCTCCTGATCGAGCTTTGCTGACGTATCTATGAGTACGCCCGTTGGGCTGAGCGGAGGAAGGTTCTCTCAGACCTACTCACAGGTGGCTCGAACGCAAAAGGGGGTCGCGTTCCCGCCCGGTTGTGTTTTCCCAATCAGTGCAGGGCGCTGCGTGTCGCGAAAACGCCTCGTGTCCCGGGGTCAGAAGTGGGCTGGACCGGGTTCGTCTGGAGACCTCAGAGAGGTTCTTCCGTTCATCGGAAGAACCTCTACCCCTAGCCGCGTCTCGCCCCTAGCCTGAAGCAACCGGCCCGCGCGTCGCTGTTCGCATTACGAACAGTTGTACAGGAGGCGAACGTCCGTTACCCTCGAAGAGGAGACGGTGCCGCACGCGGGGCACTCAGCAAGGAAGCTAGAGGAGGAACTATGGGCGAGCCCGTCAAATCGTCCGACGCAGCCGCTGACAATCAGGCGATCGTCAGCCAGGAGATTCGGGACATCGAAGAGGGCTACCGAGCGGCTCGCGCCGCCGGCCAACCCGCGGAGGTCCAGCCGCGCGTCGACTACCCCCCGTATCGCAGCTCGATCCTGCGGCACCCCACCAAGAGCCTGCACCACGCAGACCCCGAGACGATCGAGCTCTACAGCCCGGCGTTCGGGCATCAGGATGTGCATGCGCTCGAGTCGAACCTGACCATCCAGCACGGCGGGGAGCCGCTGGGCGAGCGGATGGTCCTGCGGGGCAAGGTGCTCGACGGCAATGGCCGCCCGGTTGCGGGCCAGCTCGTCGAGATCTGGCAGGCGAACTCCGCGGGCCGCTACATCCACAAGCGCGACCAGCACCCCGCGCCGCTCGATCCGCACTTCACGGGCGTGGGCCGCTGCATCACGGGCCCGGACGGTTCGTACGAGTTCCTCACGATCAAGCCCGGTGCCTACCCGTGGAAGAACCACCTGAACGCCTGGCGCCCGGCGCACATCCACTTCAGCCTCTTCGGCACGGAGTTCACCCAGCGGATCGTCACCCAGATGTACTTCCCGGGCGACCAGCTCTTCCCGCTGGACCCGATCTACCAATCGATCGTCGATCAAGACGCGCGGGAGCGCCTTGTGGCCCGCTACAACCATGACCTCACCTCGCCTGAATGGGCCTTGGGGTACGAGTGGGACATCGTCCTCACGGGCCCGAAGCGGACATGGACCGAGAACGAGGCGTACGGAGAGCAGGGCGATGATGAGCACTGAAAAGCCGGTGAGCACTGAGAAGCTGACCCCCACCCCCGGCCAGACGGTCGGCCCCTTCTTCGGCTACGCGCTGCCGTTCGAGAAGGGCGGCGAGCTCGTCCCGGCGGGCAGCCCGAACAGCATCAAGCTCCACGGCACGGTTTTCGACGGCAATGGCGCTCCCATTCCAGACGCGCTCGTCGAGATCTGGCAAGCCGACTCGAACGGCAACATCCCGAACGAGACCGGCTCGCTCGTCCGTGACGGCTACACGTTCACGGGCTGGGGCCGCACCCCGGTCGGCAACACGGGCAAGTACGTCTTCTCGACGGTCAATCCCGGCCCGACCGAGCCCGGCAAGGCGCCGTTCTTCGCGGTCGCCGTCTTCGCGCGCGGCCTCATGAACCGCCTCTTCACGCGCGTCTACCTGCCAGAGGACACGGAGGCGCTCGAGAACGACGCCCTCTTGAGCTCGCTTGAGCCCGCGCGCCGCAAGACGCTGATTGCTGAGCGTCTTGCCGACGGCTCGCTCCACTGGGACATCCGCCTCCAGGGCGAGGACGAGACCGTGTTCCTCGATTTCCACGCCGAGGGCTGAGAAACGATGACGGATCCCGCCGCCAGCACCAGCCGTTTTGCCGTGCCGCCCTTCGATCCTGCGGATCGGGGCCTGCTGTCCCCGGCTTGGGCCGACCCGGCCATCTCGGGAGTGACGGGCGACGACGCGATTGTCGCCGCGATGCTCGAACTCGAGGCATCGTGGGCGGAGACGCTCGAGGCGGCGGGCCTCGCCACGGCGGGGGCTGGCAGCGCTGTCCGGGACGCCGTCAGGCAGGGCACGACGGCGGGAACGTACGACGGCGCGCGGCTCGCCGAAGCTTCGCAGGGCGGCGGCAACCCCGTCATCCCGCTGGTCAAGGCGCTCCGCGAGGCGACCTTGGAGCCGGGAAAGGCCGCCGTCCACAAGGGCCTCACGAGTCAGGACGTGCTCGATTCGGCGCTCATGCTGATCGCGAAGCGGGCAGTCGCAGGGATCCTCGCGGACCTGAGCCCGGCCGCCGAGGCGCTTGCCACGCTCGCCGATCGCTACCGGTCCACGCCCCAAGTGGCCCGGACGCTCACCCAGCACTCGCTGCCCTCGAGCTTCGGGCTCAAGGCCGCAAACTGGCTGCAAGGGGTCGCGCACGCCGAGTCGCGGCTCGCCTCGCTGGGCTTCCCCGTGCAGTGCGGGGGAGCCGCGGGAACGAACGCCTCCCTCGTCGCCCTTGGCGGCGAACCGGCCGCTCTTGCCGCTGACTGGGCAGAGCGCTGCGGCCTTGATGCCGCCGTTGCGCCCTGGCAGTCATTCCGCGGCCCTGTCACGGACCTCGGCCACGCGCTTGCATCGGTGACCGCGGCCGCTGGGCACGTGGCGAACGACGTCATGCTGCTCGCCCGTCCCGAGATCGCGGAACTCGGCGAGCCGCTCGCGGAGGGCCGCGGGGGATCCTCGGCGATGCCGCAGAAGCAGAACCCGGCCCTTTCGGCGCTCATCCGTTCGGCCGCGCTGCAGGCGCCAGCCCAGACGATGCAGCTCGAGATGGCCGCGGCCCTGAGCGAGGACGAACGCACCGGCGGCGCTTGGCACAGCGAGTGGGCCTCCCTCCGGGAGCTCTTGCGCCTTGCGGGCGGGGCGGCGACGTCGCTCCGCGAGCTCGTCGAGGGGCTGCGCGTGTTCCCGGATCGGATGCGCCGCAATCTCGACCTGACCGGGCCGCTGCTCGTGAGCGAGCGCCTCATGCTCGAGCTCTCCCCTGAGGCAGAGGGGGGACGCTCGGGCGTCCAGCGTGCCGTCGACGCCGCGCTGCAGGCAGGAAGCGACCCCGCCGATCAGGCGCGCGTCCTGCGCAAGGAGCTGCGCGCCGTCGTGCGCTCAGATGGCGCCGAAGAAGACTTCGACGCCCGGCTCGACGAGCTGCTCGACCCCGCCGGATACCAGGGCGACGCGGCCGGGATCGTCGACCGGATCCTGAAGACCTACGAAGAAACCGCGGCCGAGCGCCGCCACGACCCGCAACGAAAGAAAGGAACGCGACAGACGTGAGCGTGCCACAGATCCGTGCCGTGCGGCTTTCCCCGCGGGAGCAGCTGGGCGAGAAGGAGCTCGTAGTCCTGGGGCCGTCGCTCGGGACGTCGACGGTCATGTGGGACGCGGTCGCGCGCCTCCTCGGGGAGGACTACGACGTCCTTGGATGGGACCTCCCGGGCCACGGCGTCTCTCCCGCTGCGGAACCCGGCACGGCCTTCAGCGTCGCCGATCTTGCGGACGCCGTCGTCGGACTCGTCGACTCGATCGCCCCCGGGGCGAGGTTCCACTACGCTGGCGACTCCGTGGGAGGTGCCACGGGCGCGGAACTCGCTCTGCGCCACCCTGACCGCCTGTTGAGCCTCGCGATGTTCTGCTCGTCGGCGCGCTTCAACGGCGCTGAGGGCTACGCCGAGCGCGCCGAGCTCGTCGCCAAGCAGGGCACGGCGGTCCGCCTCCAGGCCTCCGCCGAGATCTGGTTTGCGCCCGGCTTCCTCGGCGAGCACCCGAGCGAATCATCGCGGCTACTGCACACCCTCCGCGACGCCGATCGCTTCGGATACGCCGCCGTCTGCCGCGCGATCGCCGCCTACGACGTCCGCGACCGCTTCGGCGAGATCGCCGTCCCGTTCCTCGCCGTCGCAGGCGAGTACGACTCCGTGTGCCCATTCTCGGACGCCCAATGGATGGCCGAACACGCGCAGCGGGGGGCCGCCGTCGAACTCCCCGGAGTTGCCCACATCGCGCCGACCGAGAATCCCGCCGCCGTCGCCGAGCTGCTGCGCAAGCACTTCGCGACCGCCTACGAGAACGAGGGTGCGGAGTGAGCGCGCAGCAGGTGGGGGAGAACTGGAAGGACGACGCGCGGGCCGGCGCCGTCCAGCCCGACGCCACCCAGCGCGCGCTGTACGACGGCGGCATGGAGGTCCGGCGGGAGGTGCTCGGCGCCGCGCACGTCGACCGGGCGAACGCGAACACGGACGAGTTCACTGCCGAGTTCCAGAACATGATCACCCGCATCGCATGGGGAGGCATCTGGACCAGGCCGGGCCTGAGCCGCCAGATGCGTTCGGTCGCCGTGCTCACGGCCATGATCGCCCACGGCCACTGGGACGAGTTCGCCATGCATGTGCGCGCCGCCCTTCGCAATGGGCTCACGCGCGACGAGATCAAGGAAGTCATCCTGCAGTCCGCCATCTACTGCGGGGTCCCGTCCGCCAATACGGCGTTCAAGGTGGCGCAGAAGACTCTGGCTGACGTCGACGCAGAAGACAGCGACGCAGCAAACAATAAGGAACAACAGTGACTGAAGCATTTGTGTACGACGCCGTTCGAACCCCGTTCGGAAAGTTCGGCGGCGGCCTCGCTGCCGTCCGCCCCGACGACTTGGCCGCGCACATCGTCCGCGCCATCGTCGATCGTGCTCCGGGCCTCACCGCTGAGGCTCTGGAAGCCGGTGCCCTTGACGAGGTCATCTTAGGCAACGCGAACGGCGCCGGTGAGGAGAACCGCAACGTCGCCCGCATGGCCACGCTCCTCGCGGGCCTCCCGACGTCGATCCCCGGCACGACCGTCAACCGGCTTTGCGGTTCGTCGCTCGATGCCGCGATGATCGCCTCGCGCCAGATCGCGGTGGACGACGCCGACGTCGTCCTGGTGGGCGGCGTCGAATCGATGAGCCGTGCGCCGTGGGTGCTCCCGAAGACCGAGAAGCCGTATCCGGCCGGGGACCTGAAGCTCTCCTCGACGACGCTCGGCTGGCGCCTCGTGAACCCCAAGATGCCCTCGGAATGGACCGTCTCCCTCGGTGAGGCCACTGAGCAGCTGCGCGAGCGGCATGCGATCGGCCGCGACCGGCAGGACGAGTTCGCCGCCCGCTCGCACAACCTTTCGGACAAGGCATGGAACGACGGCTTCTACGATGACCTCGTCGTACCCGTACCTGGCACGGACCTCACCCGCGACGAGGGCATCCGGCCTGGCTCGAGCGCCGAGAAGCTTGCGGGCCTGCGGACGTCGTTCCGCCCCGACAATGGCGACCGCTCCGGCTCGACCACGGGCGGTACCGTGACGGCGGGCAACGCCTCACCGCTTTCGGACGGCGCGTCCGCTGTGCTCCTCGGCTCCGAGGCGGCGGCCGGGACGATCGGCCTCGAGCCCATCGCCCGCATCGCGGGCCGCGGCGCCGCCGCGAACGAGCCGCAGTTCTTCGGCTTCGCCCCAGTCGAGGCCGCCAACCGCGCTCTCGCCAAGGCAGGCATCACGTGGGACCAGGTCGGCGCCGTCGAGCTCAACGAGGCGTTCGCGGCGCAGTCGCTCGCGTGCCTCGACGCGTGGAAGATCGACCCCGAGATCGTGAACCAGCACGGCGGGGCCATTGCGATGGGCCATCCTCTCGGAGCGTCCGGTGGCCGCATCCTGGGGACGCTCGCGCGCAGCCTGCAGCGCAGCGGTGAGCGCTGGGGCGTCGCTGCCATCTGCATCGGGGTGGGTCAGGGGCTCGCCGTGGTGCTCGAGAACGTGACTGCTGCAAAGCAGAGTGCAGAGTAAGGGGCCGGGCAGATGTTGGAATTCAAGGACACCGTCGCCGAGGCCGTCGCAGGGGTTCAGGACGGCTCGACGGTCATGATCGGCGGCTTCGGCAATGCCGGGCAGCCGTTCGAGCTCATCGACGCATTGCTGCAGAGCGGCGCGCGTGATCTCACGGTCGTCAACAACAACGCGGGCCAGGCCGACGAGGGCCTCGCGCTCCTCATCAAGGAGGGCCGCGTCCGCAAGATGATCTGTTCGTTCCCACGGCAGAGCGACTCGTGGCACTTCGACGCGAAGTACCGCGCGGGGGAGATCGAGCTCGAGCTCGTCCCGCAGGGCAACCTCGCGGAGCGCATCCGCGCTGCAGGGGCCGGGATTGGCGGATTCTTCACGCCGACCGGCTACGGCACCATGCTCGCGGAGGGCAAGGAGACGCGATTCCTAGACGGCAAGTGGCAGGTCTTCGAGACGCCGATCCATGCTGATGTCGCCCTCATCAAGGCGCTCAAGGCGGACGGCAAGGGCAACCTCGTGTACCGCAAGACGGCGCGGAACTTCGGCCCGATCATGGCCGCGGCCGCGAAGCAGACCATTGCGCAGGTGTCCGAGGTCGTGCCCGTCGGCGGCCTTGACCCCGAGAACGTCGTGACGCCGGGCATCTATGTCAACACGATCGTGAAGGTGGGCTGAGAGCATGAGTGAGATTTCGACGTCGTCCGCGACTCAGGACGCGGCCAACTACGGCGGCACGCCCAAGAGCAGCGACACCCCGCTCGGCCGCGACGACCTCGCTCGACTGGTGGCGCGGGACATCGCTCCGGGCTCGTTCGTGAACCTCGGCATCGGCCAGCCGACTCTCGTCTCGAACTACCTGACCGCCGAGCAGAACATCACGCTCCACACGGAGAACGGGATGCTGGGCATGGGGCCGGAGGCCAAGGGCGCGGAGATCGACCCGGACCTCATCAACGCCGGCAAGATCCCCGTTACCGAGCTGCCGGGGGCGAGCTACTTCCACCACGCAGATTCGTTCGCGATGATGCGCGGGGGCCACCTCGACGTGTGTGTGCTCGGCGCGTTCCAGGTCTCCGCGAAGGGAGACCTCGCGAACTGGCACACTGGTGCGCCCGACGCGATCCCCGCCGTCGGGGGAGCGATGGACCTCGCGACCGGTGCGAAGGACGTCTACGTCATGATGACGCTGCTCAGCAAGGACGGGAAGTCCAAGCTCGTCCCCGAGTGCACATACCCGATCACGGGCGTGGGTTGCGTGACGAGGGTGTACACGGACAAGGCGGTCTTCCTCATCACGGACGACGGCGTGCGCGTGCGGGAGACGTTCGGCATCACCTTCGAGGAGCTCGAGCAGCTCGTGGACGTCCCACTGCTCGCTGGCTGAGAACGTAGTGTTGCGATGACCGTCCCTTGGAGGCATGTTCGGTGCTCACGAAGAACGGTTATGCCTTCGAGGGACGACTGTGCTGGTGTGCGGCTGCTCGTGTTGGTGAGGGACATCGGAGACGCGGAAGGGTGGAACGGTGATGGGTGAGGCGGCGTCAGCGCCCGGCGACCAGTTCGTGCAGTCCCTTGCGCGTGGACTCGCCGTCGTCCGCGCGTTCGACGCTGAGCATCAGGAGATGACGCTCTCCGAAGTCGCCGCCCGCACCGACCTGACCCGCGCGACGGCGCGACGATTCCTGCACACGCTCGTGGAGCTCGGGTACATGCGCACCGATGGGCGCCTCTTCGCGCTCACCCCCCTCGTGCTGCAGCTCGGGTACGCGTACCTCTCGGGGCAGCGGCTGCCCGAACTCGCGCAGCCGTTCCTCGAGGACCTCTCGCACCGCGAGGGCGAATCCACGTCGATGGCCATCCTCGATGGGACGGACATCGTGTACCTCGCACGGATCCACACGCGGCGCATCATCTCCGTCGGGATCTCACCCGGAACCCGATTCCCGGCGCACGCCACGTCGATGGGACGCGTCCTGCTCGCGGCCCTCTCGCCCGGCGACCTCGAAGCGTACTTCGCCACCGCTCGCCTCGAGCCGCTCACGCCCCGCACCCTCACGTCGCGTGAGGCGATCGAAGCGGAGCTGACGCGGGTACGGGCGCAGGGATACGCCGTCGTCGACCAGGAGCTCGAGGTGGGCCTGCGCTCGCTGGCCGTCCCCCTGCAAGGTGCGGACGGTCGCACGCTCGCAGCGATCAACCTCGCCCTGTCCGCGCGGCTCGAGGGAGCCGAGGACAGGGACGCGGACGTACAGCGCCTCGTGCCGGAGCTGCGAAAGACGGCGGCTGGAATCGCGGACGCCGCACGCGCCGCAGGGGTGGGCTAAAGCCCTAGCCCGCTCCGTCGGCTCTTCCCTTCTCGCCTCCCAGAATTGTTGGATTAACCCGGGTTGGATCCCCGACCCATCGGAAGCCAACAATCCCGGGCAGGAGGAACACCGTGGCTCTTCTCGACGCAGCAATCTGGGGCGGCAGGATCAACGTCGGCGGCTGGGTCGAGTCGACGGGCGGCGTCTCCGACATCGTCGAGCCAGCGACAGGGCAGGTTCTCGGCACCGCTGGAATCGCGAACCGAGAAGACGTCCTGAGCGCAGCGGCGTTGGCTGCTGATTCGCAAGCTGGCTGGGCGGCCGCGAAGCCCGAGGAACGCGCCGCCGTCCTGCGCCGCGCGGGGCAGCTGTGGGAAGAGCACGGCGCCGAGATCCAGAACTGGATAGTCCGTGAGGCCGGCAGCATCCCGCCCAAGGCCGCCCTCGAGACGCACCTCGCAGCAAATGAATGCTATGAGGCCGCCGCCCTGCCCTCCCACCCGCACGGTGAGGTGCTTCCTTCGGACGAGAACCGGTGGTCCTTCGCACGGCGCCGTCCGGCCGGCGTCGTCGGTGTGATCGCTCCGTTCAACTTCCCGCTGGTCCTCGCAATCCGCTCGGTCGCCCCCGCCCTCGCACTCGGCAACGCGGTCCTCCTCAAGCCCGATCCTCGTACAGCCGTCAGCGGCGGCGTGGCCCTCATGCGGATCTTCGAGGAGGCTGGGCTGCCCGCCGGGGTGCTCTCGCTCCTTCCTGGAGACGCTCCCGTCGGGGCCGCGGTCGTCGAAGCACCCGAGGTCGCTACCATCTCCTTCACCGGATCGACCGAAGCCGGCCGCAAGGTTGGTGCCCTCGGCGCGCGACTGCTCAAGCGGGTCCACCTCGAACTCGGCGGCAACAGCGCGCTCATCGTCCTCCCCGGCGCCGACCTGACGAAGGCGGCATCGGCTGGAGCCTTCGGTTCCTTCATGCATCAGGGCCAGATCTGCATGACCACCGGGCGGCACTTCGTGCACGAGTCCCTGTACGACGACTACGTCGCCGAACTCTCGGCCAAGGCCGACAACCTGCCCGTCGGCGACCCGACGGCCGCAGAAGTGGCGCTCGGGCCGGTGATCGACGAACGGCAGCGCGACAAGATCGACGGCATCGTGCAGGAGGCCGTGGTTCAGGGCGGCAGGCTGACGGCGGGCGGTACCTACGAGGACCTGTTCTACCGGCCGACCGTCCTCGCCGACCTCGCGCTCGACAACCCCGCGTTCGTCGAGGAGATCTTCGGGCCGGTCGCACCCGTTACGAGGTTCTCCTCGGTCGACGAGGTGGTTGGGATGGTGAACGCGAACGAGTACGGCCTGTCCGTGGGGATCATCGGCGACCTCGGGATGGCCATGAAGATCGCCGACCGGGTTCGCTCGGGCAAGGTGCACATCAACGAGCAGACGGTTTCGGACGAGGCCAATGCGCCGTTCGGAGGTGTCGGCGTCTCGGGCACAGGCTCGCGCTTCGGCGGGGCAGCGGCCAATATCGAGGCCTTCACGGAGGTCCAATGGCTCACGATGCGGCCGGACGTTCCGCAATACCCGTTCTGAACCCGTTCTGAGCCGTTCTGACCCGCCCGACGCGGGGTGCCTGGCGCCGAGCCGCGCGTTCCAGCCCACTTCTGTTCGCCGAGGGGCCGGACACGCCGACGTTTTCGCCGCGACACGGCCTCGGCGCGGGCAGAAATGGGCTGGAGCGCGGCGTAGGGCCGCGGCGCGGGGCTCGGGCTGGAGCGCGCGGGCGGCCCGGATCAGGCGAGGCGCAAGAAGGCGTCGAGGATCCGGAACGCGCTCTCGGCGCGCCGCAGGGGGTTGGGCCACTCCTGGAGCCTGTCGAGCAAGGTGCCGTTGTGGCTGAGCCGCCGGCGTGCACGGCCGAGCGCTGAGCGGGCGATGGCGACATCGCCCGGGTGGCGCAGGATCGGCTGCGTCAGGCCCTGCATCGAGCGGAGCCCGACGGCCAGGGCGTTCGCTTCCTTCTGGCGCCCGGCCGCTCGGTGCTGGCGGAGTTCGTCCGCGAACTCGTCCCACACTTTGCCCGCGGCGATGCGGGCTACTTCGGTTCGGGCTTCGCTGTCGCTGAGCCCTTGGCCGACGAGCACGAGCCGGAGCCTCTCCCAGCGGGAGACGAGGTCCTCATCGACCGGCGGCTGCGGAGGAACCTTTTGAGATGGCTGGTGATTCGAGGGGTGGGCCCGAAGGGAACGCGAACGGGAGGTTTCGGCTTCGGAGGGCAGGGCGTGAAGTCGGGGACGAACAGTGGCGGGGGTGTCGGCGAACATGCCGTTTCCTTTCCACGGCCGCGCCACCGTCATTGGGGCGGGCCAAAATACATCGAACTCTGTCCGCGGGAACCGCTGCCTGATCCCCAGCTGAGGGCGGACGGCGCATCCTTCGGCCTCGCACTCTGAGGACCCTTGGGACAGCACCTCCATCAGGATCCCAGATGTGAGGTCGGCCACTATAGGGCTAAAAGTCCCTATTCCGCCTGATTGAGGTGAATATCGGGCGAGTCGCGACGAACTGGACCCGCGCGTACGACGCAGACCACTGACTTTGGTCCCTAGCCTTCCGGCCTCGCTCGATCCCAGACTGGGAACTTGCTGCTCGGTGAAGGGCTTGTCTCTCGCCGGGCGTCGCGCGTGGGGGCGTCGCGGATCAAGGGGAGTTATCGAAGCGATGGGAGACGGTCTCGGCATGACAACAACCGCAGTGGAAGGCACCCGGGTCGACGCGATCCGGGTGTTCATCCTGGATGATCACGAGCTCGTGCGTCAGGGCCTTCGTGACCTGCTCGAGCATGAGGGGATGGACATCGTCGGGGAGAGCGATTCTGCCCATGAAGCGGGGCGCCGGATCCCGGCTCTGAAGCCTGATGTCGCCGTGCTGGACGGGCGGCTGTCCGATGGCACTGGGATCGAGGTCTGCCGGGAGGTGCGCTCTGTGGATCCACGGATCCGCTGCCTCATCCTCACGAGCTACGACGACGACCAAGCCCTCCGTGCTGCGATCCTGGCCGGCGCCTCGGGCTATATCCTCAAGCAGATCCGCAACCACGATCTCGCCAACGCGATTCGGCGAGCGGCCAAGGGCGAATCCCTCTTCGACCCGATCCTGCGCGATGCCGCGCTCAAGGGGATGGTGGCAGGCGCCATGTCCGACCCGCGTCTGGACGTTCTGAGCCCTCAGGAGCGCCGAGTCCTTGAGCTCATCGGCCACGGGCTGACGAATCGTCAGATCGGCGAGGAGCTTCGGCTCGCGGAGAAGACGGTCAAGAACTACGTCTCGTCGATGCTAGCCAAGCTGGGCTTCGAGCGCCGGACGCAGGCCGCCCTCTACCTCGCCCAGACCGGACAGGCATAAGCCGAACTACTCCGGGAGCGGGACTCGCCAGGTAATCTTCGTGCCCTCGCCGGGCGTGCTCTCGAAAACGCTCGTCCCTCCGAGGGAAGCGGCCCGCTGTTCCATGTTCGCAAGGCCGCTCAGACGCTTGGGGTCCGAGAATCCCCGCCCGTCGTCCTCGATGACCACCTCGAGCAGTCCGTCCTCGCGCGCAACCGAGACGCTCACTCCACGAGCCCCCGAATGCCGCACCGCATTGCTCACAGCTTCGGAGACGACGGCGAGGAGCTGGCGGGCTATCGACGCGGGGACCTCGTCGATGCGGCCGGCTACGCTGATCCGCGGCCGGATCGGCGAGTTCAGGAGGCCCTCCCGGACGGTGTTCAAGAGGGTCCGGGAGAAGGATTCGTCCTCGTCTTCCTCTGCTCGCAGGGAGTAGATGGTGTTCCGCAACTCCCGGATCGTCTCGTCCAGTTCCTCGGTGACCTTGGTGATGCGGGCCTCCGCGGTGGGGTCGGTCGTGAAGCGCCGCAGATTCTGGACGCTGAGCCCGGCGGCGAAGAGCCTCTGGATCACTAGGTCGTGAAGATCCTGAGCGATCCGGTCGCGATCGACTGAGAGCAGCGCGTGCTCGCGCTGGCGGTTGGCGCGGTTGAGATCCAGGGCGAGCCCGACGTGGGAGCCGAACACCGCCGAGGAATCGAGGTCCGACGGCGGGTAGGGGCCGGTGCCCTCGCCCCGGGCCAAGATGAGGAGCCGGTTCCCGATGCCGCTGTGGCCCAGTGGAACGGCGAGGATCTCGCCGAGCTTCTCCGCGCATACTGGCCCGAAGATCTCCTCGGCGTCACTGATGATGACCGGCTTGCCCAGTTCGTCCACCTTCTGGAGGGCCGGTGAGAAGGGAATGTCCTCCCCAGCGACCAAGGCCAGGGCGCCGACGGCGGTGCGCACCTCAAGGCGCTCGTCACCGGGGCGGGCGATGACTGCGAGCACGGAGTCACTGGCGTGGAGGGCGCGTTCGGCGACGAGGTCAAGGTCGGCTGATGCATCGAGGTCGGCCGTCATGTCGGCGCCGGAGACAGCCCCGCCCGGGGCGATCAGAGTCGTGCTCGCCACCATGCTCGCCTCGAGCCAGCGCTGGCGTCGTCGGCTGTCGTCATAGAGCCGCGCGTTCTGGATGGCGACGCCGGCCGCCGCCGCGAAGGCCGCTGCGAGCTCTTCGTCTTCGATCGAGAACTCTTCCCCGTTTTCCTTCTCGGTCAGGTAGAGATTGCCGAAGACGCTGTCCCGCACCTTGATGGGGACCTCGAGAAGCGTGTGCAGCGGCGGGTCGTCTGCGGGGAACGCGGCCGAGACCGAAAGGTCGCGGAGGTCGTGGAGCCGCACCGGCCGCGGGTCGCGGAGGAGCTCGCCGAGGGCGCCCTGGCCAGAGGTCAGCTCGCGGAGAAGTTGCGCAGTTTCCTCGTCGGTTCCAGCCGTGACGAAGTGGCTGAGCGTGTGGCCTTCGGCGATGACTCCCAAGGCCCCGTACCGGGCGCCTACGAGGACACGGGCGGATTCCACGACGCGCTCGAGAACGGGCTGGAGTGCCAGATCCTCAGCGATCGATACGACCGCGGAGAGCAGGCCATTCATGTGCTCCTGCAAGCGCATGAGCTCCTCGGCGCGAGAAACGAACTCGCGGAGCAGGCCCTGAAGTCGACGAGGAAGACGGTCCGGCATGGCAGCAACCTCCGATTAAGTTGTCAGCTCTCGCCAAGCGGTGCTGCGCCGGAACGGATCGGCACAGTTCCCGGTTCGCGAAGGCAGACGCTGGTGAGGCGTCTGGGACGTCCAGCAACTTCCCCGGCGGCTGCTTCACTGGGTGGCTCGAAAGCCGCTGCCTTCAATCCTTATGTACGAACGGAACAAGACCAGTCTGGCCGAATGGCGCATCGTCGGGAAGGGGCACGCTTCAGATTTCAACCGATTGGACAAACGCGGCCAGCAGCTTGCGCTGGGCGTGGCCGAGAGTGCAAAGTGAAAGCTTGGTCTTCCGTTGAACAGAAGGGCGTTCAGTGGCCAATTCGAGTTCGGGAGACTCCGTCGTCGACCGGGTGGTCAGGGTCCTCGAGGCGTTTCCGGAGGGCGTCAGCTCGCTCCCGCTTACCGAGCTGGCCGAGCGCTCGGGACTTCCGCTCACGAGCGCGCACCGGCTCGTGCGTCAACTCGCGGACTATCGGCTGCTCGAACAGGCGCCGGGCGGAAAGGTCCAGGTCGGCCTGCGCCTGTGGGAACTCGTGAATCGCAACTCGCCGATCCTCCTTCTGCGGCAGGCCGCCCTCCCCTTCATGGACGACATCCACCAGGTCCTCAACCAGAACGTCAACCTCGGAGTCCTGCAGGGCGACGACGTCCTGTTCGTCGAGCGGCTCTCTCGCCGCGGCTCGGTGGCGAACCGGGCGAAGGTGGCCGGCCGGATGCCTGTCCACATCTCCTCGGCGGGGGTGGCCCTCATGTCCGGCCAGCCGCGCGCTGCCCAGAACGCCTACCTTGCCCGCTTCAAGGATCCTGCAGGCAAAGTCGACGCCGATCATGTCCGCCGGCTTCTCGCGACCTCAGCGGAGCGCGGCTACGCGGAGCTCGCGGGGGTTGTCGACCCGGAGACGTGGGGCATCGCGGTGCCGATAGAAGACCGTCAGCGGCGGACTGTGGCGGCGATCGGCGTCGTCGTCCCGCTCGCGGAAGTCCGCATCCACCAGATCGTGCCGGCCCTCCGCACGGCGGCTCGCGGCATCGGCCGCCAGCTGGGTGCCCTGGCCCCCACTCCCTAGCCCCGCCGGACCTGTTTCGGGTACGCCAACTCCCCTCCCTCGTCGTTTCGGGTACGCCAACTCCCCTCCCAGCGGCTCTCGGGTACGGATACCGCCCACTGGGGTTCCGTTGAACGGAAAGCCGGTAACGCCGTCGTCGTGATTCGGCGCACACTCGAAGTAGACGTCAGCCGCCGCCCAAAGACGGGCGGGCCGGCCCGCAGAAGAAGCAGAAAGCGAGCGACGACGATGACCGAGCGCAAGACCCACAAGACCCAAGTGGCGATCATGGGGGCGGGGCCCGCGGGCCTCATGCTCTCGCACCTGCTGTACCGCGCAGGCATCGACAGCACAGTGGTGGAGATCCGGAGCCGCGAGGCGATCTCGCACACCGTCCGCGCAGGCATCCTCGAGGCGGGGTCGGTGGACCTTCTGGTCGGCTCGGGTGTCGACAACGTGCTCCGCAAAGGCCACGAGCACGAGGGCACAGAGTTCCGCGTCAATGGCGAGGGGCACCGGATCGACTTCAAGGGGCTCACCGGGCAGTCCGTCTGGCTCTACCCCCAGAACGATGTGTTCGACGATCTCGCCGCCCAGCGCGAGGCCGACGGCGGCGATGTCCGGTACTCGTGCTCGGAGACGCAGGTGAGCGACCTCCTCGGACGCCCGAAGGTGCAGTTCAAGGACGCCGAGGGCCAGGAATGGGAGATCGAGGCCGAGATGCTCGTGGGCGCGGACGGCTCGCGCTCGCACTGCCGCGTCCAGATTCCCGAGGCCGAGCGCACGTGGTACTTCAACGAATACCCCTTCGCATGGTTCGGCATCCTCACGGAGGCGCCCCGCAGCGCGCCCGAGCTCATCTACGCGAACTCGGCGCACGGCTTCGCGCTCATCAGCCAGCGCACGGACACGATGCAGCGCATGTACTTCCAGTGCGATCCCAAGACCAACCCCGCGGACTGGACCGAGGAGCAGATCTGGGAGCAGCTGCGCCTGCGCGTCAACGGCAACGGCTTCGAACTCAAGGAGGGGCCGGTCATCGACAAGGTCGTGCTGCCGTTCCGATCCTTCGTGCACACCCCCATGCGGTATGGCAACCTGTTCCTCGCCGGCGATGCCGCGCACACCGTACCGCCGACCGGGGCCAAGGGCCTCAACCTCGCGCTCCACGACGTCCGGCTGCTGTTCGAAAGCCTCGACTCGTACTTCAAGACCGGCTCGAGCGCGCTCATCGACACGTATTCGGAGCGCGCCCTCGATCGCGTGTGGAAGGCACAGTACTTCTCGTACTGGATGACCACGCTCCTCCACACCGTCCCGACCGAGGAGAACCACGCATTCTTCCGCTCGCGCCAGCTTGGTGAGCTCCGCTCGCTGCTTGAGTCCGAGCACGGCCGCGCCTACATCGCCGAGTGCTACACGGGGTGGCAGGGCAAGTAGCCGCCGCGCGTCGTCGCCCGACGCCGGATCCCGACCTTGATTGAGCCGCGAAGCCGGCGTGTCGTGTCGCGACACGCCGCTTGCTCATACGGCGCGTTGTCAATCATGGTCGGATTCCGCCCACCCGGCCTCTCCAGGCACCGAGATGGAGGAGGCCGCCCTGACACAGCGAGTTCCGCAGGCCCCGCACCCAGTCCGGTGCGGGGCCCTTTTCGTCTCACACTTGTTCTTCGACAGTCAGCGATATATCGTTAAGTACTGGATCACATCGGATCCGGGTTGCGTTAACGATCAGGAGGACACCATGCGCGGACACCCAGAACACCACCATCACGAGGGGCGCGGCTTCGGCCCCGGCGGGCCAGGCGGCTTCGGCCCGGGGTTCGGCGGCCCCGGCTTCGGGGGCCCGGGATTCGGGCGCGGCCACGGCTTCCCGCCCGGTTTCGGGCCCAGAGGAGGCCGGCGAGCGAGCCGCGGCGACGTGCGGGCGATGATTCTCTCGCTACTCGCCGAACAGCCCCTCACCGGCTACGGCATCATCCAGGCCGCGAGCGAGCGCACCAACGGCATGTGGCGCCCCAGCCCCGGCTCGGTCTACCCAACGCTGCAGCAGCTTGTCGACGAGGACCTTGTCGAGCAGGCGGGTGAAGGGAAGCGGACGGAGTACACGCTGACCGATTCGGGCAGGGAGTACGTCGCCGGTCACGCCGAAGAGCTCCGCAAGGCGTGGGAAGCCGCCCCGGGCCGGAGCGAAGAGACCGATGCCCTCATGGAAAGCGCCATGAAATTCATGGGCGTGCTCCACCAGTTCAAAGTCGCCTCGACCGATGAGCAGCGCGCCAAGGCAGCGGCTGCCATCGACGAGGCGCGCAAGGCGCTCTACCTCATACTTGCCGAATAGAGCGGCCGATTAGCCTAGGAGGCCTATGTCCCACAACGTTTCCGGGCGACCACCCGCCGTCGTCCGCGGTGGCCGCATCTCGAGCGGCGACGCCGCGCTGCAGCGGAAGCTCAATGCGGAGGCGCCGCGCATCCCGCACCTTTTCCGCCGCATTTCGGAGCTGTTCGCCCCGCACAAGTATTCGCTCATTCTCACCGTTGTCCTGGTGCTGGCAGGGGCGGCGCTCTCCGTAGTGCCGCCGCTGCTCACCCAGAGGACGTTCGACGACGGCCTGTTCCCTCCCGGGGGCCATCCGAACCTTCCGCGGCTGGCTGAGCTCGTGGGCCTCATGATCGCGGTCTACGTCGTCTCGGCGCTGCTCGGCGTGTGGCAGACGTACGTCACGTCGACGGTTGGCAACGCGGTGATGGGCTCGCTGCGCGTGAGACTGTTCAGCCACCTCCAGTCGATGGAGCTCAGCTTCTTCACGCGCACGAAGACGGGCGTCATCCAGTCGCGCCTGCAGAACGACGTCGGCGGCGTCGCCAATGTCCTGGCCAATACGGTCTCAGGTGTGGTCGGCAACGTTGTGACCGTTATCGCGGCGTTCGTCGCGATGCTCGCGCTCAATCCGCAGCTCACCCTCATTGCCGTCCTGCTCATGCCACTGCTGGTCGTGGCCCAGCGGCGGGTGGGGCAGGTTCGGGCCAGGATTGCGACGAGGACTCAGGAGTCCCTTTCCGACATGACGGCGATCACCCAGGAATCGCTGAGCGTTTCCGGGATCCTCCTGTCGAAGAGCTTCAACCGGCAGCGGGACGAGATCGGGAAGTACTCCGCCGAGAATCGGAACCTCGTTGGCCTTCAGATCAAGCAGGCGATGAGCGGGCAGTACTTCTTCGCTCTGGTGAGCATCTTCCTGTCGTCCATTCCGGCGATCGTGTATCTCGTGGCCGGGTGGCTCCTCTCGGGGGGATCAGTCAACATCACGGCTGGCACGATCGTCGCATTCACGACCGTCCAGGCGCGGCTACTGTTCCCGCTCATCGCGATCATGCGCGTGGCACTCGACCTCCAGACCTCCGGTGCGCTGTTCGCCCGGATCTTCGAATACCTCGACCTGCGCCCCGCGATCGTCGATGCGCCGGACGCCGCTCCGCTCCCGGTCGACACCTCGCGCCTCGGCGAGGTCGAGTTCGAGCGGGTGTCCTTCCGCTACCCGGACGCGCGCGGAGAGGAGCGCGCAACCCTCGACGACGTGTCCTTCACCATCGAGCCGGGGCAGTTCGCGGCGTTCGTTGGGCCGAGCGGAGCCGGGAAGACCACGGTCTCCTACCTCATCCCGCGCTTCTATGAGGCGAGTGCCGGATCAGTACGGTTCGCGGGCCGGGATGTCCGCGAGATCGACCACGAGTCGCTCGTGAGCCACATCGGAATTGTGAGCCAGGAGACCTACCTCTTCCACGCCACGATCGCGGAGAACCTGCGCTACGCGAAGGCCGATGCCACCCAGGAGGAGCTCGAAGCGGCGGCGCGGGCTGCGAACATCCACGAGACGATCGTGTCCTTCCCCGATGGCTATGACACCGTCGTCGGCGAGCGCGGCTACCGGCTCTCGGGCGGCGAGAAGCAGCGCATCGCCATCGCCCGCGTGCTGCTCAAGGACCCCGAGGTGCTCGTCCTCGACGAGGCGACGAGCGCCCTCGACACGATCTCCGAGCGCGCAGTCCAACAGGCCCTCGACACCGCCGCGCACGGGCGCACGACGATCGCGATCGCCCACCGCCTCTCGACCATCGTCGGCGCTGACGTCATCTACGTGGTGGACCACGGTCGGATCATCGAGCACGGTTCCCACGCGGAGCTGCTCATCGCGGGCGGTGCCTATGCCAGGCTCTACGCGGAGCAGGCGGCGGAGCCGTCCGCAACGGGCCAGCTCTAGGAGTGGGTTTCGGGTACAGATACTTCGCTCCAAGGCGGTTTCGGGTACGGATACTTCGTTCCAAGGCGGTTTCGGGTACGGATACTTCGCTCCAAGACGGTTTCGGGTACGGATAATCGCCGCACGCATCGTCTCTGAAGCGCGCACGACGGCGGGTTCCCCGGCAAGCGCGGGCCGCGCCCCGGCGTCGTGCGTCAGTAAGAGCGGGAGCGAGCGAAAAGGCGGACGTATCCGTACCCGAAACGGTGAAAAGACGCGGTATCTGTACCCGAAACGGTGAAAGGGGGCGGGGAGGGCAGAGAGGGCGGGATCATCGGAGAGAGCGGAATCATAGTCGCCCGATTGGGAATCACGAAAACCGACGTGGGATGATAGACGGGATGACTTCCCCCACTCGAACCTCGAACACCCCTATGCCCTCCGATGCCGGCGACCGCCGCCAGGTCCGCCCCGCCGCGGAGGGGTGGGAGCAGCAGCGCACGCCGGAGGGCCGGCCGCTGCTGCAGTTCGCGTCCCCGCGGGTGAAGCAGCCGCCGCAGCACCTTGCGGATCTGACGCTCGCGGAACGGCAGGCGAAGCTCAAGGAGCTCGGGCTCCCGGCGTTCCGCGCGAAGCAGCTGAGCACGCACTACTTCCAGCACTGGACCACCGATCCAGAGCGCATGAGCGATCTGCCCAAGGCCGGCCGCGAGGAACTCGTCGAGGCGATGTTCCCGCCGCTGCTCACCGAGGTCCGCCGCCTCCGCACCGACGACGGCAACACGATCAAGTTCCTCTGGCGCCTCTTCGACGGCGCGCTCGTCGAGTCCGTGCTCATGCGCTACCCGGGCCGCATCACGCTCTGCGTCTCCTCCCAGGCCGGCTGCGGCATGAACTGCCCCTTCTGCGCCACGGGTCAGGCCGGGCTGACGCGCAACATGTCCACGGCCGAGATCGTGGACCAGGTTGTTGCGGCGAACCGCGTGATCGCGGCTGGGGAGCTCGGCGTGACCGAGCACCCAGACGAGCGCGTCACCAACATCGTCTTCATGGGCATGGGCGAGCCGCTCGCCAACTACAAGCGGGTCATGGCCGCCGTCCACCGTTTCGTCGATCCCGCCCCGGAGGGCCTTGGCATGTCGGCGCGCAACATCACGGTCTCGACCGTCGGCCTCGTCCCCGCGATCCGGAAGCTCGCGGACGAGGAGCTTCCGGTCACCTTTGCGCTCTCGCTCCACGCGCCCGACGACGAGCTCCGCGACGAGCTCATCCCGGTCAACAACCGCTGGAAGGTCGACGAGGCGATCGACGCTGCGTACGACTACTTCCGCAAGACGGGCCGACGCGTGAGCATCGAGTACGCGCTCATCAAGGACATGAACGACCACGCGTGGCGCGCGGCCCTCCTAGCGAAGAAGCTCAACCAGCGCGGGCGCGGCTGGGTCCACGTGAACCCGATCCCGCTCAACCCGACTCCGGGATCCATCTGGACCTCCTCTGAACCCGAGGTGCAGGACGAGTTCGTCGAGACCCTCCGCGCCGCCGGGATTCCGACTACCCTGCGCGACACGCGCGGCAAGGAGATCGACGGCGCGTGCGGCCAGCTTGCCGCTGCAGAATAGGCGCCGAATGAGGGGTGCGAAGGTTCGGGCCACCTCGGGAAGCACGGGTGCCGAAAGGCAGGCGGGAGCGGACGACGGCGGAGCTCGCCACCGCGGCCCACTCGCCGTCGTCGGCCGCTTCCTGCATGAGGTGCTGTTCAGCATCGGGCCCGGGAAGAACGACCACCACGCGGCGCTGCGGGCGGCGGCGGGCCTGTTCATCCCGCTGCTGACTCTCACGCTCACGAACCGGCTCGATCTTGCGATCTTTGCGAACTTCGCTGCGTTCACCGGGATCTATGGCCGAAACGAGCCCCACCGCGTCCGCCTCGTGGCCCAAACGCGTGCCGGGCTGCTCATGATCTGCGTCATCCTTGCCGCGACGCTGTCCGCCCGGTTCAGCCCGGGCGGTGCGCTGGGGCCCTGGGCGATTGTCGCGGGGACGACGCTCGTAGCGTGGGGGTGCAGCGTCGTCGTCGCATACTGGCGGCTTCGACCCGCGGGCTCGCTGTTCCACATCTTCGCGTTCGCCGCGATTGCTTCGCTCCCGCACCAACCACCGCTTGGCGATGCGACGCTCACAGTCGTCGCGACGTTCCTTCTGTGCCTCGCGATCGGCCTCGCCTCCCGAGTGCACCCCGGCCACCGCGCACCGCTTACCTGGCAGGGGCTCCGCGCGGCTTGGCGAGTGCGTCTCGGAGTGACGGAACGGCGAGTGCTCTGGCTCGAGTCGATCGGCTACCTCGTAGCGTCCGCCGCGGCGGGTTCGGCCGCGACCGCGGTCGGTGAGGCGCTCGGCTTCGGGCACAACTACTGGGCGATCGTCGCCGCCGTCGTGCCGCTCGTCGGCCACTCGACCCGCCACCGCGTGAGCCGAGGCCTCCAGCGTGTGCTCGGGACCGTCGTCGGCCTCGCGCTGCTCGCCGGAATCGCGGCGCTCCGGCCGGAACCTTGGGTCATGGTCGTGCTCATCGGCCTGTGCCAGTTCGTGGTCGAGATGCTCATCGCGAGGCAGTACTTCCTCGCGCAGGTGTTCGTGGCACCGCTCGCTCTGCTCTCAACCCTGCTCGTCGCGCACACGAACCCGGTGACCCTGCTCCACGACCGGTTCATCGATACCGCGATCGGCTCCGTGGTGGGTGTGCTCGTGGTGCTCGCCCCGCTTGTCTACGGCAGGCTGCGCTCCGCGGCCCTCCATTCCTGAAGGTCGTTTCGGGTACGCCAACATCCGCGTAGCTGTACCCGAGACGACGTGGGAGGGGAGTTCGCGTACCCGAGACGAGAGTGGTGGGGCGCGCGTCCAATGACTAACGCGGCTCGGCGAGCGTGAGTGCGAACCTTCCAGCGCCATCGGTCCACTGGCCGACGACGCCGAAGCCCGCCTCCGCGAGTTCCGCAGCGAATCCTTCGGGGCGGAACTTGGCTGAGATCTCCGTGCGCAGGTCCTCGCCCGCGGCGAAGTCCACCTCGAGGTCCACGGCGGGCAGAGTCACGTGCAGGGGATGCGTCGCCCGAAGGCGCATCTCGATCCACTCCTCGCGTTCGTTCCAGACCGCAACGTGCTCGAACGCGTCCACGTCGAAGTCAGCGCCGAGTTCCGCGTTGAGCACGCGCAGGACGTTCCGGTTGAATTCCGCGGTGACGCCCTCGGCGTCGTCGTACGCCGGGATCAGCACCGAGGGCGGCTTCACGAGGTCGGCACCGATCAGCAGCGTTCCCTCTCCCGGCCCGAGGTAGCCGCGGATCGATCGGAGGAACTCGTGCCGGGCGTCGGGTTCGAAGTTGCCGATCGTGCCGCCGAGGAACGCGACCATCCGACGGCCCTCGTGAGGCAGGAGGTGCATCTGATGTTCGAAGTCGGCGGCGACAGCCTGAAGCTCGAGCGCCGGGTACAGTTCCGCGAGTGACTCGCGCGCGGCGATGAGAGCGCTGTCGCTCACGTCGACCGCGACATAGCGGCGCAGCGGGCCAGCCGCGGCGAGTGCGTCCAGGAGGAGCGGGGTCTTGCGGGACGAGCCGGAGCCGAGCTCCATGAGGGTGTCGGCCGGGGCGGCCGCCGCGATATCGGCGGCGTGGAGCTCGAGCGCCTCGCGTTCCGCCCGCGTCGGGTAGTACTCCTCGAGCAGTGTGATCCGCTCGAACAGTTCGCTCCCGCGCTGGTCATAGAACCACTTCGGCGGGAGGGTCTTGGGGGTCGAGCCGAGTCCTGCCAGGACGTCGCGGCGCAGGCTCTTCGCGAGGAAGTCCGGCGGGAGGTGGTGGGTTATGTCGGCGGGGGTGAACGCGGTGCTCACGGTGCGGCGGTCTCCTTCCCGGCTGAGTCGGCGCGAACCGCCGCGATCGCTTCCTCGAGCGCGCCCAACACAAGGGTCACAGCCGCGGGCGTGGCGTTCGGCCCCATGAGACCGATCCGCCAGACCGACTCCGCGTATCGCCCCACGCCGGCTCCGATCTCGATGCTGTACCGCTCGAGAAGGTGGGAGCGTACGCGTGCCGAGTTGACGCCGTCGGGCACTCGGACGGTGGTGAGGCTTGGGAGCCGGTGGCCCTCCGCGGCGAAGAGTTCGAGTCCGAGCGCCTCGAGCCCCTCGCGGAGCGCCGCGCCGGCGGCCTCGTGCCGCGCCCACACGTTCTCCAGTCCCTCGGCCAGGATTCGGTCGAGGCCTGCCTCGAGCCCCGCGACCATCGTCACCGGCGCCGTGTGGTGGTACGTGCGCGTATGCCCCTCGGCGGCCCCGACATATCCGCCGAGCAGGCCGATGTCGAAATACCACGAGCGAGGTTCCTTCACACGCCGCTCGAAGGCACGCTCGGAGACCGTGAAGGGCGAGAGCCCCGGCGGCACCCCCAGGCACTTCTGCGTCCCGGCGTAACCGATGTCGATGCCCCAGTCGTCGGCGCGGAGCTCGAGACCGCCGATCGAGGTCACAGCGTCCACCAGCAGGAGGGCATCACCCTTTCCCGCTCCGAGCGCGGCGATATCCGAACGGACTCCGGTGGAGGTCTCAGCATGGACGGCCGCGATGAGCTTCGGGTGCGGGTGCGCGCTCAGCACGCGGTCGACGTCGACCGGCTGGCCCCACACGTGGTCCACCCGGACGACGTCGGCGCCGCACCGCCGCGCGATCTCGCACATGCGCTCGCCGAACAGGCCGTTGACCGCTATGACTGCAACGTCGCCGTCGGACACCATGTTCACGAGGGCGGCCTCCATGCCGCCCGAACCCGTTGCGCTCACGGGCCAAGTTCTGGCATTGCGTGTGCCCCACACCTTGCGAAGACCCTCCGCAACCCGGTCCAACCGGTCGATGAAAGCCGGGTCGAGATGCCCGATCACCGGGTGGGACAGGGCCCCCATGACTTCCGGGTAGGCATTCCCTGGGCCGGGGCCGAACAGATAGCGGAATGGCAGGATTTCGGGCACGCTTCACTGTCTCACACAGGGCCGCACTGGGCGACGGCGCGGACAGACGACGACGGCGCTCCCCTTCGCGCGGAAGGGGAGCGCCGCCGTCGTTCGTTCCGGAGAGGTGTGCGGGCAGCTAGGCGGTGACGGACTCGCCGTCGAGCTCGACCGCGTCCTCCTCCCGCATGCTCACGTTGATCTTCTGCCGGAAGCCACGCGTCATGACCAGGAGGCACACGATGCCGATGCTGAGCCAGATGGCACCGTACGTGAGGGCGTCGGACTGGAGGTTTGCCCAGAGGACGCCCGTGAGTCCCATGCCGATCAGCGGCAGCACGATGTTCCTGAAGACGTCCCGCCCCGTGCGGTACTGCTTTCGGCGGAAGACGAACAGGATGATCACCGTGAGGTTCACGAACGTGAACGCGATGAGCGCGCCGAAGTTGATCATCGAGGAGATGAACTCGAGCGTGAACGGGATCGCGAGGAGGGAGACGGCGCCGACGAAGAGGACGGCGTAGGTCGGGGTCCGGTACTTCGGGTGGACGAAGGAGAAGAAGCGCGAGATCGGGCCCCTGCCGTTGCGGCCCATGACGTAGATCATGCGGGAGACCGAGGCGTGCGAGGAGAGGCTCGAGGCGACCGTCGCGGCGAACGCGGCGGAGGTGAAGAGGATCTTGAAGAACTCGCCGCCGACTTTGAGGGCCATCTCGGGGAGGGTGTCGTCCGTGTTCTGGAAGCCGTCCAGGGTCGGGAAGACCGACTGGCCGAACCACGCCGCGACGAAGAAGATCGCGCCACCGATGAGGAGGGCGAGGACGATCGCCTTCGGCACCGTGTTCGTGTCCTTCGCCTCCTCCGTGTACATGGTGATCGCGTCGAAGCCGATGAAGGAGAAGCAGACGACCGTAGCGCCGCTGATGACCGCCGACATGTCCACGCCGCTGTGGAAGAGGGGGGTCGAGGAGAAGAGGGAAGCGTCGCCGGCGCCGTGGGTGAGGGCGTTCCAGGCAAGAACCACGAAGACGCCGATGAGCACCACTTCGAAGACAACGAGGATGCCGTTGACCTTCGACGTCGAGTTCATGCTCCAGAGGTTCATCACCGTGATCAGCACGACGTAGGCCACGACCCAGATCCAGGCAGGGACGTCCGGGAAGAACGACTGCATGTAGATCCGGATGAGCAGCGCGTTGACGAGCGGGAGGAGGAGGTAGTCCAGGAGCGAGGCCCAGCCGACGAGGAAGCCGAGATTCGGATGGATCGTCTCGGAGGTGTAGGTGTAGGCGGAGCCGGCTGAGGGATAGATGCGGGTCATGCGGCCGTAGCTGACGGCCGTGAAGACCATGGCGACGAGGGCAACGAGGTAGGCAAGGGGGACTACGCCATTCGTTTCACCCGAGACGATGCCGAACGTGTCGAAGACGGTGGTCGGGGTCATGTAGCCGAGACCGAGGCCGACGATCGCCCACAGGCCGAGCGACCGTTTGAGCGCTGTTGAATTCTGAGACATCAGAGGCCATTTTCTTTCGTGCGATCCGTGGCGGCAATGCCAGCGGATGGGCGGGGGCCCGAGGACGGCCGGGGGACCGGCCTCGGGCCCTGGGGAATATCACTCCTTGGGTGCGAGTGCATCTGTCGAAGGGCGTTGCGGGGAAGGCGCCGGCCTGGGTGTGGGCCGACGTCGGCTGCACCTAGGCGGTCAGCGGATGCCGACGCGAGGCTGCTGCTGGGTGATGCAATGGATGCCGCCCCCGCGGGCAAAGATGACGCGGGCGTCGACGGCAGAGACTTGGCGCCCGCGGTAGGCGTCCGCGAGGAGGCGCAGTGCCTTCTCGTCCTGAGGGTCGCCGAACGAGCAGGCGATGACGCCCCCGTTGACGGCGACGTGGTTGATGTAGCTCCAGTCCACCCAGTCCTCGCCGTCGTGCAGTTGCTCGGGCGCCGGAACCTCGGTGATCTGCCAGGGCTTGCCGTCCGCGGTCCGCGAAGCGTGGAGGACCTCGAGCAGTTCTTGGCTCACCTCGTGGTCGGGGTGCTCCGGGTTGGTCTGCACGTGTACGAGCAACGCCCCCGGCGCCGGCATCGCGGCGACGAGATCCACATGGCCGCGCGTGCCGAACTCCTTCGCGTCCCGCGTGAGTCCGCGCGGGAGCCAGACGGCGTGGCGCGCGCCGATCGTACGCTGGAACTCGGCCTCGACATCGGCCTTCGTCAGCCCGGGGTTGCGGAAGGGGTCGAGCTGCACCGATTCGGTGAGGAGCACGGTGCCCTGTCCGTCGGTCTGGAACCCGCCGCCCTCGTTGACGAGGCTGCTTGTGACGATTTCGGCGCGGGCAGCCTGGGCGACCGACCGGCCGATCGCCGAATCGTGCTCCCACGAGGCCCAACTCTGCTGGCCCCAGCCGTTGAAGACCCAGTCGACCGCCCCCAGCCGGCCGTCGTCGTCCGTCACGAAGCTCGGGCCGATGTCGCGCATCCAGGCGTCGTCGAGCGGTGCCTCGACGACGCCGATCCGTGCGTCGAGGTACGCCGCGGCGATGGCCCGATCCTCGCGGCGGACCACCACGGTGACGGGTTCGAAGCGGAGGGCGGCGTGGGCGACGGCGGCCCAGGCCGCGCGCGCTTCGTGGGCTTCGGCGTCGGTCTCTCCGAGGGTGTAGCCACCGGAGGGCCAAGCCATCCAGAGCTGCTCCTGCGGCTCGGTCTCCGCGGGCATTCGCCAGCTCATGGCCGCGCGCCCTCGAGTTCAGGGGCGACGCCGAACGGGGCGTCGCGGTCGACGGGGGCGGTGAGCGCGGCGTACGTCTCGGGCCGGCGCGTGGTGAGGAAGGGGAAGAGGGTGAGCCAGTCCCGGCGCTGGTCGAGGTCGAGGTCGGCGATGAGGACGGCGGAGCCCTCGCGCGGGGCGCGGGCGAGGATGCGCCCGTAGGGGTCAGAGATGAAGGATGAGCCGTAGAACGTCACGAGACCCTCGTTGCCCCAACGGTTCGGGACGACCATGAAGAGCCCGTTTGCGATCCCGTTGCCGACGATGACCTGCCGCCAGAGCGGCTCGGTGTCGAAGTCGGGGTGCCCGGGCTCGGATCCGATGGCGGTGGGGTAGGCGAGGATCTCGGCGCCGTTGAGCGAGTAGACCCGCGCGAGCTCCGGGAACCACTCGTCCCAGCACGTGGGGAGGCCGAGGCGTGCACCACCGAGTTCTGCCGGAGCGTGGATGGGGTAGCCCTCGTTGGCTGCCTGAGGTTGGCCAGGCTGCGGGCCCTGATGGAAGAACTTGTCCTCGTAGTAGCCCTCCGTCACCGGGATGTGCAGCTTGTCCGTCGCGGCTAGGAGCGTGCCGTCCGGGCCGACGAGGATGGCGGTGTTGAAGCCGCGCTCGTCGCCCGCCTCGCCCTTGCGGTAGAGGCTCGCGTGCACCGCGATGTCGTGCTTCTGGGCTGCGCGGCGGGCGAAGGCCAGAGTCCGGCCGGCCTCGAGGTCTTCGGCGATACTGCTGGGCGTGTACTCCGGGAGCGTGTCGGCGGGGTAGCGCGAGAGGGTGAGTTCGGGGAGGAAGACCACCTTCGCGCCGCGAACCGCGGCTCGGCGGATGCCTTCCTCAAGCTCGGCTTCCGTTTCGGCAGGGTCCTCGTGCCACCGGTGCTGGACGAGCGCAACGCGGAGTGGCTCTCGGCGTGGGCTGGGGCGTTGTTGGCTGCGACCTTCGGTCGCGTCGCTCGTGCGGGCCCACGACACCGGGGGCTGCAGGGCAAGGATCTCGTGCATGGGGTCCTTCTTCGGGGAGGGTCTAGGGCGTCCGTAAATGAATGACGTTCGTTTAATTAGAACAGTGACGCAGCCCACGGTCAAGAGCATGAAGGCTGGGCGCGGTCAGGTGCGGGTTGCGAGCGTTGCGGCGAGCGTGCCGCGGAGGCCGGCGACGAGTGCGTTGAGCCCGAGGGCAAACGCGTCGTCGGCCGCTTTCCGCCCGCGGCCTCGTCGTGCGGTCACGGCGTCGGCGAACGTTGGAGCGAGGTCGTGCTGCTCGCCGACGTCGAAGATCCATTCCGGCGCCGCGACGTCCATCGCCGAACCGAGGACGAACGATTCGACAGCCACGATGGTGTCGATGATCAGGTCCTCGGGCCACCCGCCAGCCCGCAGCCCGCCGGCAACGCGCTCGTACATCTCGAGCGTGTGCGGGGCGCCCGTGATCGGAAGGACGGCGATGACGGGGATGAGCGGCGAGTGCTGGGCGAACGCCTCCCGGTACGAATAGGCCCAGCGGACCAAGGCGACGTCCCAGGGGTCGCGCCCGAACGCGGAGGTGTCGATGGTGTCGTTGACGTCGTCCTGGACCCAGTTGAGGACCTCGTCTTTCGAGGCCACGTGGTTGTAGAGGGCCGACGGCGCCGTCTTGAGCTCCCGGGCGAGAGCCGCCATGGTGAGCCCCTCGTAGCCTGATCGCCCGATGATGGCGAGGGCCGCCGTCGTGATCTTGGCGCGGGAGAGGACCGGCCTCGAAGGCCGGCCACGCCGCCGCGGCGCGGGCGAGGCCATGGCCTCGGGCACATCGGGCAGGGCGGGTTCCATGTCTCGGAGTCTAGGCGACCAAAGGGGTTGCGTTCCGAGATAAATGAACTATATTCATTTAGAGACCCGCACCACTTTTCACGAAGGGAACACCATGGCAGAGCAGAAGCGCCAGCTCCAGGCGGACGTCGTCGTCGTCGGAGCCGGACCCGCGGGCCTCATGGCCGCGCGCACACTGACCAAGGCGGGCGAGCGGGTCGTTGTGCTCGAGGCCCGGGACCGGGTCGGAGGGCGCACGTGGAGCGATACGGTCGACGGCGCCTGGCTGGAGATCGGTGGCCAGTGGATCAGCCCCGACCAGACTGAGCTGCTCGGGCTCGTCGAGGACCTCGGCAAGGAGACGTATCAGCGGTACCGCGAGGGCCGGAGCGTGTTCGTCGCAGGCGACGGGACGCGTACGGTCTACGAGGGCGCCGACTTCCCCGTCTCGCCGGGAACCCTTGCCGAGGTCGAGCGCCTCACCGGCATCCTCGACGGGCTCGCCGCCGAGCTCGGCCCGGAGGAGCCGTGGGCGCATCCCAAGGCCCGCGAGCTCGACACCATCTCGTTCCACCACTGGCTCCGCGCCCAATCAGCCGACGAGGACGCGTGCGAGCTCATCGGCATGTTCATCGCCGGTGCCATGCTGACGAAGCCGGCCCACGCCTTCTCCGCGCTGCAGGCGGTCCTCATGGCCGCGTCCGCGGGCTCGTTCAGCAATCTCCTCGACGAGGATTTCATCCTCGACCGCCGCGTCGTGGGCGGCATGCAGTCCGTGAGCGAGGCCATGGCCGCGGAGCTGGGGGACGCCGTCGTCCTCAACGCCCCGGTGCGCACCCTCGCGTGGGGCGCGGACGGCGTGCGCGCAGAGGCCGACGGCGTGATCGTCACCGCGCACCGTGCGATCCTCGCCGTCCCGCCAACCCTCTACAGCCGCATCTCCTACGAGCCGCCGCTGCCGCGCCGCCAGCACCAGCTGCACCAGCACCTCTCGATGGGCCTCGTCATCAAGGTGCACGCCGTCTACGAGCGCCCCTTCTGGCGGGACGAGGATCTTTCGGGCACGTGCTTCGGCGTCGGCCAGATCGTGCAGGAGGTCTACGACAACACCAACTACGGAGACGAGCGCGGAACCCTCGTCGGCTTCGTCTCCGACGAATACGCCGACGCGATGTTCGCCCTGACTGCCGAGGAGCGCAAGGCCGCCATCCTCGGTTCGATCGCCCACTACCTCGGCCCGGAAGCCCTGAACGCAGAGGTCTACTACGAGTCCGACTGGGGCTCTGAGGAGTGGACGCGCGGAGCCTACGCTGCGAGCTTCGACCTTGGCGGCCTTTCCCGCTACGGCGCGGAGCAGCGCACGCCCGTGGGGCCCATCCACTTCGCCTGCTCGGACATCGCCTCCGAGGGCTACCAGCACGTCGACGGGGCTCTCCGGATGGGCCGCCGCGCCGCCGAAGAGATTCTCGCCGCGCGCGTCTGAGCCCCTCAGCCCCGTGTGGCCCCCACGACGTGCCACACGGGGCGGTCCCTCCGGTACTGAGGGATGAGGCCGCGGCTCCGCACGACGTCGACCATCGCCGCCGGCCGATGCACGTACCCGCGGAAGGACCGCCCCGAAGCGTCGAGCATCGCGTTCATTCCCCTGATGAAGAGCCGCGAGAAGGGATTGGCCGTCGGGTAGCTGAACACGAGCGCCCGGCGCGCATGGTCCGCGGCCGCGCCGAGCAGCCGAGCGTAGTCCGGGTAGCAGCAGACCACGCGGTGGAGGACGACGACGTCGGCCGGCTCGACGTCGTCCGGCGCCTCGGCGATGTTGACCCCGAGGCGACGCTCGACCCGCTCCTCGAGACCAACCGCGTGGGCGAGCCGCCGTGCATCGTCTTCGTATCCCGCTGACAGTTCGAGGTTCACTGTGCGGGCGGCACCGTGCTTGAGCAACTCGAGCTGGATCTCGCCGACGCCTCCGCCGATCTCCAGGACAGACGCGCCCTCAATGCCCGCGTTGGTGAGGAAGTCGACGATGTTCTGCTCTGGTTTGCCGAGGCCTTTGCGCCCGTAACGGCGTGCGATCGCTCCGGAGAAGCGCGAGTTGAAGACGGCGTCATACCGTTCGGGCTCCACTGGTCCGCAGCAAGAATTCATGGCACGAGTATCCGCCTTCGTTGACGTCGCGTCGTCCTGACGCAAGGCTGGGCCTGTTCCCGACGGAAGGGCCCGGACGAGTGCGGAATTCCCTCGACAGCGATGTCATCGTCATCGGCGCCGGCCTCGCCGGGCTCGTGGCTGCCGTCGAGGCGGCCAACGCGGGGCGCCGCGTGACCATCGTCGAACAGGAACCCGCGCAGTCCCTGGGCGGCCAAGCCTTTTGGTCTCTCGGGGGCCTCTTCCTCGTCGATTCTCCCGAGCAGCGCCGCATGGGCGTCCGAGATTCGCGAGACCTGGCGGCCCAGGACTGGTTCGGCAGCGCGCAGTTCGACCGCCCCGAGGACTACTGGCCCCGACGGTGGGCCGAGGCGTATCTCGACTTCGCCGCGGGGGAGAAACGCGCGTGGCTGCACGGGCTTGGGGTCCGGTTCTTCCCGGTGGTTGGCTGGGCGGAGCGCGGCGACGGCCGTGCCGAGGGGCATGGGAACTCGGTGCCGCGATTCCACCTCACGTGGGGTACCGGTCCAGGCCTTCTCGAACCCTTTGTGCGCCGGGTCCGGTCGCTTGCCGATGCCGGGAGGATCCGCTTGCTCTTCCGGCACCGGGTGGACTTGCTGCTCGTCGAGGGAGGCGCCGTTGTCGGAGTGCGGTGCGCCGTGCTCGAGCCTTCGTCGACGCCACGCGGGATGGCGAGCTCCCGGACGGTGACGGGTGAGGCGGAACTCCGCGCCTCCGCCGTCGTCGTCGCCTCGGGCGGGATCGGCGGGAACCATGACCTCGTGCGTAGGATGTGGCCCGCGCGACTCGGGACCCCGCCGTCGTCCATGGTTGCCGGCGTGCCCGCGCACGTGGACGGGCGGATGCTCGGCATCGCCGAGGACGCCGGGGGACGTCTCATCAACGGGGATCGCATGTGGCACTACGTCGAGGGCCTGCGGAATTGGAACCCGGTCTGGGAGAACCACGGGATCCGGATCCTTCCAGGGCCCTCCTCGGTATGGCTCGACGCGGCCGGGCGGCGCCTCCCTCCGCCGTTGTTCCCGGGCTTCGACACGCTCGGGACCCTGCGGCACCTGAGGGAGACGGGGTACGACTATTCGTGGTTCGTCCTGACCCAGAAGATCATCGAGAAGGAATTCGCGCTCTCCGGGTCGGAACAGAACCCCGACCTGACGGGAAAGGACCTGCGGCTCCTCCTTGGGCGCGTCCGTGGTGGCGTCTCCGAGCCGATCGGGGCCTTCATGAGGCATGGGCCGGATTTCGTCGTGGCGACATCGCTCGGCCAGCTTGTGGAGGGAATGAACCGGGTGGGGGAGCCGGGGCTCATCTCGGAGTCGGGGCTGCGAGACGTTCTCGAGGCGCGGGACCGGGAGATCGAGAACCCGTTCGGGAAGGACGCCCAGGTCATGTTCCTGCGCGGGCACCGGCGTTACCGGGGCGATCGGCTCATTCGGGTTGCCGCTCCGCACCGGATCCTCGACCCTTCGGCTGGCCCGCTGATCGCGGTCCGCCTCAACATCCTCACGCGCAAGACCTTGGGGGGACTTGAGACGGACCTCTCGGGACGCTGCCTGTCCGTGTCTGGGCAGCCAGTCCCCGGGCTGTTCGCTGCGGGCGAGGCCGCCGGATTCGGCGGCGGCGGGATGATGGGCTACAACGCCCTCGAAGGGACGTTCCTCGGAGGGTGCCTCTTCTCGGGCCGGGTGGCGGGGCGGACTGCGACGTCGGCTTGAGTGCCGCGTCTGCCTGGGCGTGTGGGCGCGTGGGCCGCGCGCTCCAGCCCACTTCTGCGGCGCCGTGAGCCGTGGCGGGCCGAGACACGCCGCTTCCCGAGTGATTGAGAAATCACAACCGGGCGGGAGCGCGGCGGCGAGCGAACTCAAGGCATGAAAAAGGCCCCGGATCCAGTTGGATCCGGGGCCTTCCCTGGTTGCGGGGGCAGGATTTGAACCTACGACCTCTGGGTTATGAGCCCAGCGAGCTACCGAACTGCTCCACCCCGCGGCGCTTGATCTACTTTACCCGCTAGGCGCTCGGGAAGCGAATCGACGGCTTGCAGGGCTGCACGGGGCTCGGCCCTGATGCGAGACCGCAGCTGGACGGTCAGCGGAGGTGATCTACAAGCGTGCCGGCGATCCCGTTGTACGAGGCGGGAGTCAGGGCGAGGAGGCGAGCCTCGGCGTCGGAGGAGAGCCCCAGGCCAGAGACGAACTCCTTCATCCGTGCGGCATCCACGCGGTGGCCTCGCGTGAGGTCCTTGAGCCGCTCATACGGGTTGTCCATCCCCGGGACCCCCGCGATCGCTTCCGCCCGCATGACCATCTGGATAGCCTCGGCGAGGACTTCCCAGTTCTGGTCGAGATCGGAGGCGAGGACGTTCTCGGCCACGTCGAGGCCCCCGAGACCCCTTGCGACGTTGCTGATCGCGAGCAGCGAGTGACCGAACGCGACCCCGATGTTCCGCTGGCTCGAGGAGTCCGTGAGGTCCCGCTGCCAACGGCTCGTCACGAGCGTGGCCCCCAGAGTGTCGAGGAGGGCCGAGGAGATCTCGAGGTTCGCCTCTGCGTTCTCGAAGCGGATGGGGTTGACCTTGTGCGGCATGGTCGAGGATCCCGTAGCGCCAGCGACTGGAATCTGTGCGAAGTAGCCGATTGAGATGTAGCTCCAGACATCCGTGCAGACGTTGTGCAGGATCCGGTTGAAGCGGGCCATGTCGGCGTACAGCTCGGCCTGCCAGTCGTGGCTCTCGATCTGAGTCGTCAAAGGGTTCCATGTGAGGCCGAGCCCCTCCACGAACGACTTGGCGACCTGCTGCCAGTCGGCACTGGGCACCGAGGCGACGTGGGCCGCGAAATCACCTGTGGCGCCATTGATCTTCCCGAGGAATTCCGTCCGCTCAATGCGGTCGAGCTGGCGGCCGAGACGGTGCGCCATGACGGCGAGTTCCTTGCCGAGGGTCGTGGGCGTTGCCGGCTGGCCATGGGTCCGGGAGAGCATCGGGACGTCCCGATTCTCTCGAGCCATGGCCGCAATCTGTTCGACGAGCTTGCGCGCCGCCGGCAGCCATACCTCCTCCACAGCACCCTTGATGCCCAGGGCGTAGGAGAGGTTGTTGATGTCCTCGGACGTGCAGCCGAAGTGGACCAGCGCAGTGAGACGGGAGAGCCCGAGCGCCTCGAGCCGGCGGCCGATGTAGTACTCGACGGCCTTGACGTCATGCACCGTCACAGCCTCGATCTCGGCGAGCTCCGTGACCGAGTCACCATCGAACTCCGTGACGATGGCCCGGAGCCCCGACTCCTGCTCTTCCGAGAGCGGCTGCGTGCCGGGAAGTACGGAATTCTTCGTGAGGTGAATGAACCATTCGACCTCGACGGCGACGCGATCGCGGTTGAGGGCTGCTTCCGAGAGATAGTCGACGAGAGGGGCCACCGCCGGACGGTACCGACCGTCGAGGGGGCCGAGCGCGATCTGCTCGGAGGAGCTCGCGAGGGACAGCCTGCCGGAAGGAATACGTACGGGGGTCTCAGCCATGGCCTCCATTCTTCCAGATCTGCCGTAGCGAAGGTCTGCCTGTGAATAAGAGGGGGCCGAGCGGCCGGACTTCCGACGGTTTTCCACATACGACGGCGGAGCGCAGCGAAGCGCCCGGCAGCGCGCCTAACGTCGATGGCGGGCCGAGCGAGCGGCCTCCGGAACGAGGAGGGGGACAGATGCAGTGCCGTCACGATGAGGCTCTTCTGCGGGCAGGCCAGGAGAGCCTGGCGCGGGTGGAAGCGGAGGTAGGCGAGGCGAAAGCGGCCCAGCGTCGGGCGGACGACGTCGAGTGGGAGGGGGCTGCTGGCGACTCTTTCCGAGCCAGGACCGCATTCATCGCGGCTGAGCTCACGGCAGTCACGCTCGGCATCACCGCACTCGGTTGCCTCTTGGCCTCTGTCCAAGGCGAGCTGCGGGCATGCGAGGCCAGCCGGTCTTCGTCTGCAACTGCTCCTGATGGGCTGGCAACTTCGGCTCACCACCTGCCGGTTACCTCTGTTCAGGGTCCACTCCTGCCGATCGCGCCCTCAGGGCCGCTCCTCCCGCAGGTGGCGCGGGCCCCGCTGCTCCCGTACCACTCGTCGTTTCCGGCTCCGCCCATGACGGGCGGGGCTGGCGGGCAGGAGCTCTGCCGATGATCTCGGGGGCGGTCAAGGCGGGCGACGGCTTCGTTGTGACGGGTGGCTCCCGGTTCGTCGCGACCCTCGAGTCCCTCGAGGCTTCCGCCTTGGTGCTGCGCGCGATGTCGTCGAACCTCGAACGGGCGGAGTGCGCCCTGCACGCGAGCCGACAGGCAGTGGCCGTCAGCGCGTGCCGGACGTCCTACACCGCTCCCCGGTTCGACGACGAGGCGCGGAGGACGCATGCACGGCTAAGGCGGGCACATGAGGAGTCGGAGCGCTGCGCTGCTGCAGTGGCGAGAGCCGCGGAAAGGTATAGGGATGAGGAGGTAGGTCGGGCTAGAGCGATGGATGGTCTGCAGAACATCCTGTTTCAAGCCGGACCAATGCCCGGCCTGCTCGATGTGCTGGGCCTCGGGGGGCTGGGTGCTGCGGGCGCGCGAGTGGTGCCCGGAAGCACGCTCGCGACCCTTCTCCGATCTCTTCAATCAGGCCGGCTTGCTGGATCTCCTGATGATCCTGCGGGGGTCAAACGCGCTTCTCTCCCCTCAGGAACGGGCGATGCGACTCACTTCTCCTATGCCCTAAAAAGCCTGCGACAGGCTCAGGGGCAGGAACCGCTCGACGACGGAAGCTTCGTTCCGCCTTCGTCGATCCTCGTGGAGAGGGTGCCGCGTCCCGACGGGACCGTCGCCGTCATCGTGACAGTGCCGGGAACCCAGACGTGGGCCCTGGACCCAGAAGACGGGAATGTCTTCGATACCGAGGGGATCCTCGACGGGATGGCGTACCGCGACAGCCAAGTGCGCAGCCTCATTAAAGGGGCCCTTCAGGACCAGAACCTCGGTGTTGACGACGCGGTCCTGTTCAACAGCTACAGCCAAGGCGGGATCCACGTGCTGGGACTCCTCGAAGATCGCGAGTTCCTTGAGCGGTATCGGGTGAAAGCCGTGACAACAGTGGGGAGCCCGGTCTCGGCCTTCGCCACTCCAGAGGGCATCCCGGTCCTGAGCCTGACCAACGCGGACGATATCGTGCCCACTGCCTCTGGACAGGCGGCGGAGCTCAGCGGATCCGTGGTCAACGTCCGCTCGCCCAGCCGAGCAGGTCCCGTCGCTGCCGTTCTCTTCCCGCAGGATGTCGTCGCCAAGGCTCACGACCTGGGGAACTATGCCCACGACGCCGAACTGCTCGACGAGTCCGGGGATACCGCGGTCCTCGCGCACCGGGCGGCTGTGAACGCGGCACTGGGAGCGGGGCTTGCCGGCGGCGCAGCTGCCGCTGCCGCTGCCGGAACGACTGGCCTCGTCGGAGGGGGCGCCAGCGGGACTGTCGGGAGCTCTGGAGCCAACGGCGGGACGGGATCAACGGCAGGCAGTTCTCAACCCGGAGGCGCTCAACGCGAGCGCTTTGCCTACACGGCCGCGGATCCTAGAACGAGGGGCTGAAGGGCCGGGGCCTCGTCAGGGAGTCCTAGCGCTTGCGATTGGCTCCAAGGATCCAGCCCATCACGGCGGAAACGATGGAAATGATGATCGCGCCGAAGATCGCGGTCCAGAAGAAGGAATTGATGGTCAAGTGGACCGGCGTGTAACCGCTCAGCCAGGCGGTGAGAGCGAGCATTGCAGCATTGATGATGAGAGCGAAGAGCCCGAGAGTCAGGCACGTGACGGGGAGAGACAGGACTTCGATGATCGGGCGCACGAGCGCGTTGACGAGGCCGAAGATGAGGCCGATGAACAGATACGCGAGGACGACGCCCACCAGGTCACTGTGCTGTCCGGCGCCATGATTGGCGGCGAGGTCCGCGACGGCGGTGGAATTGATCTTGATTCCCGGCAGAATCCAACTGGCTACCCAGAGCGCGATGGCGTTGACGACGACGCGGATCAGGAATCGCAGCATGCGCCCATCGTTCCACAGAGCGCCCTCGACGTCTCGGCACCCGGTTACGCTTGAAACCATGACTTCTGCACTTAACAGTCACGACAGCGCCGAAGCAGCCGCCGTCGTCGCCGCCGGCCCGGAGGGCAACACCCCGAGCTCTCTGGTCGTCGGTCCCCGTCCCGTAATTGGCCGCCTCCCGAAGTACGCCGCTGGAAGGCCGCCCGCTCCCGTTGAAGGGCTCGAGAGCTTCAAGCTTTCCTCGAATGAGAACCCGCTTCCGCCGCTGCCAGCGGTTCTGGAGGCGATCGCCGCTGAGACTGCCATCAACCGCTATCCAGATCCTGTTGCAAGCTCGCTTCGTGCCAGGCTCGGCGACTTCCTTGGTGTCGCGGCGGAGGACATCGTCACCGGCGGAGGGAGCCTCGGGGCGCTCAATCAGCTTCTCGCCGCCTTCGCGGGCCAGCAGGACGACGGCGTGCAGGACGAGGTCCTCTACGCCTGGCGGTCCTTCGAGGCCTACCCGATCTCGGTGGGACTCGCGGGCGCCAAGAGCGTCCAGGTCCCGGTGACAGAGGACGGCCGGCACGACCTCGAAGCGATGGCGAGGGCGGTCACTGACCGGACGCGGGTTGTGCTGTTGTGCACCCCGAACAACCCCACGGGGCCGGTCTTGAGAACAGAGGAAACCGAGGAGTTCATCGAGTCGGTCCCCGAGGACGTCGTGGTCGTGATCGACGAGGCCTATCAAGAGTTCGTGCGCGATCCGGAGGCCGTCGACGGGCTGCAGATGTACCGCAAATACCCAAACGTCGTGGTGCTCAGAACCTTCTCGAAGGCCCACGGGCTCGCGGGACTCCGCGTGGGCTATTCGATCTCGCGCCCCGAGATCACACAGCACCTCCGGGTGGCCGCAGTCCCCTTTGCCGTCTCGTCGGTGGCGGAGCGGGCGGCAATCGCCTCGTTGGACCACTACGGGGAAGTTGTAGAAAGGGTACAAAGCCTCGTGGACGAACGGGATCGGGTCACTCGTGGGCTACGCGAGCTCGGATGGTCGGTCCCGGACGCCCAGGGGAATTTCGTCTGGCTCAAGCTGGGCGAGGCGACACCGGCCTTCGCCAAGGAGGCCGCGGCCCGAGCCCTCTCAGTGAGGGCGTTCGGGACGGAAGGAGTGAGAGTGAGCATCGGGGAAGTCGATGCAAACACTCGCTTCCTCGAGCTCTGTAGGACCTTTACAAAAGCCCCGATCGCTTCCTAGCGGTTAGGCTGAGCGGCGGCCCGGCTGTACTCGGTAGAGTTACAGCTGGGCCGACAGCATATATTCCAAATGCAGTACGCATTCCTCTTGAGGAATATGGTCCGGCACCCACCGTCCGGAGCGGAAAGACGATTACGGCAGGAGGCGGCGGAATGGCAGGAGACCTGCCCACCACCGAGTTCGACGACATCCCTGAGGAATTGCTCTACGAGCTCGAGGCCCTCGCCCATGAACGTACCGAAGGCCACGTCAACATGGTCCAGCTCCTCGACGAGGAAGGGCGCTTCCTCAATCGTTCCCATTTCGCCGAGCGGGCCTCGGCCCTAAGCGTCGACGAGCTGCGTGCGCTGTACCGAGACATGGCGATGATCCGGCGGTTCGATGCCGAGGCGACGGCGCTCCAGCGCCAGGGGCAGCTCTCCCTCTGGGTCCCAGTGAGAGGCCAAGAGGCAGCCCAGATCGGTTCCGGTCGCGCGACGCTCCCGCAGGACTACATCTTCCCGACTTACCGTGAGCACGGCGTCGCGCTCACGCGCGGAGTTGAGCTTGGCGAGCTTCTCCGGCAGTTCCGGGGTGTCTCGAATGGCGGCTGGGATCCGAGGCAGAACAACTTCCACCTCTACACGCTCGTCCTTGCGGCGCAGGTGCCGCACGCGGTCGGCTACGCCATGGGCCTCCAGCGGGACGCTTCCCGCGCCGCTGCCGCCGGACGGGCAGCCCCGGACCCAGCCGCCGTCGTCGCCTATTTCGGTGACGGTGCGAGCTCGGAAGGCGACATCCACGAGAGCATGGTCTTCGCCGCGAGCTTCAAGGCGCCGGTCGTCTTCTTCTGCCAGAACAATCAGTGGGCCATTTCGGTCCCGACGCAGGTGCAGTCGCGCATTCCCCTGCACAACCGCGCCAAGGGCTACGGCTTCCCGGGCCTTCGGGTGGACGGGAACGACGTCCTCGCAGTGCATGCCGTCACCGAGTGGGCCCTCGAACGCGCGCGCAGCGGCAAGGGGCCCGTGCTCATCGAGGCGTACACGTATCGTCAGGGCGCCCACACGACCGCGGACGACCCGACGAAGTATCGCCTCACCGCCGAAGAGGAATCGTGGCTTGCGAAAGACCCGATCACGCGCTTCGAGAAGTTCCTCCGGGCCGAAGGCCATGCCGACGAGGCGTTCTTTGCCGAGGTTGCGGCTGAAGGGGAAGCCCTCGCGGCAAAGTCACGCAGGGACGTTCTCGCTTTCGAAGCTCCGAGCCTGGCCGCCGAGATGCAGAACGTCTACGCGGAGCGGCACCCCCTCGTGGACGAGGAGCTCGCGTGGCACCTCGAATATCAGGCCGGCTTCGCCGATGCCGACACGGATTCTGTGGAAGGCGGTCACTGATGCCCACGATGACTCTTGCGAAGGCCATCAATGCCGGTCTCCGTGACGCCTTGGCCGCGGATGAGATGGTCATGCTCATGGGCGAGGACATCGGTGCACTTGGTGGTGTCTACCGAGTGACCGAGGGCCTCAAGGCTGAGTTCGGCGAGGACCGTGTCGTCGACAGCCCACTTGCGGAATCCGGGATCGTCGGTACGAGCATCGGTCTTTCACTGCGCGGTTACAGACCCGTTGGGGAGATCCAGTTCGACGGCTTCGTGTTCCCGGCCTTCAACCAGATCACGACCCAGCTCGCGAAACTCCATGCCCGCAGCCGTGGCCAGCTCACAGTCCCAGTGACAATCCGTATCCCCTACGGCGGTGGAATCGGCTCGGTCGAGCACCACTCGGAGTCACCCGAGGCCCTTTTCGCCCACACCGCGGGGCTTCGGATCCTCACACCCTCCAACCCCCATGACGCCTACTGGATGACTCGCCACGCGATCGAGTGCGAAGATCCCGTCATCGTCTTCGAGCCCAAGCGCCGGTACTGGCTCAAGGGCGAAGTGGATCTGGAGAGTCCCGGGACCTCGGCGGACCCCTTCCGCGCCCACGTTGTGCGCGAGGGCGCTGACGCGACGATCGTTGCCTACGGCCCGCTTGTCCCAGTCGCGCTCGCTGCTGCGGAAGCGGCCGCGGAGGACGGCCGCAGCGTCGAAGTGGTCGATCTCCGGTCGCTTTCACCCATCGACTTCGACACCGTGACGGCCTCCGTCCAGAAGACCGGCCGTCTGGTCGTAGCCCACGAGGCCCCGACGTTCGGCGGCCTCGGCGGCGAGATTGCTGCGCGGGTGTCCGAGCGGGCATTCCTCTCCCTCGAAGCGCCCGTGATCCGGGTAGGCGGCTTCCACATGCCATATCCCGTCTCGAAGGTCGAGGGCCAGTACCTACCGGACATCGACCGCATCCTTGAGGCCCTCGACCGGGCGTTCGCGTACTAGGAGCCCCATGAGCAAGCAGATCTTCAACCTCCCCGACGTCGGCGAGGGGCTGACTGAGGCAGACATCGTTGCCTGGAAGGTCAAGCCCGGCGACACGGTCGCGATCAACGACGTCCTCTGCGAGATCGAGACGGCGAAGAGCCTGGTCGAGCTCCCGAGTCCGTTCGAGGGCACGGTACTTGAGCTCCTGGCCCCCGAGCACGAAACGATCGAGGTAGGTTCGCCGATCATCGCGATCGGATCGACCTCCCACGTGGCGGGCACGGGCCTGGCTGCAGCACCGGGCCCGTCCGCGTCGGGCCCCGCGGTTCCCGCGCCCGGCGCTTCAGCCCTCAAAGAAGCGAACGACGGCGGGGCCGCACCGGGCGTCGCGGCCGCATCGCCGTCGTCCTCGCCAGCGGCAGCGAGCCCTGCCCCCCGGCTCCCGGCTGCGTCGGAGGCACTGAACGCTCCGGTCCCGCAGATGCACGAGCCCGGAATCGAGACCGGGCCGCTTGTGGGGTCTGGCCCGAAGGCAGACGCGGTAAAGCGCCGCCCCCGCAAACAGCAGGTTGCGACTCCGGGCGCTCCGTCCCCCGCGACCTCCCGCCAGCAGCCAGCGACCCCGCGCGCGGTCGGTTCGAGCGCTGCAGCCGGATCCCCAACTCCCGCTGCAAGCGCGCAGGCGAGCCAAGAGAACGAGGCCAGCACCGCCGTCGCCCGCCTGCTGACCCGCGTTCTCGCGAAGCCACCCGTTCGGCGGATTGCCAAGGAGCTCGGGATCAATCTCGTCGACGTGCCTGCGACGGGCCCGCGCGGTGAGGTGACCCGCGCGGACTTGGAGTCGTACCAGGTGCAGCGTGAACGTGAGATCGCTGCCGCGCCGACTTTCTGGGAACCCGCTAAGAAGCCGGTGGACCAGCGGATCGAGGTTGTCCCGGTCCGAGGTGTCCGCAAGGCCACGGCGAAGGCGATGGTGGATTCGGCTTTCACGGCGCCGCACGTGAGCATCTTTGTGGACGTAGATGCGTCTCGGACGATGGAGTTCGTTCAGCGGCTCAAGAAGTCGCGCGACTTCGAGAACATCAAGGTCTCCCCGCTGCTCATCCTCGCGAAGGCGGTCATCTGGGCGGCGGCACGCAATCCAAGCGTTAACTCGGAATGGGTCAGCACGCCGAATGGCGACGAGATCCACATCAAGCACTTCATGAATCTCGGGATCGCGGCGGCGACGCCGCGCGGCCTCCTCGTGCCGAACATCAAGAACGCGCAGGACCTGTCCCTCAAGGAACTGGCGGTGGCGCTCAACGACCTTGCGACAACCGCCCGTGCCGGGAAGACGAAGGCCGGCGACATGCAGGGCGGAACGCTCACGGTCACCAATATCGGTGCTCTCGGCATCGACATCGGCACGCCGATCATCAACCCGGGCGAGGTTGCGATCGTTGCCTTCGGCACGATCAAGCAGAAGCCGTGGGTGGTTTCGGGAGAGGTGATCCCCCGCTGGATCACGACCCTCGGGGGCTCGTTCGATCACCGCGTGGTCGACGGCGATCTTTCCGCGCGCTTCATGGCGGACGTCGCGGCGATCATGGAGGAGCCTGCACTCCTGCTCGACTGAGGCGCTGAGAAGAAGGGAAGCGGCCTCAGCCCTAGTTGCGTACTGTGCCTTGTATCGCCGGAAGTGCGGGCGCACAATATCGCCAGCAGCCGGGCAATCTTGGCACGGTACGCGCCACCCGGGTGTGGGAGGTCGATCCACGTGAGCTCATCCATGGAGGCTGGTTCCGTCAGCGCCCCGTCGGGCCAGCAGATCGTCGCCCGGCTCGAACGCCTTGAGGTCTGGAGCCTCTCCTACCTCTTCATCGGGATCATCGGGCTCGGGTTCCTCTTCACGTTCTACGACATCTTCGATATCAACGTCTCATTCATCCAGACCTGCATCGAGCTGAACAAGGGCTGCACGCCGGAGAATGCTCTGGGTGCCCTGCCGCTTCCCGTACTCCTCAACCTCGCAGGGTATGTGGTCGGCACCCTCGTGCTGAGTCCCATCGCGGACCGCATCGGCCGCCGCAACATGCTCATGGTGACGATGCTCATCACCGGTCTCGGATCCCTCTACAACGCCTTCGTGGGCGATTACGCGAACTTCAACATCGCCCGGATCATCACGGGTATCGGCATCGGCGCGGATCTCGCGATCGTCAACACGTATGTGAACGAGGTGGCGCCGCGGAAGGCGAGGGCCAAGTTCACGACCATCATCTTCATCATGTCGGCACTCGGCGCCCTCGTAGGGATCTGGCTCGGCCTCATCCTCACGACGGCCCCGACGCCTTGGCCACTCGGCCTTCCATTTGCGGCTGCGGGCCCCGGGTTCGATTTCGGCTGGCGTTGGATGTACGGGATCGGGGCGATTCTGGCCGTCATCGCCGTCCTGCTCCGATTCGAGTTGCCCGAGTCGCCTCGGTGGCTCATTGGCCAGGGACGCCTCGCCGACGCGGACGCAGTCGTCCGGGCCATGGAGGAACGGGCTGCCCGGCACGGCCCGCTCGCCGAGCCGCTCCTCGCGGACACCTACGGTGCGACCGTGCCGCCGTCGCCCGTGCCGTACCGCGACCTCTTTGGGCGCGCTCTGTACGTGCGGCGCATCATCCTGCTGTTCCTGATCTGGTTCATCGGCTACATCACCGTGTACTCGTTCGCGTCCGGCTTCACGGTCGTCCTCTCAGCGCTCCGCTACCCGCCGCCTGAGGCTGGCGTCATAGCCGCCGTGGGAACGTTCGGCTTCGTCGCGGAGGCGGCGGTGATGAGCGCGATTGTCGAGAAGCTCGAGCGGCGCTACTGGCTTCCCATCGCGGCCGCGGTGACGATCATCGGATCGCTCGTCGTCGCCTCCGCGGGCACGAACATCTGGGTATCGTTCATCGGCGCGATCCTCATCTTCGCGGGCTTCAACCTCTGGGTATCGCCGACGTACGCCCTCACGGCAGAGTGCTTCCCCACGCGTGCCCGGACCACCGGCTTCGCCCTCGTGGACGGGGTCGGGCACATCGGCGGCGGGATCGGCGTCATGGTCATCGCGCCGATCCTTCCTCAGTTGTCGGTCGTTTGGGCGCTCGGCCTGATCTCAGTCTTCCTTGTCATCGCGGCCATCCTCGTCCAGTTCACCCCGCACACCCGGAACCGGCACCTGGACCACATCTCGCCGTGAGCCGGACAACCCTTCGAGCATGACTGTCTGGTGGGGCTCGAGTTCGGCGGGCGGCACATGGGCGATAAGGAGGACAAGGCTCTTGTGGGCCCACTCGCCGAGCTCCTTCACCAGAGTCTCGACCCCGTGACCGTCCATGCCGTTGAACGGTTCATCGAGGATGGCGACGGGAGTCGGCAACGCCGTGCAAGCGAGTAGCCAGAGCTTGCGCTGGTTTCCGGTTGAAAGCTCCGCGGCAGGCACCTCGAGCCAGTCACCGAGGCCGTAGCGTTCCGCGCGTTCGAGGGCACGGCCCACCTCTGTGCGCCGGCATCGAGCCGCGAATGCCAGATGGTCCCTTGCTGTCATCGACGGATACAGTGCGGGGGCCGTCCGGCAGACGCTGCGCAGGAACCGCGCCTCTGCTGAATTGGAGAGGGTTCCCGAGATGCGTACCTCGCCCTCGAAGGGAGAGAGGAATCCCGAGACGAGTTCGAGGAGCGTGGACTTCCCGCTCCCGTTCGCGCCCGCGATGCGGACAAGACCTGGGCCCTTGAGGATGAGGTTCAACCCACCGAAGACTGGGCGCTCGCGATCGTAGCCGGCGAGGACCGAGGCGAATTCGAGCTGAGGCGGCTGATTCGACAGCGAAGGCAAATGAAGGCTCCAAGGGTCAGGACGACGGCGTAGAAAGCGATGAGGAGGGCGGCGAGGGCCGGATCGACGAGCAGGGCGACGAAGCATGGAGTCATGAGCGCGTAGGCGGCGACGCTGCCCGCAAGTTCGAACTGTTTCGTACCGTCGGTGCTGGGCAGCGGGGCGACGAGAGACTCTCCCGTCACTTCAGCAGCGGCGACCACGATTGCGACCGCAAGTGGCGCGAGGTAGAGCTTTCCAGTAGCCAGAAAGGCCACGGTCACGACGACGGCCCCGAGGGGGAGCGCCATCCCGGCATAGAGGCCAAGGAGTGAGCCGGCTACTCGACGCGCTGAGAGCCCGTTTTCCATGGCGAAACGAGCATGGTAGATCTTCGCGGTGGGACCTATGCGTTCGAAGACGAGGGCGAGGACGCATGAAGCGAGCAGGACGGTGGTGCCCACGACGGCGCGGTTCACCTCCGTAGGAGTGGCAGCCGCAAGCGCGGGAAGCGGCAGCAGGGGAGAAGCGCCGACGAGGACCGCGCATACGGTGATCGCGACAAAGTAGTAGACGGATGCGAGCGTTCCCTGTGGGGACGCGGCGAGATCTGAGAGAAATGCTGCCGCAAGGCCCTTCGCCTGGGGCTGGCCGGAGTGCTGTCGCGCGCGGGGAATCAGAAGGGTTGAGTAGCGGGCTCGCCGTAGGCACATCATTGTCCCGGCGACGAGCCCGACGACGGCGACGAGGCCGACGACGGCGACGACCGCCGTCGTCGGGAGCGGCACGGCAAGCGGTGGGACACCGGACCAAGAGACGCCAGCGTCCAGGACGGCGCTTGTCGCGATGCCGAGGGCAAGGCCGACGACGGCGCAAGCTCCCGCGCGGGGCCAGGTCACCGCCCCACTCTGCCGCGGTCGAGCGGCACCCCAGGCTGCTAGGAAGCAGGCAGCGGCAAAGGCGGTGACGGCGAGTGGTAGGAGCCATGCGTAGCTGCTGACTCGAGCAGCGTCGTCGGCGCCGAAGACAAAGAGGAACACGATTGTCGCGGCAGGCACCGGTGCCGCTGAAATGGCTGCGGGGAGGACTCCGTACCTGAGCGCGACGTGGCTGAGCGGGACGTCGAGGTCGCGGAACAGCTTGAGATGCGGGTTCGCGGCCACCGCGAGCCGCCGGCTCGTGAGCAGTCCGGAGCCGACCACCGCGGCGAGGGCATAGAGCACCGAGAGGGAGCACAATTGCCACGCGAGCTCACGATCTTCCGCGAAGACCGTGTCTCGGAGAATCCTCAGGAGCACGAACCACAGCGTGAGGGCAACGATTGCGCCTGCGAGGATCACGGAGCTCATGAGCAGCTTGAAAGCACCGAGACTCAGTGGGAGCCGAAGGGAGTTAATGATTTCGAAAGCTCGGAAATCTCGCACGAGACGGAAATCGCTGACCCAGACGGAAGTGGCCATGGTCAGAATTTGCTCTTGGGATCAGTCGCGAGGATCGAGCCCTGCAACTCAAGGATCTGAGCTGATGCCAATAAGGTGCAGATGACAGTGGCCACAAACGAGGCCGCCGCCTGCATGGGAGTCGCTAAGTAGGGGCTCAAGCTGAAGCCGTGGAATACCCCTGCGAGGGTGTAGATGATGAGCTTGAGTGGAGACAACGAGCCTGGCTTGGTGAAGAGGAATATGAAAGGGATGAGCACTCCGAAAAAGCTCACTCCTCCCAACGCTACGTACTTTGTGACTTGCGGATCCAGGTTCTTTAGCCCCACTGCCAGCGGAGCCAGCCACAAGCCGATGACAGCAATGATCGAGCAGAGAATCAGAGCGCTGAGCTGAATTCGGTGAAGGAAAGGAAAGTAGCGAACGTATAAGCGTTCGAACACGAGTGTGGCTCCTAACCGAAGCTGATGAGCATTGGCAGGGCTACCGCGGTCGCGGCGACGAGAACTCTCTTCCCGGGCGCGAAGTTCCACCAATGCCGCCGGTACCCCACAAGCGCGGCGACGGCGACCAAGGGGAAGTATGCGTAATAGCCCGGCACTCCGTGCAGATCCGGGACCTGGGCCACCACGCTCGCGAGATGCACGGGAATGGTGGTTAGCGCGGCGATCATAAAATACATTCCGACTCTCCAGCGGCCCCGGAACAGCGGCTTTGTAGGGATAATGCGCCGATCGAGGAATGCTGCCAGGAGTAGATAGAGGACCATGATGACCGCGTACACGAGCACGAACATGATCCCGCCGACTGTGGTGGAGAAAGCCACAAGCCTTTCGTCCCCGAGTTCAGCCTTGGCGTCGGCCGGTATCTGCGACGCCACGTCGCGAAGCACTAGGGGAAGTCTGGCCACCACGAGTCCCATGATGAGGATGTAGGCGATGATCCAGAAGGATCGTGGTGTCTTCTGTTTGCCGTCATCTGTGGAGGCCTCGGGCTTCATGTAGCCGACGCGTGCGACGCTGATGAGCGGGTCTTCAGGACGGGGAGGTTCTGGGGCTGAGATGCTCATTTTTCCTATGCATTTCGAAGGGAGATGAGGATGGCCTCGATCCCCGCGGCGACCGTGATAAGGGCCAAAGCGAGGGAAAGGGTGCCGAGCGAGGCGGAGAGGTCGCGGTGCAGCGAAGTCACTGAGACCTTGCCTTAGTCTCCTGATCCCGTGCCATCGCTCATGCCACGGCTCGAGCCCGGCCCCACCCCAGGGTGACCGAGCGGGCTGTCGCGATAAGAGCGCCCGTGATGTACAGCGCTGCGGTTGGTACGCGTGTTTTCCATAGCGATGTCCCCTATTGATTGGCTAATGGCAATCCGCACACTAGCAATCGCCCAGTTCCGAGCGTCAAGCCCGGATGCTCAAACTGACGCTCCACCCCACGGCGCAAGGGAAACGCCGCGGAATTCCCGGGGGGCCTAATGCGCCCAGAGCTCGTTCACGAATGGGACGTCGGGGGAGCCCTGGCTACCGGAACGCGCCGATCCCGGTGAGCTTCTGGCCGAGGATGAGGGTGTGGACCTCGTCGGTTCCCTCGTAGGTTCGTACGGATTCGAGGTTGTTCGCGTGCCGGAGGGGTGAGTAGTCGAGGGTGATGCCGTTGCCGCCAAGGATCGTGCGGGCCTCGCGGCAGATCTCGATCGCCTCGCGGCAGTTGTTGAGCTTGCCGACACTGATCTGGTGCGGCTCGAGCGTCCCTGCGTCCTTGAGCCGCCCGAGGTGCAGGGCGAGGAGGAAGCCCTTGTCGATCTCGAGGGCCATGTCCACGAGCTTCTGCTGGGTCAGCTGGTACCCGGCGAGGGGCCTGCCGAACTGGAGCCGTTCATTCGAGTAGGCCAGGGCGTCCTCGAATGCGTCCCGGGCCGCCCCCATCGCGCCCCACACGATCCCGTACCTGGCCTCGTTCAGGCACGAGAACGGGCCCCGCAGCCCGACGACCTCGGGCAGGACGGCGTCCGCAGGGAGGCGGACGTCGTCGAGCCCGACGTCGCACTGGATCGAGGCGCGCATCGAGAGCTTGGGCTCGATCGGGGTCGCCGTGTAGCCGGGAGTGGAGGTGGGGACGAGGAAGCCACGCACGCCGTCGTCCGTCTGTGCCCAGACGACGGCGACGTCCGCCACCGAGGCGAGCCCGATCCAGCGCTTTGTCCCATTCAGCACCCAGTCGGAGCCGTCGCGACGGGCGAAGGTGCGCATGGAGCCGGGGTCCGAGCCGGCGGTGGGCTCGGTCAGGCCGAAGCAGCCGATCGCCTCGCCAGCGGCCATCGGCGGGAGCCACTCCTGCTTCTGTGCCTCCGAGCCGTGCTTGGAGATCGCGGTCATCGCCAGCGAGCCCTGGACGGAGACGAACGTGCGCAGCCCGGAATCCCCGGCCTCGAGCTCGGCGGCAGCGAGCCCGTACTCCACGGCAGAGCGTCCCGCGCACCCATACCCCGTGAGGTGCATGCCCAGCACCCCCAGGCGGCCGAGCTCGGGCACGAGCTCGAGCGGGAACCGCGCCTCCTCATACCACCGGGCGATGTTCGGCTTGATCTCCACCCGGACGAACGCGCGTACGCGTTCACGGAGGTCCAGTTCATCGTCACTGAGGAGGGAGTCGAACGAGATGAGATCGGGGGCGTCCATGGGGCAAGAGTAGCGGCGCGTGCTCGGGCGTAGGGTGGAGGGCGTGACAGAGACCACTCACACGGCTCCGCTCCCTGCCCACCTCCGCCTCGTGGCGTCCCCGCAAGCCCAGCCGGCCGCCGTCGTCCAAGGCCCCAACTACCGGTTCACGGTCCTGACGTCCCAGCTCCTGCGCCTCGAATACAGCCCCGACGGGGAGTTCGAGGACCGGCCGTCGCAAGTGGTCCTCCACCGGGACCCCGAGGTCCCTGAGTTCCGCGTCTTCGACAAGCCGGAGGCGCTCGAGATCATCACGGAACACGTGCATCTCGTCTACGACAAGCGCCCCTTCACCCCGCATGGCCTCTCGATCAAGGTCCTCGGAAAGGTGAGCAACTACCACAGCGTGTGGCACTACGGTGAGGTCGGCGAGAAGAACCTGGGCGGCACCGCTCGCACGCTCGACGGCATTGACGGCCCTTGCGAGCTCGAGCCCGGCCTCATGTCCCGCTACGGATTCGCGGTCCTCGATGACAGCGAGACCCTCGTCTTCGATGAGGCCGGCTGGCTCGATACGCGTACCGAAGGACGAACGGACCTCTACTTCTTCGGCTACGGCCGCGACTACCGCAAGTGCCTCCGCGACTTCTATCGCATCTCGGGTCCGACCCCTCTCGTGCCCCGCTTCACGCTCGGCAATTGGTGGAGCCGCTACCACCGGTACACCGAGGATGAGTATCGCGGGGTCATCGAGCGGTTCGCAGCCGAGCGGATCCCGCTCTCGGTCGCCGTGCTGGACATGGACTGGCACCTCACCGACATCGATCCCGCGCACGGCAGCGGATGGACGGGCTACACCTGGAACCGGGAGCTCTTCCCCGACCCCGAGGGCTTCGCGCGCTGGCTCCACGATTCGGGGCTCGCCCTCACGCTCAACGTCCACCCGGCCGACGGCATCGCGGCGCACGAGGAGGTCTACGCCCGCACGGCCGAGGCCCTCGGCCTCGACGCCGAGGCCGGGGACGCGATCGCCTTCGACCCCACCGACCCCGAGTTCCTCCGCGCCTACCTCGAGGAGGTCCACCACCCCCTAGAGGACGCGGGCGTCGACTTCTGGTGGCTCGACTGGCAGTCCGGCCCCTACTCCCGGATCGAGGGCCTCGACCCGCTGTGGGTTCTCAACCACATTCACTTCCTCGATTCGGCGCGGAACGGCAGGCTCCCGCTCACGTTCTCGCGCTACGCCGGTCCGGGCAGCCACCGTTACCCGATCGGCTTCTCAGGCGACACCATCGTCACGTGGGAATCGCTCGCGTTCCAGCCGTACTTCACAGCGACGGCGTCGAACATCGGCTACGGCTGGTGGAGCCACGACATCGGCGGCCACATGTGGGGCTACAAGGATGACGACCTCGCCACGCGCTGGGTCCAGCTCGGCGTCTTCTCGCCGATCAATCGCCTGCACAGCTCGTCCATGCCGTTTACTGGCAAGGAGCCATGGCGCTTCCGTGCTGACGCAGAGGCGGCCATGGGCGAGTTCCTCCGCCTGCGCCACCGCCTCGTCCCCTACCTGCACACCATGAACCACCGCGCGGCCGCGGAAGGCCGTCCGATGGTCGAGCCGATGTATTACGAGTATCCGGAGGTCGACGAGGCCTACGAGGTGCCGAACCAGTATCTGTTCGGCAGTGAGCTCATGGTCGCGCCCATCGTCTCTCCGCGCACGCGGTCGCTCAACCGCGCGAGCGCCGAGGCCTGGCTTCCCCCTGGCCAGTGGTTCGACTTCTTCACCGGAACCCGGTACCAAGGTGGCCGGCGGGCGCGACTGTTCCGCACCCTCGACTCCATCCCGGTGCTTGCGAAGGCAGGCGCGATCCTGCCCTTGGTCCACGGAGAAGTGTTGGGGAACGGCGTCGCCGCTCCCGAGCGCCTTGAGCTGCGAGTCTTCGGGGGTGCCTCGGGCGCGTTCACGCTTATCGAAGACGACGGCGGCGCCTCGGCGGGGGAGCGCGGGCACCAGGTCCGCACCCCGATTGAGTTCGACTGGGGCACCGGTGAGCTAAAGGTCAAGCCGTGCGAGGGGGCGGCCGACGGCGTCCCCGCGGTCCGCTCCTACGACGTCGCCTTTGTGGGGGTCGAGGATCCGTCCGGGGTGCGTGTGCTCTCGGGTGGGCGAGAGGTATCGGCTTCCGTCTCCTACGACGGGGCGGCGAGGACGCTTCAAATAAAGGTGGACGACGTCGCCGCGGCCGAGGGCTTCACCCTCGCCACCGACGGTGGGCTGGCCTTGGCACCCAACTCGACGGTCGACGCCGTCGAACGCCTGCTCGAGGACGTGCACGCGAAGTTCACGCTGAAGGGGGACATTTTCGCGAGGGTGGCTTCGGGCGAGCCGCCGGCGGCTGTCGTCGCCGCGCTCGCGGGCATGGACCTCGACGCGGACCTCTTCGGTGCGCTCGTGGAGCTCATCCTCGCGGACGCAGGGTAGGACGCGTGGAGGCACCGGCCCCCGCTCGACGGTTTGCGATCGCGCGCGCGATCACCGAGGTGCTCCAACCGCCGATCGTCACTGCCGTCCTCATGCTCCTGAGCCCGGCCGGAAGTCCTGGGTTTCCCGGGACGCTCTGGTATGGGTTCGTCGCGGCGGCATTCACGTGCCTGCTGCCGTTCGGCATCCTGCTCCTGCTCGTTCGGGTGGGCAAGGTGACAGACCATCACGTGAGCGACCGGCGGCAGCGAGGCCCTGTGCTCGCCGCCGCGATCCTGTGCGTCCTGCTGGGCCTCGCCGTGCTCCTTCTGCTGCGGGCACCGGCGAGCGTCATCGCCATGGTGCTCGCGCTCATCGGCGGCCTCGCACTCCTGGCCCTGGTAAGCCTCGTCTGGAAGGTCAGCGGTCACGCCGCGGCGATCACTTCCGCCGCCGTTTCGGTCATGTTCCTATTCGGGGCGGCTTGGTGGCCCGTGCTGCTGCTCGTGCCCGCGGTCATCTGGTCCCGGCTCGTGCTCCGCGCACACACCCCCGCGCAATTGGCTGCGGGGGCTGTGTTCGGGGGCGCGGTGATCGTCGGGCTCTGGCGGGGGCTTCTCGGCTGGATGGGCTGACTCCCCTGCAAGGGCTGGGCGTCGGTCACCAGAGACGGTGACTGGCGTTCCCTGAGGCGCTCCACGCTGAATCCCGCAAGCCCTCGACGCTCTGCGACATCTCGCCGCCGCGGTGCCACGCAGTCCGCAGTTCGCCGAAAATGCGCGAGAGTGCGCTAACGCGATGTATCGCGGCCGGAGCGGACAGTAGTGGCTGCGCTCCTATGTGCTTCCGAACCCGCTTCCGAACCGGGGTGGTTGCTGAGTGCTGCCGGGTGATGGTTGACATGGCGGTCTCCTCTCCTTGGCTTTGCTTCTCTTGGTGCTTGCCGTCGAATCCAGTCTCCTCGGCAAGCAGGACAGCTCCGGTCCGCTAGGTATCGAGATATAACGCGTTGTGGATTTCACGATATATCTCGATTAGGAGAAAGGCAAGGGCCGCATAAATCCGGACAGGTTCTGTCCTCTTCCCGAGGCATGATGGACCCATGGGAGACACGACTCAACGCGTGCTGAGCCTGCTCAATCTGCTCCAGCAGCGGCCCGTCTGGACCGGGACCGAGCTCGCCGAACGTCTGGGGGTCACGACGCGCAGCGTCCGCCGCGACGTCGAACGCCTCCGCGCCCTGGGCTACCCTGTCCGAGCCGAGCACGGGACGGGCGGCGGGTATCAGCTCGGGGCGGGCAAGGCTCTCCCGCCGCTTCTGCTCGACGACGAGGAGGCCGTCGCCGTCGCCGTAAGCCTGCGCCTCGCGGCAGGCGGGACGGTCGCTGGCCTCGGGGAGGCCGCTGTGCGGTCGCTCGCGAAGCTCGACCAAGTGCTTCCGGCGCGCCTTCGGGCGGAGGTCAAGGGCGTCATCGATGCAACCGTGAGCCTCGACAGCCCGGTGACCGTCGTCGACGCCGATGTCCTCGTCGCCCTCGCCCGAGCAATCCGCACACCCGAGCGCGCGACATTCGACTACACGAAGGCCAGCGGCGACCACGGCGAGCGGCGCGTCGAACCCTACCGGCTCGTGGCGGCGGCGCGCCGCTGGTACCTCATGGCCTGGGATCTCGACCGCGACGACTGGCGGACTTTTCGACTTGACCGCATGACGGCCGCCCGGGGGACGGGGTGGCGATTCAAGCCGCGGGACGCGCCAGACGCCGTCGAGTTCATTCGCGCCTCGATCACGCAGGCCCCCTACCGCTTCGTGGCCAAGGTTCGGATCGAGGCGTCCGCCCACGAGGTCGCGCAGTTCGTGCCCTCGACGATGGCCGTCCTCGAACCCGACGGGGACGGCGGGGCCATCCTCACCACGGGGGCCGACGACCTCGATTATGTCGCGTACCACGTGGTGCGGCTCGGCTGGCCGGTCACCGTCATCGAGCCGCCCGAGCTCCGAGACGCCATGAGGCGTCTGGGCGAGCGGCTGACGGCGGCGAGCAGCTGACGGCCGGGCGCCTCTCGTGAAGGTTCTCCGGGTCTTCGGCAGAATTCTGCCGCTTCTGTCCCTTGAACATCCCCTCCCCGACGGGTGCAATTGACCTCGACGGCCCGAGAACGCCGTTGCCCTTCGAAGGAGCCGCTATGTTCACTAGCCCGTTGCCGGACGTCGAGATCCCCGGGTCCACGCTCTACGACTACCTGTTCGGCAGCCTGAGCGGTGAGGACCTGGACCGCGTCGCGATCATCGACGGGACGAGCGGAGCCGAGCTGAGCTATCGAGACCTCATGCAGCGCATCGATGCGCTCGCCGGATGGCTCGCGAGCCAAGGCGTTGGCCCAGGAACCGCAGCGGCGCTGTTCAGCCCCAACATCCCGGCGTTCGCCGTCGTCTTCCACGGGATTCTCCGCTGCGGCGCAGCCGTCACGACCGTGAACGCGCTGTACACGGCCGAGGAAACAGCCAGGCAGCTTGCCGACGCCGGCGCCGAATGGCTTTTCACTATCTCGCCTTTCTTCGAACGGGCCCGGGCGGCAGCCCAGGAGGCGGGCATTCCGGCAGAACGTCTCGTAGTGCTCGACGGCGGGGAAGCGGCGACAGCGGGCGGCAACCCCTCGCTCGCGGACGCGCTCGAGGCTGGGTTCGCCGCGCCCGACGTCCGCATCGACCCCCATGCGGTGGCCGTCATCCCCTACTCCTCGGGCACAAGCGGCTCGCCGAAGGGCGTCATGCTGAGCCAGTACAACCTCGTGGCCAACGTCGCCCAGGCACATGCCCTCGTGGGGGTCACCCGGGACGACGTCCTGCTCGCGGTGCTGCCCTTCTTCCACATCTACGGCATGACGGTCCTGCTCAATCTCGCCCTCCGCGAGGGCGCCCGGCTCGTAACTATGCCGAAGTTCGACCTTGCCGAGTTCCTCCGCATGGTTCAGGACTTCCGCTGCACTTACCTGTTCATCGCACCACCCATCGCCGTCGCCCTCGCGAAGCATCCCATGGTCGATCAGTACGACCTATCGTCCGTCCGCGCCGCGCTCTCAGGGGCGGCACCCCTCGACGGGGAGTTGGGACACGCCGTCGCCCGTCGCCTCGGCTGCATCATGCTCCAGGGCTACGGAATGACCGAACTGAGCCCAATGTCGCATGCCATACCCCTCGCGAGCGCGGATCGCTATCCGCTCGATTCCGTCGGCATCACGGCACCGAACACGGAATGCAAACTCTTAGACCCCGCCACGGACCAGGAAATCCCGGTGCCCGCCGAGGGTGAGAGCGAACGTGGCCAGCTCTTGGTGCGCGGGCCGCAGGTCATGCTCGGCTACCTGAACCGGCCCGACGCCACAGCAGCCACGATCGATCCCGACGGCTTCCTTCGAACCGGCGATATTGCGACCGTAACCGCGGAGGGAGCGGTCACGATCGTCGACCGTCTCAAGGAGCTCATCAAGCACAAGGGCTACCAAATCGCTCCCGCGGAGCTCGAGGCGCTGCTCCTCACCCACCCGCAGGTCGCCGACGCGGCGGTCATCGGAGTGGCGGCGGACGACGGCGAAGAGGTACCGAAGGCGTTCATCGTGCGGCAGGCGGGGGCCGAGTTGGGCACAGAGGACATCATGGGCTTCGTCGCCGAACACGCCGCCCCGTTCAAGCGTGTGCGGTTCGTCGAGTTCGTTGACGCCATCCCCAAGTCCTCGTCCGGCAAGATCCTGAGGCGCGAGCTGCGGGCGAGGGGATAACCCTCACTGCTTCGGCGCGGCCTCGTCGAAGCCCGTTCCAGCGCTGACGGCCTCCCATTCTTCGATCTCGGCTGCCTGCGCCTCGGCAACGGCGCGGTAGCCCGCAAGGGCGTCCTTCCCGAGCAGCAGGAATCGCGGAGTGTTCTCCGCCTCCACCGCGGCGATGATCGCCTCGGCGGCCTTCGCCGGGTCGCCAGGCTGGTTGCCGTGCGCGGTGTCATGCTCCTTGCGACGCTTGCCGGCGGTCTCGGCGTAATCGTCGATTGGCTCGGCCGACTGGGTCAGCGAGCGGCCCGCGAAGTCCGTCCGGAACCCTCCGGGCTCGACAATCGTGACGGTGATGCCGAGCGGCTCAAGCTCCTTCTGAGCTGATCCGGAGAGACCCTCGAGGGCGGCCTTGCTCGCAGAGTAGTAGCCCGAGCCGGGCGCGCAGCCGCGGGCGCCGATTGAAGAGATGTTGACGATCGCACCACTTCGGCGCGCACGCATGCCCGGAAGCACGGCCTTCATCATGGCGACCGGACCGAAGACGTTGGTCGCAAACAAGCGCTGCACGTCGTCGTCGTCGCCCTCCTCGAGCGCCGCTCGGTAGCCGTACCCCGCGTTGTTCACGAGGACGTCCACCGCGCCGAAGCGCTCCTCCGCGGCGCGCACCGCCTCGGTGACCTGCGAGGGGTCGGTGACGTCGAGGGCCAGAGCGAGCGCCGTTTCGGGGTAGGCGCCGGTGAAGTCCTTGACCGCGTTGACGTCACGGGCTGTTACGACGGCGCGGTGCCCCTTCGCGAGGACGGCGTCCGCGAGGAATCGGCCGAGTCCCGTCGAGCAGCCGGTGATGAGCCAAGTGGTTGAGTTGTGCGAGGGCATGCGCTTCCTTCTGTTGATTGGCTTGCTGCTGGTCGGGCCTTTGTTGGCAGGCCTGGTCGATTTGAGCCTGTCGAGGCTTTCTTCCCCACGCTATGGCCACAGCGCCGTTTGAGGGAGGCCCTGCCAGTACGTGGATGCACGAGCTGAAAATCCGGCGGACGACTGCGGGGCGCGTGACGAGGGCGCAATCCACCGATCACGCCCTTCCTGCAGCAGCTCCAAGCTCGGTTGGAGCCTCAGAACGGCGGTGGATCCGGCTGCGGCCCGTTCGGTTCTCCTTGGGGTGGTAACGGTTCAGGAGGATCAGGTACAGCTAAGTGCTCGCGCCGCACCCCAGCTTGTTCGGCGGCGTCCATGAGGTGAGCAGACGCTTCCGTCACGTAGGTGCGGCCGAGGGGTGATGTCCATTCGAGCAGCCTGGGCTGCAGCGTTCCCCTCGGTTCCTTGGCTTTGGTGTGGTGGTAGGTCCAGGCGCCGATGGATTTGATGGCGTGGTGTCTTGGGCACAGGAGGGCGAGGTTCTCGGGATCTGTTCGTCCGCCGTCCTGCCATTCGATGGTGTGGTCAGGCTCGCAGGCCCCGGGCCGGCGGGTGCAGCCGGGGAAGGTGCAGCCGCCGTCGCGGTGGGCGAGGTAGCGGCGCAGGGCCTTGGGCGGGCGGTAGGCCGTGCGCCCGACCCCCAGGGCGGCCCCGGTGTCCCAGTCGGTGTAGAGCCGGTCCCAGTTCGGGGCGAGGGAGGCAAGGCGTCGGGCCGTCGCGGGGTCGATCGGCCCGTAGCCCTCGAGCTCGGCGAACCCCGACCCTGCAGGGGGATCGTCAGGAGAATGGCCCTCCGCCGCACGGTTCTCGCCCGCGGGGTTCCGAGTGGTGGGGCTCTGGACGGGCATGACTGCGCGGACGGGGACGGTGAGGGTGATGTGGGGGCGGAAGGGTCCGGGGAAGGCCTCGTCCGGGACGCCCAAAAGCCGGTGCAGGAGCGCGTCGGCGCGCAGCTGGGACAGGGTCCGCTCCTCCGCGGGCAGACCGGCCGCTCCGTACAGCTCAGCTTCCGCCCCCGCGGCGGCTGCGTTGCGGGCTGCGCGGGCGTCAGCGTCGAGGCCGTTGTAGAGGGCGAGGCCGGCCTCGGCGGGCAGGACGGCGGAGAGGGTGCACATTCCGTCGGGCTCGGGGGCGAACCAGACCCCGCGTTCTCGGGAGGCGGCCTTCTTCCGGGCCTGGACGCTCTCCGGGTGCGAGCGCTCCCTGAACGCGCGCAGATTCGAGCGCAGCTCCGCCGGTGTCCGCCGCCGCCCGGTGCGGGTCACGGCCCGGTCGAGGGCCTCGCGGGCGAATCCGGCAGCCTGTTCCGGTGGGAGGGTGCGGGCCTGATCGAGGATCACCCTGGCGTGCTGGAAGGAGATCTGCCCGTCCTGGAGCGCCTCCAGGACTTGCGCGCCGTGGCCGGTGAGGTCGGCGGCGTCGTGCAGGAGCCGGGCTGCGGCGGCCTCGGAGACCGCGGCGGAGGCGGCGGCCTCGGCCACGGCCAGGACATGGGCCTCGTCCCCGCCCAGGCGCACGGGCTGGCAGTCCCTGCGCGGGACGGGCTCCTGCGCGAGCGCGTGCTCGAGGCGAGCCAGGGCCCGGAGCCTGATCGCGGTGGCCCAGCCGACCACTCGCTCGGCGCACTCAGCGACGGCCAGGGCGGCCTCGGCGGAGAGCGCCTCGGTCGCGGGCAGGGCCAGGGAGCCGAACAGGGGCGAGTCGGGCCGGTCGCCGAAGACCACCACGGGATCCCACACCTCGGCGCAGGCCCCGGCCGCGGCGGCGTCGGGCTCGGCGGTGTCGGTCCAGCCTCCGGTCTCCCGCCAGCCATCGTCCGGCGGGTAGTCCAAGGGGGACGAATCCCCGCTGTCCTCGACCGGCGCGCTCTGGCCCGTGGCGTGCGGCTCGGCGCCCATCCCATCACCCCGTCCCTTGAAGGAATCGTCCTCTGAAGCTCTGATCCGAGCCTACGGAGGGGGTCCGACAAAATAAGAAGGCGGATAGCTAAGGAAGCGCTGGCCTAAGGAGGCGCACAACGGTCGTTTCGGTGAGGGCAGAATCAGGCGCCGGATCTCCATAGATTTCCCAGGAGTGCCCGGTGGGCTCCCGTCGATTCGCCGCGATCCAAGCGTCGATCGCGTCGTACGCCTCATTCAGCCGCTCGTAGGGCCCACGGTGGACTGCAACAGCTGCCTCGCCCTCAGGCGTTTCGCTCGGGTACACCTCGCCTGCCCCTTCGAACGACCGCGTTACTTCGACGCCGAACTCGCACAGAACCGTTCCGCCCGGTTCATTTGAGCGGTAGACGAAGATGTTGTGTCCGTCCGCCCACAGGCCCGGCTCGCTGCGAATGAAGTCCCAGACCTTGTCCAAAGCGGGGCCCCATGCCGCGCCGATCTCATCGGGCGCAATCTCTCGCCGGACGGCGGCAAGCTTGCGGCAATGAACAGTCTGTAGGCTGACCGAGACCGTCATGGCGCGATTGTAGGTCGCACCGTCCGAGCCATACCGCTCGAGCGACGAGGTTCGGAGGGCCGCAGGCGCGTAGAGGAGCGCCTAGAGCAGTGGCGCCACCGCGACAACCTGCGGCCGCCCCGGGCCGGGGCCAGGTTCCATGTCGACGAGCGCGAGCTGGGTGAGGCGCAGCCGTGCGCCCTCCTCGGCGGCGCCGCGCGTCGTCGTCGTGATGTGGGGGCGGAAGCCCTCCCCGGCGTAGTGCGGCGAATCGAAAGAGGCACCGAGCGGGGCGAGCGCATCGAGGAGGGCGTCGTGCAGGACGCGGACCGCGGGTGAGTCGACGACGGATGCCGGAGTGTCATGCCGAGGTCCGAACAGCTCGCTCTCGCCGACGACGACGTGGATCGCCCCGTGTGCCGAAGCGACCTCGGCCATCCGGGCGGCGAGCATCGCCGCCGTCGCGTCCGTCGAGAAGACGGGGGCCACCGTTATATGCAACGGCCAGTTGCGCACCGCGTACCGCTCGCCGACCTGCATCGGGGCCAGGGGAAGGACGACGGCGAAGCGGTGCACCTCCCGATCCTACGGTTCGAACGTCGGAGGTGGTCGGTAGGCTGAGCAATATGACCACGACACCCCGCATCGCGATCCACGGCGAGCAACTGCCTTTCCTGACCGACGCCATCGCGGGGGGAGGGGGCGCCGTCGTCGGGCTCCACGAGCAGCCGGAGGGGCTGGTCCTCGATCACGGCAATGACAAGCGTGCCCTCCAAGGCATCCTCGACTCGACCCCGTCGATCCGTTGGGTTCAGCTGCCCTCGGCGGGCATCGAATCGTACGCGCATTCGCTCGCCACGCATCCGGACAAGATCTGGACGAGCGCGAAGGGTGCCTACGCGAAGCCTGTCGCCGAGCACGCTCTCGCCCTCACGCTCGCGCTGTTCCGGCACCTGCCCGAGCGCATCAGCGCGAGGAGCTGGGGCAAGGCAGCCGGCACGTCGTTGCACGGCCTCACCGCCGTAGTCATCGGTGCGGGCGGGATCGGGCTTGAGCTCCTGCGGCTCTTCACCGCGTTCGACATGGAGGTCGACATCGTGCGGCGCACCGAGGCGCCCGTGCCCGGCGCGCGGCGGACGACGACGGCGGACCACCTCGCCGAGCTGCTCCCGGAGGCGGACGTCGTGGTCGTGGCCGCAGCACTCACGCCGGGGACGTCGAAGCTCATCGGAGCGGCGGAGCTCGCCGCGATGAAGCCGGGCTCCGTGCTCGTCAACATCGCGCGCGGCGGCCTCATCGACACGGATGCCCTCGTCGCCGAGCTTGCTGAGGGGCGACTCCTCGGCGCGGGGCTTGACGTGACGGATCCCGAACCGTTGCCTGACGGCCACCCGCTATGGGACGAGCCTCGCGCGATCATCACCCCGCACACGGCCGACACCATCGAGATGATCCGTCCTCTCCTTGGCGAGCGGGTAGAGATCAACGTGCGGCATCTCGCGATGGGGCTTCCGCTCGAGGGAATCGTGGACTCGGCGGCGGGTTACTGATGACGGAGTACACCATCCGCTCGGGCGGCTACACCGCCATCGTCAGCGCTCGCGCCGCCGCCCTGCGAAAGCTGACATTCAAGGGGCGAGACCTCGTGGTTCCTTTCCCCGAGGCTGGTCCCATCCCGGACTATCGCGGGATCGTCGCGGCACCGTGGCCCAACCGCATCGCGGACGGCCGTTACACGTTCGACGGCGTGGCCTACCGCACGGAGGCAAACGAGACGGAGCGGGCCTGCGCACTGCACGGACTTGCGTTCCCTCTCGACTGGGATCTCGTCGCGGAGGACGCTCACTCCGTGGCGCTCGCCGCTGAAATCCCGGGCGGGGACGGTTACCCCTCGTCCCTTCGGATCGAGGCGACGTATTCATTGGATGGCGAAAACGGGCTCACCTGGGCGGTGAGGGCGGTGAATACCGGCGACGCCGCGGCCCCCTACGGCGTTTGCCCTCACCCCTATCTCGTTGCAGGGGAGTCGCCTCTCGACACCTGGGAGCTCGAGGTCCCCGCCGAGCGGTTCCTCGAAGTCACCCCGGACCGCCTCCTGCCGGTTGGAGAGCGGGGCGTGGAGGGGCATGAGTTCGACTTCCGGAAGCCGCGACCGATCGGCGCCACCGAGATCGATCATGCATTCACTGCGATCGATTTCGGGCCGGACGGGACCGCACGGGTGGCAGTGCGGGACCCCGCGCGGGCCACCGGTGTTGGGATGGCATGGGACCGCAGCTGTGCTTGGCTCCAGATCCATACCGCAGACAAGAAGCCGCCCGCGCCGAATCGCCTCGGCCTCGCGGTCGAGCCGATGACGTGCCCGCCGGACGCGTTCAACTCGGGCACCGACGTCATCCGCCTCGAACCCGGCGCCGAGCACACGGAAAGGTGGAGGATCTACGCCCTTTGAGGAGGCCGGCGCAGCGGCGCGGGGTGCGGTGCATACTGGAAAGCGATGCCGATGGGGGCTAGCTGGGAGGAACCGAAATGATTGCGGTCTCGGTCGAAGAACATGAGGGTTACTCCGAGATCGTGGTCAAGGGTCGTCTGACCATGACCGGCGTGGGGCATCTCAAGAGCGCAGTCGCGGATGCGATCGCCCAAGGGCACCGTCTCCTCGTCCTCAACATGCGCGAGACGGAGTTCATGGATTCCTCAGGGCTCGGCGCAATCGTCGGCTGCCTCAAGGCGGCTCGTGAGGCCGGCGGCGATCTGCGCCTCGGTCAGATCAGCGAAGGAGTCGGCGCCGTCCTGACGAGGACCAGCATGGACAGGGTCCTCGCCCCTAACGGTGCCAACTCCGCCGCGACCACCCCCGAGAAGTCGTAGCCCCCGGGCCTCCTGCTCCCCGGACTCGGGCTAGAGCAGGCCGCGCTCGGCGTGCCCGGCAGCGATCGGCGTCATCGTTGTGACTGTGGTGGGCTGCGAGATGAAGGGGCCGACAGCCTTCCCGAGCGCCTCGACGGCGGAGCCCTTCGAGTGGGCGTCGAGGGCCTCAGCGGAGCTCCACTTCTCGATCATCGTGACGGTGCCGTCCTGGGCATCGTGGATGGCGTAGAGAAGGCAGCCCTCCTCCTCATGGACGGCAGGCATGGTCTCCTGGAGTGCTTCGATGAGCTGATCCTTCTTGCCTTCGACCGGGTGGAAGATGGCGGTGACGACGACGGGCATGTTGCTCCTTATCGGGTACGTGTTGTAGCGGGTTTGGGGAAAGTGGACGAGTCAGTCGAATCGGACCGGGTCCCACGCGAGGATGCGCGGCGACGCGAGGCCCTCGGTGACAAACGGATCGCTCGTGACAAAACGCTCGGCGTCCTCGCGCGAGGTGAACAGGCCCATCGAGCCGTTGACCACTGGGTTCTCGAATGTCCCTAGCGCCTTCACACCTCCGCCGGCCGCGTGGAACGCCTCGTAATACGCCTTGTGCCGCGGGAAGACCTCGGGCAGACGTGAGACGTCGGCGCCCGGTCGGATGTCATACAGGACAACGAACTCCATGAATCGATCCTATAAGCGCGGGATACTGGGAGGCATGCCTCAGAACATCGTGGGCGATGCCGCGACCGTTGTCATTCTCCGCGACGCCTCAGGACCCGGTGGGGAAACGAGCGTGGAGGTCCTGCTGCTTGAGCGTCCAGGACGCGGCTCGTTCGCTGGCGCGTGGGCGTTTCCGGGAGGTCGGGTTGATCCCGAAGACACGCTCCCCGACGACCCCAAGCCGTTCTCGGAGGGCGGCGCTGGCGCAGCGGACGGCGCTGGCGCAGCGGACGACGGCGGCGGCGCGGACGACGGCGGCGGCTCGCCGCAGCTCGCGCCCCTCGCCGCCCGCCGGGCGGCAGTCCGCGAGACGTTTGAGGAGACGGGCCTCGAACTTCAGGAGGACGCCGTCGTCGACCTCTCTTGCTGGGTTCCGCCCCAGGAGGCGAAGAAGCGGCTGCGGACGTGGTTCTTCCTCGCGGCGGATCCAGGAGGCGACGTGGTGCTCAACGTCGGCGAGCACGTGGCGTACGTGTGGATCTCGCCGGCCGTCGCCCTCGCCCGGCACGCGGCCGGGGAGATGACCCTGTTCCCGCCCACGTGGGTGACGCTCCATGGTCTCCTCGGGGCCGAGGCGTCGGCCCTCGCGATCGCAGACGCCGCGTCACGCGCGCCCGAGCTCTTCGAAAGCCTGCAGCTCTATGCCGAGGACGGCCGGATCGAGGCCGTCCTCTGGGCTGGCGATGCACAATACGGCAACGAGGCTGCCCTTGGCCCCGCTCGCCATCGGCTGCAGATAGGCGCGCTTCCGTGGGCCTACGAGCGCCGCGTCTAACCGTCCAATGGTCACGTAGCGACGGTTGGCGTTGGCCCGTACCGTCGGGAGGTGACCATCAGACGGGCGGGGCCGTGTTGGCTTCCACCGCGGCCCGGATCACGGGAGCGAGGCGACGAACGCCCTCGTGGATCTGCTCGGGCGCAACCCCGCTGAAGGCGAGCCGAAGCTTGCTGCTCGGCTCGTCCGACGGCGTGAAAGCGGCTCCCGGGATGAAGACGACGCCTGCGTCGATCGCCTGATAGAGGAGGGGATACGTGTCGATCCCCTCCGGAAGGGTGACCCAGACGAAGAAGCCGCCCTCCGGCGTCGTCCACGTGGCCTCTGCCGGGAAGTGCTCGGCGAGGGCCTCGAGCATTGCGTCGCAGCGTTCCGCGTAGTCCCCACGGGATTCGGCGAGGTAGGAGCGCCAGTCGAAGACCCGGAAGAATTCGGTGACGATGAGCTGCGAGAGAGTCGAGGGGCAGAGGACGACCGCCTCCGCAGCGAGGTAGAAGCGGCGGTAGAGGTGCTTGGGAACGAGGGCCCAGCCGAGGCGTACGCCGGGGGAGAAGATCTTGGAGAACGATCCGCAGTAGATGACGTCGTCCGGGTTGCCGGCGCGCAGGGGGGTGAGGGGCTGGCCGTCGAAGCGGAGCATGCCGTAGGGGTTGTCCTCGAGGACGAGGATGTTGTGATCGCGGCAGATGTCCACGACGCGCTGGCGACGTTCGGCGGCAAGGGTGATGCCCGAGGGGTTGTTGAAGCTCGGGATCGTGTAGAGGAGCTTGATCCGTTTGCCCTCGGCCTCGAGGGCGGCGATCCGGCTCTCGAGATGCTCTGGGATCAGGCCGTTCTCGTCCATGAAGACCGGCTCGACCTGCACCTGATACGCCTCGAAGGTGTTGAGCGCTCCCACGTATGTGGGATCTTCGACGAGGACGACGTCCCCGGGGTTGCAGAAGACCTTCGCGGCGATGTCCTGAGCGGACTGCGAGCCGGTGGTGACCACGACGTCCTCAGGCGAGGCGCCGAGGATCCCCTCCTCGGCCATGATTTCGCAGATCAGCTCGCGGAGCTCTTCGGTGCCCTTGCCGCCCCCGTAGTGCAGCGCCGTCATCCCGTGCTCGCGGATGACGCGGGACGCCGTCTCGGCGACGAGGTCCAGGGGCAGTTTGGCAAGGCTCGGTGAGCCGCCCGCGAGGGAGACGAGGCCCGGGCGTATGGAGATATCGAAGACGTCGCGGACGGCCGACTGCTTGATGTTGTGCGCGCGCTCGGAGAAGAGCGCTTCATGGCGATGGCTCGCCTCGGCACGCTCGAGTGCGGTCTGCGTTTCGGCGGTCAGTTCCACGGTGGTGTCCTGTGATGTCACCCACATAGGGTAACGCGAGGTTTCCGAATATGCACCCTTTGTTGTTTTGGGGCTGTTCGTCGCATTAGGCCCTCCGAACGTCTGAAGTGCCCCAGATGCGGCGCAGGTCACACTCCCGTGCCTACCATGCTGGTATGTCTGCCTACACCGTCACGCGCGGCGCCTTCATCCCCGCCCCGCCCGATCAGGTCTTCCAGCACGTGGACAGCTTCCGCAGGTGGACCACGTGGTCCCCTTGGGAGGACCTCGACCCGCAGATGGAGCGCGTCTATACGGGGCCCGAGGAAGGGCGCGGGGCGCAGTACGCGTGGATGGGAAATCGCAAGGCCGGATCGGGCCGGATGGAGATTGTGGAGTCGGTGGAGCCCCGGAGCATCCGGATCCGGCTCGAGTTCCTCAAGCCGTTCCGGTCGCTCAGCCCCACGGGCTTCACCTTCGAGCCCCAATCAGGCGGGACGCGTGTGACCTGGTCCCTCGCGGGGGAAGTCAGGGGCGCGGCGAAGCTGTTCGCCCCGTTCATGAACATGGACAAGATGGTCGGGAAGGACTTCGAGAAAGGCCTCGCGCGCCTCTCGCAGGTCGCCGCGCCGCGCTAGCTGGCCACGGCCCCGCCCGGGCCGGTCGCGGCTCTGGTGCGCCTACTCGTCGTCTGCGCCCTCTGCCGGATCCTCCGAATGGGCGCGGATTTCCGTAGCGTCCAACTCGTCGTCGCCCTCTGCCGGAGCCTCGGTGTGGATGCGGTCTTCGTCGCCTTCGATGCGTGACATCTCGCGTTGCCTCGATTCTGTCTCTATCGCTGTTCCCCCACCTCATCCAGCGTAGGCGCGTCCAGCGGCCGGGGCCATGGTGCGGCGGGGGCTGTTGCCACAGGAATCCGGCCAGCCTTCACAGGAATCCAGGGCACGAAAAAACCGCCGCCAGCACCTTTGGGGTGCCGGCGGCGGTCCTTGCTTCAGGGCTCAGTCGTCCTTGCCCTTGAAGGAGTCCTTCACGTGTTCGCCAGCCTGCTTGAGGCCCGCCTTGGCCTGATCGCCGTGGCCCTCGGCCTCGAGGCTGTCGTTGCCGGTCACCTTGCCGGTCGCTTCCTTGGCCTTGCCCTTGAGCTCTTCGGCCTTGTTCTCGATCTTGTCATCGGCACCCATTACTGCTCCTTCCGTCGGGAGTTGTCGGTCTGACAGCTTCCGCCTTCGCGGATGTGCCTCTCTGTTCCCCAACCCTGGATTGGTCCAAACATGGCGCCAGGAATGCCCCCGAGTTGAACAGCCAACTCGCTCTGCCTACTCTGAGCAGAGTCGAGCAGCGGCACCCCTCTCTTCTAACGGAGTAATGCCGCTATGCCCTCAACCCGAGCCGGGGACGGCCCGGGGCCCGAATGTGCGCCCGATCTGACAGATGCCGACCGAGCCGAGCTCGTCCTCCGGTACCTCGGCCTAGCCGATTCCCTGGCCCGCCGGCATGCCGTCCGGGGCCACGACTTGGCCGATCTCATCCAGGTGGCGCGGCTTGGGCTCCTCAGCGCGGCTAGCCGCTATGACGCCGGGGAGGGTGAGTTCGTGAGCTTCGCGGTGCCGACGATCCTCGGCGAGATCCGGCATTACGTTCGGGACTATTCGTGGGTGGTCAGGCCGCCTCGCAGCATTCAAGAGCTTCGACTGCGGGTCAATGGGGCGCGGGTGGACCTTGAGCAGTCCCTGGGCCGCGAGCCCACGATGACTGAAATCGCCGAGCAGCTTGGGCTCACACTCGCCGAGGTCGCCGAGGCGGTGGTCGCGGACGCGGCGCTCGTGCCGCACCCTCTCATGGGCGGCGACGAGGACGACGGCGGATCCGAGATGGGCGTCCTGGACCCCGGCTTCCGCGAGGCCGAGCTTCGCGTCATGGTCGAGGGCATGCTTGAGGACGTCTCTGCCCGGGAACGGCAACTGCTCCACCTGCGATTCGTCCGCGAGATGAGCCAGAAGGAGATCGCAGGCGAGCTTGGCGTGAGCCAGATGCAGGTCTCGCGGCTGCTCCGGAAGGTCCTGCAGCGCCTCCGGGAACGTCTCGGCAAGGAACCCCGTCTTGACGGCCAGCCCTTTGAAGTACAGCCTGAGGAGCAGGACAGGTGGTGAGGAGGCCCCCGCATGACGATCGAGGAGTCGCCCTCAAGCGGCCCGCTGGGAAATGAGCTCAAGAACGTCCTCGTGGAGCATGACGATCTCCAAGAAGTCCTGGACGAGCTAGCGCCTTTGACGGCCCGCTGGCTCTCGAAGCACGCACCGGACCTCCAGTGCGGGATCGTCGTCGAACGCCCGAAGCACAAGACCGTCGTCTCGGGGAGCACCGACGAGGCCAGGCGCCTGCTGACCTATTGGGTTGAGTCGCGCAACGAGGCTCTCTACAGTGCCCTCGTGGACGGGCGGACCGTCGTCGAACGCGCCGAGAGCGGGCGGATCCCTTGGCCGGGCTTCGTGCGCCCGATGTCGCTCATCGTCATGAATGTCAACGCGGACGACGCCGGCCGCGGCGCCATGGCGCTTATGGGGCGCCTTCCGCGGGGGCCGAGCAGGCGCCTCATCGGCCTCGCGGGCGGTGCGCGCAATCAGCTCAATTGGTCGCTCCACCTCGCCGCGAGGTATCAGGAGCAGCGGGAGCTTGCGGAAAATCGGGCAAAGGCCATGGAGAGCCGAACGGTGATCGATATCGCCATCGGCATCATCATGGGGCAGAACCGCTGCACGGCGGACGAGGCGTTCGAGGTGCTGCGCCGCGCGTCGAACGCGAGGAACGAGAAGCTCCAGGACATCGCACGTGAACTCGCCCGAAAGGTCGGAGGCGGGGACGTGGCGACGAAGTTCGAGGCCTAGGGCGATGGGCCCCGGATGTACCGGGGCCCATCGCGCGGCTGGCCGCGACACGCGCGGCGGCCGTTAGACGCCCGTCTGCCGTTATCTGGTCAGGCCGAGACGAGGCCGTGCCAGTCCGCGGCGAGCGGAAGGCCGTGCGCCTCCGAGACGGAGCGGTTCGTCACGCAGCCGCCCGCGACGTTGAGGCCTGCAGCAAGTGCGGCGTTCTTCTCGAAGGCCTTCTCGACGCCGAGATCGGCCAACAGGACGGCGTACCGCAGGGTGACGTTCGTGAGAGCGTACGTCGACGTGTTGGGAACCGCGCCCGGCATGTTCGCGACGCAGTAGAAGATCGAGTGGTGGACCTTGAAGGTCGGGTCCTGATGCGTCGTCGGACGCGAGTCCTCGAAGCAGCCGCCCTGGTCGATCGCGATGTCGACCAGTACCGAACCCGGCTTCATGCGGGAGACGAGCTCGTTCGAGACGAGCTTGGGGGCCTTCGCGCCCGGGATGAGCACCGAGCCGATCACGAGGTCCGCCTCGACGAGCGACTTCTCGATCTCGTATTTGTTCGAGGCCACGGTCTTGATCCGCCCGGCGTAGAGCGCGTCGATCTCCTGGAGCCGTGCGATGTTGATGTCGAGGATCGTGACGTCCGCGCCCAAGCCCATTGCGACCACGGCCGCGTTCGTCCCGGCGACTCCGGCGCCGAGCACCACGACCTTCGCCGGGCGCACGCCGGGGACTCCCCCGAGGAGCACTCCCTTGCCGCCATTCGGGGCAAGGAGCGACTGGGCACCGACCTGAACCGAAAGGCGCCCGGCCACCTCGGACATGGGCGCGAGGAGCGGGAGGGCCCGGCCTTCTTGGACGGTCTCGTAGGCGATGGCCGTGACGCCGGAGTCGATGAGCGCGCGCGTGAGAGCGGGTTCCGCAGCGAGGTGGAGGTAGGTGAAGAGGATGAGGCCCTGGCGGAAGAAGCGGTACTCGGAGGCGATCGGCTCCTTGACCTTCATGACCATGTTTGCCCGCGCCCAGACGTCGGCTGCATCCGCGACGATCTCGGCCCCGGCTACGCGGTACTCGTCGTCGGCGATGCCGGAACCGAGCCCTGCACCGGCTTCGACGAGGACGGTGTGCCCGTGTGCTGCGAACTCGTGGACCCCGGCGGCCGTGATGGCCACCCGGAACTCGTTATTCTTGATCTCCTTCGGGACTCCGATGATCACTTTCGTCTCCATACTTCGGGGCCTTGCGGTGGCCGTGTGCGAGTTTCTTCCGCGGTGTTTCCAGCGTAGGTCCAGTGTGAGCTGGGCAACATGGAATGGAAGGCATGCGGGAAGGTGACTTCCGCGGAATTCCGGCGATCCCGCCGTCGTTCGTTCAACACTTGTCGCACAGCAGGGCGGCAATTGTCGCCGCATGTGTGGTGTTCCACGTATGCTGGAAGGCATGCGTGAAGGGGTCGAGGAACTCGTCGAAAAGGCCGCCAAGACACTTGGGCGGGGGCTCTCCGTGGAGGACCTCGACGGGCTGCTCGTTGCCTACTCCTCCAATCAAGCCCACGCGGACCCCGTGCGAGTGAACTTCCTCCTCAGCAAGCGCGTGCCTGCGGACGTGAGTGCGTGGCAGCTCTCACACGGGATCGCGACGGCAGTCCGGCCAGTCACGGTGCCCCCCAACCCGGGCCTCGGCATGTACGGGCGGGTGTGCGTGCCGCTTTTGGTCCGTGGATTCCGGGTTGGCTACCTCTGGGTCCAGCAGGAGCCGGAGGAGGAGGGCGCGGGGGCGATCCTCGCAGCTCTGCCGAGCGTCCGGCTTGAGATCGAGCTCATCGCGGCGCTCCTGCTTGACTCGAATACGGCGGCCTCCGCTCACCGCCGGCAGCGCGAGTCGCGATTCCTCGCCGCGGCGTCGGGCGAGAAGTCCGCGCAAGCCGAGATCGCGGGCTGGCGCGAGGTGCACGGGCACGCTCCCTGGCAGGTCGTCACGCTGCTCGACCCAGAGGGTGTGGATCCCGAGGACCCGCAGGCCGCCGTCGTCGCCACGAGTACTGCCGCGATGCTCGCCACCGCGGGCATCGACCCAGCCCTCTTCACCGCTGGGACCGAGACGCACGCCGTCGTCCTCTTTGCCCACTCGACCGGGCGCGCGAACCACGCCGCCGTCCTGACCCACTACGAACGCGAGCTGGCGAAGCGTTCGGGGAGGCCCGCCGGGCGCGTGCTTGTAGGGATCAGCGAGCCGTTCACGAGCCTGCGAGGGCTTCCGGACGCGTATGGGCAGGCCAAGGTCGCCGCCCAGGCCGCCGCCATCGATCCAGCGCTCGGCGAGCTGGTCGACGTCCGCTCCGTGGGGGTCTACCAGCTCATGGGCTCGGTGGCGTCGGAGCCGTCTAGCGTGTTCACCGACCTGCTCGCCGAGGAGGACCGCGACGGGGAGCTGCTGCCCGTTCTCGAGCAGCTCTATGACAGCGATGGTGCCGTCCAGATCGTGGCGGACCGGCTCCACATCCACCGTTCGACGGTCTACCACCGCGTGGCCCGGGTCCGGAAGCTCCTCGGGGCCGACCCCTTGGGCGGGCGCGTCCGGCAGGAGCTGCATCTCGCCCTCAAGGCACGTCGATGGGCTGGCCGGCCCAGGATCTAGCGGCCTTGCCTAGTCGGCTGCGCCCTTCTGTGCGGCGACCCACGCGAGGACGTCCTCGCGCCGGATGCGCCGGTGCGTCCCGCGGTACTCGACCGGCCATACCCCCTGATCCGTGAGCTTGCGGACGTAGCTGTGGCTGATTCCCGCGAGCTCGGCCGCCTGAGCGACGGTCAGGACCTCCTCGCCGCTGCTGACCGTTACGGATTCCCCGCGTCCGAGCCTGGCGAGGAGGTCTAGGACCGCGTCCCGTGCAGTGTCCGGGAGCCGATACGCGGTGCCGTCGGCGAAGACCGTGACGTCGCCGGCGTCGAGCGAGCGCGCGAGAGCTGCGGCGTCGGCGGGCTCGAGGGCTGGCGCGGTGCGCGGAGCGAAGCGGCTCATGGGCCTCAGCCTAACGGGCGGGCGGGGCTGGCGGGGCGGGCGGGGCGGGCGGGGCTGGGAACGCAGATACGCCGGTTGGCCGGTTAGGAGGGGGTGGCCACCCCCTCCTTTGC
>NZ_JTDL01000142.1 GCF_000802235.1 Sinomonas humi
GAACAGCACCGCGGTGCGCTTGGCCAGGGAGATGTCTCCCCAGGTCTCGGCGGCCTTGCGCGCGTTCGCTACCGCGGTCTCGAGGTCGGCCGCGTCCGCGAGGCGCAGCTCTCCGGTCTGCTCCCCGGTCGCGGGGTTGAACACCGGCTGGGTCCGCTCCCCGACACCATTGGTCTCTTCACCGTTGAGGAAATGCGGAATCGTCTTGACAGTCATGAATAGCTCCTTGGTGGGAAGGTCGGCAGGCTCAGGCGTAGATCTTCGCGTAGAGGGCCTGGATCTCGGCCGTGTCGGGCACGAGGGGGTTGTTGGCGGGGGAGCCGGAGGCGAGGGCCTGCTCAGCCATGAGGGGAGTCAGCCGCTGCCAGTCGTCGGGGTCGATGCCCCAGGACTGCGGCGTTGGGACGTCCAGGTCCTGGTTCAGGGCGTGGAGTTCGGCGACGAGCGCCTGGGCGGCCGCGGCGTCGTCGTCCTCCGGGCTGGCGACGCCGAGCGCGCGCCCGCAGTCGGCGTAGCGGGTCTGAGCGCCGCGAATGGAGAACTCGGTGACGGCTGGGAAGAGCATCGCGTTGGCGAGACCGTGCGCGATGTGGAAGTGGGCCCCGAGGGGCCGGCTCATCCCGTGCACGAGCGCGACGCTGGAGTTGGAGAAGGCGATGCCGGCCTGGGTCGCGGCGAGCATCATCGCCTCCCTGGCTTCCCGGTTCGACCCGTCCTTGTAGACCTCGCGGAGGTTCTTCCCAATGGCGGTGATGGCGGCGAGGGCGAAGCCGTCGGAGAACGCATTGGCCCTGCGGCTCACGTATGCCTCGATCGCGTGTGTGAGCGCGTCGACTCCGGTGTCGGCGCTGAGCCGGGCCGGCATCGAGAGCGTGAGCTCGTAGTCGACGACCGCGGCGACGGGCAGGAAGGCCGGGCCGGCGCAGAGCATCTTCTCGTTGGTCTCGGAGTCGCTGATGATGGAGAACTGGGTCGCCTCGGACCCGCTGCCCGCCGTCGTCGGGACTGCGACGACCGGCAGGGACGGCCCGGTGTTCCGCTTGGGCGCCTTGAACTGGCGCATCTCGCCGCCCTGCTTCGACAGGAGCCCGAGGGCCTTGGCGGTATCGATCGAGCTCCCGCCGCCGAAGCCGATCAGGATGTCGGCTTCGTGCTGCCTGACCGCCTCGAGCCCCCCAGCGAGGGAGTCTGTCGTTGGGTCGGGGACGGTCTCGGCGAACAGGGCGGTCTCGAAGCCGCTCTTGCGCAGGGCCCGCAGGGCGACCTCCACGGTCCCGGACTTCTGCATGAAGGGATCGGTGACGACGAGGGGACGGCGGGCGCCGATTTCGGCGATCACGTCGCCGAGCTCCTGGACAGCACCCCCGCCGACCCTCATGAGCCGCGGCAGGGCGATCTGGAAAGCCAAGGGGAACCTCCCGGTAGTCAACGGAGCCCGGGAGCGGGATTCACTGCACCGGGAGCGTCTTCCAGTCTCTGTGCAGGAAGGAGGCAGAACAAGAAGCAATTAGGCCCACGTCTGTGCGCAAATGCACATCGCACTACACTGAGCAGGTGATTCAAGCCGATGACCTTCGCTTCTTCCTGGAGGTGGCCCGCAGCCGAAGGCTCGTCGCCGCGGCCAGAGGCCTGGGCGTCGAGCACACCACCGTCGGCCGGAGGGTGACCCAGCTCGAACGTGCCGCGGGCACACGCCTCTTCGACCGCACGCCCAGCGGGTGGGAGCTGACCGAGGCGGGCCAACGCCTGGTAGTCCACGCCGAGGCCATCGAATCGTCCCTGCTCGCAGCCTCGGAGGAGCTGGGCTCGGCGCGCGGGCGGCTCTCCGGCACCCTGCGCATCGCTGCACCGGACGGCTTCGGCGCCTTCGTGCTTTCCCCCGGACTCGGCAACCTCAGGGCCGCCTACCCAGACCTCACGATCGAAATCGTCACAGCGACCAGGCTGAACCTGCTGGCCACCCGCGAATTCGATGTAGGAATCGCACTCGAAGAGCCCACTACGCGCGGGGTGCGCTCGAGGGAGCTGGCCAGATACGGGCTGAGCTTCTACGCGAGCCCCGACTACCTGTCGCGCACCGGAACTCCCCTCACCGTTGCCGACCTGAGCGATCATTCGATGATCGGCTACGTCGATTCACTCCTGGACATCCCGGCCCTGCGTTTCCTCGATGCGGCCCTGCCCGGCATGCGCCCGGCCATCCAAACCAACAATGTCAGCGGGCAATGGATGGCTGCTGTCGCCGGGCTCGGCATTGCCGTACTCCCGGACTTCGTGGCCGCAGCCGACGAGCGCCTCGTGCATATCTTCGAAGGAACGAAAATCGAGCGCACCTATTGGATAGTGGTACCCACAGAGCATCAGAGGCTCGCCAGGACCCGGGCTGCAGAATCCGCGCTCCGCGAGATCGTCACCGCACACGAGTATCTCAGCGCGGCGTAGGGCGGCGGGAATTATGTCCGCCCCGGGAGTGCCTTATCACCAAGGCAAAGGCGGACGACGGCGATCGCACCCTTTGTGCCACAACTCGCTTCTAGGGCCTGCCGCTGTTCCCATCTAGGGGTGGCCGCTGTTGCCCGATGGCTGGGACAGAATCGTCGGGATGTATTCAAGGAGCTGGATGCGTCCGTCGAAGGTCCGGCTGTCGGTCATCTCGAGCCCAACATCGGGGTAACCGTCGTAGATGCGTTCACGGCCGGTTCTCCCGGTGATGACGGGGAAGACGACCACGCGGAAGCGGTCCACGAGGCCGGCTTTCAGCAGAGAGCGGCACAAGGCGAGGCTGCCGATAGTGCGCATCGACTTCGACTCGACGGCCTTCATCTCTCGCACGGCCTCAACGGCGTCCCGCGGAATGAGCTGCGTGTTCGCCCAGGCGAGGGGCTCGCGCAACGTCTTCGAGAAGACAATCTTCGGCATCTCGGCCAGCGGTCCGGTGCCGGGCTCGCCGGCGGCGGAGAATCCTGACATGAGCCGGTAGGTCGTTGCTCCCATCAGCACGGTGCAGTCGCCCTCGGGGGCATTTCCGAGCCAGGCCAGATATTCGGGCCCTTCTAGGCCCCACCAACCGGGCCAGCCCTCGCCGGATGCGTAACCGTCGAGCGAGGTGATGAAGTCGATGAGGAGTTCCGGCATCGCTAAGTCCTTGTCCCTGATTCTCAGATCACGCTCATCTTCGCCCCGACGGAGTACCACGACAACGTCGCGCAATGCGGGAACCCTGATGCCCACTACGTTGGGCAGATGAATGATCTGTACGGACCGTGGGCGACCATCTCCGGGTTGCAATCGAAGTGTCATCCAGCTCTAAGAGCGAAGAGAAACCCACACGAATACAGTCTCGACATCTTGCATTGCCTATACCTGATTTTGCTACCACTGAAATGTGGGCATGCTTCCCGCCCGCGGCCGTGCCCGCTTCGCCATTGACGATTTGCTCGTCCGGCCTAGGCCGGCAGGCGGCCCTGATCAGGCCCGATTCGGGAGATCTACGTCGTAGGACGGTGAGGCTGCCATGAGGAAGACCAAGCTCTCAGCGGACGATTCCGGTGACCCGGAGCTGGAGATCAGCAAACCCAAAGCCTGGGCCGCGGGCTTACCGAGCCTAACCGAGTCCATTCCCCGCGCGCTGCGCGAAATGGGCCCCGAACGGTCAGTCAAGACTCTGCTGGCGATGAACCAGAAGGACGGCTTTGACTGTATGAGTTGCGCGTGGCCGGACCCGCCACATCGCAAGACCGCGGAGTTCTGCGAGAACGGCGCCAAAGCGGTCAGCTGGGAGGCGGACCCGCTCAAGGTGCCGGACACGTTCTGGGCCGAGCATTCTGTAAAAGACCTCCAGGGACGCACCGAGTATTGGCTGGGACAGCAAGGGCGCCTCGTCCGGCCGGTGTACAAACCAGCAGGGAAAGACCACTATCAGCCGATCAGCTGGGACAACGCGTTCGGCATCATCGCCCGGGAGCTCAATGCCTTGGAGAGCCCGGACGAGGCCACGTTCTATACCAGTGGGCGTACCAGCAACGAGGCGGCATTCGAATACCAGCTCTTCGCCAGGGCGTACGGCACCAACAATCTTCCGGACTGTTCAAATATGTGCCACGAATCCACTGGAAAGGCCATGGGGGAGACCATCGGAGTGGGTAAATGCGCCATCTCGTATCAGGACTTTGCCAAGGCCGACCTGATCATCATCATGGGTCAGAACCCCGGTACCTGCCATCCACGGATGCTCACCGCGCTCGAGGAGGCCAAGGAAGCCGGGGCGAGCATCGTGGCCATCAACCCGCTGCCCGAGGCTGGGCTCATCAACTTCAAGAACCCGCAGCGTCCCCGCGGCCTCGTCGGTTCCGGGACGGACTTGGCGGATCAGTTCCTGCAGATCCGGCTGGCGGGGGACATGGCCCTCCTGCAGGCGCTCTCGAAGCGCGTGCTGGAAGCGGAAGCGGCGGCACCGGGGGCTGTGCTCGACCACAAGTTCCTCGCCGAGCATTGCCAGGGTCTCGAGGAGCTCAAGGCGCATTTGGCCAAACTCGACGAGAGCGAGGTGCTTGCCGCCACCGGGCTGCGCAGTGAGGAAATCGACGAGTCGGCCGAACGCTACCTCAGGGCGGACAAGGTCATCATCACCTGGGCCATGGGCCTGACTCAACACAAGAAGGCGGTCCCCACGATCAGGGAGATCGTCAACCTCCTGCTGCTGCGCGGCAACATAGGCAAGCCCGGGGCCGGCCCTTCGCCGATCCGCGGTCACAGCAATGTCCAAGGAGACCGGACCATGGGCATCTGGGAGCAGATGCCCCCGGCGTTCCTGGACAAGCTGCAGCAGGAATTCGGCTTCGACCCGCCGCGGCGGAACGGCTATGACGCCGTGCAGAGCATTCAGGCCATGCGGGACGGCAAGCTGAAGGTCTTCATGGCCGTGGGCGGGAATCTGGTCAACGCCGTCTCCGATACCGCCGTCGCCCAGTCTGCGATGCAGAAGATGAAGCTGAGCGTTCAGGTATCCACCAAGCTGAACCGCTCGCATGCCTTCACAGGCGAGCAGGCTCTCGTCCTGCCAACCCTCGGGCGCTCGGAAATCGATGTGCAGGCAAGCGGTCCTCAGTTCGTCACCGTGGAGGACACGGTCTGCGCAGTGCATGCCTCTGCCGGACGGCTGGAACCGATCTCGGACATGGTGCTCTCCGAAGTGGCCATCATCAGCCGTCTGGCGCGCGCTGTGCTCGGCGATCGGTACGGCATTGACTGGGCGGGATTCGAGGCCAACTACGACTCGCTGCGCGAACACATCGGCCATGTCTGCAAAGGCTGCGAAGACTACAACCAGAAGGTTCGCCAAGAGGGCGGCTTCGTCCTGCCGCATCCCCCGCGGGACTCCAGGACGTTCCCGACGTCGACTGGCAAGGCGATGCTGACTGTCAACGAGCTCGGGACGATCGAAGTCCCGCCAGGCCGGCTCCTGCTCCAGTCGGTCCGCGCGCACGATCAGTTCAACACCACGATCTACAGCTTGAATGACAGGTACCGCGGTGTGAAGAAAGGCCGGCACGTTCTCTTCGTCAACCCCGAGGATCTCAAGGAGCTTGGCATCGAGGACGGCAGCTTTGTGGACATCTACAGCGAATATCAGGACAGTTCCGAAGAGCGGGTACTGCGGCAGTTCAGGGTGATCGCCTACCCGACGGCCAAGGGATGTGTGTGCGCCTATTTCCCAGAAGCGAATGTATTGGTGTCACTGGAGTCCACGGCGGAGGAAAGCAATACGCCGGTATCGAAGTCGGTGATCGTCAGGCTTGAACCCGTCGCGGCGCCGGAAACGGCAACTGCTGGAGTCCGCTAGAAATCGGCCGGAGCGGTCGGCGCGCTGCCGCTGGAAGGAATCGCCTATGAAGATTGGTCAATACTCCTATCCAGCACTATCGCAAAGGACCGAAGGTCATGAACCTCACGTTCCAGGCGTCGACATTCCTGCCGATCGCGTTGGGCTTTTTTGGACTGGGTACCGGCTATCTAATATACGGGCCCCAGGAACTGTTCGGCTGGCCGCAGCGAGACCCGCGGGTCGACCGCTCGACCGGGGTATGGGGCATCTGGATGCCCGGCTTCTGCCAGCTGCTCACCGGTGTTTACCTCTTTGTTGGGATGACCTGGTTCCAGGTCTTCAAGGATCCCCCGCTCTATATGGCCGCTCTGGCCTTCTCGGCTTACGGGATCCACTGGTTCGCCATCGGTTACAACCGCTATCAAGGCAGCGACCCGCGGCCCAACGCGGGCATGTCGGTCGCCTTCACGATCATCTCGCTGCTGGGCCTGACGGTATTCTTCAAGGCGGGCGACTGGCCTGTTGGACTGCTCTTCTGCGGCCTTTCGCTGATCTACATCAGTGATTTCTTCGCGAGCGTCGGAAAGACCTTCGGTGAAAAGTCGCTCGGGCTCTGGCACATTCTCACGGGCTTGTGGCTGATGTACCTGACGGTGGCAACCGCCCTCAATATCGCGTCCGGGATGAAGCTGCCGCTCTGACATCGCCGCGGCATCGGGCTCGGGACTGTCCGGGCGACCATGCGGAGGCGTCACGGGCGGCCGTGCATCTGCGAAGGTGGGACTTGGAGGGCCTCCCTCACCGTCTTCCCTCGGCATACGGTTGACAAGTTGTTCCACAACCGAGCGCGAAGGGATAGCGGAGAGATGAAGCAACGAACCATTGGGAACGTGTCCGTCAGCGCCATAGGCCTCGGCGGAATGCCGATGTCGATTGAGGGACGGCCAGACGAGCAGCAGTCCATTGCGGCGATCCACGCCGCTCTTGACGCTGGGGTGACCCTGATCGATACCGCGGACGCGTATCACTTGCCCGGCAAGAACGAAGTCGGTCACAACGAGGAACTCATCGCCAAGGCGGTTCGCTCCTATGGCGGCGACGTTTCGCACGTGATCATCGCGACGAAGGGCGGCCACCTCCGTCCTCAGGAAGGCCCTTGGGCACAGAATGGCGATCCCGCCTATCTCAAAGAAGCAGCCAAAGCTTCAGCACGTCGCTTGGGTGTCGAGGCCATCGACCTGTATCAGTATCATCGTCCCGATCCGCAGGTTCCTTATGCAGATTCCGTTGGTGCCCTTGCCGAGCTCCTCGATGAGGGCGTTATCCGGATGGCGGGAATCTCCAACGCCAACGTGGGGCAGATCAAGGAGGCCCAAGAGGTTCTAGGCGGCCGGCTGGCCTCAGTCCAGAATCAGTTCTCCCCGAAATTCCGTTCCAGTGAGCCGGAGCTCGAGCTCTGCGCGGAGATGGGCATTGCGTTCCTTCCTTGGAGCCCCCTCGGCGGAATATCGTCGGCACCCGACTTGGGGTCAATTCATGACGAGTTCGCACTTGTGGCCAAGACGCACGATGTGTCTCCGCAGGTAGTGGCCCTGGCATGGGAGCTCGCCAAAGCGGAGGTCGTCATCCCCATCCCGGGAGCCTCGCGCCCAGAGTCAATTCAGGACTCCGCGTCAGCCTCAGAGCTCGAGCTGGCCCCCGAGGAGCTTCAGAGGCTGGACTCCGTTCCCATGTCGTCACGCTGATCAGCTGCATCGGTGGGAGCAGCACGGTGATCGATTCCGGCAGTCAGCGTATCGATCCGGTCAAGCGCCTCGTCGAATCGCTTGACGGCCGACCACAGATCTCCGTGCTGCTCCCGGACCTCGTCCAAGCGTTTGCCCCCCGAACGTAGGGAAGCGAGGTCGAAGCTGACATTGGTGCGAGCCCCGGAGATCGCCGCCCGAAGGGCTCCGAAGGCCACGACGACATCCGAGACCAGGGCAGGATTTCCGTTCGACGCCAGCCACGCGAGAGGGTCGAGGGCGCCAAGGGCCAAGTCGCCGAGCACGGCCGACGCCTTGGCAGCGTTCAGCGAGGCCTCGCGTATGGCCTCCTCCCGCTCAGGACCCCGCTCCAAACGGAAGGCTGCACCGAAGGCCTGGGACGCCGAGGCGTCGTCATCCGCCAGTCGGAGGGCAGTCTCCCGGAGGGACTGCCCACGCCGTCGAATGGCATCGACTTCGACGCGGTCGCATTCGTCCGCGTCGGTGTAGCCAGCGACCATGGAAATCAATGAGGCCGCGACGGCAAGCATCAGCCCCGTGCCAGCGCCCCCGCCAGGCGAGCCCGTGGACTCGGCCAAAGCTCTCGTCCATTCTTCGACCGTCGAGCGGCGGGTGCTGACTTCGGGGGAATCGTTCACGCCTCCCAGTCTGCCCGGATGATGCACGCGGACACGAATGACCCGGGCCCGCGGAACCGCTGACGCCGGGGCCTCCGTCTACGCGGCGATGATCACCTTGAGCGCGTGCTCCGACGCAGCGTTGGCGAAGGTGTCATACGCCTCGATCATCTGATCGAAGGTGAAGCTGTGCGTGACGAACTTGGCGGGGTCGATCTCGCCGGCCGTGATCTTTTCGAGCAGGGCAGGCGCGGAGGTCGCATTGACCAAGCCAGTCGTGATGGTGATGTTGTTGATCCAGTCACGGTCAATCGGGAATTCGACCGGCTTTCCATGAACGCCGACATTGGCTACCCGTCCGCCGGGTCGGATCGAGTCGAGTGCTGTTGCGAACGTGGCAGGAAGCCCCACCGCTTCGATCGCCACATCGACCCCTAGGCCGTCGCGGCTGAGCCGCTTGAGTTCGGCCACGACATCGACTCCGGCGCCTACCGCCACAGTCTGCGTTGCACCGAACTTCTTGGCCTCCTCGAGCCGGTACGCATTTCCGTCGACGGCGATGACCTCCGACGCACCTGCTGGCCCCGCCGTCATGATTGCCGCAAGGCCAACCGGCCCCGAGCCAACGACGGCTACGACGTCGCCGTCCTTGACGCCGCCATAGAGGACGCCGATCTCGTAGCCGGTCGGCAGGATGTCGCTCAGCATCGTCCCCTGCTCCGCCGAGACGCCTTCGGGAAGGGGGATAAGCCCGTGATCCGCGAATGGCACCCGGACGTACTCCGCCTGAGTACCGTCGATGAGATGGCCGAAGATCCAGCCAATGCCCCCGAGGGTCTTGCAGTGCGAGGTCAGGCCCGAGCGGCAGAAGTCGCATTGCATGCATTTGCTGATGCAGGAAATGATGACTCGGTCCCCGACCTTGACCTTCTCGCATTCCGGGCCGACTTCGGTTACGACGCCGACTCCCTCGTGGCCGAGAATTCTTCCGTCGGTCACGGCCGGCACGTCCCCTTTGAGGATGTGGAGGTCCGTACCGCAGATTGTGGTTGTTTCAACCTTGACGATGGCATCAGTTGAATTCTCCATTTTCGGATCCGGCACATCTTCCCAAGATTTCTGCCCTGGACCGTGATAAACGAGTGCCTTCATGGTTGAACCTCCTGGCGCGCAACGAATCTGGGGGAAGGACGAGGAGGCGAGATGCCTCAAGCTCATGATCGCCATGCGACAGCCGCCGCGGTAGGGGCCGGAGGACCCTGTTGCTCAGCCTCGGACGTCCCGGTAAGACCTCCAGATGAAACGCGCGAGAAAGAATCCGAAGACGCCTAATGCCACTCCCACAATTGCCTTGACCCAATCGGGGCCGGATGGGTCCAATGCTCCGGGAAGGGCGAACATTGCAATGCCTTCGGCGCAGATTACAGCCCCTGTTCCTGCTGCCAACGCCCTCGCCGCCTGTGGCTGGGAGCTGTGCAGCAGTTTCGATCCGATCCCCAGCGCCACGATGGCGACGACACCTAGGACAACCGCGGCCAGCGTCATGAGGTCGTCCTCACCTTGCCAGACCGGTCAGAGGTCCCTTCCGGCTCTCTCGGGGCGTTGCACCACCCACTAGGCCGGAACCTCGCGCAGTTGCAGGTGATCGCCGCCGTCCTCGACAGGGCTTTGGCCGCACGAGTAGACCAGCAGCTTCATCGGGCCCTTGAGTCCTGCGAACTGATGCACAGCCACGATCTGCATCGGTCGCCCGCACACGCACGTCATCTCGGGATCCATACTCAGAGCGTACGCCGGGGCCCGCTGCCGAGGTAGGCCAGCTACGCCACCCGCTTGGAGGACGACGACGAAGGCCGCCCAGCGCCGTCGTCCGCCTTTTTCTTCTCGGTGCGCATTCCCGTAACGCCGGTGGAGGGGAGCAGTGGAGGGGAGTAGCTGTACCCGCAAGGGCAGTGGAGGGGTGTGAAGTCTCGGGACTGAATGGACACTTCTGTCTCAGGTGAGTGTGGACAGTGTGTCTCACGGGTCCGTGGACAGTTGGCGGTTCTGGTCGGCTCATGAGCGTCTATGAGCCCGATCCGAAGTTCCGTCTGAAGCTGGCCTTTGGCCGGCAATCGTACCCCCGCGGCCGAGCCCCCATCCCCGCCCGAGCCCGCCGCAGCCCTCCTCGAGCCCCGGAC
>NZ_JTDL01000143.1 GCF_000802235.1 Sinomonas humi
AGGGGGTGGTGGCCGTATCGAACCGGCAGATCAGCGAGGCAGCAGGGCAGGGCAACAACACCGCAGTCGGCTACCACTTCGGGACGAAAGCCGATCTGCTGACGGCGATAGTGCGGCGTCATCAGGACGACATCGAGCGGCGCCGCGAGTCACTGGTCGCAGCCGCGGCCGGCAGCGAGGACGTGCGGGCGTGGGTCGACTGCCTCGTACGCCCGACGGCGGAGCATCTCGCATCCCTCGGCATCCCAACGTGGTGGGCCCGCCTGAGCGCCCAGCTCGTGGCAGATCCGATGTTCCGCCACCTCCTTGCCGACGAGACGCTGCGGTCCGAGTCCCTTCGGGCAGCCATCGAGGCTCTGGACCGTTGCCGGCCCGAACTCCCAGCCCCGGTACGCGAGCAGCGCGACATGATGACACGCCAGTTGATCACCTACGGGTACGCGGAGCGGGAGCAGGCCCTCGCAGCACGCTCCCCCGGGCTCGAACGGCACACCTGGGAGACGTTCACCATCGGGCTCATCGACGCGATCACCGGGCTCTGGCTCGCCCCATGGACGCCCATTCCACCTACAGATCCGGAGGCTCGGGACCTCAAGAAACGGCCGAAGAATGGATTGTAGCTAGCGCTGCTAGCGCAGCCTCAAGACCTGTCAGACCGGCTTGCTCCGAAATTACGCCGCAATCTGGCACATCCCCCAATTGGACCGGAATCTCTTCGAGGTCGCGACGAGCGAAATCGAAGGAACTCAAGTGCTGCGCACGGTCTTCGAAGGCGCGCGAGCTTATACGCGGCTTGAGTCGCCTCAGGCGCGGCGCCAGCGGTAGTACGGGTCAGTTGCCGTCTTGGAGCACACCATCAGCACGCCGTCCTTCGACTGTGCGGTCGTCCCGGCAAGGCTGGTCTTGCAGAAGGCGCCCGGCGTTACGTAGGTCTGCGCCGGAGCGGGCGCAGGAGCAGCTACAGGAGGAGCCGCCTGCACCGGGGCAGGAGCAGGAGCAGCCACAGGAGGAGCGGCCTGCACCGGGGCCGGGACAGGAGCAGCCACAGGAGGAGCCGCCTGCACCGGGGCCGGCGCAGGAGCAGCCACAGGAGGAGCCGCCTGCACCGGGGCCGGCGCAGGAGCAGCCACAGGAGGGGCTTCTGTGACTGGAGCTTGATGCGTCGGGGCCTGTGCTGGAGAGGACGACGGCGACGCTGCAGGGGTGCGCGTCGCCGTCGGGGTCACAGTCGGGGCAGGTGTTGCAGACGGCGTTGGCGTGGCGGAGGCGGCGGGGGCCAGGCTCGGCGCAGTCGGTTGCGCAGTGATTCGGCTGCTGTCGGCAGCCGGGCTGGTCTGCGGCATCGACTCCGCGGCGATCCCGAGAGAGACGAACCCGACGATCAACGACGCTGCAAGGCCGATCGCCGAGACTTTCCGCCCCGAATACCTGAGCCAGGAGCGCCGGCTTGTGGCCAAGGAGTACAAGGACGTGAAGACAAGCACTGCGAACAGGACGAAAAGCCACCCGAACGGCCCTGGCGGAGGTGTCACGAACGTCAGGACCAGCATCAAGACCAGGAAAGCTGCTCCGACATAGGTGGACCGTCCCCAGCTTCGCGTGAATTTCATTGGTTCCCCTATCGTCATCACTGTTCAAACTTGCCTACCGAACGCTTGCGGATCTTCGGCAGACACGCGGTTCCCGGGACGGCGATGGCCGTCGACGAACAGTCTCGGGCCTAGGCGTCACCGGCCGTTTCGGCACTTAGTCCTTGCCTCGGGCGAGCGATGCCTCACACTGCACCCCGTATGCATGTAGACCGGGGACTTCGCGGTCCGCGCCTTGGTGCGCAGGGACCTCTCCAGGGCATATGCCGCCGAGTCGACCGGGTGTGCGACCTTGTGAGCCGTCCACATGGCATTCCGCACCGGCTTCGGCACCACAGCCTTCTTGACGCTGCGCTTGACACCGCGCACCGGGTGGACGAGCCGACGCACCTTGCGCGGGATGAATAGCCGAGTCAGAAATCCCATGTTCCTGCTCCTTCCCTCGACACTGCGCTTCAATGGGCGGAACCCGGCACTGAAAGCGATCACAAGGCGGACTGCACGCCAGACGATGTACAAGTCCAATAGGCTGTTTCCAGCAAAAACTACACCCTAGATGCTGGTTTTCCTACAGCCCGGTCACAATTGATCTGGGACCGGTCATTCCCGTCGATCGCAGGCATGTGCTGCCCGAAGCGAGACCGCTCCAACGGCCACATCCGAGGCGTGACCACCGTGGAGGCTCGGGCTGCCTGTGATGCCGAGATCGGAAATCGCGAGCATCCGGATCTTGGGGCGACCTACAACGCGCTGAACCTCGTGCGTCTGGAGCACGGGGCAACCTGGGCCCAAGTCGCTCTCCGTGAATGGAAAGCGGTGATTGCCGCCGACTCTGGCACCGCTAGCGGGGTGGAGTGCCGTCCGGACGGGGGATGCGCTCCCGGGAGGGGCGGAAGCCGTGCTCGACGGCCCATAGGATCGCGTTGGAGCGGTTCCTCGCTCCGATGCGCCGGTAGCAGCTTCGGATGTAGGTCTTGACCGAATTGATTGACAGGAGCGTGCGCTCTGCAATCTCAACATTGCTCAAGCCTTGGGCGATCAAGGCCAGGACTTCGGCTTCACGCTGGGTGAGGCCCTCCTCCCTGCCGGGCCAGTCGCCGCCGACCACCGTCGTCGCCGCCCTGCCTTGAGGCTCTTCAGGCTCGTCGCCGCGGTGCACGGCCTGCAAGGCCGCCACCAGGTGCCCCGCCGGAAGAGCCTTCGAAAGGTATGCGCTGGCACCGTTGGCAACGGCGGCAGAAATCAGGGCCGGGTCAAGGTTCCACGAATAGACGACCACCTTCCCGGCCAGAGGGTCCCGGGAGAGATGGTGCACGGCTTCGCTGTCGCCTTGGGTAGCGGCAAAGGTGTCGTAGAGGGTGATGTCCACCGGCTGTGCCGGGTTTCGGCCCACGTCCATCTCGACGATCTCGATCTGGTCCCGATAGGAGCGAAGCATCGCAGCCACCCCCTGGACCACGATCTCGTAGTCGTTGACCAAGGCGATGCGCATGGCTCTTATCCTCTCACCCTCCGGCGCAGGTTTCGTCACCCGCAGGGGTGAATACATACATCCTTTGCACCGGTAGCGTCATTGGTATGGCTACCACGGCCACTCGGTCGGGGGTTCGATGCGAGCTTACCGACCGGGTGGAAGAGAGCGAGGGCGCTGTGGACCGGAACGACGGCGACTCGGTCCCGCGGCGGCGTGACGCCGATCTGGAACATGCAACGGTGCGCGAGCTGATCGTTCAGCTGGCCAGAGTCGAGGAGGAGGGCGTGCGCTGCGCCGAAAATGGGGCGCGGGAGCACGCGAGGGACTTGGCCGAGCGCGGACGCGCGATTGTGCAGGAACTCCGCAGCCGCGCTTTGGAAGCAGAGCTGGACTAGCAGATTGGACCTTCTATGGACACCTCCGAGGCGGAGGTCGCGGCTGGACGCGACCAGAGCCAGCTCGGCCACGCGGCCGATACCGACCCCGCTGAGCCCACTGCCCTTACGGACCCTCGCGAATCGGAGGACCTCCGGCGGGTGGCCAGCCTCGCCTTGGCCACGGCCATACGGAGATACCGGCAATCGTTCGACCCCGCCGTAGCTCCCCGAACCGGGGCGACCCTGGACGGCGGTCTTGCGCGCTTCCTCGGACATCGGCCCGACGAGTGGGCAGCAGCGCAGACCCCGTCCGGAGGAGAAAGCCTGGAATGAAGATGGCTCAGCCATACCGGCCCTTGGCGGGCCTCCCGCTTTCCCAGGCTTAGCTGCCCTGCCAGGACTCGAACCTGGATACTCCCGGGCCAGAACCGGGCGGGTCTGCCAGTTCCCCTACAGGGCAAGGCCCGAGGGGCGGGGCAAGAGGGCCCGCCCCTCAGGATCGGAACCGGTCAGGCGTTGATCTCCTTCTTCGACCCACCGGCTTGGACTGCAATCTTGCGCGGCTTGGCCTCCTCAGCCACCGGGACGCGCAGGGTGAGGACCCCGTCCTCGTAGTGCGCCTGGACCTTCCCTGTGTCGAGGGCGTCGCCGAGGATCATCTCCCTTGTGAAGACGCCCTCAGGGCGCTCATTCGCGATGACCTCCGCCTCGTCTGGACGGCGCGTGCGCCGCTCGGCGCGGACCGTGAGCACGTTTCGTTCAACTCCGACGTCGATCGTCTCGGGGTCGACGCCGGGCAGGTCGAACTCGACTACGAACTCGCCGTCGCGACGCCACGCCTCGAGGGGCATGGTGATCCCGGTTGCGCTGCTGCCCGCCAGCTGCCGGGTCAGCTGAGCGAGCCGATCGAGCTCGCGGAAAGGATCGGTGCGCATCAGCATCACTGCAACCTCCTGATTCGAGATTCGCTGCAATACCTTCGTGTCATCGGCTCATCAAATCTATGTCCAACGACATAGATAATTGTGCCCAGTTGGGGCATGTAGCGCAAGAGGCGAACTGAAGGTCGAGGGTCGCTAAAGTGAATCCGATCACTTCCGAGATGGGAGAGGACATGAAGCAGCGCATTCACGATCGCCGTCCGGCACGGCGCCGGGCGGAGGCATGATCCCCGGACCGCGTTCGGACGCCGAAATACCCGGCTACCTCGCACGTCTCGGCATACCGGGGCTGGCCGACGTGCACGTCCACTTCATGCCAGAGCAGGTCCTGACCAAGGTCTGGGCATACTTCGACGCGGCCGAGTCGGCCTATGGGATGAGGTGGCCGATCCTGTACCGGATGGGCGAGCAGGAGCGGCTCGAGTCGGCGCGCGGCTTCGGCTTGCGGGCCATTCCTGCCCTCTCCTATGCGCACCGCCCGAAGATGGCCGAATGGCTCAACAACTGGAACGCGGAGTTCGCACGGCGGGTCCCAGATGCCCTTCACTGCGCGACCATGTATCCGGAGGACGGGGTGGACGAGTACGTGGGCCGCGCCCTGGAGGAGGGAGCGCGCCTCTTCAAGGTCCACCTCCAAGTGGGCGGGTTCGCCCCAGACGACCCCCTGCTCGCCCCTGCATGGGCGAGGCTCGAAGCGTCCGGAGTACCCGTCGTCGTCCACGCTGGCTCCGCCCCCAGGGAGGGTCGCTTCACGGGTCCGGAGCCCATCGCACGGCTTCTGGCAACGCACCCCCAACTCAAACTCGTCATAGCCCACCTGGGCATGCCCGAGTACTGGGAGTTCGCGGAGCTCGCGGGAGACTTCCCCAACGTCCACCTCGACACGACAATGGTCGGGACCGATTTCACTGAGCGGTTCGCACCTCTGCCCGAGGGCTTCCCAGCTAGGCTCGCCGAACTCGCGGACCGCATCGTCCTCGGATCGGATTTCCCGAACATCCCCTACCCCTACGCCCACCAGATCCAAGCGCTCGCACGCCTCGGCCTCGGCGACGACTGGATGCGCAAAGTGCTCTGGGAGAACGGCGCCAGGCTCCTTGAACTGACTCTGCCGTGAAAGCCGCGGCGTAGGTTGAGCCGATCGTAACGAGTGGCATCGCACACCCTCGGGGGCGCCCCCGCACCGTGACACCTATGCTGGAGACGAGTGGGGCTCCGTCCCCGGCGTCAACGCAGGTGTTCGTCCCGCGTACGGCGTGGCGACGGGGAAGGGAGTTACCAAGTTGCGGCTGCAGTTGTCGCTGGTCCGCGGCTTTGCCGCCCTGGGCCCCTCGGAGGAGGACCACTGGCCGGCCCTGCGGATGGCACTGGGTGTCGGCATCCCCACCGTCGCACTCTTGCTCGCCGGCCGCCCGGACCTCGTGATCGACGCCGTGTTCGGCGGCTTCGCAGGGATGTACGGCCGTGGCGCCAACCGCACCACTCGTCTTAGGCACCAGTCCGTCGCAGCAGCCTTGCTCGTGTCCGGGGTCGGGCTCGGCGCGGCACTGTCGGCCATGCAGTCGCCCGAATGGGTCCTTGTGCTCGGAGAGGCGGCGTTCGCCGGAATCGCCTCGCTCGTCGCGGACCGGGCCGCCTTCCGGCCCCGGGGCCCCTTCTTCGCCCTCTTCGCGTTCGGGGCGAGCGCGGCCCTGATCCATGCCGACGCCCTTGTCGCGACCGCCGTCGCCCTCTCTTCAGCTCTCTTTGCTCTGGCGATCGGCGCCTCCTCACCGCGGGCCGCAAGCCGGCCGGCCGTCCCGCTGCCGTCGGTTCGGCCTTCCCTGCGGAGGTCGGCCGGCTACGCAATCGCCGTCGCGGCCTCGGGACTTGCCGCACTGGCCCTCGGCATCGGACACCCGCACTGGGCGATGGCCGGCGCGGCAGTGCCGCTCTCCGCCGTGGGTCTCCGCGGGCGGCTCAAGCGGGGTGTCCACCGGGTCATCGGCACGCTGGCAGGGCTGTGCCTCACCGGGATTATTCTGGCTTTCCACCCGTCATCGCTGCTGATGGGAGTTCTGGTCGTGGTGCTGCAATTCCCCACGGAGTTGTTCATGGCACGCCACTACGCCCTGGCGCTGTTCTTCTTCACCCCGCTCATCCTGCTCATGACCCGGCTTGCACTGCCCGCTCCTGCCGGGTCGATGATCATTGACAGGGCGATCGAGACCGTGCTCGGAGTGCTTGTCGGGTTCGCGGTAGTGCTGCTCGGCCGGACCCGGCAGCGAACGGCCCGGCCCCGGTCAGCGGATTAGGCGAGCTTGGCGCGGACGATCTCGCTGACCGTCTTCCCGTCGAACCGGCCGGCGACCTCGGCGGTGACCGGCTTCATCACCTGCCCCATCTGGCGCATGCTCGGCTCCAGGCCCGCCTCCTTGAGCCCGGCGATGACGTTCTCAACTATCGCTTCGACCTCTTCGCGGGAGAGCGCCTTGGGCAGATACGCCTCGATGACCATCGCCTCGGCGAGCTCGCGGTCAGCGCGGTCCTGCTCCCCCGCCTCGCTGTAGATGGCCGCGGTCTCGCGGCGCTTCGCTGCTTCCTTCTGCAGGAGGGACGTTAGCTGGGCGTCATCGAGGGTGACCGGACTCTTCCCGGACTTCTCTCGCGTCTCGATCTCGCCGAGGACGTTGCGCACGGTCTGAAGTGCCACCCGGTCGCCGTCCTTCATGTGCTTCACCACATCCTGCTGCAGCTGGTCTTTGAGGGGCATCCCGAACGTCCTTCCGTCTCTATGAGGGATCCTACGGCCACCATACTTGGCGCGAGTGGGGCTAGACCGTGCTGCCTTCGACGTCGCTGACCTCAACGTCGCAGCCGAAGAGCACCAGTTCGTTCCAGTCCCCCGGTACCGGCCGCACGGGCCTCACACCCAGGGCTCCGAGCCATTCGGCCAGCTGGCTCGGGTAGTCCAACTCGAAGACCGCAGCCCCATACGTGGCCAACTCAGAGTCCACGCCTCGGGCCGGCAAACCGCTGCCTTCCATCGGGCCCGGCCGGCACGCCGGACGCGTCGGACCTCGAACCAGAGCCGTTCGTCGGGCCCCAGAGCGGCAGATGCCGCCGCGAGCCGAACCCGCAGACCATCAGTCTCGCGCTTGTCGATCATTGAATCCCCCAACATCTGTTGGGCTTTTCTTGGAGCAGCCCATCCTCTCCTCTTGGTAAAGGAGTTCCCCGCATGCGCCGCTGCGAACCGCCGCCGTGAACCACCGCTGCCCGCAACACCGCTCAGGAAGGCGCCCTGCTTGCCGTCTTGAGGGGCCGCCAGCGGCACGGGGAGGCCAATTCGCGGTCCCCCTACCGCTTCCGCAGCGAGGACGTCACGAATATGTGATGCTCGTGACCCCGTTGATGTCGGTGATCTTCCCGCCTTGGAAGTTCTGGGCCGTGCCGCCAGAGACGGGGTAGACCTCGCTCGTCGGGTAGCCGAGGCGGCCGCGCTCGAAGCCGGTGGACTGCCACGCCGCCCGAATCGCCCCATATGATTCGTGCGTGCCGGAGGCCGGCGAGGAGACGATCGCGCCGCCCTGGTAGTTCTGGTACGAGCCGCCGTTGACCAGGCCCGTGACCACTTCGGTAGTCGGGTAGCCGAGGACGCCTCGCTCGAAGCCGGTGGACTGCCACTCGGCGCGGATGGCCCCGATCGATTCGTGCGTGCCGGAGGCCGGCGAGGAGACGATCGCGCCGCCCTGGTAGTTCTGGTACGAGCCTCCGTTCAACAGGCCCGTGACCACCTCAGTGGTCGGGTAGCCGAGGACGCCGCCCTCGAAGCCGGTGGACTGCCACTCGGCGCGGGTCGCACCCAGCGATTCATGGGCGCCGGTTGCCGGGGACCAGACGATGGCCCCGCCGTCGTAGTTCTGGTAGACACCGCCGTCGCGCAGGCCGCCCACCTCGTCTGTGGAGGGGTAGCCCATGACGCCGTTCTCGAAGCCGAGCGCGCCCCACTCACCCCGGATTGCCCCGTGGGAGACGAAGAGGCTCTTCGAAGGCGCGGAGATGATGGCCCCGTACTGGTAGTTGCGGTAGTAGCCGCCGTTGCGGATGGCGGTGACGGCGCTGGTGGCGGTTCCGAGGCCCCATTGGGAAGCCTTGGCATCCATTGCCTGGGCGAGCGTCAAGACCGTGATGGTCGCGGTGGAAGTGCTCGAGCCGCTGCCGTTGCCGGCGGTCAGGGTGGCGGTGTACGTCCCGGGGGCGGTGTAGGTGTGGTTCGGGTTCTGGACAGTGGAAGTCGCACCGTCCCCGAAGTCCCAGGCCCAGGAAGTCGGGGAGCCGGTGGAGCTGTCCGTGAAGGCCACCGACAGCGGCGCCTGGCCGGAAGTGGGGCTGGCGGTGAACGAGGCGACCGGCGAACTGGTCCCGTATGACTCCCAGTAGTCGGTGAAGGAAGTCCCGTCAGGCGAGAGGCTGCCTGCATAGGCAAGGGGCCGGCCTGAGGAGTCCTGCATGGAAATTGGAGCTCCCCCGCTCGCGGGGGTGTATTGGAGGTTGCCAGCGGCGTCCACGTCGTAGTACGCGTTGGTGAGATTGACCTGTCCGTAGTTGGCAAGGTCAGGGAGAGTGCCATTGATGGTGGGCCGCTCGACGATCCACTCTGCCGAGTTGCCGGGAGCGGGCGAGGCTTGGGAGCCGGTCACGCAAGTGTTCTGGGTGTAGTCGCACAGGGTGAAGTCGGCGGTTCCATTGGCCCAGTACACGTGCGTTGCCACGTCGTCGCCGGCCTTCGGAACGAGGTTGGCGATCTCCATCTCGTTCTCCATGGGGTACAGCTCCAACCAGAAGTAGGTCGTCTGCCCGCTGGGAGTCGCGTCCTGCTCGGTTCCGTCCTGGATCAGCTCGTTGGTTGAATCCATCCCGCCGATGCCGGGCCAGATGCTGGAGTACGCCGGCTGGTTCCCGTTTCCCGTGACCGCTGGGACGGTCCACTCCGCTTGAGCGTAGTTCGGTGTGGAGGTCTGGGTAGCGTAGCCGGACCAGTTCGAGGAGAGGTAGGCCGATGAGCGGGTGGGGACCTTGGTGTGGTGCGCTGCTACCTCCTTGCAGTCCAGGGTCGGCAGCCACTTCACGTGCCGCGCCGCGGCCTTGGCGAAGATCTGGGATCCGGCAGGAGCTCCCGCGTCGGCGGCTGTGAGAGTCCCTCCGGCAGAGGCGGGAGACGTGACAGTCAAGTGGCCGCAGTTCGACGCCGCGTGCTTCACGGGCGAGGAGTCGGCGGCAAACGCGCTAGCGCCCAAAGCCAGGTTTCCGGCCACTGCAAGGGAGGAAGCAACAAGGCCGTACATCCATCGGGATCTCACGCCTGCCAACTCTAAAGTGACACGAGCTGTAAGATCAATAGACCGTTCTTGACATGGCGCCGCTAATTGGTGGGTCCGTCCCCGACCTGATCAAGCCCGGCCAGGCGGCGCTCCTCGCATTCGACCGCTTACGGCTTCCTCGAGATGTGTCCCTTCTGTGATCGATGCCGGACCGCGCTCACACTGGGTTGCAAGAACGATGGTTCCCTAGCCGAAAGGCGCCTCCCATGCCGCAGCCCGCCCCCACGCGCCCAACCCTCGCAGCTCTTTGGACCGACGCTCTTGGACGGGCGAGCATCCGCTCGGTTCAGACCCTCTCAGTCGCGGTGCTCGTCGCCGGCGTCCTCTGGGCGATCACGCGTGTGCCGCTCGTCCTCATCCCCGTCACGCTCGCGCTCATCCTCGCCTCGGCTATCTCGCCTCTCGTGCACCTGCTCGCTCGGCACCGATGGCCGCGGGCGCTGGCCGTCGCGGCGTCATTCCTCGCGATCCTCAGCGTCTTCGGCGGCGTCGTCACGGGCATCGTCTACCTGGTCCGGGGCCAGGCAGGCGAGCTCGCCGCGCGGTTCACGAACGGAATCCAGCAGCTCCACGACTTCCTCAACAACGGACCAGTCAAGATCAGCGATGCGGAGATCAACAGTGCCCGCAACTCGATCCAGCAGTTCTTCACCAATGGCAGCATCGGCACCGAGGCCCTGAACGGAGCGATGACGGTCGGGGAGATCTTCACGGGAACCCTGCTCATGGTTGTCATCCTGTTCTTCTTCCTCAAGGACGGGGCAAAGATCCGCGGCTTCCTGGTCGACTTCATGCCCGCCGAGCACCAGTCGACCGCGCATCTGGCCCTCGAGCGCAGCGCCCACGTGCTTGGCGGCTACGTGCGCGGCACCGCCCTCGTCGCGCTCACGGACGCCGTGATCGTCGGCGTCGTGCTGCTGATCCTGCATGTCCCGCTCGCCGTGCCGCTCGCCGTCTTCGTCTTCATCGGGGCGTTCATCCCGATCGTCGGCGGCACGGTTGCGGGGTCCCTTGCCATCCTCGTGGCGCTCGTCTCGGCCGGGCCGGTAGCCGCACTCATCGTGCTCGGGGTGCTCATCGGGGTGAGCCAACTCGAGCAACATCTCCTCCAGCCGGCGTTGATGGGCCGGGTGCTGAGGATTCACGGCCTTGCGATCGTCCTCTCGCTTGCGGCCGGCACGATGCTCGCCGGGATTGTGGGCGCGCTGCTCGCGGTGCCGGTCACAGCCGTGGGGTGGACGATCATCAAGACCTGGACTGGGCGGGACGAGGGGCCCGAGGGCGCATAGCCCGAGGCGCATGGGCGGCGGTGGTGCTTCCCGCCGGTTGCTGGCTGGGGGTACGACTGCGAGAGTGGGTGTGACAGAAGGAGAGAGATTGTGGACATCACCGAGATCATCCTGAACGATCATCACGAGCAGCGCCGCATGTTCGGCATCCTCGAACAAGTCTCCCCGGACAACACGGAGGCGCTCGGATCTGTGTGGAAGCGCCTGCGGATCCTGCTGGAGGTGCACGCCGCGGCGGAGGAGAAGCTCTTCTACCCTCGGCTGCTGAAACTGCAGCAGGACCTCATCGCTCGGGAGTCGCCCGATGAAGAGACCGAGGACGCCGTCCACGATCACAACGAGATCCGCGACGCGATCGCCGGGGTCGAGGGCGAGGCTGTGGGCTCAGTCGAATGGCTGCGAGCCGTCGCCGAGGTCAACAAGGTCAATGGCGATCACATGGCCGAAGAGGAGCGCCAGGGGCTGACAGACTTCCGCCGCCACGTCGACCTGGAAGAGCGCCATGCGATGGCGGTGGCGTTCGCGGCGTTCGAGGCGGAACACGCCGGCGGCATCCACGCACACGACGTGGATCCGCAGCAATACCTGCGCGAGAACGGCTGACCGCAGGTCCGATCGCCCGAGACGCGCTCTCAGGTCATGGGGCCAGGCCGTCTTTCGGCTCGAGGTCTGGTTCCTCGAGGTCTGGTTCGATGTAGATGAGGCTGGCCGAAGGCACCGCTGCCCGGATCCGCTGCTCGGCGGCCTTGATCCGGCCGACGAGGTCTTCGGCCGTGGCGCATCCCGTCACGGCGATCTTCGCCGTCACCAGGATCTCCTCCGGCCCCAAGTGCATTGTCTTGAGGTGGACGACCCGGTTCCGTCCCTGTCCCTCCAGAGCATCTCGGATCGCCTGGACCTGCGGCCTGCCAGCCGATTCCCCCAGCAGCAGAGACGCCATCTCCATGGCAAGCACTCCGGCGACGACGACGAGGAGGACGCCGATGAAAGCTGTGCCCGCGGCGTCCCACAGGCCGTTGCCCGTGAGCAGCGTCAGCCCTACCCCGAGAAGCGCCGCAACGAGGCCGACGACGGCGGCGGAGTCCTCCAGGAGGATCACCGGCAGTTCGGGCGCCTTCGCTGTCATGACGAAGCGGGCCAACGACCGGCTGCCCCGCACCCGCCTCGATTCTGAGGCTGCCACGTAGAACGATCGTCCCTCCAGGACGATACCGCCGACGAGTACAACCAAGGGCGCCCACCACCACCCGCCTTCGATCGGGCGCGGGTCCTGCCATTTGCGGTACGCCTGGTACAGAGCGAACAGCCCGCCCACGCTGAACAGCACTATCGAGACGATGAAGGCGTAGACGTAGCGGTTCCGCCCATGCCCAAACGGGTGCTGCTCGTCGGCCGGCCTCCTGGACGTCTTCCTCCCGATGAGCAGGAGGATCTGGTTCCCCGAGTCCGCGACCGAGTGGATGGACTCGGCGAGCATCGAGGAAGACAGCGTCAGCAAGTACGCGAGGAACTTCAGCACCGCGATGCCGAGATTCGAGGTCAGGGCCGCCAGAACAGCCTTCACGCCGCTGTCATGAGCCATGGCTCATCCTTCCGCATCTGGGCGAGCCCGGCCGCGCCTTCACTCCTGTGCCTCGAGCTCCCGCCGGTTCAGGGACAGGTGGACTGCGCCTCCTTCGACCTTGTCGATGGCATCTCCTGCCGCATAGTAGTCCTCGGCCCAGAAATGCGGTGGGGCCACCTTGACGTAGCCCTGCCGGAAGAGCCTCAGCGCCATTTCGGGCGGCACTTTCGGCTCGATCCCGACCATCGAGCCGATGCCGAGGAAGAACAAGCTGGGCGGCGATGAGCACACCCGTTCCTCAAAGGCGGCCGCCTTCGGATCGGGGCGCCGGATGGCCTTCACCCTTCCCAGCTGCTCGCCGTCCGAATCGAACACTGGCATACCCACATGTACCGCATCGAGCGAGATCATCATTTCCTCCCTTTCCAGAGGAGCTGCTGCTGTCCGCCGCGGGCTTTCCCCTACGAGAAGCCATCACGGGCGACGCAACCGATGCATAAAACAATTATTGCACTCATGCAGATGATCGGCCATGGGTCCGGACGGGAGGGAGCGGTTTGAAGCCGCGGGAGTGGGCTAAGGCTCAAAGTATGGAGCAGCCGCCCAAGCTTCCAACCCGACTCTCCCGCCGAGCGACCTCCCGGCGCCGGAACGCGTCCAATTCCCGCTCGCGTCTTGCAGACGTCCATCGGGGGGAGCTTGGCGAGGGCATCCGTCTCGCATTCACGGAGTTCCTCACCCTGCCTCTGGAGATAATCCTCGGGTTCCTCATCCTCGAGGTTGCCGTCTTCCTGCTCGACCACAGCAGCCCGCCTTCCCTGGCGCCGCTCCGCTCCTTCCTGGAACAGAACCTCTTCCGTGACGCCCAGACCACGGTGAACGTCTTGCAGACGCTGGCCCAGACGGTCATCACAGTCGTCTCGATCACCATTCCGCTGCTGCTCGTAGCACTGCAGCAGGCTGCGGCGGGCCTGTCCTCCCAGGTCCTGGACCAGTTCCTGAGGCGCCGGGTGAACCAGGTCTACGCCGGCTTCTTCATCGGCCTGGGGGTCTTCTGCCTGCTCGCAGCCTCGACGAGCGGTCCCGACCGGAACCCCGTGTACGCGGCCGCGGTCGCCGTCGTCTTCTCCATCGTGGCCTTCGTCCTCTTCGTCATGCTCTTCTACACCACGATGCACCAGACCCGCACCCCCATCATTCTCGAGTCGATCCACGATCTCTCCGCGGACGCCCGGATCCGGCAGCAGCGCTGGATGAAAGCAACCGCCCCGGCTCCCCGCTTCGAGGACGCTCCCGTCATTGCACCGGTTCGCGCCGAGACAACTGGTTTCGTGATGCACATCGATCTGGAGGCGTTGAACCAGGTGCTGCGCTCCTGCGGTGAGCGGGACGAGATCGTCTTCAGAATCTGCATCGGCTCCTACGTCGCCTACCACGACACGATTGCCGAGGTCCATGCGGAAACAGATGAGGCAGCAGAGAGGCTGGGGCAGGCGCTCGAGCTGGCTGTCAGCCGTGAGAGGCTGCGCAACGTAGACCACATCGATGCGGGCTACGGGGTCGAAGAGCTCTATGACTCCGGATGGACCGCTGCCTCCTCCGCCAAGCACACCCCGCTGGCTGCCATCAATGCGATCGTCAACCTGCGAGACCTGCTGGCCAGATGGGGCGAGACTAGGATCGAGCAGTCGCCGACCAGCCGCTTGGTCTACACCGACAACGTCCCCGCCATCCTCACGGACGCCCTCGAGTCGATCCTCCGAGCTGCCTCCGAAGCACGGCATCCCCGTCTCTGCGCCGAGGTCCTCAAAGCGCTTTCCGCGACCTTCGAGAGGCTGACGGATCCCCTGCAGCAGGAGTTGGAGGCCATCATCCTCCGGGCGCTTCCCCTGCTGACCGGACTTCCCCTGGCTGCGGACACCGAGGTTGCCCTCGAAGAAGTCGAGGAAGTCCTCTCCCGAGCCGGGCGGACGGCGTCGGCTGCCCTCGTCTCGAAGGCGAGGGAGGAACGCTTCGCAGACGAGCGCCTGCTCCACGCGGCGTCCGAACGGGTCGCGGAGCGGACCGCTACCCCTGACGAAATAGCGGGGGCCCGGCGCCTGACCTGAGCATTGACTGTCCGCTGCTGCTCCTATTGCTGTTGGGCTAGGTTGCCGAGGGTCACGCTGAGCGTCTGGCTGCTGCCGCCGCGGCGGACGGTGAGGCTGACGGCCTGGCCCGGGTCCTGCTTGCGCAGGGCCGCGAGGAGGTCGGTCACGTCGGTGACCTTCGTGCCGGCGAATTCCGTGATGATGTCGCCCGGCTTCACCCCGCCCTTGTCCGCCGGCCCCTGCGGGGTCACGTCGATGACGAGGGCGCCTGCAGTAGTGGGCAGCCCGAACCGTTGGGCGATCTGGGCAGTGATGTCCGTGGGGACGATCCCGAGGGCGGCATGCTTGACGGTGCCGCTCGACAGGAGCTGGTCGGCCACGGAGGTCACCGTGCTGGCGGGAGTTACGAAGCCGATGGCGACGGCGCCGGAAGTCGGCGGAAGGTAGGCCTCCGAGAGTCCGACGACGTCGCCGCTTGCGTCCGCGACAGCGCCGCCGGAATTCCCTGGGGAGATGGGCGCGTCGGTCTGCAGGAGGTCGATGCCGCCTTGGGGCGATTCGGACGACGGCGGCATGTTGCGATGCAGGGCGGAGACGATGCCCGCGGTGACGGTCTCGTCCAGTCCCAGCGGACTGCCGATCACGACCGTCAGGGAGCCGACCTCGGGCGAGGCCGAAGCGTACTTGGGGGTGGGAAGGCCCGTGCGGTTCACTTTGAGCACCGCGACGTCTGAGACGTTGTCGGCCCCTGTCACCTTGGCCTGGGTCTGGGACCCGTCAGCGAACTGGACCTGCACGGTGCTGTAGGGGTGCTTCTGCTGGTCTTCGACGACGTGGGCGTCCGTGACGAGGGTCCCGTCGCTGCGGTAGACGACGCCGCTTCCGAGCCCGATAGGCGTCTGGATGGTGACGACCGAGGGCTCGACCTCCTTCACCACGCCCGGGACAGCGGCCAGGCCTGCCCCCGAGGCGGACTGTGTTGACGGGGTCGAGGGCTGCGAGGAGGCCGACGCCGCGCTGGTGGAGGTGCTCGACGATGCCGTGCCGCCTGCGCCGGTGCAACCCGTGAGCCCGACGGCCGTGGCGGCGAGGACCAGGGCGGCCAAAGCCGGCGTGGTGGTTGCTCTTCTCATCGAATCCTCCTCTGCTTCTGCTGCAGTCCACCCTTCGGCCTCGCAGCCCGCGGCTTCAGGCGTTCAGGCCTCCCCAAGGCGGCGGCGAGTCCGCGAGCCTGCGTGCGGCTTCGAGCATCGCGGCGTGGACGAATGCCTGGGGGAAGTTGCCGCGCAGTTGGCGCTGCTCGACGTCGTACTCCTCGGTGAACAGTCCGGGGGTGCCGCAGGACGCCCGGTTCCGCTCGAACCAGCGGGCCGCTTGGAGGGGTTTGTCGCTCTGGTGCAGGGCCATCGCGAGATCGAAGCCGCAGAGCAGGAACGCGCCCTCGGACTGGTCGAGCGGGCGCTTGTCCTGCCGGAACCGGTACAGGTACTCCCGGCGCGCGAGGTCCTCCCGGATCGCGGCCAAGGTGGCGATCGAACGGGGATCCTGGGGCGCTACGGCTCCCCGCAGCATCGGGCGCAGAAGTGAGGCGTCCACCCGTGGGTCGCTCGGCGACCGCTGCCAGCGTCCGCTCGGGTGCAGGCAATCGCTGGTCACGTCCGCAATCAGCTCGTCTGCCTGAGAGGACCACATGGCTCCTTGCCGTGCGGGAGCGTGGCGGCCGATCGCCCTCAGGCCTGCTGCGCAGATCAGACGCGAGTGAGCCCAATGCTCGGGCTGGAGCTCCCACATGCCGGCGTCCGCGTCACCGTGCCGCTGCGCGATGGCCTCGGCGGCCGCCTCGGCCGCCTTCCACTGCTCGAGGTCGAGCCGGTCGTCCTCGGCTGCCGCGGCGAAGAGCAGGAGCGCCTCGCCGAAGATATCCAGCTGGAACTGCTCGTTGACCCAGTTGCCAGCCTTCCCGGAGCCGCCCGGGTAGCCCGGCAGGCCGACGTCGTGCTCGTCGGGGACGCGCCCGCCGTCGACCGTATAGGCGGGGCGCAGGTTCGGTCCGTCCTCGAGCAGCCGCGCGGCGACGAAGCGCACCGCGTCGTCCAGGAGCGGGAACTCCTTGCAGGACGCCACTGCGACCCCGGTGAAGCACTGGTCACGGATCCACGCGTAGCGGTAGTCGTAGTTGCGCTTCTGCTCGGCCCGCTCGGGCAGGCCCATGGTCGCCGCCGAGACCATCGCTCCCCCGGCGCCGGTCATGCCGCGCAGGACGGCATAGGACTGCCTCGAGTCGTCGGCCGCGATGGTGTTCTCGAACCGGGGCACCTCGCGGTGCCAGCCGTACTCGGTCGCGCTCCACGTCTCGTCGGGCTGGATGCGCTGGGAGGGGAGCTCGGTGTCCGAGACCTCCAGCACGAGGTCGTGGTGGCGGCCCTCCGGGACGCCGACCGTGAACTCGAGCCGCCCGTGCGCCACCTGCGCCTCGGTCGCCCCACTGAGCCTGATCCTGACGTGCCCACTGCGGGCGCTCCAGGTTCCGTCCTCGTCCTCCCGCAGTCGGGCCATCGCGTGATGGCCGTACCCGGCCCGCACGTCGACGACGGCGCGCACCTCCGCGGGCCCCTGCACCGCGTGGATGCGCCGGAGGACGATGGCCCTGTGCGGATCGCCCGGGTAGGCCAAGGCCTCCCGGCATTCAATGATCCCGGTGCTGGTGATCCAGCGGCTCACCCAGATCAGCGTGCCGTCCTCGTACCGGCCGCCCCACACGAATCGGGGGTCGGTTGGGGTGACGGCAAAACAACCGGGGCCGCCCAGCAGGGAGGAGAAGACGGCGCCGTCCTGCCATTTCGGGACGCACATCCACACGATGTCTCCGCGCGGGCCGAGAAGCGCGCCGCGCATCCCGTCGGCGAGCATCGCATACTCGCGCAGGACATGGGGCGGGAACTCGACTGGGTCGGCGTCCATGACAAGCAGGATATTGCAACTATTGCGACTACGCAACGGCTAACTCAGTCCGCCGGCGGACGGAGTTTCTGGTTTCGGGCCACTGGTTGCGGGTACGCAACTGTTGCAGGCGAAGTCAGCCCTCGGGCCCGGCCGTGCCCCCGCTGGCCCCCGCTGGCCCCCGGCGAATCGTTCCCGGTGATCTGGGGCGCAGAACAATACCTCAGAGCAGAAAGGAATAGCCCACGATGCAAGAGCTCCCGCAGCAGTACGAGGAGTACCTGGCGGACAAGGACCAGACCTTCGTGGAGACCGTGCGACCGGTGCTCGAACAGTCCGCAGCCGGAGGCGAGCACGGTGTCCACGTCCGCTTCACGGGAGGAAGTGTCCAAGCCCTCGTGGACGACCAGAACCCCTACGGGGTCATCACCGAAGGCCTCGACTAGGCACGAGACCGGGTGCTCGCAGCCCCGGACATTCCCCAAACCCCAAGCAGAAGGAGAACGCCAGATGGGAACTGGACGTCGGGTGGTCGTGGTGACCGGTGCGAGTGGAGGGATCGGTCGGGCCTCGGCTGTGGCCTTCGGGAGGGAGGGCGATGCGGTGGCTCTGCTTGCTCGGGGCGAGGCGGGCCTTGCGGGGGCGGCGGCGGAGGTCGAGGCGGCTGGGGGGAAGGCGCTGGTGGTCCCGGTCGACGTCGCGGACGCCGAGGCGGTCGACGGCGCGGCGGAGCGGGTCGAGCGCGAGCTGGGCCCGATCGATGTGTGGGTGAATGTGGCGTTCACCTCGGTCTTCTCCCGTTTCGACGAGATCAAGCCGGAGGAGTACAAGCGGGTCACGGAGGTCAGCTACCTGGGCTTCGTGTACGGGACGATGTCGGCCCTGAAGCGGATGCGGCCCAGGGGCAGGGGCACGATCGTCCAGGTCGGCTCGGCGCTGGCCTACCGGGGGATCCCGCTGCAG
>NZ_JTDL01000144.1 GCF_000802235.1 Sinomonas humi
CGACTGGGACACCGGGGCCGCGCTCGGGGTCGGGCGCACCGCCTACCGCCCGCCCAAGGCACTGCGCCGCTACCTCGCCCACCGCGACGGCGGATGCAGGTTCCCCGGCTGCACCCGCCCCGCCCACGCCTGCGAACCCGACCACACCACCGAATGGCAGGACGGCGGCACCACCGACCCCCGCAACCTCGCCCTCCTGTGCCGGAAACACCACGCCCTCAAATCCATCGGCGCCTGGACCTACCACCACCCACCAGACAGCCACCACCAACCAGACAGCCACCTGCCTCCAGACGGCCACCGCCAACCCGAGGCCGAGGAATCGAGCGGGGGCGCTACGCCGCCGGGACACCTGAACCCGTCGGGCCGCTCGAAAGCGCCGGGAAGTCTGGAATGGACATCACCGCTCGGGCGCACCTACATCAGCGAGCCCGCAGACCGGCCTGCAGACGCGAAGGACCCCGGCGCACACACGTGCGTGCCTGAATCGCCCGGCACCGAAGCCGGCTCGTCCGCTTGCGACGACTTTCGGCCTGCCTGGGACGGCTTTCGGTCGGCCCCTCCCGACAACCGGTCCATCGCGCCGAGCGAGTCACCATCGGGAAGCGAGCCTGCTACCCAACGGCCACGCCAAGGAGAACCGCCGCCGTTCTAAGAGCACTCAGCGTTCAAAGCGCACTCAGCGTTCAAGCCCACTCGGAAACGTCGGACGGGATCCTCCTCGCTTAACGTCCCCCCGCTTGACTCCCACCTGCGAAGTCCACGCTAGACACCCGCGCGCCGCAGCACGGATTCGGCGTGCCTCAGGATCGGTCCGTCGATCATTCGCCCCTGATGTTGAAAAACTCCGGTGCCAGCGGTCTCGGCCGCGGCGAGCAGCTCGCGGGCGGCAACAACAGCCTCTTCGCTAGGCGCGTATGCCTCTCGCACAACCGCCACCTGACTGGGGTGAATGCATGCCTTGGCGGTAAATCCAGAGGCTGCGGCGTCGACCGACTCGGTGGCAAGACCAGCAAGATCAGGTATCGCGGTGTAGACGGCATCTATTGCCGCCTTGCCGAACGCCCCCGCCGAGAGCAGCACGGTCGAACGGGCGTGGAGAGCCACGGCGCGATAACCGCCGTCGTCCGCCCTGCTCGACGTGCCGCCCAAGGAAGCGATCAGATCCTCTGCACCCCACATGAGGCCGACGACGTTCGGCTCAGCAGCAATCCCACCGCAGTTGAGTACGCCAAGCGCCGTCTCGCAGAGTGCAACAACGTCAAGATCAGGGAGCTGGCGCACCTGTTCGACGCTCTCGGCCTTGGCGAGCATGACAGTGCGATATGGCGTTGTCGCGAGGGCCGCCAGGTCCGCTTCAAAATCGGCCGTCGAGGCGGCGTTGATGCGCACGATTGTCCGCGCAGGGTCGAGGGGGTGCGCGGCGAGGTTCTCTCTGGCGCTCTGCTTGGCATCCGGTGCGACTGCGTCTTCCAGATCGAGGATGACGGCGTCGGCACGGTCGGCTGCCTTGGCGAAGCGCTCGGGGCGGTCAGCCGGGCAGAAAAGGAGAGCGGGGCCCATAGAGAAGGGCACTGCGAAGGTCATCGATGAGCATCCTTGGTCCACATCAGGCACGTGCGCTTGGCACGGGCGACGACGACGCCGTCCTGATTGCGGCCGATGTGCTCCATCGTCACGATCCCCTGACCGGGACGGGACGATGACAGCCGCTTCTCGAGGACGACAGTTTCCGTGTAGAGCGTATCGCCGTGGAACAGGGGGTGCGGGAACGAGACGTCGGTGAGGCCGAGCTGCGCAACGATAGTGCCTTGGGTGAGCTGGGCGACCGATTGCCCGACCAGCGTCGCCAGCGTGAACATCGAATTGACGAGCCGTTGGCCGAAGGGCTGGCTAGCGCTCCACGCGGCGTCGAGGTGGAGGGCCTGAGTATTCATCGTCAACGCGGTAAAGAAGACATTGTCGGCCTCAGTGACGGTGCGCCCGGGGCGGTGAGCGTAGACAACGCCCTGCTCGATCTCGTCGTAGTACAGCCCTCGTTGCTCGACAATGCGAGGCTGATCCCCGTTCGGCTGATCCCCGTTCACCTGGTTCCCGTTCGGCTGTTCCCTCGCCTCAGGGCTCATTGTCGTGGATCTCCACATCGAGTTCGGCATCGGTCTTTGCGGCGACCTCGTCCTCCGTTACGCCCGGGGCAAGCTCCCGGAGCACGAAGACGGAGCGCTCCCCATCGTGGACGACGTCGATCACTCCGAGGTCGGTGATAATGCGATCCACGCAGCCAGTCCCGGTGAGCGGGAGCGTGCATTCGCGCAGCAGCTTCGGCTTCCCCGTCTTGTCCGTGTGATCCATCATCACGATGAGCTTCTTTGCGCCAAAGACGAGGTCCATCGCGCCGCCCATGCCTTTGACCATCTTGCCGGGGATCATCCAGTTCGCCAGATCGCCGCTCTGAGACACCTCCATTGCGCCCAATACCGCTACGTCGACGTGACCGCCACGGACCATTCCGAAAGAGGTGGCGGAATCGAAGAAGGCCGCACCCTTATTGACCGTCACCGTCTCTTTGCCGGCGTTGATGAGGTCCGGATCGATTTGATCCTCGGCAGGATAGGGGCCGGTTCCGAGGATGCCGTTCTCCGAGTGCAGCACAACTTCGACACCGTCGGGGATGTAGTTCGGAATGAGGGTCGGCATTCCGATGCCGAGATTCACGTATTGACCGTTCTTGAGTTCGCGGGCCACTCGCGCAGCCAGCTCGTTCCGCGACCAGGGCATCAGGAAGCCTCCCCTCTCGACTGGCCGGCACCCGTCGCGGCCGTCCTCTTCTCGATTCTCTTCTCCCCCAACGGGCTATCGGAGGGCACGTGCACAATGCGCTGGACAAAGATCCCGGGGGTATGGATGTGCTCCGGGTTGAGTTCGCCCGGCTCGACGAGCTCCTCGACCTCGGCGATGGTGACCCTTCCCGCCATGGCACAGAGCGGGTTGAAGTTCATTGCGGTCTCGTGGAAGACGAGGTTCCCGTGCCGGTCTCCCTTGAGGGCGTGCACAAGACCGAAGTCGGGGGTCAACGACTCCTCGAGGACGTACTCGGCGCCGTGAAACGTGCGCACCTCCTTTGGTGAGGAAGCCTTCGCGACGTTCCCTTCGGCGTCGTACTTCTGCGGCAGGCCGCCTTCGGCGACCTGCGTTCCGACTCCCGCCGAGGTATAGAACGCCGGGATGCCAGCTCCTCCGGCTCTCAGCTTCTCCGCGAGCGTCCCTTGCGGCGTGAGGACGACCTCGAGCTCCCCTGCCAAGAACTGCCGCGCGAACTCCTTGTTCTCGCCTACGTAGGAGCTCACTGTGCGCCGTATTCGGCCTGAGGAGAGGAGGACGCCGAGGCCCCAGTCGTCGACGCCGCAGTTGTTGCTGATCGTCTCGAGGTCCTTCGTGCCTCGGCGGAACAACGCGTCGATGAGGCCAACGGGAATTCCGCACAGCCCGAAGCCACCGACGGCGAGGGAAGCCCCGTCCGGGATGTCAGCCACGGCCTCCTCGACAGTGGCCACCACTTTGTCGATCACAGCCCCTCCTCCAGAATCCGACTCCTAGATTTACGCCCTGGCACCCAAGCTACAGCCCCAGCTCCCGCGCAATCAGCATGAGCTGCACCTCGGTTGTCCCCTCCCCCACCTCGAGGATCTTCGAATCGCGGTAGTGGCGCGCCACAGTGAATTCGTTGATGAACCCGTAACCGCCGAACACTTGGGTCGCATCGCGGGCGTTGTCCATCGCCGCCTCTCCGGCAACCATCTTCGCGATCGCCGCCTCGGTCTTGAACGGCTTGCCTGCGAGCATCCGGGCGGCAGCGTCGTAATAGGCGAGCCGTGCGGTGTGAGCGCGGGCCTTCATCCGGGCGATCTTGAACTGGATGGCCTGGTACTTGCCGATAGCCGTTCCGAACGCACTGCGCTCCTTCGCATACTTGACCGACAGGTCAACACACCCTTGAGCCGCGCCGGTCGCGAGCGCGGCGATGGCGATGCGGCCCTCGTCGAGGATCGAGAGGAAGTTGGCGTACCCGCGGCCTCGCACCCCGAGCAAGTTCTCCTCAGGCACTCGAGCGTCTTTGAAGGAGAGCGGGTGGGTGTCCGAGGCGTTCCAGCCGACCTTGTTGTAGGGCCGTTCCGCCCGGAACCCGGGGGTACCGGACGGAACGATGATCGTGGAGATCTCTTTGCGGGCAGTTCCGTCGTCCCGTTGCTCGGTGCCGGTCACCGCCGTCACGGTCACGAACTTGGTGATGTCCGTTCCGGAGTTCGTGATGAACTCCTTCGCACCGTTGATCACCCATTCGCGCCCCTCGGCACTATCCTGTAGGCGCGCGTAGGTCTTCGTCCCGCCCGCGTCCGAGCCAGCTTCGGGCTCCGTGAGCCCGAAGCCTGCGAGCGAGCGCCCGGCAGCGAGATCCGGCAGCCAAGTCTCCTTCTGTTTCTTGGTTCCGAACCGGTAGACGGGCATCGCACCAAGCGAAACTCCGGCCTCGAGGGTGATGGCGACCGACTGGTCGACGCGCCCGAGCTGTTCGAGCGCGAGGGCCAGGGCGAAGTAGTCGCCGCCCATGCCGCCGTACTCCTCGGGGAAGGGCAGGCCGAAGAGGCCGAGATCACCCATCTGCGCCACGATCTCGTAGGGGAAGCTGTGCTCCTCGTCGTGCCGTTGCGATACGGGCGCGACGACCTCGTCCGCGAACTCGCGCACGGTATCGCTGAGCTCCTGGTATTCGTCGTCGAGTTGGAAGTCGACCATGAGCAGCTCCTCAGGATTGGGGGGAAGGTTCGGGGGCGGCGTGAGTTGATGCGGGCGTTACGGTGGCCACGACCTGATCTGCCTTGACGAGCGCGCCGATGCCGACATGGAGCTGGACGGTCCCAGCGACGCCGGCGACGAGCTGGTGCTCCATCTTCATCGCCTCGACGCTCACGAGCGGCTGCCCGGCTCAACGCTCTGGCCCGGCGCGACGGCGACCGAAACGACGGTACCCGGCATGGGAGAGCGCACCTCGGGTGAGGCCTCGCCCTCGTTCCGGTGGATCGCGGCGAGAACTCGCTCGAGTCGCTCCGCGCGGCCGAGCACCGGGAACGCGATCGACCATCCGCCGTCGCCCAAGAAGATCCGCTGGCCCTCGCCAGCCCGGCCCACGGCCCACGAGTACGTGTGCGGCTCGCCATCGAGCTCAAGCTGCACTGAATGGCCGACGACGGCGAAGCTCACCTTGCGCTCGCTGCCCGCCTCGACGGCGACGCGCCAGAGGTCGGGTGGAGTACCGCGATCGCCCTGAGGCGCGGAAACGCGCACGGTGACGACGCCGCCGTCCGGCGTTCCGAGCGTCACGCGTCTCGCAGCCGCGGCGCCGGAGCGCCACCCGTCCAGACGCCAAGCGCCGGCGCCGTCGTGCCGTTCCCGTGTGTGCTCGGCGAGGAGGGCTGCGGCGACCATTTCGGCCTCTTCCGGGGCCCGGAACTCGAGATGCTCAAGCCTCCGCTCGATGAGTGTCGTGTCGAGCTTGCCTGCCTGCACATCCGGGTCCTCGAGGAGCAGCCGCAGGTACTCGATGTTGGTCGCGACGCCCAGAACGGCGTAGTCCGCGAGCGCAGCATCGAGCCGGGTGAGGGCTTCGTTCCGATCGCGGCCCCAGGCGATGGTCTTGGCGAGCATCGGGTCGTAGTCGGCGCTGATGTTCAGGCCCTCGAGGAGCGAACTGTCGACGCGGATCCCGCTCCCTACGGGCTCTCGCAGGAACTCGATGGTTCCCGTCGCGGGGAGGAATTCCCGCCGTCCGGCTCCGGTCTCGACCAGCGCCTCGGAGTAGACGCGCGCTTCGATGGCGTGGCCATCGAGGTGGAGATCGTCTTGGACGAGCCCAAGCGGTTCCCCAGCGGCGATGCGGAGCTGCTGCTCGACGAGGTCCACCCCCGTGACCATCTCGGTGACGGGGTGCTCAACCTGCAGGCGCGTGTTCATCTCCATGAAGAAGAATTCGTCGGGTGCCTCGTCGCTCACGAGGAATTCCACCGTCCCGGCGCCGGTGTAGCCGACGCTGCGCGCGGCGTCGCACGCCGCCTGGCCGATCTTGGCCCGCGTCTGCGCGCCCAGCGCCGTGTCGAACAGGGGCGAAGGTGCCTCCTCGATGACCTTCTGGTGGCGCCGCTGCAGGGAGCACTCACGCTCGCCCAGGTGGATGGTGTTGCCGTGCTGGTCGGCGAGGACCTGGACCTCGATGTGCCGCGGCGCACGGATGAGCCGCTCGAGGAACAGCGTGTCGTCCCCGAACGCGGCGGCGGCGACCCGGCGGGCCGTCGCGAGCGCTCGAGGAAGCTCGTCGGCCGACTCGACGACGTGCATTCCCTTCCCGCCGCCCCCGGCGGAGGGCTTGATCAGCAGCGGGTACCCCACGCCGTCGGCCGCCTCCACTAGCTCAGCGTCGGTGAGCCCCGGGCGGGCGATGCCGGGCACCACCGGCACACCGAAGCCCGCCACGTGGTTCTTGGCCCGGATCTTGTCCCCCATGACCGCGAGGGCCTCGACCCCCGGGCCCACGAACGTGATCCCCGCCTCGCCCAGCGCCCGGGCGAAGGCCTCGTTCTCGCTGAGGAAGCCATAGCCGGGATGGACAGCGTCGGCCCCAGTGGCACGGCAGGCCTCAACGATCGCGGCGATGTTGAGGTAGCTTTCCGGAGCGGCCGCAGGGCCGATACGCACGGCCTCGTCCGCCTCACGGACGTGCCGCGCGCCACCATCGGCGTCGCTGTAGACGGCAACGGACGCAATGCCGAGTCTGCGCAGGGTACGGATGACGCGGCACGCGATCTCCCCGCGGTTGGCGACGAGGACCTTGGTGAAGAGTGGGGCTTCCTTCAAATGGCTCACCTTCCTCACATCCTGAAGACGCCGAACGAGGTGTCCGGCAGCGGCGCCTGGGCGACGACGTCGAGCGCCATGCCGAGCACGCGCCGGGTGTCCGACGGGTCGATGATGCCGTCGTCCCAGAGCCTGGCCGTCGAATAGTAGGGGCTCCCCTGCTCCTCGTACTGCGCCTTGATCGGGGCTTTGAAGGCCTCCTCGTCCTCGGCGCTCCACTCCTCGCCGCGGGCTTCGAGCTGCTCGCGCTTGACCGTCGCAAGGACGCTGGCCGCCTGGTTCCCGCCCATGACCGAGACCCGGCTCGCCGGCCACATCCACAGGAAGCGCGGCGAGTACGCGCGCCCGCACATCGAGTAGTTCCCCGCGCCGAACGATCCCCCGATCACCACGGTCAGCTTGGGGACGCGCGTCGTCGCGACGGCGGCGACCATCTTCGCACCGTGCTTGGCGATCCCGCCTCGCTCGTAGTCCCGGCCGACCATGAAGCCGGAGATGTTCTGCAGGAACACGAGCGGGGTGCCGCGCTGGTCGCACAGCTCGATGAAGTGCGCGCCCTTCATCGCGGACTCGGAGAACAGCACCCCGTTGTTCGCCACGATCCCCACAGGATGGCCGTGGATCCGCGCGAACCCCGTGACGAGCGTCTGCCCGTAGTCCTTCTTGAACTCGTGGAACTCGCTTCCGTCGACGATCCGCGCGAGCACCTCGTGCACGTCGTACCTGGCGTTGACGTCCGTGGGCACGACGCCGTACAGCTCGCCCTGGTCCGCCTTGGGCTCGACGGCGGCGAGGACCTCCCAAGGCGGGGAGGACGGCGGCGGGAGCGTCGCGACGATGCCGCGGACGATGTCCAGGGCGTGCTCGTCGTTCTCCGCGAGGTGGTCCGCGACGCCGGAGATCTTGGCATGGACCTCGCCGCCGCCCAGTTCCTCGGCGCTCACGATCTCCCCGATCGCGGCCTTCACCAGCGGCGGGCCGCCGAGGAAGATCGTCCCCTGGTTCCGCACGATGACCGTCTCATCGCTCATCGCCGGCACATACGCACCCCCGGCGGTGCACGAGCCCAGCACGGCGGCGATCTGCGGGATCTTCGCCGCCGACATCCGCGCCTGGTTGTAGAAGATCCGCCCAAAGTGCTCCCGGTCCGGGAACACCTCGTCCTGCCGCGGCAGGAACGCCCCGCCCGAATCCACGAGGTAGACACACGGAAGCCGGTTCTCGAGCGCGATCTCCTGCGCCCGCAGATGCTTCTTCACCGTCATCGGGTAGTACGTCCCGCCCTTGACTGTCGCATCGTTCGAGATCACGAGAACCTGCCGTCCGTGCACCAGCCCGATCCCCGCGATCACCCCGGCACCGGGGCTCTCGTCCCCATACATCCCGTTGGCGGCCAGGGGCGCGATCTCCAGGAACGGCGATCCCTCGTCCAGGAGCATCTCGATCCGCTCCCGCGGGAGCAGCTTCCCACGGGCGACATGCCGCTCCCGCGATCGCTGCGGGCCGCCGAGCGCCGCAGCAGCAAGACGCTCGGCGAGCTCGGCGGCAAGCGCCCGCTGGGCGGCCTCGTTCTCCGCGAATTCCGCACTCGCAGGGTCGGCCCGGGTGAGCAGAGTCTCCATCGAACCTCCGGCCTGATCAGTTAGTGACGATTAACTGAAAACCAAGTTAGTCTGGATTAACTGTGATGTCCACCACTCCCCTGCCGCCACTCTTTCGGAGATCATGTGAACGAGACCGCCAGCCCCCGCAGTGAGGCAAAGGCCGTACGGCGTCAAGCCCTTCTGGACGCGGCCGCGGCCCTGTTCGCTGCTCAAGGCTTCGCAGGAGTCTCCCTCGACGACCTGGGGGCCGCTGTCGGCGTCAGCGGACCTGCCATCTACCGCCACTTCAGTGGAAAGCAGGCTGTGCTCGGGGCCCTGCTCGTGGGAGTGAGCGAGGAGCTCCTCACCGGCGGCAGCCGTGCGGCAGGGCTCGCCCCAGGCGGGGAGGCCGACGACGGCGGAACCTCGCTCCGCGCGCTTGTGGCCTTCCATGTGGACTTCGCGCTCTCCAAACCTGACGTCATCCGCGTGCAGGACAGGGACTTCACGAGCCTCTCGCCGGAAGACCAGAACGCCGTGCGGACCCTCCAGCTCGCGTACGTCGACGTGTGGGTTGAGGCGCTCCGCCGCTTGCAGCCCGAGGCCTCCCGAGCCGAGTTGAGGCTCCGGGCCCAGGCGGTGTTCGGGCTCATCAACTCGACGCCGCACTCAGTAGGACGCACTCGGCGCGACGGGGGAAGGGTCCCCGCCGCGCCCGCCCGTAAGCTGCTCGAGTCAATGGCGCTGGCGGCGCTCACGGCGCCTTCAGCTACACCATCGTCATGACCATGCCCGGGTCCCCGAGGATCGCCCCGACGTCCGCGAGGAACCGGGACCCCTGCTCGCCGTCAACAATCCGGTGGTCGAACGAGAGCGAGAGCGTGAGCACCTCGCGCAGCGCGATCTCCCCGCGATACTCCCACGGCATGCGCCGGACCTGGCCCAAGGCCAGAATGGCAGCTTCGCCCGGGTTGAGGATCGGCGTCCCCGCGTCCACCCCGAAGACGCCAATGTTCGTGATGGTTATCGTTCCGCCGGTCAGGTCACTCGGCCCGATGCGTCCATCTCGGGCAGCATCCACGAGGCCTGCGATCGCATCGGCGAGTTCGCGCAGGTCGAGCATCTCGGCATCCTTGACGTTCGGCACGAGGAGCCCGCGGGGCGTCGCTGCCGCGAAGCCGAGGTTCACGTAGTGATACTGGACGATCTCCTGGGCCTTCTCGTCCCACTTGGCGTTGAGGGACGGGTGCCGGCGCAGCGCTACGAGGACGGCCTTCGCGGCCAGCGTCATGGGCGTGAGCCTCACGTCGGAGAACGCCTTCGACGCCTTGAGCCTGGCCAACAGCTCCATTGTCGGAGTGACATCGACCGTGAGGAACTCGCTCGCGTGCGGCGCCGTGAAGGCGCTCGCCACCATCGCCGCTGCAGTCTGCTTGCGCACCCCTTGGACAGGGATGCGGGTCTCGCGTTCGCTGGCGCCAGACGAGGTCGCCGGTGGGGCACCCGGAGTTGAGGGCTCCACCGTACCCACCTCGGCGAGTACGTCGTCGCGCGTCACCAGGCCCTTCGGCCCGGTTCCATGAACGACGGCGAGGTCCACCCCGAGATCCTTCGCGAGCTTTCGGACGGGCGGGGTCGAGCGAGGACGCTCCGGGCGAGGTTCGGCAGCTGGACTCGTGGCCGCGCTCGCAGCCGGACCCGTGGCCGGCACCGTAGCGGCGGCGGCAGCCGGACCGGCGGCTGATCCGGCGCTTGGCACCGCTGTCGCCCAGCTCCTGGCCTTGCGAGCAGGGCGGCCGGCTGCTTCAGGCATCGCCCCGTATCCGACCAGGTTGGGCTCTCGCCTCGGCGCGGCGGTTCCTGTCACCTCGAACTCCGCGATCGGGGCCCCAACGGCGACGACCTGCCCCGGCTCAGCCAGCAGCGCGGTGACCCTGCCCGCGAAGGGGCTGGGGAGCTCGACAACGGCTTTGGCCGTCTCCACCTCGCCGATCACCTGATTGAGCTCGACCGAGTCTCCGACGCCGACGCGCCACGCTACGATCTCCGACTCCGTGAGCCCCTCGCCGAGGTCCGGCAGCCGGAACTCGCGCGTCTGGGTCTGAGCATCTGCTGTTGCAGTCATTCGCCCTCCTCAGTCCCGCTGAGGGAATTCGGCCGCCCCATTGCTCGGTCGACGCCGTCGAGGATCCTGTCGAGATCGGGCAGGTGGAAGAACTCGAGCTTTGAGTGCGGGTATGGCACGTCGAATCCCGTGACACGCACAGGGGCGTGCTCGAGGAAGTAGAAACAGCGTTCGGTAATGCTGGCCGCGATTTCGGCGCCGAGCCCGGCTGTCTGCGAGGCCTCGTGTGCGATGACGAGGCGGCCTGTCTTCCTGACGGACGCCTCGAGCGTCGCGTAGTCAATCGGCGAGAGGGAACGGAGATCAATGGCCTCGACCGAGATTCCTTCGTCCGAAGCCGCGGTCGCGGCATCCGCACAGGTCTTGGCGAGGGGGCCGTACCCCACGAGCGTCACGTCCGTGCCCTCAGTGAGCACGCGCGCAGCGCCCAGATCGAGACCGCCCGGCCCCTCGAGACCCGCCGTTTCGTCGACTTCGCCCTTGTCGTGATACCGCCGCTTGGGCTCGAAGAAGACCACTGGATCGTCGCACGCGATGGCCTGCTGAATCATCGAGTAGGCGTCCTGTGGATTCGAGACGGCGACGACACGGAGCCCAGCCGTGTGCACGAAATACGCCTCGGGCGATTCCGAGTGATGCTCGGGAGAGCCAATCCCCCCTCCGAAGGGGATGCGGATCGTCAAGGGAACCTTGATCCGCCCCAGGCTGCGGAAGTGGAGCTTGGCCACTTGGGAGACGATCTGGTCGAACGCCGGGTAGACGAAACCGTCGAACTGGATCTCGATCACCGGCCGATACCCTCGATAGGCCATGCCAATCGCGGTCCCCATGATCCCGGACTCCGCGAGAGGAGTGTCGATGACACGGTGAGCGCCGAAGTCCTTCTGCAATCCGTCGGTGATGCGGAAGACGCCGCCCAGCTTGCCGATGTCCTCGCCCATGAGGACGACCTTGCTGTCACGCTCCATTGATTTGCGAAGACCCGCGTTGAGAGCCTTGGCGAAAGTCATCTCGGACATCAGCGTCCTCCCTCTGCTGTCGTCTCAGCGCCAGCACCAAGGCCACCCTCGATGCCGTGGCGGTAACGGGCGAAGTGGTCCCGTTGCCGCTCGAGCACGGGCTGCGGGCCGGCGTACACATGCTCGAAGAGGGACTCCGGTTCCGGATCGGGCATATGGATCGTCGCCTCGCGCAGGGCTGCGGCGACGGCGTCGGCCTTCTCCGCGGCCCGCGCACGCACGGCGTCGTCGACGACGCCGATCGAGGCAAGGTATGCCTCGAACCGTGCGATGGGGTCCTTTTCCTTCCAGTCCTCTAGCTCGTTGGCGTCCCGATAACGAGTGGGATCGTCCGCCGTCGTATGCGGCCCCATACGGTAGGTGACCGCCTCGATGAAAGAGGGACCATTCCCCGAGCGCGCCCTTTCGAGCGCCTCGCGGGTTGCCGCGAGGCACGCAAGGACGTCGTTGCCGTCGATGCGGACGCTCGAGATGCCGAACCCCGGAGCGCGCCGCGCTATTGGCACGTGGGCCTGGATACCGACGGGCTCGGAAATGGCCCACTGGTTGTTCTGGCAGAAGAAGACCACGGGCGCTTGGAAGCTCGCGGCGAAGACCATGGACTCGTTGACGTCGCCCTGGCTCGTAGCGCCGTCGCCGAAGTACGTGACGACGGCGGTCTCGGCGCCGTCGAACAGGACGCCCATCGCGTAGCCGACGGCATGCAAGGTCTGGGCACCGATCACGACTTGCGAGGGTGCCATGTTCATCACGAACGGGTCCCAGCCGGAGTGCGCATTGCCACGCCACTGCCTGACCAGATCAGGGAGCTCGGCTCCCCGGGCGTAGGCGACACCGATCTCGCGATAGCTCGGGAAGATGAAGTCGTCTGCACCAATAGCATGCGCTGACCCGATCTGGGCGGCCTCCTGGCCCACAAAGGGCGGCCACAGGCCAAGCTGGCCCTGCCTCTGCAGGGCCGTCCCCTCGGCGTCGACGCGGCGGGCGACGACCATGTCCTCGTAGATGGAGACAAGGAGCGCGGCCCTGTCGACGCCTTCGACGTTGCCGTCGACGTCGGCGAGAAAGCGGTCATAGCGCTCGTGCGGATGGCGAACGCCGTCCGGCGAGAGCAGCTGAATGGGAGAGCCGCCGTGTCCGGCGGTCATTTGATATGTGGACACCGGGTACGCATCCTTTTCGCTCGCGGGAGGCCTGTAGGCCCCCGTTATTTGTGACCATACTCACATCGAACAAGGCGTACAACCAATCGCACTGAAATTGAGCACAATGCCCTATCTGAGGCTTCGGCGTCGTGCTAGCCTGCGCAGCATGCACTCCGTGGATGCAACCGATGCCCGCATCCTCCGGGCGCTCGCCGTCGATCCGCGCCGGACCGTCGTCGCCTTGGCGCAGGAGCTCGGCTTGTCTCGAAACACGGTGCAGGCACGCCTCGCGCGCCTCGAACAGCACGCCTTCCTTCCGTTTGACCGCCGGATCAACCCGGCCTCCCTCGGCTACCCGCTCCTGGCGTTCATCACGGTCCACGTTCAGCAGCGGCAGCTCGCCGAGATCACCGAGGAGATCGCCCGCATCCCCGAAGTGCTCGAAGGCCACGGCTTGACGGGTACAGCCGACCTCCTCTTGCGGGTCGTCGCAGTCGATGCCGAAGACCTCTTCCGCATTCACGGAAAGATCCTCGCGATCGAGGGAGTCGACCGCACCGACACGGCGCTCGCGATGGGAGAACTCATCCCGTTCCGCATGGATCCGTTGCTCGAAAGGGGCCCGAGAACGCCCAACTGACGCAGCGCTCTCGCCCAAGCGACCATACTTGTCACAGAATTGACCAAGCCGCATCGCTTAGGGGGAAGGCCGCCCTTGGAACAGCTCTTGGACATCCTGCTGGGGCACGTCCGCTTCCACGAACTCACTCTCCGCACACGCGTAGTGCTGAATCAGCTGCCGCTCAACCTCACGATGCTCTTGGTGATGGTCATTGCCGGGGTGGTGCGCTCCGATGAATTCTCAGAGCCGGGCTTCCTCGTAAGCCAAGCCGGCGCCCTCCTGCTTCTCGCATCCTGCGCAGCCGTTCCCTGGAGCCGTCTCCCCCGGTGGTCGCATCTCGTCATTCCCGTGCTCGACTTCTACGTGATCGGGCTCCTTCGCTTCACATCCCAAGACGTTCTCCAAGGGCTCGCGCTGCTAGCGGCCTTCCCCATCATCTGGCTCGCAGGCTCGGGCTATCGGCCTCGCCTCATGGTGGCATTCGGAGGCGTCGCGAGCCTCCTCATGGTGTGGGTTCCGCATTTCATGAACGGGACGGCGGGCCCATCGACTCTCGCGGCCGAATTCCTCACGCCGTTCATGATGCTTGCCATCGGCATGGTCACCGCCGTCATGGCCCAGAGCGCGAAAGCCCAGCAGCGGCGCGTCCAAGAGCTCCTCGACCGCAGCGAGATACGAGGGCATCTGCTCGACACGATCCTTGACACCGTCGACGTCGGGGTCGGCGTATTCGACACCGAGGGCCAACTCCTGCTCATGAATTCTCAGCAGCGGGAGCTCCACGCGGTGGCCCTTCCCCCCGGGGTAGAGGACGCCCGTGAGCCCGATCTCCTCATTTTCCGCGACAGTTCCCAGCAGCCGGTTCCGACTGCTGATCGTCCTCGGCACAGGGCCATGAACGGTGAGACCTTCTCACACGAGGTGTACCGGCTGGGGCGCGGACCGAAGTCGCGCATCGTCTCGGTTTCGGCACGTGCGTACCTCGATGCCAACGGGTGCAGGGGCGGATCGGTCCTCGCCTTCTCGGACGTGACCGAGGTCGTCGCTGCCGTGCGCGCGCGGGAGACGTTCGTAGCAGCGATGTCCCACGAATTCCGAACTCCGCTCACGAGCCTCATCGGCTACGCGGAACTCCTCCAGGACGATCCGTCGCTGAGCCCCGCCGCCCGCTCGGACACCCAGGTCATGGCGCGCAACGCCCGGCACCTCAACAAAATGGTCGACGACATCCTCGCCGCCGCGACCTCCGGTGCCACAGAGGACTACCGGATGCCCTTGGACTTGGCCCGGCTCGTGCGGGAGCAGGCGGTCGCCTCCGCGCCCGAGGCAGCAAGCCGGAATATCTCCTTGGAGGTCGACGCCGACGCCGACCTTCCCATCCTGGGCGACCGAACCGGCGTCGTCCGCGTGATCGACAACCTCGTCTCGAACGCCCTCAAGTATTCCGACGACGGCGGAAAGGTGAGGCTCCGCGCCCGGCAGGACGGCACGTGGGCGGTCCTCTCGGTCGAGGACGAAGGGATCGGGATTGGCGCAGAGGATCTGGATCGGGTGTTCATGCGGTTCCAGCGGAGCTCAGCGGCATTGCGCTCAGGGATCCCGGGCACTGGCCTTGGGCTCGCTCTCGCACAGGAGGTCGCCGAGCAGCATGGCGGCGAGTTGGCGGTCACGAGCGAACTCGGCGTCGGAAGCGTCTTCACACTCCGCTTGCCACTCTGGCAGGCCTAGCCTTCCCGCTCAGGCGATCTTGGCGATGAGCTCCACGCAGCGGTCCAGGAACGCGTCAACCTGCGTCTCCTCGTAGCCGTCAGCACCGGTGACGGTGCGGAATACGGCGGTGCGCACATCGTCGGCGCTCATCGTCGCGTCGTGCTCAAGGTAGTCGAGGAGACGGTGGCAGAGATCGTCGACATCCTTCACGCTGTAGCTTGGCGAACCGCTTCTGGAAGGGCGCCGGAAACGGTCCCCGTCCGGGCGGAGGAGGCGGTTCCGGAGGATCCCCGCGAGATAGCCGACCTCATGCAGCCACGCGTCCTCTCCCTCGCTGTCGATGAGTTCATCGCGCTCACGGCGGGCAAGAGCATCCTCGAGGCGATCCAAGGCGGCATCGACCTGACTGGCGTCGTACCCTCCCCGGACTGCGTCGAATGCGACGGTACGCACCTCGTGGCTCGTTACGACCTCCGACGAGCGGGAACCGCGCAGGTAGGCACGGGCAGCCTCCATGAACTTCTCGACCTGCTTGGGGCTGTACCCCAGCTCCCCGCGGGCTACCCTCTTGAATCCCGCCGCGGCTCCCGAATCAGTGCGCGCCACCGTGCCTCCGTCCTGTTGTTTGCCAAGAATAACCTGCCGTCCCGCTGCCGCTGTCTAGGCCGACGGCAGCAGGCTGAACAGGATGTACGCGACGGGCACGCCGAACAGAAGCGAGTCGAGCCTGTCCATCATGCCGCCATGGCCGGGCAGGATGCTGCTCATGTCCTTGATGCCGAGTTCGCGTTTGACCATCGACTCGGCGAGATCACCCGAAGTCGCAGCCCCGACCATCGCCACTGCGAGGATGACCCCGACCCACCAGGGGCGGCCGAGGAGGAAGACCGTCCCGAGAACGCCGATGACGACGGCTCCGGCGACGGACCCTGCGAACCCCTCCCACGACTTCTTGGGGCTGATCTTCGGGGCCATGGGGTGCTTGCCTAGGCTTGCGCCGACGATGTAGCCGAAGGTGTCGTTCGCGACGACAAGCAGAAGTGTGACAACGAGCTGCAGAACGCTGCGAGGCACTGTGAGGCCGGGCCAGAGGCCGAGTGGTGGAGCAGGGAGCCCGGTGTCATGCAGGGGAAGGACCGCGAAGCCCACGAGGAACGGGATCCAGAGCAGTACGAAGACGCCTCCGACGACGTTCGTCACAGCTCCCTCGGCTCGCTCGAGGCTCTGCCACAGGAGGACCGCAGCCGCCGCCGCGATGAGCACGAACAGCTGGGCCTCTTGGCCGCCGAAGAAAGCCGAGATCGGGATGGCCACTGCGCCCACGAGGACAGGCACGATCGGGATGTTCGTCCTGCGGGTCTGGAGCGCACGGAAGACTTCCCAGACGCCGAGGACTCCCGCCGCGGTTCCTACGAGCACAAAACCGAGCGGCCAGACGAAAAGACCCGCGAGGACTGCCGCGAGCAGGGCGAGGCCGACGACGATGGCGGCAGGAAGGTTGCGGCCGGTCTTCGACGACGACGCAGCCTGGGCCGCCGCGTTGGCATGAGCCACCGCAGCCTCCCGCCGGGCACGTCTGGAAGCCGGCGCCCCGGGCGCATCAGGGGGCGGGCCGGCGGCCTCGGACTGAGGATCGGCCATCAGACCTCGAGCAGCTCGGCTTCCTTGCGCTTGACGAGCTCGTCCACGCTGTCCGTGTGCTGCTTGGTCAGGCCGTCGAGCTCCTTCTCACCGCGGGCGCCGTCGTCCTCGCCCACCTCGCCGTCCTTGACGAGGCGGTCGAGCGACTCCTTTGCCTTCCGCCGGATGCTGCGGATGGACACCTTCGCGTCCTCACCCTTGCCCTTGACGATCTTGACGTACTCCTTGCGGCGCTCTTGGGTGAGCTCGGGAAGGACGACGCGGATCACGCTGCCGTCGTTGGAAGGGTTCGCGCCAACCTCGGAATCGCTCAGCGCGCGCTCAATGTCGCGAAGTGCCGTCTTGTCGAACGGCGTGATGAGGATGGTGCGCGCGTCGGAGACCTGGAAGGAAGCGAGCTGCTGAAGCGGCGTCGGGGAGCCGTAGTACTCGACCATGACCTTGGCGTACAGCGCAGGATTGGCCCGGCCGGTACGGATCGAGGCGAAGTCCTCCTTGGCCACCTCGACGGCCTTCTCCATCTTTTCGGCGGCCTCGAGAAGAGTCTCTTCGATCACGGTTGCTTGGCTCCTGACTGGCTGGGCTGCTGAATGCTGGCCTGTTGCTTGTTGAACTGTTGCCATCCTAGCGGGACTACGGGGTCACCACGGTTCCAAGCTCGCCGCCCAGAATGGCCTTCGTGACGTTACCCGCGCCCTCCATTCCGAAGACGACCATTGTCACGCCGTTGTCCTTGCACATCGTCATCGCGGTCTGGTCCATGACCCTGATGTCACGGCGAAGGGCCTCGTCATAGGTGAGCCGTTCGAGCTTGCGCGCCTCGGGGTCCTTCTTCGGGTCGGCCGTGTAGACACCGTCAACGCCGCTCTTGGCCATGAGGACGACGTCGGCATGCACCTCGAGCGCGCGCTGCACGGCCACCGTGTCGGTCGAGAAGTACGGAAGGCCGGCCCCAGCACCGAAGATCACCACGCGGCCCTTCTCCATGTGCCGGATCGCGCGCCGCGGAATGTAGGCCTCCGCCACCTGCCCCATGGTGATGGCGCTCTGAACCCGAGTCTCCACGCCGGCCTGCTCAAGGAAATCCTGGAGTGCGAGGCAGTTCATGACGGTGCCCAGCATCCCCATGTAGTCAGCTCGCGAGCGATCCATCCCGCTCTGTGAGAGCTCCGCGCCTCGGAAGAAATTGCCGCCGCCCACGACGATGGCGACCTCGACGTCGTCGACCGCTGCTGCGATCTGCTCGGCAACTCCGCGCACGGTACCCGGGTCCACCCCAAGCTTGCCGCCGCCGAACACCTCTCCCGAGAGCTTGAGCAGCACGCGCCGGCGATGTTCCGGAATAGGGTCGCCAGTCACGGGGAGCGTCGCGGTCTGCACGTCGGTCTCTACGGTTTCCATGTGTGAATCTGTCCCCTCGAACCGGTGGGTAGGGCGGTGGCTGTGTTGGCCTTGGTCTAGATTATCGGCATTGCCATCACACGAAATTGCTGGCACACGAAAGGGCGGCCACCGGCGGTGGCCGCCCCTTCATGCAAGCGGGATGGCGGGCCCGGAATGAGCCTGCTTAGGCGCCGACGCGGAACCGCGCGAAGGCAGAACCCTCGACGCCAGCCTCTTTGAGGACCTGGCCGACGCTCTTCTTGGCATCCTTCGCGAATGCCTGATCGAGCAGGACCTCGCCCTTGAAGAAGCCGGTCACGCGACCGTCGACGATCTTCGTGAGCGCAGCCTCCGGCTTGCCCTCGGCACGGGCCGTCTCCTCCGCAATGCGGCGCTCGGACTCGACGAGGTCGGCCGGAACGTCCTCACGGCTGAGGTAATTCGGCGCCATTGCGGCGATGTGGACGGCGACGTCGTGGGCGGCAGCCTCAGCGGCTTCGCCTTCGCCGTCTACCGCGAAAAGAACGCCCACCTGGGCCGGGAGGTCCTTGGACGTCTTGTGAAGGTACGCATCGACCGTCTTGCCCTCGATGCGGGCAACGCGGCGGATGGCAACCTTCTCGCCAAGCACGGCGCCCTCCTCGACGACGAACTCGCTCACCGGCTTGCCGTCGATCTGAGCGGCGAGGAGGGAATCGAGTTCGGCAGCGCCGGAAGCAACCGCAGCACCGAGGACCTTGTCGGCCAGCTCGATGAACTTGGCGGACTTGGCGACGAAGTCGGTCTCGCAGTTGACCTCGACCATGACGCCGACGCCGTTCTCCACCTTGGCAGCCACGAGGCCCTCGGCGGTCGAGCGGCCCTCGCGCTTGGTCGCGCCCTTCAAGCCCTTGATACGGATGATCTCGACGGCCTTCTCGGCGTCGCCGTTGGCCTCGTCGAGAGCCTTCTTGACGTCCATCATGCCCGCGCCCGTGCGCTCGCGCAGGGCCTTGATGTCAGCAGCGGTGTAGTTCGCCATGTGAACCCCTCTGTCTCGTTCTTAGCACTTCTCACACATCGGCAGGATGGCCCCGTTTGGGCGGCGCCATCCTGCCGTCGTCCCCTGACCGGGTATCCCGGCTGGGTTCATGTCTCTGACTGACTAGGCCTGAGCCTGCTCGCCCTCGGCGGGCGCAGCCTGCTCGGCCGGAGCCGCCTGCTCAGCCGGGGCCTGCTCGGCCGGAGCCGCCTGCTCAGCCGGGGCCTGCTCAGCGTTCTGGCCCTCGAGAAGCTCGCGCTCCCACTCTGCCAGCGGCTCGGCAGAGGATGAGCCCTCGGAGCCAGCGGCACGGTTGGTGCGCGCGATGAGGCCCTCGGCAACGGCGTCAGCAACCACGCGGGTGAGCAGATTGACGGAGCGGATTGCGTCGTCATTGCCCGGAATCGGGTAGTTGACCTCGTCGGGGTCGCAGTTCGTGTCGAGGATCGCGACAACCGGGATGCCGAGCTTCTTGGCCTCGTCGACGGCGAGGTGCTCCTTCTTCGTGTCGACGACCCAGAGCAGGGACGGCGTACGCGAGAGGTTGCGGATACCGCCGAGGGTCTTCTCGAGCTTGTCCTTCTCGCGCTCGAGGATGAGGAGCTCCTTCTTGGTGCGGCCCGAACCGGCCACATCCTCGAAGTCGATCTCCTCGAGCTCCTTGAGGCGCTGGATGCGCTTGGCAACGGTCGAGAAGTTGGTGAGCATGCCACCGAGCCAGCGCTGGTTCACGTACGGCTGGCCGACGCGGGTCGCCTGCTCCGCGATGGCCTCCTGGGCCTGCTTCTTGGTACCGACGAAGAGCACCGTGCCGCCCTTGGCGACCGTGTTCTTGACGTGCTCGTATGCGCGGTCGATGTACGAGAGCGACTGCTGAAGATCGATGATGTAGATGCCGTTGCGCTCGGTGAAGATGAAGCGCTTCATCTTCGGGTTCCAACGGCGGGTCTGGTGACCGAAGTGGACGCCGCTGTCGAGCAGCTGGCGCATGGTGACGACGGGCATGCCGACGCTCCTTCCGGCAGGTCCTTCACGAGGGAGCCGTTCTGGCTGCCCTTGCCCCTGCCCTTGATGTTGACGGTTGTTCGACGAAGACCGGACGGCCAACGTCCCTGGCATCCCCTGCGAACCCGAGCCGTCCGGTTGAAGCAACCGAGCGGACCGTCAGGAACGCAGTGCCCATCGCAGGACGACGAGCTCTGAATGCGCGGAGTCGGCTTCCATGCCCTTCGATGCCTGCCGCAAACCGTACGAGGCACGTGAGCGTGACTCAGGCATATGGCATGACAAGAGAGCGCGGAAAGCCGCAGTTGCCAGTGTACTACAGCGTTCCTGCAGTCATTGGGCCTCCACAGAACAGGCGACGGCGCGTCATCCACATCGGGCTGCAGTCGTCCGGGGACTGGCGCCCACGAGGGCGATGTTCGAAGCATGGTCCGAATGCTCAGCCTGGTGCGGCTCTCAGTCGCCCTCCTCTTCGCAGTCCCCCTCTCAGGGGCTGCTGCGCAGCATCCTGCAGTCTCGGGCGGCGCGACGGAGCCAGCAACAGTCAACGCAGTCGCAGCCTATGCGGGCGCGGTCAGCGCCGCCGCGGTCAACGGCGCCAGGAGCCAGCCGGCACCAGCGCGGGGCTGGCTTTGGCCGCTTGAGCCCCGGCCCGCCGTCGTGCGTGCCTTCGACCCTCCCGCGCGCCCTTGGCTCAGCGGACATCGGGGTGTGGACCTCGCCGCCCAGCCTGGGCAGGGTCTTTTGGCACCGGACGACGGCGTGATTGCGTTCGCAGGTTGGGTCGTCGACCGCCCTGTGCTCACCATTGACCATGGGGACGGCCTCCGAAGCAGTTTCGAACCCGTGGAGACAGACCTAGATGCCGGCAGCCTAGTGACCCCGGGCCAGCCGATAGGGCGGATCGCGGCGGCCCCGCTGCACTGCGAAGGGGCATGCCTCCACTGGGGCGTCCGAAAGGACGACGACTACGTCAGTCCGCTGCGCTTCCTCGTCGACACCAGGCCGTCGATCCTTCTGCCATGGCAAGACCCGTAGGGTTCAGGACGACCGAGCGCCTCACACGATGGCGGAGATGCCCGTTATGGCTCGTCCCGTCACGAGGGTGTTGATCTCGTGGGTCCCCTCGTAGGAGAAAACTGCCTCCGCATCAGCGAAGACCTTGGCCATCCCGTAGTCGGTGACGATGCCGTTGCCCCCGAGAATGGCCCGGCCAAGGGCGACCGACTCACGCATGCGAGCAGTCGTAACAGCCTTCGCGAGGGCCGATTGCTCGTCTCGCGCCTGCCCCTCCTCCGCGAGCTGGGACACGCGGACCATGAGGCCCAGAGAGCTGACCGTGTTCCCGAGCATCGTGACGAGATGGTCCTGGACGAGCTGGAAGGAAGCTATCGGACGGCCAAATTGGAGGCGCTCGACAGCGTATCGGCGCGCGACGTCGAATGCAGCCATCATGAGCCCGACGGCTTGCCAGGCAACTGAGAGCCGCGTGGCCCTGAGCACCTTGTTCGTGTCGCGGAAGCTGTTTCCGTGGGCAAGTTTGAACTCGTCCGGAACGACGACGTCTTCGAGGGTGATGTCCGCGTTCTGGACCGCTCGGAGCGAGATCTTGTTCTCGATCTTTGTCGCCTTATAGCCCTCGAGGCGCGTGTCGACGAGGAAGGCCTTGACCTGGTTGTCCTCGACATCTCGGGCGTAGACGACGACCCAATCCGAGAACGTCGCATTGCCGATCCACCGCTTGGCGCCGTTGAGGATCCAAGACGACCCATCCCTCTGTGCCGTCGTCCGAGTGCCACCCGCGACGTCGCTCCCGCCCAGAGGTTCAGTGAGGGCGAAGGCCCCGATCTTCTTGAGCGCGTAGACGTCAGGAAGCCACTCCTCCTGTTGCTCACGCGAGGCCAGTAGTTCGAGCGAACCGGTGAAGAGTCCGTCGTGTACGCCCATGAAGGTCGCAATCGAGGCATCAGCGCGCGTGAACTCCGCGTGGAGCAGGCCTGCGAGAAGGTTCGAACGGCCTTGGCGCCGGACAGGGCTCACGATGTCGAGTTCGGCGAGCCGGGGAATCAGCTCGTGCGGAAACTCTCCTCTGTTCCAGAAGTCCACTGCGATCGGTTGGACGTTGGCCTCAAGCCACTCCCGCACCTCGTGAAGTCGGTCACGTTCCTTCTCAGAAAGAAGCGCTTCGAACGCGAAGAAATCGCCATCCGCATAGGGCAGCTCGGTTGCTTCGGGCATCTCTCTATCCTCCTGGGCACCTTTGTTACTCGCTAGTAACATACAGGGGATCTGTCCACGAAACAAGGGAGGCCCCTTGTGAGCAGACTGGCCGACTCCGACAATCGGGCGAGTGGAGAGGACACCCGAAACCCACGAAGTACGAGCAGTCGATGCTGGCGCAGAGCTCGAGGTCGCACTGTCGTCGCCCGGCGGGTCCGGCTACCGGTGGGAGCTCGCCGAGTTGGGCAGGGGAACGGAGCTCGTCACCGAGCGACCGGTAGAACCTTCATCAAGCGCCACTCCGGGTTCAGGCCGCCTCCAACGATTCGTCCTCAGAGCGGGAGCCGAGTCTGGGGTCGTCACCTTCCAACTCCGGCGCCCGTGGGAACCGCATCCCGTGAGAACTCACGCGGTGGATATCAGGGTTCACCCCTGAACCTAGGTGGTGGAGGACCGCTGCCGGGTGGATCGTTCGGCCCGCGCGAGGCTCCAACTCTCTCTAATAGTCGTGCCATCGCCGAACGGCAGTGCCGCGCAAAGCGCATGGCTGAGGGCCAGTGCGAGCCAGGCGAAGCAGACCAGAGGCAGCCAGGGTGCGACGCGGTCAGCGAACAGCAGCGGCACAAAGAAGATAGCCATGGCAGCCGGGGCCAACGGCCCAGCAAGGGCAACCGCGCCGTCAGACACCGGCACGAGCCTCATCCGGACGAGATGGCACCGCATCCCCCGCACGACGAAGATCGCCGGGGCGTCCAGAGGGGCGAGAGCACGGTATGCGACTACATGGCCCGCCTCGTGCACCAGCACCGCGAGCGCAAAGAGCAGGCCACCCGTGGCAACGGCTACGAGCGAGTGGAGCCCGGTGACGACTCCGATGACGAGGCTCATCGATACAACAGCTGCCCAGCGGGCCTGGCCCTTCGCCCAGTGGGAAGACACCACCCATACCGAGCGCCTTACACCTCGCGGAAGCACTCGCGCCCGAAACGGTGACGGACCTATCAGCGATCGCCAAGCAGGGATGTCCTCTTCACTGGCCAGCCCGAGCTCAAGCGTGTCCTGAACGAATCGATCTGAGGAACGAACTGTTTCAATCCCTAGGGAACGGTGCACGAGTCCTTCTTCTCGAACGGTCACCCCCTCTGTGATGGTGAAACGACTGAGGCCGTCAGACATATCGCGCCGCATTAGGGATCTGCACGGACGCGATCAGGGCATACAGTGCGAAGAAAAGCCCCGCCAAGGAGAGCTCCGCAAGCACACCCATCGTGGCTGATGCCGCCGAACCTGCCCAGGCTACGAACATCGAAGAACCGACCACCAGCAGGCCAGTCAAGAATCCGGACGCGGCGACGGACAGTCCCTGCTCGTCTGAGTAGGGAGCCAGCGTTCCTCCGAGCAGCGCTGCCCCCAGAACCAACGCGGCGCGGATGGAAACGGAGAGCACATCGCTTGCACTCACCATTCCGAGAGCTAGCTCGAAGATCCAGAGGAGTATCGCAACCGAAGCCCCGACGACGAAGTACGCGACAGCTTTCGGGGCGATCCACCACGACCATGATCCGTGGACCACGGCCCCGAGCCATCGGTACTTCAACGTCCTGCCCACGGCGTACATCGACAGTGCAAACGGCACCGCGGGAAGTCCCGACGCAAGCTGCTCCGCAGTAGGCCCCATTCCGCTGAGTGTCCCGAGCCAACGAACGCCGACGACGAGAAGCACCGCCATGAGCGAGGTGACGATGAACTGGGGCGTGCGGACTGCGATCAAGGCCTCGAACCAAATCGAGGAGAGGAACGCTCCCTGCGGTGGACGTGTACCGGTCAGGAGCCTGATCCCACCCGTGGACCCGCTGGAATGACGGAGGCGACCGGCGGTGAGCAGTGCCACAAGCCCGGCCGCCCACCACAGTCCGACTCCTAGGAGTTGAAAAGGGCCCCCGTGAAGTATGGCCGCGACAGCCAGACGTGTCACGAGAAGGTCTGCGACGCCCCATGGTTGGGCTGTGCCAAGCGGAAGATCGCTGCTGAGGGTGAAGACATCCCGGGAGAAGACGCCGAGGCCCACCGCCATCACGAGTGCAGCGGCAGTGGTGACAGCGTACTGATGAGGAATCCTCAGACGCCGGCTGAGCAAGGAAGACAGGGCCAGGAAGGCCCCGAGCGCGACCATCTGCAACGCCAACATGTTCCCCGCGATGGCGAATAGCGCAGCCACGAACGCCAAGGGCTCTAGAACTTGGCGCGCTACGGCAACCACCACCCCTGAGAGCGCGAGGCCAAAGGTGGCGGCGAGGCCAAGAACAGGTACGAGCTGGCCGACCTGAGACGCCAGCTGCCGCACTGGAAGGAGGTCGACAAGCGACTGGAAGGATGTTCTCGGCGGCAATGAGACGGCCAGGGCAAGGATAGTCAGGAGGCCGATGACTGAGCTCGACGAGAACGCCGTCCGCAACAACAGCTCCTTCAATTCCGGCGGGTAGACGCCGATCGATGATTGAGTCGCCGCGGCAGCAAGAACCAGGCCGAGCGCAACAGCGCTCAGAAACGCCCCCAGCACACCTACAATCACTGCTTTGCTCGATAAATGGAAAAGGGCGGCAAGATCTCGCAGCCACAGCAGCGTCGAAACGCGCGCGACGGCGCCAAGGGTGGGAAGCATTTTATCGCACCCTATCGACGGCTCCTGGAGGAAGCCCAGACAAAGCAACAGGAAACGATCAAAACGACGGCAAGCATTCCCCAAGGACTGGGCGTGAAATTGACTGCTGGCATCCCGTTCTCCTCAGTGATCCAAGCGTCGAAGATGCCGGGCAGATAGACCCGAACGCCAGTTGCCAACGCGACTGCCAGTGACCCGATCAACATTATTGTGAGCACGGAAAATCCGATCAGCATTCCGCCTAATGCGGAAAGGACAATTCGGGTCATTATGACAGCACTCCTCCTGGCAGAACATCCGATGAAAAGAGGGATGAGATGCGCACTTCACGCCGACCGCCCGCCGCACCGAGCCCGGTGACGGCCAAGAATAGCTCTTCCAAATTTGAGCACCCCTCGCGGCCCTCGATCAGCGCCTGAGGCGCACCTGCTGCGACAATCCGGCCCCGACTGAGGATAGTTACCTCGTCACACTCGCGTTCCGCTCGCAACAAATCATGGGTTGCAATCAAAACGGTGCGTCCACTCCTCCTGAAGCCGGCGAGGACGCTCCTGAGGACAGCAGCGGCATCCGGATCTAAGCCTCTGAACGGTTCATCGAGGATGGCGATCCGCGGTTCGTGGCTCAATGCCGCGATCACCTGAAGTTTCCGCCTCATCCCATGTGAGTACTGTCCCACTTGCTTGTCGAGGTCGCCCGTCAAATCGAAGATGTCAGCGAGTTCACGCGCCCGCGCGCGGTCCTCGCGCCTCCTCATGGCGTGGTGGAAATCCAGGTATTCCTGGCCTGTCAGCGCAACAGGCAAGGGGAGGTCATCGGGGGCGAATCCGAACAATTCGCGGGAACGCTTCTCGGCGATCGGAACTCCGGCGATACGAACGGAGCCTTCCGTCGGGGTCACGAGCCCGGTAATGACGTGGAGGCCGGTCGTTTTTCCCGACCCATTCGGTCCCAGAAGGCCATAGGCCATGCCCGACTCAAGCCGTAGGGTGAAATCGGAAATCGCAAGCCGCTTCCCATACCGCTTAAGGACGCCATCTACCTCCAGAGCGAAAGTCATTCCAGCCCCCACGTCATTGCCGTCAGGCCTTGCAGTAGGCCTTGAACGTCCCGCCGGTGTTCCAGTTCGGGAAATCAAAGGCCGGATACATTCCCCTCTGCTGGCAAGCAATCCACCACGCGGTCAGGACCCCGAATACCACAATGAGCGCGAGTGGGACGACGATAAAAATCGCCCAGCGATCAGTGCGGTATTGAGAGGATGCAGCGACTTCCGCCCGCTCGCGAAGGGTCGTCGACAGCGCAGCGCCCGCAGCGGCGCCTTTTGTTATAAGCAGGTTCATGGCTCCCCCATTCTTGGGTTACTTGGTTATGGGTTACTTCTTGGTTTTCCTGGGGTCGGCTTTTCTAAGACTGTGGGGCAAGCTCACTCGGCTCTCTTGCGGTGGGCGACACCTCCTCCATCTGATGGGGACTCACTCTTCCCGTCCCGCGTAGCACTGCTAGATAAAACGGGGACGAAGAAGACTTCAACGGGCAGGCCTAGAGCCTCGCTGATAAGCTGCGCGGTGCGCCGGCTGTTGAGAGACTGCGTCCTCCCAGCGACGAGGTTGTCGATTGTCCCTGGCGCACAGCCGGCGAACTCCGCCAAGGCGCGATTCGACCAGCCCTTGCGCGCCATCTGATGGAGCAGGATGTCGCGTGCGACAAGCTTCATGCGCATCCGACGCGCCACCCCCCTTCGGTACGTCCGAGGCCCGCCTGCGTTTCCCATTCAATCGGGAGGGTCCAGCGGCGTCAAGGCAAGGGTAATGCTACAAGAAGCAAAGATAGGCAAAAGTTAGGCGCGAACTCGGCCACTCCTTCTGATAGCAGGTCTTGGGCCGAACGAAAGTTAGGCGGTTGTTAGGCAAACGCAGGGCACATGGGAGCAAACGAGGCCCTGAGCCGCCTAAGATTCAGGGGTTGGCAGGACGGCCTTGCAGGACAAATGGAGGGAGCGTGGATGAGCCAGCAGGACCTTGGGTCGCTGCTCGCCGACGTGAAGGCGAACCGCCACTGGTCGTATGAGGCTATGTCGCGGGCGTGCGGCGGTGTCCCGACGGGCAAACGACTGTTTCAGCTCATCAACTCGCCGCTCAAGAACTTCCCTGACCCAGACACGATCAGGGGCCTCCAACGCGCCACGGGAGTAGGCGCCACGGAAATCGTCATGGCAGCCGCGCGCTCGTTGGGCCTGGACGTAGCCGATTCCGACCCCGATGCCCTGCACATCCCCGGCATTTCGAGCATTCCTGATTCGACGAGAGAAGCCCTGCTCGCCCTCGGGCGAGAAGTCTCGGCCCTCGTCGGCGGGAATCTCGGTGAAGTGAGCGAAGTCAGCGAGGCCAGCGACGAGGCGCTTCCCCGAAACTGGAACTCGCTTGCTGCGTATGAGGGCCCCAAAGAGCATCTCGACCGCGAACGCGCCTGGGCGAAGCGCGGCGAAGAGCCGCAGGTCTAACTAACGAGACCCACTCCTCCGACTGAAAAAGCGCAGGAGAAGGCCCAAGGCTACGAGCCCCAGCCCCAGAAGGACGAAGCCCCCGTACAGGTGGGACTCGTCCTGCGCTGCGGATCGGCACTCGGCCACCCAATCGGTCCCGGGGGGAGCGACGGCGCTGGCTGGCACCGGGCTGTAGGCAGTGGGGAAGGCTGCACCGCAGTGGGGGCCCACCGGCAGCACAAACCCGAGAACCAAGCCGCACAGTGCGAGGGCGGCACCGATCCAAAGGTGCCACCGAGGAAAACCCCTCTGGTCAGCCACCGGCCCTCCCGGTCTCACGCCCCGAGTGCGAACTGCCGCCCGATTCGGTTATTGGTTGCCCACCTGCGGCAACCCTAGACAGGTCCACCTGCAATGTGTAGGGCTACTGGGACTTGAACCCAGGACCAAGGGATTATGAGTCCCCTGCTCTAACCGGCTGAGCTATAGCCCCTCGCCGCACGGCCGGAGCCGTGCGGGCCCCTCCATCCTAGCGTGAAAGCGGAGGTCAGACGTTCTGCGGAACCCCGTCGGCTCCGCGATAGAAGGCCTCGAAAGTGTCCAGCGTGTACTGGATGCTGTGCTTCTGCACCATCTCGTGGCTAACCTTCCCCATGGCGATCCGCTCCGACTCGGGAAGCCTGAGGATCCCGACGAGCTTGCCCGCGAGGTCGTCACTATCGTTGGGTCGGAAGAGGAAGCCGTTCTCGCCGTCGCGTACCAGGTGCGGGAGCGCCATCGCGTCGGCAAGCACGACCGGCGTCGACGCGCTCATTGCCTCAAGCGTCACGAGCGACTGGAGCTCGGCCGTTCCCGGCATGCAGAAGACATCGGCGCGGAGGTAGGCCTCGCGAAGCTCATCATCGGGGACCAGACCGAGGAAACGGACCCGGTCGCCGAGCCCGAGCCGAGCGACTTGGGCATCAAGGCGAGGACGGATCTCGCCGTCGCCCACGATCTCCAAATGGGCGTCGAGCTCTTGGGGAAGCTTCGCTACGGCGTCAATGAGCACATCGATGTTCTTCTCCTCGGCCAGGCGCCCTGCGAAGAGCACCGTCGGCCACGGGTTCTTCGTGAGCTGCTCCTCAGGCCGCAGCTCGTATGCGGGCGAGTCGATGCCGTTCGAGAGTGGGATCACTTCGTGCAGGAAGGCATGATCGCGCATCGCCTTCGCCGCGAGCGGAGTGGGCGTGGTGACTACGTTCGCCTGGCCCATGATCTTCCCCATGTCCTTCCAGGACACACGGCCGATGATGTCCTTGAGCCACTGCGGGAACGGAAGGAACGGGTTGAGGTTCTCCGGCATGAAATGGTTGGTCGCCACGACCCGGATCCCACGCCTGACCGCCTCGTACAGAACATGCTCGCCGATCATGTAGTGGCTCTGGATATGCACCACATCCGGCTGCACCCGATCGAAGAGAAGCGAGATCTCTTTCTTGATCTCCCAGGGGAACACCACCCGGAAATACGGATGGGTCGGCACTGAATGGGAGCGGAGGCGGTGAACTGTCGCCTCCGGCCGGAACTCGCTGAAGCTCTTGCCCTTCTCCGAACGGCTCGACAGCACGTGCACATTGTGGCCCCGCGCGCTCATGCCTTTTGCCAAGCGGTAGCCGAACTGCGCTGCTCCGTTGACATCGGGCGGGTAGGTATCGGCGCCGATCAGGATCGTCAGCGGCTTCTGGCTCTGTGCCTCGAGGTCGGGCAGGGTCACGGATCTCTCTCCTGGTCGGCCGGTCACTGCCCCGGCTCGGCGGAGCCTCGGAGCTCACGGGCCGCTTCGTTCCGTCGGCTCGTGACCTCAGGGTGATGCCGGGACAGGGCAACGACACCCACGATAGCAATGAGAGCGGCAGCAGCCATGGCAATCGACACGACAGGCGGTACATGCGGCCGCAGTTCGTGCAGGATCGTGATGCCGATTGCCACTCCAACCATTGGGTCGATGACGGTAAGCCCTGCGATCACCAGATCGGGTGGTCCGGACGAGTAGGCGTTCTGCACGAACCAGGACCCCAAGCCTCCCGCGGCGGCAATCGCAATGATCGAGTACCACTGCACGTTCAGCAGGAACAAGCCATTCGGGTCAAGGATCTGGCGGCCGATGATCCGTGTGAGCACGGCGACGAACCCGAACAGGACGCCGGCGCCCAGGATGAACACGAAGGCGTTGAGCCGGTGCCGGAAGGCCGCCGCGAGGCCTCCGAATACGCAGATGGCCAAAGCGAGAAGCAGCACGATCGTTAGCTCCTCCCCCGCGGTCACATTGTTGTTCTCCTCGGTGGCGTTCACGGCCAGAAGCACGAAGAGAGCCGAGCCGGTGACGCAGGACGAGATGGCGACGACAGTTGGCCGATTGAGGGTGATGCCCTGGTCCTTCGAGTTCACGACGGTCGTGATGACCAGGGCGATCGCTCCGATCGGCTGCACGACCGTGAGGGGTGCCGTGACGAGGGCCATCATGTTCGAGACCATGCCGAGGCCCAGCAGAAGCAGCCCGAAGAGCCATCGTGGATTGCGCAGGAGCCGCAGGAATCCGTTGGAGCTGAGGCCCAGTCCGCCGGTGTCGAACTTGACGGCGCTTCCCTGCCGCTGGGCACCGAGGGCGAGGAAGAGGGCTCCTAAGAGCGCGAGGACGACGGCGAACCACACCATCAGGGGTGCACCTCGCCCGAGTCGCGTGCATCGCCGTCGTCCTCAGCCCTCCGCACGCTGCGCACGCCTTGGCCCTTTCGCACGATGGCCCAGAAGTAGTTGTAAGCGGCGATCCAATGGCCGACGAGTCCAAACGCCAGGAAGACCCAGGCCAGGACGAGGTAGCCGGTGGCCCCGGCAATCGGCAGCCTTGAGAGGACCAGCAGCGGAGTCCCGAGAAGCAGGAGGGCTGTGCGCACCTTCCCTACGCGGCTCACAGGAAGATCCGGATGATTGCGGAAATAGAACACCGAAGCTGTGCCGAGCACGAGGTCCGGCACCACGAGGGCCAGCAGATACCACCACAGGACCACACCGGCAAGCACTAGCGTCAAGGCGACAGCGAGGAGAGCGAGCCGGTCCGCCGCCGGATCCAGGACCCGGCCCAGCTCGGACATCTGGTTGAAGCGGCGGGCGACGTAGCCGTCTACCCAGTCGGTGCAACCCATGATCGCGAGCACCAGCACCGCCCAGCCGTACTCGCGCGCTCCGAGTACGAGCCACATGAAGAGGGGGACGCCCATGAATCGGACGACCGTCAGGACATTGGGGACAGTGAGTACGCGGTCATGGTGAACCGACGGCCGTCCGGGCCGGGAACCAGCGCCGAACATCCTCATCAGCAGCCCCGTATTGCGGTCTTGGACCGCCTCAGCTCTTCACCAGCTTGCGCAGGAAGACGACGAAGGCCGTGCTCGACACAGCGAACGCAGCGATCGGCGCCCACCGGTCCTTGACGGCATCGCCCATCCGATTCGAGGCCGCGGCATCCTGGGCCCGTTCCTCAGCCGACGGGAGGGCCCGCTGGCCTTGGGACGTCCGAGTCTCGGCCGTCCGAGTCTGAGCCGTCCGGGCAGCATCACGCGCCCTTGCGAAGGCGGCCGCACGAACGCGGAAGAAGGCTGCTCGCGCGTCCTCGGCGAGTCCCTCAGCCTGGCGCTTGACGTCGAGCTCTTCAACGAGCCCATCACGCACATCGAGCATGTGGTCGCGGCGCTTCGCGATACGGTCTCGCAGTTCCGCCTCGCTGGGAGTCGGAGGCTTGACGCGCCCGTGGGCACGGTCCTCGGCTGCCTTCTCCATCTTCGCGCGCGCCGCTGCTGCTTCTTTTTCCGCCTGCGCGCGCTTGTACTGAATAGTCGACGGGTCGAGGACGCGGGGGTCGAAGTCGCGACCGTCCTTGATGATGGCGAGATCGTACCGCAGTCCCCGCACGGCGTCGGCGGGGTAGAGCGGCATCGCCTTCTTGATGCGTCCCATGCCGATGAGCGAGGCGACGAGCAGGATCAGAAGACATGCCGCACCGACGATAAGGGCGGCGAGCCAGCCGGGCATGATCGTTGCGAGGCCGAGGATGGCGGCGACCACGAGCGCGATAACGAGCAGGCCGAGGAAGACCAGGGCAACCGCGAAGAGCGCGGCGCCGATGCCTGCTTGGACGCCCCGGTCCTTGAGCTCGTACTTCGCGAGCGCAATCTCGTCATTGAGCTGGCGGGGTGCCAGCCGCGCTGCCTGGCCCATCAGGTCCGGCAGTGCTGCGAGGCGCGGTCGCCTCCCGGCAACCGTGTGGCGTCCACTCATCGCTGGGCCCCTTCCCCTTCAGCCGTATCTCGGCAGCCAGTTTCTCCGGCGTGACCGCATGGCGGTCCGTCACCAAAGCTACCATTGCCCCCGACCGTCACGGGCCAAGCAAGGAAGGCGTCCGTCAGCGAAGTCGGTGGAGCGATGTTTCAGCCGATGGCGCCGAACGCCGTCTCTGCTACGAGGAACTGCTCCGCAGCCTCGACGGCGGCCGCGAAGGCGTCCACGTCCGTTGCCGAACCTCGAGGACCACGCGGCTGCCACTCGTGCCTAGCGGTCAGCACGGGCTCAAGACCGTCGCCAGGTGGGGCGTAGTAGATGGCGAATCGCTGGACCGGCCAGCCTGCCGGGGTCTCTGGAGCGACGAGAACCGCCGATTTGGCTGCGTAGTTGATCCATTGGGCGATCGGGCGACGATGGTCGCGGACAAACATTCCGTCAGCGTAGTGCTCGGCGGATCCGTCGCCGTAGATCCGCTCGTAACGGACTCGCCAGATCGTCAGCAGAGGCCCTTCGTAGCGGGTCCATCCGGCGGGCAAGTCGACCTTCCGCGCGGCCATGGATCAATGATATTCCGCGGGATGGCTCCCCCGACTGGACTCGAACCAGTAACCCTTCGATTAACAGTCGAATGCTCTGCCAATTGAGCTACGGGGGAATGGGCCGGCCGCCCATTTCGGGCAGCACGGCTCCAAGCTCCCCCGACTGGACTCGAACCAGTAACCCTTCGATTAACAGTCGAATGCTCTGCCAATTGAGCTACGGGGGAAGGCGCAACGCGGTCCAGATTAGCAGGCAGCCGGGGCTGATCGGAAATCGGGTGGGCGGGTCAGGTCAGTCCCGCTGGCGAAGCCTGCGACGCCGCAACTCCAGTTCCATGAGCTCGCGATTGAGACGTTGATGCTCCTCGATGGGGGCGCCCGAGTCCATCCGCTGAAGCTGCCCCATCAGCTCGGCCTTCCGAGCGGTGATCTGGAGCTCGAAAAGCCCAGCGAGGATGTCCCGGCAGTAGCGTTCGAGCGATTCGGGGGTCGATGCCGGCAGCGGTGTCACAGCGAGTTCGGCCAGCAACGGCCACAATGGCTCGGGCGCTTCCCCACGGATCCGTTCGATCCATTGCGCGGCGCTCTCTTTCCCTTCGGGCGAGCGCCCCGCGGCGGCCATGGCAGCATGGACCGCCTGATACGCCGGCGCCGTGAAGCGGGCCTGGCCAAAGTGGTGCCAGGCCTCCTCGTCGAGCGTCTCCGGATACTGGAGAGCCACCTCGAGCGCCTGCCGCTCCATCGTCGCGACCGGGTCCCGAGGATCGGGCCGAAGCGTTCGGGCTGCGGGGAGGCCCGCGCTGGGAGCCCCACCCGAAGCCGGTCCAGCCGACACGGGCGACGGCGCGTGGCGGGCTGCGGCGCCCACCGCACGGGAGACGTCGTCGGGCGCCATGCCCAGCCATTTGGCGAGTTCCCGAGCGTAGGCAGGGCGGATCGCGTGGTCCCGGATCTGGGCGACGACGGGAGCCGCCTCGCGCAAGGCCGAAACGCGTCCCTCGACGGTGTTGAGGTCGTGCTTTCGCAACGTCGCCTGGATTGCGAACTCGAAGAGCGGCCGACGTGACTCGATGAGGGCCTGTACTGCGGCGTCACCCCGATGCTGCCGCAACTCGCACGGGTCCATCCCGCTCGGCTCCACCGCCACGAACGTCTGCGCCACGAACCTCTGGTCCTCTTCGAAGGCCTTGAGCGCTGCCTTCTGCCCAGCGGCGTCACCGTCGAACGTGAAGACCACCTCTCCCCCGGTCCCGTCGTCCGAAAGGAGGCGGCGGGCGATCTTGATGTGCTCGCTTCCGAACGCAGTGCCGCAGCTGGCGACAGCGGTGTCGATTCCGGCGAGGTGGCAGGCCATGACGTCGGTGTAGCCCTCGACCACAACGAGCTGGCGCTTCTTCGCGATGCTGCGCTTCGCGAGGTCGATGCCGTAGAGGACCTGCGATTTCTTGTAGAGCGTCGTCTCGGGGGTGTTCAGGTACTTCGGCCCCTGATCGTCGTCGAACAGGCGCCGCGCACCGAAGCCGATGACGTCCCCCGCAATGTCTTTGATGGGCCAGACGAGACGCCCCCGGAAGCGGTCGTAGATGCCTCTATTGCCCTCCGAAAACATTCCCGTGAGCTTGAGCTCATCGTCTCGGAAGCCCTTGCCGCGCAGATGCTTGAGCAATCCGTCCCAGCCCCGGGGCGCGAAGCCAACGCCGAACTGTTCAGCCACGGTGCGGTCAAAGCCGCGCTCGAAGAGGAACTCGCGACCAGCGGCAGCGGCCGGGGTCAACAGCTGGTCCCGGAAGAATTCGGCGGCGATCTTGTGCGCATCGAGCAGCCGCTGCCGGCGGCCCACTTCTTCGCGACGCGGCCCGGCGCCCTCTTCGTAATGGAGCTCGTAGCCGATCCGGGCTGCGAGCTTCTCAACCGTCTCCGCGAAGCCCGTATGGTCCAGCTTCATGACGAAGCTGATGACGTCCCCGCTCTCGCCACAGCCGAAGCAGTGATACGTGCCCACCTGCGGCCGCACATGGAACGACGGAGTGCGCTCATCGTGAAACGGGCATAATCCCTTCCACGAGCCGATACCGGCGCCCTTGAGCGTGACGTAGCCCTCCACAACCTCGCGGATATCAGTCCGCGAGCGCACCTCTGCGATGTCGTCGGGTTTGATCAGGCCTGCCACTCCACCACCTTAGTTGCTTCTCGCCCCTACCAAAGGCTGGGGAGGCTGCCAACGAGGCGCTCATACCAGGCAAGCGCGGACGCATCGGTCAGCGACGCCACTTGGTCGATGACGACCCGGAGGCGAGCCGAATCATCGGAGGCAGCTCGCCAGTCGGCGGCGAACATTGGCTCAAGATGCCTGTCGTCCGTAGCGCTCAGCGCGGAGACGAGGGAGTGAAGCACCTCCCGCTGGCGCTCGTAGATCGGCTGTCGGTGATCCGTCGTCATGACGAACGTCGTCGCAAGCCCCTTCATGACTGCGATCTCGATGACCGTCTCCTGGGGCACGACGACCTCGCCCGCGTAGCGCGTGAGCGGAGAGTCACCGTACGCTGCGCGCGTGAGCTTGAGCGCGCTGTCGCAGAACCGACCGATGAGCTGGCTCGTCATGTTCTTGAGAGCGGCCATCGCTTTGCGCGAACCGTCCGCCTCGAGAACCCACACGGGCGTCGACTCGAGACGTGCTAGGGCGGCATCGATCTCGCCAGCGTCGCTGTGCGGGAGATACCACTGCTGCGTGTAGCCGATGACCCGAGCCCTGTGATCCGGGTTCGCCATCCAGCGGAGCTGAAACTTTCCCGCCACTATGGCGTCTTCCACGTCATGGACCGAATAGGCGATGTCGTCCGAGAGGTCCATGACCTGAGCCTCGATGCAGCTCCGGCCCGCGGGAGCGCCTTCGCGGATCCACTCGAAGATCTCCAGATCATCCTCGTAGGCCCCGAACTTGCTCGTCCGCTGGCCGTGGACGAGCGGGGCGTCCCGCACGGTCCAGGGGTACTTGCAGGCGGCGTCGAGACTAGCCCTCGTGAGGTTGAGCCCGGCCGGACGTCCATTCGCGTCGAGCACTTTGGGCTCGAGCCGGGTGAGGAGCCGCAACGTCTGAGCGTTGCCCTCGAAGCCGCCGATTCGATGCGCGATCTCGTTGAGGGCGCTTTCGCCGTTGTGCCCGAAAGGCGGGTGCCCTAGGTCGTGGCTGAGGCATGCCGCATCGACGACGTCGGGATCGCACCCGAGGACACGCCCGAGCTCACGTCCCACCTGTGCGACCTCGAGCGAGTGTGTCAGCCGGGTCCGGACGAAGTCGTCGGTGTCCGGCGCGACGACTTGGGTCTTGGCGCCAAGGCGGCGGAGTGCGGAGGAGTGGAGTACCCGCGCGCGATCCCGTTCGAAGTCGCTGCGATAGCTCGTCTTAGGCGGTTCGCTCACCCAGCGACTGCTGTCGTCCTCGGTATAGACGCCCAGCAAGTTCCGCCCGTCCTTGAGGGCCTCAGCCACCGGACACATCCAGCTCGGCGGCGGCGATGTCCCGCGTCTGGTCATTGTTCATCGACCGGCTTTCCAGCCATCGGTCGGGAAGCGCAGGGCGCTTCGGCGAACCTGCCCGGCCGCGTGGTCCTTCAGCGTCGATGCCCGGGTACGGGGCGTCCTCATCGAGCTCGTCGAGGAGACCGCGAAGGACGGCGAGGGTGGGCACCTGAGCGAGCTTGGCCCGAAGCTCGCCGCCCACCGTGTAACCCTTGAAGTACCAGGCGACGTGCTTCCTGATGTCTCGCAGGGCCTTGTCCTCGTCCTCGAAATAGTCCACGAGAAGCTCTGCGTGACGGTAGAAGGCTGCGGCCACTTCCCCAAGTCCGGGCCGGATGCGTTCGGCCCTGCCCTCGAATGCCGCCTGCAGGTCCCCGAAGAGCCACGGGCGCCCTTGGCAACCGCGCCCGACGACGACCCCGTCCACGCCCGTCTCCCGCACCATCCGGATCGCGTCCTCGGCGCTCCAGATGTCGCCGTTGCCGAGGACGGGGATGTCGGGGAGCGCCTCCCGAAGCCGGGCGATGGCGCCCCAGTCTGCCGTGCCGGAGTAGAACTGTGCGCAGGTGCGGCCGTGAAGGGCAACCGCCGCCACTCCCGAATCACGCGCGATGCGGCCCGCCTCGAGGTACGTCAGATGGTCGTCGTCGATGCCCTTGCGCATCTTGATGGTCAAGGGGACATCGCCGCGCTGGGCCTCGCGAACAGCTGTTGTGACGATTGACGTGAAGAGGTCGGTCTTCCATGGAAGAGCTGACCCTCCTCCCCGTTTGGTCACTTTCGGCACCGGACACCCGAAGTTGAGGTCGATGTGGTCGGCCCTGTCCTCCTCGACGATCATCCGGACCGCACGGCCGACGGTCACGGGATCGACACCGTAGAGCTGGACCGAGCGGACCTTCTCGTCGTCGTCGTGCGAAATGATCCGGAGCGACTCCGGGTGCCTCTCGACGAGAGCGCGGGAAGTAACCATCTCCGACACGTAGAGTCCGCCGCCGAACTCCCTGCACAGCCGACGGAAGGCCGTGTTCGTGATGCCTGCCATCGGCGCGAGGACCACGGGCGTCGTGATCGAGAGGCGGCCAAGCCGGAGCGGTGGAAGCTCGAGGCGGGCAGGCGCTGGGGCTTCGGGAAGAGCGGTGGGCACGGCATTCACCCGTCTATTGTGTCAAACGCGGAGATCCCCTCGATGACTCCCTCGGGTGAGACAGGGAGCACCGGGTGGCCGGGACGCCACCAGAACAGCTCCTGAGTGAGCGGAGCGATCTCGTCCTCGCCGAGGATTCCTGCGAGGTTGATGACGCTTCGTGCGTCCTCTACGCTCGCCCCCGGACCGAGGACGTGGATGCCGAGGATCCGATGGGCTGGAGCGCAGAACAGCACTCCTCTGGGGCCGATCTCAAGACCGAGCACGTCCATGAGGCGTTCCGGGTACGCGAGCCATGCAGCCTGTCGCGGATGCTCGGACTCGCACACAAGGACGTTGGCTCCGGAGGGCGAGGTGTAAACAGTGAGCTCGCCGAGCCCGGCTTCGAAGAGGTTGGCTTCGGCGACCTTCCACGCCCTCTCTGCTCCCCCGGCCTTCGAGAGGTGGATGTCAGCGAGGAACGCTGAAGCGTGACTGTGCCGGACGGCGAGAAGGAGCGGCATGTCGCCGAGCCAGCGGGCATAGCTGTAGTCATCCACGAGCCGTGCCTCGGGGATGCGTCCCGGTGCGGAGAAGCGAGGGAAGATCCCCTTGCGCAATTCCTCGCGGCCGAGATGGGGCGGAGCAGCGAGGGCACTTTCGATGAGGTGCCCGACGATGTCCGCCACGAGTCCCGGCCATGCTTCCTCGCCCACGCGACTTGCCTCTCGGGCAATGGTCGCGAATCCAAGAGTCGCCCCCGGGGGCCGGAAAGGACCCCCAGTGATGACGATGTGGCTCTCTCGGTCCCATGCGCGGTAGCCAAGGCCCCGAATTGCGTCGACGCAGTGACTCCTCAGCCGATCGGCGCGCCCGACCGTGAATCCCTCGATGTAGCGGTCCGCGGAATCCGTGTCCGTCTCGTTCGCCCGCGCACTTCTCAGCCTCGCCGCCTTGCCCATGGTCTCCCCCATTTCCCCAGTCCCGGATAGCTCGTCCCCGACATCTCGGCAGTCAGCGGGAGCGTCCCAAGTCACCGTCAGCGGGGGCGTCTCCCCCGCTGCTTCGACGCTAAGGGAACGCCGGGCCCTCCGGCTGTCCAGCGGCGTCGTATGTGGATAACTCCTACAGAAGGCACTCCCGGACGAGGGCGGCGAAATGCTGGGCATTCGAAGGCTCTACGTCGAGGTAGAGGCTCGGCTCGATGAGTTCGAGTTCGCTGACGCACCAGCGGCCTTGCCAGTTCAGAAGGTCCACTCGCGCATAGTCGGGCAAGCGGCCGATGCTCCACGCGGCCGCCTGCACCGCGGCGGCGGCGACGCCAGCCCGGTCCGCATCGAGGGCTACCGCACGTCTCCGGGCGGTCTTGTCCACTTGCGTGACCGGAACACCGCCAAAGACGAATACAGAGGATTCGCCCAGCGTGTGAACAGAAGGGACATGTGGCTGTGCAAGCCATGTCCCGTCGTCGTACGTCCGGCAGCCGCTCTCGTGACATCCGGCGCGCGTCGCGTTCAGGCTCGGGGGAGCATCGAGGACCGTCACGCCGCTCCCGCCTGCGCCAACCCTCGGCTTGACGACGACCGAACCCCAGCGCGCGAAAGATTCGGCGAGACCGGCGCTCACTCGCTCAGGCTGCATCGTCGGCACGATGGGCACGCCAACGCGAGCAAGGTCCAGGAGATACGCCTTGTCCGAGCTCCAAGCCACGGCATCGGCCCCGTTCAGCAGGTGTGTCACGCCTGCGATGCCGCGGGCCCAGCGAAGGAACTCGGGGAGTCGCTCGTGGTAGTCCCATGCGGATCGAATGGCCACGGCGTCCGCCTGCGCCCAGTCAACAGAGGGGTCGTCCCATACGACCCACCGGGCGTCGATGCACTGGGCTTGGAGGGCTTCGACGAGCTTCCCTCCCCCGTTCTCCCCGTCCGGCCTTCCCCGCCACGACGCGAGCAGGAGCGTGGGCCATTCACTATTGAGATTCATTCTCAAAATTTTACTGCCCGAAGCCTGTCCAACGGGAATACTTCGGGTCCTTGGCGGTTGCACCCGTCATGACAACGATTGGATTCATCGGCAGCGGACACATCGGCTCCCAGCTCGCGCGCCTTGCCGTGCGCTCGGGCTATGACGTGGTCGTGAGCAACTCGCGCGGCCCCGAGACCCTCTCCGGGCTCGTGGCCGAGCTCGGATCCCACGCTCGGGCAGCGAGCGCCAGCGAGGCCGCCCGCGCGGCGGACATCGCCGTCGTGACGATCCCGCTCAAGAACCTCGCCAAGGTGCCGGTCGAAGAGCTGGCTGGCAAGATCGTCATCGACACGAACAACTACTACCCGCAACGTGACGGCTCGATCCCTGAGCTGGACTCCGAGCAGACGACGACCGCGGAGCTGCTCCAAGCGCATCTGCCAACGTCGCACGTCGTGAAGGCCTTCAACCACATCTACGCTCGCGATCTCACGGCGGACTCGCTTCCGGCGGGATCGCCCGACCGCCGCGCCCTCTCGATATCGGGCGACGACGAGGGGGCAAAGGCCCAAGTCGCTCGCCTCATCGACGAATTCGGCTTCGACGTGGTCGACGCCGGTCCGCTAGCTGAGGGCTGGCGAATCCAGAGGGACACGCCCGGGTACGGCCCACGGCTCGACAAGGCCGGCCTCGAGAAGGCGCTCGCGTCGGCAAAGCGCTACCGCGACATGTAGCCCACGTCACCTCACGGTTACGGGGGCGGCCGCGGGCGCGAGCCGGGCCGCCCCCGTGGCCTTGACAACCGCCACCGCGACGGCAGTTGTCAGTGGGATCGCGAGGACGAGCCCGATCGAGCCGACAAGCGTCCGGACGACCTCCTCTACGAGTTCCGGCCCGGTGAGCGCCTCAAGCAGCGGGCGGTCGTACAGCATGACGAGCAGGAGCGCCGGGAGGGCTGCACCAACGTAAGCGAACGCGATCGTGTAGACGGTCGAGGCGATGTGGTCGCGGCCGATCCTCAGGGCCGACGAGAACAGGCTGCGCGCGGGCGTGCACGGGGCGAGTTCGTACAGCTCCCAGACCGCGGAGGCCTGGGTGATGGTGACGTCGTTGAGCGCGCCGAGACTGGCTATGACGAGACCGGTCAGGATGATCCCCGAAATCGAGAGCCTGCCTCCGAGGCTCACGAGGGACGCGGCGTCGTGCGAGCCGACGCCGGTCAAGTCGCCGACGTCGACCGCCCATGAGGCAAGGACGGCTGTGACCCCGAGCCCGAAGATCGTCCCGAGCAGCGCGGTGGAAGTCCTGGCCGAGATGCCGTGTGCGAAGTAGAGCACGCCCATCATGATCGCGGTCGAACCCACCAGGGCGAGCAGGAGCGGCGGCCTTCCTTCGACCAGGCCGGGGAGGACGAAGAGGGCCAGCACCGCGTAGGCCCCGGCAAGCCCGACGAGGGCCCGCAGGCCCCGCCACCGGGCCACCGCAATGACGACGACGGCGTACAGTCCAGCGAGCAGCAGGACGGGAACCGTGCGCACGAAGTCGACGAAGACGTACGACGGCGCGGCTGGTGCGCCCGCTGCAGGCGTAGCCGAGGGCGGCTGGAACCGGGAGAGGTTGAGGTACCGGATCCGATCTCCCGCTTTCACGCCATGGGAGACCATGACGTCCGGATTCATCGCGACGTGCACGGGGGCGCCCCCGGCTTCCGGCTGCGTCACGGCGACAGTGCATTGGGAGGCCGGCTGCCCGTTGGCGCACCCCGACTGCCCGACCGTCTGGACGGTACCGATGTCGACCGATACCCCCTCCGCGACGGCATACGGGTTTGAGAGCTTGAGGTCGCCCCGATCGCCCGAGGGCCAAAGGACGATCATCGCCGCAATGGTCGTAAGCCCCAGTGGGACGAGGATCGCTGCGAGGATCCACGTCGCCCGCCGTCGTGCGACCGCCGCGGCGGGCGTGAGCGCATCCTCGCCATGCCCCGCGCCGCCGTGTCCAGCGCTGCCGTGTCCAGCGCTGCCGTGTCCAGCGCTGCCGTGTCCAGCGCTGCCGTGTACAGCGCCCATGCGTCAGTCGCCGAGCACGAGCGTGTCGGGGCCGAGCTGAACTGCTGCCCCTGTTTCCAGAAGGGGATCGACGGAGGCTCGGACCGCCTCCATGGAGTCGTCCACCTCGAGCAGCACCGGGTGCTGGTAGGCGATCAGCGCAAGCAAGCCTCGCACCGCGTCACGTGCATCCCCCGGATCGAGCTCCGCGTTGTGCCCAAGGAAGACCTCGGTGGGTTCTTCGCCGTCGTCGGCCTCGCCAGCGGAGGCTGCCGGGATCGGCGAGGCGTAGCTGACCGCGAAGGCGCGCAGCCTTCCCTTCTTCGTGGCGGGTACGCCTGCGCCGAACGCACTCTGAACCGGAGCGCGCAGCACGACGGCCCCGTGCGCACCAGAGGCATCTGAGAGGAAGAGCTGCTGCGCCTTCCCAACGCTCAGAGGCGCTGGCGGGTCCCACCCGTGCACGGCGGTGTAGTAGCGTGCGACGGCGTCGCTCAGCTCGACCGATCCGGTCGCCAGATCCTGAATGAGCTGAGAGCTCTGCTCCTCAGAGCCATCCCCGAACACGGGGAGCTTGAGGGTGCCGGGGCGGACGACAACGTGGCGCGAGCGTTGCAGCGGGGCGAAACCGCGCGCGACCGCGAATGCCTCCCCCGTCCCGCCGGAGGCCAGTTTGGTCCGAAGCGGCCTTGCGCCCTCTGGGGCCAGCAGCGCGGCCTCTCGGACGCGCCGGAGCAGCTCCGTGCCCACGCCGCGCCCGCGGTGATCCCGCGCGACCTCGACGTAGGCCCACAACCGTTCCGGGTGAAGGGTGCTCTCATAGACCACACCCGCGGCAACGGGGATTCCCTGGTCCTCAGCCACGAGAGAACGGCGCCACACGGTACCCGTCGCCTCGTCACGATCCGCATCCGGAACGAGCTGGCCACGGAACTGCTCCGCAGCCGGCCCTTCGGCATCGCCCCACACCTGTAGGAGCGTCTGGTCGTCGCCCGCGCGCCACGGACGGTAGGTCAGCTCAGCCACGCAGTTCGCCTCGCTCCTCGCCGTTTCGGTTCTTCGCGATCAGTTCGTGGTCTCAGTTCTTCGCAAGACGCTCGAACAGGTAGCCCTGGACCTTGTCGAGGGACACCCGATCCTGGGACATCGTGTCGCGCTCGCGAATGGTCACGGCCTGGTCCTCGAGAGTGTCGAAGTCTACCGTGATGCAGAATGGGGTGCCGACCTCGTCCTGACGGCGGTACCGCCGGCCGATCGCGCCGGCGTCGTCGAAGTCGATATTCCAGTGCTTCCGAAGCTCCGCCGCGAGACCACGGGCCTTCGGGGAAAGGTCCTCGTTGCGGCTGAGTGGCAGGACCGCTGCCTTTACGGGGGCCAGACGGGGGTCGAGGCGCAGCACCGTGCGCTTGTCGACGCCGCCCTTGGTGTTGGGGGCCTCGTCCTCCGAGTAGGCGTCGACAAGGAACGCCATCATCGAGCGCGTGAGGCCGAACGACGGCTCGATCACGTACGGGGTGTAGCGCTCGTTCGTGGTCTGATCGAAGTAGCTCAGCTCGTGGCCAGAGGCCTTCGAGTGGCTGCCGAGGTCGAAGTCCGTCCGGTTGGCGACACCCATGAGCTCGCCCCACTCGTTGCCTTGGAACCCGAAACGGTACTCGATGTCGATCGTGCCCGCAGAGTAGTGGGCGCGCTCGTCCTCGGGCACGTCGAACTTCCGCATGTTGTCCGGGTTGATCCCAAGGTCAACGAACCAGCTCCAGCACGCGTCGACCCAGTGCTTGAACCACTCGTCGGCCTCGGCAGGCGCTGTGAAGTACTCGATCTCCATCTGCTCGAACTCGCGGGTGCGGAAGATGAAGTTGCCCGGGGTGATCTCGTTGCGGAATGCCTTGCCGATCTGGCCGATGCCGAACGGTGGCTTCTTCCGAGAGGCCGTGACGACGTTGTTGAAGTTCACGAAGATGCCCTGCGCCGTCTCGGGCCGCATGTAGTGGAGGCCCTCAGCGTTGTCGACGGGGCCGAGGAAGGTCTTCATGAGGCCTGAGAACATCTGGGGCTCGGTCCATTTGCCCGTGACGCCGCAGTCGGGGCAGGTGATCGATTCCATGCCGTTCTCCGGGTCGCGCCCCTTCTTGGCGACGTACGCCTCGATGAGGTGATCCTGACGGTGGCGCTTGTGGCAGTTGAGGCACTCGACGAGAGGGTCGGTGAACGTCGCCACGTGGCCTGACGCCTCCCACACCTGCTTGGGGAGGATGACGGAGGAGTCGAGGCCCACCATGTCCTCACGGCCGCGGACAAAGGTCTGCCACCACTGCTCCTTGATGTTCTCCTTCAGCTCGACGCCGAGCGGACCGTAGTCCCACGCTGAGCGGGAGCCTCCGTAGATCTCACCCGCCTGGAATACGAATCCGCGGCGCTTGGCCAGGGAGACGATCGCGTCCAGTTGGGATTTGGGTGCCAAAGGAAGTCCTCCGTAGTGATCAGGCCGCTGGGTGCGGTCCGGCAATGTCCTCCAGTCAAGCCTACCGGCGGTTAAAGTGAGTGCCATGCACGATGTCGAAATCCGCGAAGGCACCATCCGTCTGGGACAGCTCCTCAAGCTGGCCTCGCTCGTGGAGGACGGCGTCGAAGCCGCCGAGCTCATTCGCAACGGCCTCGTCAAGGTCAACGGCGACATCGAGGAGCGCCGCGGGCGTCAGCTCGCAGAGGGCGATGTCGTCGAGGTCAACGGCGAGAAGGTCCGCCTGGTAGCCCAGACCTGACGCCCAGACCTGACGCCCGGGCTCAGGCAAGCACCTTGAGCCGCAGGAATTCGGCGACGTGGCCCATTTCGGGGCCGCTGATGCTGTGCCGGATTCCCTCGTAGACGACCTTTGTGAGGTCGACGTGGTCCCGGACCCAGCCGAGGGTGTACGCGACCTTGTCCGGAGTGATGACCGGGTCCGCTTGATCACGGCCCCAGAAGAACGGCACCGTCCCCTTGAGCTCGTCGTCACGAACATAGCCCCATGAACCGGAGCCGTTCTGGGCTGCTGGATCGATCGCGAATCCTGAGAGACCCACGACGGCGGCGAATTCGTCGGGGCGGCGGCGCAGGAGAGTCGTCGCCATCGCCATGCCCATCGAGAATCCGAGGAGCGTGACCGACGGGTGGTCTGAGCGGATTTCGTCGAGCCACCTGAGGACATACTCGCTCGTCGCCTCGACCTGGGCGAGGTCGAAGTCGGCAGCCGCGACGAGCGGGAACCACTGGTAGGCGCCCGGGGCGAGGACCTGCGGCGCACGCAGCGAGACGAGCGTGAATTCCTCGGGAAGAAGCGGGGCCAGGCCCATCAGATCTGCCTCGTTGGCGCCGTACCCGTGCAGGAGCACGACGAGCGGCGTCCCCGCGCGCTCCCCCTCTGGGCGGCTCCAGACGGCATAGGGCTCGGGGTAGCTTTCGATGTAGCGGGAAACAGTCGAGGCCTCAGTCATGACGACCATTCTCGCATGTTATTGAAGCTTCAAGCGTTGACGTTAAAGAGTCAACTATTGCGGGAGGGCACAGACTGCGGTTTATTCGCGTTAACTTCCAAAAGAGGGATCAGCAGCGAAACGAGAAGCGAGATGACTCAGACCAGTCAACGCGAACTTGAACTCATGGACGCCGAGCCGCACCCCTGGCATCGGTATGTCGCTTTGGGCGACTCCTTCACCGAAGGTATCGGCGACCCCAACCCTGACTCGCCAGGCGGGTACCGTGGTTGGGCCGACCGGCTCGCGGAGGAGCTCTCGCGCAGCCAGGAAGACTTTGCCTACGCCAACCTCGCGATTCGCGGCCGACTCCTGCAGCAGATCATCGACGAACAGCTCGAGCCTGCGCTCGCCCTCGCACCCGACCTTGTGACCATCTCGGCAGGCGGAAACGACCTGCTCCGTCCCGGGGCCGATCCCGACCACCTCGCCGTGAAGCTCGACACCGCCGTCGGGCGCCTCGCCGAAAGCGGTGCGACCGTGCTCCTCTTCAACGGCCCCGACGTCGGCTCGACCCCCGTGCTCAGCGCCATCCGTAGCAAGGTTGCCGTCTACAACGAGCATCTCCGGACGATCGCCGCCCGCCACGACGCGATCATCGCGGACATGTGGAGTCTGCGCCAGCTCTCCGACCCGCGCATGTGGGCGAGCGACCGGCTCCATTTCTCGCCCCTTGGACATCACACGATCGCCATCATGGCGCTCGAGGCGCTCAACGTCCCGCACGAACTTTCCCCGATGGAGCCTGCTCCGCTGCCCAACCGTTCGTGGCGATCCGCACGGGCGGAGGACCTCGTGTGGGCGCGTGAGTACTTTGTCCCGTGGGTGATCAGAAGGATCCGTCACAAGTCGAGCGGCGACGGCGTCTCGGCGAAGCGCCCGACGGCGGCACCTGTGTTCGGGATAGGCGTACCCTTGGGCTCGGGCGACGCATTGACGGGCGGCGCGATTCTGAACCACCAAAGTCAGGGAAAGTAGGAGGCGGCCGTGAGCTTCTTCTGGCTGGTCGTCGTCTTCGGCTGGGTGATCCCCATTGTCATCCGGCGAATGAGCCAAGATCCGCGCCGCAGGCAGATTCCACCGCGCGACCGCGGCTACAACCGCTACGGCGGTTATCCCGGAAACCCATACCCACGGGGCTTCCCCGGCATGCAGCCGCCGCCTCAGCAGGGACCGAATCAGCAGGGCAGCCCTCAACAGCCGGAGGGCCCGCCCGTGGGTCCACCACCCGGCGAGAGCGTCCCGCCGCCTCTCGGCGAGGGCGCTTGGTGGCAGCAGCCCATTCCGCCCGGGAGCTTCCCTGGGCAGACGATCCCGGAGCCCTCGCCCGCGGAGGGACAGCCGGCACCGGGACAAAGCGTCCCGGTTCCTCCGCGGCTGCCCGACCAGACCATGTCTGGGCAGACCATGCCCGGGCAGGCCTTCCCCGAACCGCCACCGATGCCGGAGAGTTCGGAACCCCAGGGCTACCGCGCCCGGAAGCTCGCAGAGCTGGACCGGAAGTTCACTGATCAGAAGATTTCGCTCGAGGAGTACATGAAGGCCCGGAACGAGGTCATGCGCGGCTGAGTTGCATCACTCGGCGGGCCAGCCGTTGATCTCCAGCACGCGGCCGTCATCCCGGACGAGCCAAGCGGGGTAGCCCAGAGCGCGGAGCCAGGGCAGAGCGCCCTCACCGCGCACGATTGCAGCCGTGCTCGCCATGTTCGCGCTCACACAGTCCGGGGCCGCGACGGACACGCTACGCCATACGGGTGAAGCCGGAAGAGAGGTCCTCGGGTCGAGGATGTGGTGGAGTTCGAGGGAGCCTGAGCGCCAGCGCCTCTTCTGAGTGCTCGACGTCGCCATGGCCCACCCGCCGGTCAGTCGAACCTGCGTGTGTGGGTCGTCGGGGAGATCCTGGACGAAGACTTCCCAGGCTTCCGGTCCTGCCGTTGCAAGGTCGCCTCCGAGGGAGACCATCACCGATGTGCCGAATCGTTCGTGGAGTTCCCTCGCCGCGAGATCGGCGGCTGCGGCTTTCGCCGTCGCACCCAGATCAAGGGAGACTCCCGGCGGGAGGATGAGCACGCCGTCGTCGATCCGCACGCCTCGCCAGCTTTCGCTCGGCAGGACGCGCTCGGCGATGAGCGGAGCTGATGTGCCGGGCGACAATTGCCTGCATCCGGATGCAGGGCCATATCCGAGGTCAGAAAGTTCGTTCCCCAGCGTGGGCGTGACGTCGCCGTCGCTGCGCTGCGCGACATCGAGCGCCGTTCGGACGAGACCCGCCAGAAGGGGCCCTGCTTGACCTCCCCCGCTGCGCTGGAGGCGGCTCAGCTCCGAGTCCGGGCGGAACCTGCTGCAGGCCTCGTCCACTCGGTCCAGGAACGCCTTGAGGTCTGCCAAGGCTGGCCCCAGCACGCCCTTGTCGGCGACCGCGAGACGGCAAGCACAGGTAAAGGCCTCGAAATCAGCTGAGACCGGCATGTCACGAGCCATTGTTGGCCTCCCTCTCACCGGCCTCCGGTCACGGGAAGACGCGCCGCCTGAGTTCGGGCCCGAGCTGTCCGATCTCCGTGAGGAACCCGTCGTGGCCGATCTTCGCGTCGATCATATGCACGGGCACTTCGCCCGGGAGCGCTTTCGCGAGTTCTTCGCTCTGCTCCGGGAAGTAGAGGCGATCCGAGTTCACGGCCGCGAGGAAGAACTCGGCGGTCGCCGAGGACAGCGCGCGCTGGACCCCTCCGCGTCCGCGTCCGACATCGTGGCTCATGAGAGCCTCGGTCAGGATGACATAGCTGTTCGCGTCGAACCGGCCGACGAGCTTTTCAGCCTGATGGTCGAGATAGCTCTCCACTTGATACCGCCCACGCGAAGCCGCTCCGTCTGCAGCCTCGAACGGATTCTCGGCACCTTGGCCGCGGCGCCCGAAGCGGAAGCCCAACTCAGCCTCGGAGCGGTAGCTGATGTGGGCAATCCGCCGAGCGAGACCGAGCCCGGCCTCCGGTTGGGGGCCGTCGTAGTAGTCGCCGTCCCGGTAGTTCGGGTCCTGCCGGATCGCGAGGACCTGCGCCTGCGCGAGCGCAATCTGCTCGGCCGTGCTGTACGCGCCGATTGCGACGACGACGCAGTGCCGCACCCGGTCCGGATAGGTCGCGGCCCACTCGAGCGCGCGTGCCCCTCCCATAGAACCGCCGAGGACTGCGTGCCACCGGCGGATCCCGAGACGGTCCGCGAGACGTGCCTCGGCACGGACCGAATCACGGATGGTGACGAATGGGAAGCGCGATCCCCACGGTCGGCCCTCGGGATCCGGTGAGGCGGGGCCCGTGCTCCCGTAGCAGCCGCCAAGGATGTTGGCCGAAACGACGAAGTACTTGTCCGTATCGACCGGCTTGCCAGGGCCGACGAGCGGATCCCACCAGCCGGGCTCAGCGCCCGAACCCTGAGCCACGTGGGTGTCGCCGGTGAGGGCGTGCTGGATCAGCACAGCGTTCGAGGCATCCGCGTTGAGCTTGCCCCAGGTCTCGTACGCGAGCTCGACCTCGGGCAGAGCGCCTCCCGCCTCAAGCTGGAGCGCGCCGACTGCGACCGTGCGGAGCACCCCGTCAAGCGCCTCCTCGGCGGCCGGGGCCGCCACGGGAAAGTCGGCCGGGGCGGCTCCGAAACGATCCACCAGCGTCATGCGACCGGCTCGACGGCGGCTGGAGCACCCTGCGCGGCAGCGACGCCGGCGAAGCCTTCCTCGAGGTCACCCAGGATGTCTGCGATGTTCTCGATGCCCACGGCAAGACGCACGAGGCCAGGAGTCACACCGGCGGCGCGCTGCTGCTCGGGAGAGAGCTGGGCGTGCGTGGTCGACGCCGGGTGAATCACGAGTGATCGCACGTCGCCGATGTTGGCCACGTGCGAGTGGAGTGACAGCGCGTCGACGAAGGCCTTTCCCGCTTCGGCCCGAGACACCCCGTCTCGCTCAGCGAGCTCGAACGACACGATGGCCCCAACCCCCTTCGGTGCGTACTTCTGCCCGAGGCCGTACCACGGGCTCGAGGGGAGCCCGGCGTACGCGACCGATTCGACGTCGTCGCGCGCTTCAAGCCACTCGGCGACCTTGAGCGCATTCTCGACGTGCCGCTCGATCCGCAGGCTCAGCGTCTCGAGGCCCTGCGCGATGAGGAACGCGTTGAACGGTGACACTGCCGAGCCGAGGTCGCGGAGCAGCTGGACGCGCGCCTTGAGGATGTAGGCGAGGTTCGCCCCGAGGAGGCCGTTCACGCCCAGGTCGCGGGCGAAGACGAGGCCGTTGTAGCTCTCGTCGGGAGTGTTGAAGCCGGGGAAGCGCTCGGGGTCCTTCGCGTAGTCGAACGTGCCGCCGTCGACCACGACGCCGGCAATAGCCGTCCCGTGGCCGCCGAGGTACTTGGTGGCGGAATGCACGACGACATCGGCGCCGTGCTCGAGCGGCCGCAGGAGGTACGGCGTCGCGACCGTGTTGTCCACGATGAACGGCACACCGGCCTCGTGCGCGACCGCCGCAACGGCCTCGAGGTCCAGGATGTTCTGGCGCGGATTCGAAATGGACTCCGCGAAGAACGCCTTCGTGTTCGGCCGGACCGCGGCCTTCCATTCTTCGAGGTTGTCCGGGTCTTCCACGAAGGTCGTCTCGATGCCGAACTTCCGCAGCGTCAGCTTGAGGAGGTTGTACGTGCCGCCATACAGCGCGGCACTCGCGACAACGTGATCTCCCGATTCGGCGACGGTCAGGATCGAGTACGTCGTTGCGGCCTGCCCCGAGGCGAGCAGAAGCGCTCCGACGCCGCCCTCGAGGCTCGCGATCCGCTGCTCAACCGCATCCTGGGTCGGATTGCCGATGCGCGTGTAGATCGGGGCGAGCTCCGCGAGCGCGAAGCGGTTGGCCGCGCTCTCGGCGCTCGGGAAGACGAACGACGTGGTCTGGTAGATCGGCAGCGCCCGGGCGCCGGTCTCGGCGTCGGGGGTTTGGCCGACATGGATCTGACGGGTCTCGAAGGACCACTGAGGGTTGCCGGACATAGCAATCTCCTTTGCGCTGCTTTGACCGGCGGCTCTCGCCGGACCAGGTCCTCACCCGGGGCACCCCACCGCAGCGGGAGGGTTGCCGGCCAGCAAACCGGGGTTTGACGCTGGCGCTCATGACCTCTTATGAGTCTAAGAGTCCAGAGATTCGCGTGGACAAGTGTGTGACCGTGTGTGAAGCGCTAGCCCTCCATCAACCGCCGGCGGTGGCGCAGCTCCTTCACCCAAGCCCGCGTCTGGGCAGGAGCAAAAGGCGAGGGACCGCCGTCGTCCGCCTCGAGCGCGGCGACAAGCGGGCCCGCGGCCCGCAGCGCGGACTCGACCACGGCAACTGCCGCCCTCGGCGGGAGACCAAGCTCGACGGCCCACGCAAGGAAGTGCCGGCGGGAGATCCCAGTACGCTTTCCGCCGAGCGGCAGGGCGAGCGAGCGATCGCCGTAGGGGACTGTCGAGGGGATGTCGTAGACCGGGGCGACGGTCCACTCTCCCCCGAGCATGGCCCCGCGAACCACCGAGACGTTCTTCGCGTGCAGGTCACCGTTGCCCACGAGCCAGGCGAAGGCGCCCTGGAGCGCGAGGTTCCGCAGCGCCGGCAGCTCTGCGGCGCAATGCGCGGCGATCGCGGTGCAGAGCTCCTCGTAGCTGACGTTGTACTTGTCCGCCGGATACAGGCCGAGGAGCTGCGAGCCGTCCTCGACCGCGAGGCGCGCGTTGCCTCCCCCCGGCAGCACCGGCCGGTCGAAGCGCTCGACGAGAAGCCCCGCCCGGCCTTCGACGTCGTGGACGAGCCGCACGGGGCTCAGCGGGAGCCGGAGCCGCGAGGCGTACCGATACATGAGGTACTCGTTCTCGACCACGTGCGGAAACTCGGGGGCGTTCAGCTTGAGGATGTAGCGGCGGCCGGCTTCCGCGGCTGGAAGCGAGATCATGCCTGCGCTCACCTTGTCCTGGACTCCTGCGAGCGCCTTGGGGTCGACGAGCGAAGGATCGTCGATGAGAGCGGCGAAGTCGGGGGGCTGCCGCGCGTCGAACTCGACTGCGTGGTCCAGGTCGCGTGAATGGCTCGAGAGCGGCTCTCCGTGGGGGACGATCTGGACGTCCCCCACCGGATCGCCGCCGGCAGCCATGAGGAGGCCGAGCTCATCGTCAGCGCTCGTCTTGACGGCGCGGCGGAGGGAGGCGAGCCGCCTCCCTTCGGGGAGGAGCCCTGTGAAGAACGCCGGGACAGCCCCCGCCGGGGTTTCGACCGGACGGCGGCTCAGCGGCAAGGTGGTGGCAACAGGGTCGCCACCTCGAGCCAGATAGGCCGGAATGTAGGAGAAGCGCGTTCCGTGGTCCACCCGTTCGAGTCGTGCGGCGAGAATGCCGGCCTTGTAGACATCCGCAATGCGGTGCCGGCTCATCTCGGGCTGCCTGCTGTCCGGGAGACGACGCCGAGGCCCAGCCCCAGGGCGTCCAGCACCGCGATGAGTGCGTCCAAGCGGACGCTCGGCTTGCCCTGCTCGACGAAGCGCACGAAGCGTTCGGACACTCCGGCTAGGTCCGCCAGATCCTGTTGGGTGAGGGCCAACGCACGACGGCGGTCGCGCACCTGTGCGGCGATCGCCTCCATCGCTTGGCTCATCTCGGGTCCTCCCACCCTCAAGTGACGGGATAGGTCTCGGTACGATCGTTCCGATCTGATCATCCTCAGAAGGATCCCTGTGCGTCAAGCCACTAACTCACCCCCTGATCGGCACGTTCGTACCGCCGCTCCGCATGGATGCCTCCTCCCACGACGCATGGCCCGAGTTGACCTCGTCACCTTCTCGGGGGTTCTTAGAACGGTCTTAGATCTCACAAGGCAGGATAGGACCATGACCTCATACGACTTCGCGGGGCAGAGCGCCCCCGTGAACCGCACCCCGCGCAGCCGCCTGGCCACGCTGCCGAGCCTGCGCCATTGGATCCTCGCCCCCGTGGTGCTCAGCGTCATCGTGCTCGTCGGTGGCTTCGTCGCCAAGACCTCGACCATCACGGGCGCCGAGCTCGCGATCGACCAGTCGATGAGCACCGAGCACGTCGGCTGGCTCAACACTCTGGCCCTCGCGGTCGAAAAGATCCTCGGACCATCGGGCGCCGTCGTCATCCTCGTCGTGCTTATCGCGATCCTGTGGTTCGTCCGAAGGACCCCGATCGATGCCCTCGCGGTCGCGTCGATAACGGGATTCGGCTGGGTCTTCAGCCTGCTGTTCAAGTACGCCGTCCACCGTCAGCGTCCCGATTCGAGCCTTCTGGCAAACCCGATCTCCCCCGACATGGACCCCAACAGCTTCCCGAGCGGCCACGTGTGCTTCGCCGTCTCGCTCACGATCGCGCTCTACTTCCTGTTCCGGGACAAGCGTTGGGGGCAGTGGGTCCTCATTGTCGGCATGGTCTTCTCGGGCCTCGTCGCAATCTCACGCGTGTACGTCGGCGTGCACTACCCCATCGACGTCATCGCCTCGTTCCCCGCCTCGATCGCCGGCATCCTGCTGTGGTGCGGCCTATGGAACCGCTTCGCTCCCCCGGTGCTCGCCCGCGTCCCGCTCGTGACGCGCCTCGAGTACCGCTGACCCCGAAGGACCCTCCTGATGGACCCCACCTCACTCCTCGTCGGCGCGGGCCCCTGGGTGCTCGGCGTCGTCGCCCTCATCGTCTTCATCGAATCCGGACTCCTGTTCCCGTTCCTCCCCGGTGACTCGCTGCTCTTCACCGTGGGACTTCTGCACGCTCAGCTCGGCCTCTCACTTCCCGCCCTCATCCTCGTGGTCGCGGTCGCAGCTGTAGCAGGAGACCAGGCGGGCTATATGCTCGGCAAGGCCGTGGGGAGGCGATGGTTCAAGGAAGACGCGAGGATCCTCAAGCTCAGCCACCTCGAGAGCGCGGAGTCGTTCTTCGCCCGATACGGCGGGCGGGCGCTCGTGTTGGCCCGCTTCGTGCCGATCGTCCGCACCTACACGCCGCTTGTGGCAGGCGCGGCCCGATACCCGTACCGGAAGTTCCTCGCTTGGAACGTGCTGGGTGCCATCGCATGGGCGGTTTCGGTGACCCTGCTCGGCGTATGGCTCGGGCACGTCGATTTCATCAAGAACAACATCGATGTCCTTTCGGTGCTCATCGTGGTCGCATCCGTCGTGCCGATCGGGATCGAGGCGCTGCGCCACCGGCGCGCCTCGAAGAATGCCGCGTCCGGGCAGCCCGAGCAGGCAGCAGACGAGGACGCCCAGTACGCGGAGGCAGCGGACTAGGCGCCGGAGCAGCGCTGACGGGACGGGATCGGAGGTCCTTGCGAGAATGGCTCCCATGGACCACCGACCCCGCGTACTCCTCGTCGAGGACGACCGCCAGCTAGGCCCTCTCGTCGCCGAGCTCCTCGCCCCGGACTTCGAGGTCACCCTCACAGCCGATGGGCGCGAAGGCCTCCGCCTGGCGACCGGCCAGGACTGGGAGGCACTCGTCGTCGACCGCGGCCTGCCGCACATCGACGGCGTCGACCTCGTGAAGTCCCTGCGGTCCAGGGGAATCCCAACGCCCGTCCTGATGCTGACGGCCCTTGGCAGCGTGCCGGACAAGGTCGAAGGCCTTGACGCCGGCGCCGACGACTATCTCGTCAAGCCGTTCGACGCGGAGGAGCTCGCCGCCCGGTTACGGGCGATGACGCGGAGTTACGCGCCACACCGGCCGGAGCTCCTCGCAGTCGGCTCGTGGGAGCTCGACCCCGCATCCCGCGTTCTCTCCTCACCGTACGGGCATCGCGTCGAGCTCTCGGGCGCCGAGGCGACGCTCCTCGCCGTCCTCGCGCGGGACCCCGAGCGCGTGCACTCGCGCGCTGAGCTCCTCGCCGATGCGTTCGACGCCGGGGACACGCCCGGCGTCGTCGATACCTACGTCCACTATCTCCGGAAGAAGACGGACAAGTCAGTGATCAGGACCGTCCACGGCGTCGGCTACCAGCTCGGCGGCCTCGAATGAGCTGGGGCAAGCAGCGCCGCGCGCGGAACTCGGATGAGGTGGCGCTCCGCCGTGCCGCGCTCCGGGTCGGGATGCAGATCGCGGGAGCGGTCGCCGTCGTCGTTGTCCTGCTCCTCGCGGGAGCCGCCGTCTTCCTGTGGGCCAAGTCGCAGCCCGCAGAGGTGCTCTCGCATCTCCAGCGCTCGGAGCCGCAGGTCGTGCTGGACACGGTCGATGTGCTCGGGATCCTCGTCGTCGGCGGAATTGCGGGCATTGTGCTCGGCGGCATCGTCGGGGTCCTGAGCGCCCGCCGGGCGGTTCGCCCTCTCGGCGAGGCCCTGGCGCTCCAGCGACGGTTCGTCCAGGATGCGAGCCACGAACTCCGGACCCCGCTCGCGGTGCTCGACACGCGCATCCAGCTAGCGCAGAAGCGACTCGGGCCTGACAGCGAGGCCGCCCCGGTCCTCGCCCAGCTGCGCAGCGACTCTGCTTCCCTCGCAGCCGTCATCGAAGACCTACTCCACGGCATCGCCGGCTCCGGCCCGGACCTCACTGAGAGCCCGACCGACCTTGCCGAACTCGCCCGCGCCGTCGTCGCCGACCTGGGGGTCATGGCCGTGGACCGGCGCATCGTCCTCGCCGCCGAGACTCCGGCTGAGCCGGTGCCCGTTGCGGTTGCGGCTCCAGCTGTGCGCCGGGTCGTCGTCGCCCTCGCGGACAACGCCCTCAAGTACACGCCCGAGGGCGGACGCGTGACGGTCGGCGTGCGGACCGCCGCTACGCCCGGGCGCGGTACGACGGCGCTGCTCACGGTCGCCGACACCGGCCCAGGAATCTCCGGGCCCAGCCCCGAGCGCGTCTTCGAACGGTTCTCTCGCGGCGGTACGACCGCCCGGCTCGATGCCCGCCGGAGCTACGGAATCGGGCTCGCACTGGTCCGGGAGATCGCCGTCAGGAACGGCGGATCGGTCCGGATTGCCGAGACCGGGGCCGGAGGAACAACGATGGAAGTGGCACTTCCGCTCGCGGTTTCCAAGTAAGGCAACCCTAAGCTGAGAGCCCTGTCACAAAGTGCCAAGATGACTGCATGCGTATGGACCATGTTTCTTATGCCTGCGAGCCCGACGGCCTGGCCGCCACAACGGAGAGGATTGCCAGCGCTCTCGGAGTCGAGGCAGTCAAGGGCGGCGTCCACCCTCGGTTCGGCACCCGCAATATGATCATCCCGCTCACGCAGCACCACTACCTCGAGGTCGTCGAAGTCCTCGATCACCCCGCTTCGGACAAGGCACCGTTCGGCCAGGCCGTCCGGGCGCGGTCCGCTGCGGGCGGTGGCTGGATGGGCTGGTGCGTCGAGGTTCAGGACCTCGGCCCCATCGAAACCCGCCTCGGCCGCAAGGCTGTTCCGGGCAACCGCAAGTTCCCCGACGGGCGGGAACTCGTGTGGAAGCAGATCGGTATCCTCGGGCTCATCGCCGACCCGCAGGTCCCTTACATGCTGAAGTGGGAGGGCGACCCCGAGCTGCACCCCTCGAACGCCTACCCGGGAACGGTCGGGGTCACGAAGCTCACGATCGCTGGCTCCGCCGAGCGCGTGACCGAGTGGCTCGGCGAGCCTGTCGAGAAGCCGCTCGAAGACGTCGAGGTCGAGTGGGTCGCCCCGAAGGGCACCCCCGGCATCATGTCCGTGACGTTCGACGCGGGCGGACGGCTCGTCACGATCTGACCACCTCGTCTCGGAAGATCTGGCCACTCGTCGAAGCGTCGGCGAGTGGCCAGATTTCTTTGGCCAGGTCGCTTTCGCCAAGGTCTCTTTCGGGGAGGTCGCTTTCCGGGGTCCTCAGCCGAGACCGATGGCCTTGCCCAGGAGGCTGAACCCGACGAACGCGAAGGTGTCGAGGAGCGCATGGGCGATGACGAGCGGCATCACCCGCCCATAGCGGCGATAGACCCAGCAGAACACGAGGCCCATCACGGCATTGCCGAAGAAGGGCCCGATGCCCTGGTAGAGGTGGTAGCTCCCCCGGAGGATCGAGCTTGCCGCGAAGGCCGCCCCGGTGCTCCAGCCGAGCTTCCGAAGCCACCCGAGCATGAAGCCGACCACGATCGTCTCCTCGAGCAGCGCCTCCCGGATTGCCGAGAGGATCAGGACCGGAACGGTCCACCAATACTTGTCGAGGCCACTCGGGATGATCGACGTCGTGATCCCGAGCACCCGCCCGACCCAGTACAGCCCGAGCGAGGGGATCCCCATGGCGAGGAACAGCCCGACGCCGTAGAGGACGTCTCGCCCCGGGCGGCGCAGGTCAAGGCCCAAGCGCGCAAAGGGAGCGCGCCAACTGCGCCGCCCCACCGCCTCCCAGACGAAGTACAGCGCGAGCGCCACGGGAACCAGCGAGAACAGGATGTCGAGCAGCTGGTAGACGAGGTCGAAGTACTCCCGCGGGCTCAGCGTCGCGTTGAGGGTCGACTTGCCCTGGGCAAGCGGCGCCTGGGTCGCCTTGTCGAGCAGCTGTACCACCGAATACACGGCCGACTGTCCGAGCGAGAGCCCGAGGACAATGAGGAGCTGGGCTCGCCACCGGGTGCGGTGGGCGGGACGGACGACGGCGGGTGCATCGGGCATGTCCTTATCCTGCCCTAGGCTGAGGTTCTATGAGCGCGCCGCGGCAGATCATCATGGTCCGGCACGGCCAGTCGGCCGCCAACGAGGACACGAGCATCTATGAACGCGTTCCCGACTACCGGATCCCGCTCACCGACAGCGGGGTGAGCGAGGCCCGGGAAGCGGGCCGAATAGTGCGGGAGCAGCTCGCAGGCGAGCGGGTGAGCGTCTACATCTCGCCCTACCTGCGGGCCTACCAGACGTTCGATGCCCTCGGCATCCACGATCTCGCCGAACGCGTCATCGAGGAGCCCCGGCTGCGCGAGCAGGACTGGGCGAACTTCCAGATCGCCCACGACATCGAGCAGCAGAAGAAGCTCCGCGACTCCTACGGCCACTTCTTCTTCCGCTTTCGCGAGGGCGAATCAGGCAGCGATGTCTATGATCGGGTTTCGAGCTTCATGGAGACCCTCTACCGCCACTGGGACAAGCCCGACTACACCCCTAACACGCTTCTGGTCACCCACGGCCTCACGATGCGCCTCTTCTGCATGCGCTGGTTCCATTGGACCGTCGAGTACTTCGAGTCCCTCAACAATCCCGAGAACGCCGGGGTTCGCACGCTCATCCGCCAGCCCGATGGCCGCTATCAGCTGGACCGGCCGTTCACGCAATGGGCGGAGAGGGCCGAGACTGACACCGTCCTCTCGACCCTCTCTGAACGGCTCTAGCGCACGCGTTCGCCCGCGCGCCATACGGCGTAAGTGAGCGGCATCCCCGGCCGGTACGCAAGATGCGTGGCCGAGGGCGCATCGAGGAGCTGGAGGTCGGCCCGGTGGCCCACCGCGACCGAACCGACAGCGCGCTGGCCGTCTTCGTCCAGGCCGACGTGCCTCCCGAGGGCGAGGGCTCCGCCGAAGGTCGCGGCGCGGATCGCCTCCTGCACGTTCAGCCCCATCTGCAGCACACCGGTCGTGACGCAGAACGAGATCGAACTCGTGTAGCTCGTACCGGGGTTGCAGTTCGAGGCGATCGCGATTTCGACCCCTGCATCGAGGAGCCGTCGCGCCGGTGCCAACGGGGCGCGGGTCGAGAGGTCACAGGCCGGAAGCACCGTTGCGACAGTGCCCGTGCCCTCGGAAGAGCCGGGGCCGGACCAGTCGCCCCATGACGAGGCGAGCGCCTCGACATCGGCGTCATCGAGGAAGTTCACGTGGTCGACGCTTGCGGCCCCGACCTCGACTGCTAGGCGCACGCCTGCTCCCGGTCCCAACTGGTTGCCGTGGACGCGGAGGCCGAGCCCCTCCTCGCGGCACGCGGCGAGAACGCGACGTGACTGCTCCTCGGTGAACGCCCCGCGCTCGCAGAAGACATCGGCCCAGCGGACATAGGGGCGGACGGCCTCGAGCATCTCGCCGCAGACGAGTTCGGTGTACTCGTCCGGATCTGTGCCAGCAGGAACCAGATGCGCCCCGAGATACGTCACCTCGTCAACGGCGCCCGCAGCGAGCTCGGCACTGCGGCGCTCGTTCGGGACGTCGAGCCCATAACCGGTCTTCGTCTCGAGATACGTCGTGCCCCCGGCGGCAGCCTCCGCGACCCGTGCCTTGAGCAGGAGCCGCAACTCGTCGTCGGACGCTTCGCGGGTCGCAGCCATCGTGACGCCAATGCCGCCAGCCGCGTACGCCTGACCGGCCATGCGCGCCTCGAACTCGGCGGTGCGGTCGCCGGCGAAGACGAGGTGGCTATGGGAATCGACCCAGCCCGGCAAGGCGGCGCGGCCCCCGGCGTCGTACCTTTCGTCGGCAGCTGGCGCGGACGACGACGGGCCCACCCAGGCGACCCGCTCGCCCTCGAACACCACGGCCGCGTCGTGGAGCACACTTTCTGCCGCGGCGGCTGGAGTCCGATCCTGCCAATGCTGCGTCGAAAGCTCGCCGATGTTGTCGATCAGGAGGGTCGCACTGCTCATGCAGCAATCTTCTAGCGTCGGACTGACAGCCGGTGCGGGTCGAGGGCCCGCTCCGTCTCGGATACCGGACGCGCGCCCGTCCGCAGCGCCTCCGGCCCTGCGAGCAACTGCCCCGCAGCGTCCTCGGCCATCGCCGCGGACGTCTGGAAGCCGTAGCCGCCTTGGCCCGCGAGCCAGAAGAATCCCGGCGCCTCGGGGTCGAAGCCGAGGACTGGAACTCCGTCGGCCGCCGAGGTCCGCAGGCCAGTCCACGCCCGCACGATTCCCGAGACGGGGAGGTCCGCGACCTCCCGGATGAGGCCAATCGCGCGCTCGACGTCGCCCGGGCGCGGCACGGCATCCTCCGCGCGGCTCGGCTCGGCCTCGGACGGCGAGACGAGCGCGCCGGCCGGGTCGGGCCGGAAGTACCACGTGTCGTCGGCGGCCGCGACCATCGGCATCTCGGGGTCGAGCGCTTCGGAGAGCGAGACCAGCGCAGCAGTGCGCCGATAGGGCTGAAGGCCGAGCCGCTCGACGCCGAAGAGGATCGCTAGATCGTCCGCCCAGGCGCCTGCCGCGTTCACCACGCACGCCGCATGAAACCCCTCCGTTCCCGCCCCCACGAGCCAGCCGTCTCCCACACGCTGGGCCGTGTGGACCGGGCTTCCGGGATAGATGGCGACGCCCCCGGCGCGCGCCAGGCCCTCGTGATAGGCGAGCAGTGCGGGCGCGTCCGTCCGGACCGAGTCCGTGTCGAGGGCGGCGGCCTCGAAGGCTCCGTCGCGGAGCAGGGGCACGAGCGCGCGAGCCTCCTCGGGCGAGAGATGGCGCATTCCTGCATGGGCTTCCGCCGCAACATCTCCCCCAGTGCCCACGAGCATGAAGCGGCTCGGCCACGCGAGCCGGCGGCCGTCGTCGTCCACGGCAGCCCGAAGCGCCCCCAGCGTGCGCCGCGTGAGCTCTTGGACCGGTGGCGGGCCGTAGCTCGGGATGAGCTGCTGGGCCGACCGGCTCGAGGTGTGGTACGCGAGGCTCGGCTCGGCCTCGACGAGCGCGACTCTGCACTCCCCCGCCAGCCGGGACGCCAGCGAAAGCCCTGCGATCCCGGCGCCCACAATGAGGACGTCGACGTCGTTCGTGTTGCGCTGGATGGCCATGCCGACACCATACTCCGGCGAACAGTGGCGGCACTCCCGCATTCGAAGTTCTGATTCCAGCGGAGGAAAGGGGCGCTTGACGACCGTCGATCCAACCGCAAGGATCACCTCGTGACAAGGGGGACTGACATGAAGAACAGCAACACCCGAACTTGGACGTGGTATGGCCTCGCAGCCACCCTCGTGTGGATCGCCGCCCTGACCGTCGGCGCGGTCGCGTTTGTCGCGGCTAGCGAAGCGGCTCGCGCTCGGGGGCAGGACGCGACATTCCTCCAGGAGTTCCTAGGGGCGCCCCTGTTTGAGGGTTTCCGCCAGGACGGAAAGTTCGGCGTTCGACCACAGTGGGGACTCCTGCTCCTCGTCGTGGTGCCGTTGTTCGCGACAGTCCTGTTCACTGCGCTCCGGAGGCGGTCCCCCTAAGCCGCGCTCAATGCCGCGACGGCTCCTCCCTCTCTCCCACAGTCGAGCGTGCGGCGACAAACGCGGCCACGGCGGTTTCGACGTCGTCCGCAGTGTGGGCGGCGGAGAGCTGGACCCGGATCCGGGCCTTCCCCTTGGGCACCACGGGGTAGGAGAAAGCGGTGACGTACACGCCGTGGGCGAGCATCTCGGCGGCGATGCGGCCTGCAAGGGCGGCGTCGCCGAACATGACCGGGACGATCGCGTGCTCCCCCGGAAGGAGCTCGAAGCCCTCCTCCGCCATGCGCCTGCGGAAGAGCGCGGCGTTCTCGAACAGCCGCGACCGCAGTTCGGCCGACCCGGCCACGAGATCGAGGGCACGCATCGTCGCGGCCACGATCATCGGGGCGACCGAATTGGAGAACAGGTATGGGCGGGCCTTCTGGCGGAGGGTCGCGACGATCTCGGCCCTGCCTGAGACGTACCCGCCGGACGCGCCGCCGAGCGCCTTGCCGAAGGTCCCGGTGTAGATGTCGATCCGATCGGAGACCCCCGCGTGCTCTGGGGTTCCGGCCCCGGTTTCGCCCATGAAACCGACCGCGTGCGAGTCGTCCACCATGACCATCGCGCCGTAGCGCTCGGCGAGGTCGCAGATCTCCCGGAGCGGCGCGAGGTAGCCGTCCATCGAGAACACGCCGTCGGTGACGATGAGGGTCCGTCGGGCGCCGACGCCGTCGTTCAGCGTAGTGGCTTCCCGCAGGCGGGTCTCGAGCTCGCCCATGTCCCGGTTCGCATAGCGGAGCCGGGTCGCCTTGCACAGGCGGATGCCGTCGATGATCGAGGCGTGGTTGAGGGCGTCCGAAATGACCACGTCCTCGGCGCCGAGGATCGCCTCGAAGACGCCCCCATTTGCGTCGAAGCAGCTCGAGAACAGGATCGTGTCATCGGTGCCGAGGAATTCGGAGACCCGGCGTTCGAGTTCCAGGTGGGTGTCTTGAGTGCCGCAGATGAAGCGGACGGAGGCCATGCCGAAGCCGCGCTCGTCGAGAGCCTTCTTGGCCGCTTCGATCAAGTCCGGGTGGTCTGCGAGGCCGAGGTAGTTGTTGGCGCAGAAGTTCAGCACCTCCCCGGCCGGCGCGCCGAGGGGGCCGGCCTCGATGTGAGCCGACTGCGGCGAATCGATGTGCCGCTCCTCCTTGAAAGTCCCGGCCGCGCGGATCTCGGCGAGCTCTGCTGCGAGCTGTTCCTTCACTCCTGCGAACATGTGCTGCCCTCTTCCTCTCTCCCGGCTTCGCCCTAGACGCCCGACCAGTCCAACACCACTTTGCCGCCGCTGCCAGAGCGGGCGACGTCGAAGCCCTCCTCCCAGCGCGCAGCCGGGAGGACGTCGGTGACGACGGCGGCAACGTTCCTATGGAGGACTGGATTGGACGAGAGCATCGCGCTCATCGCATACCACGTCTCGAACATCTCGCGGCCGTAGATGCCTTTGAGGGTGAGCATGTGTGTCACGACCTTGCCCCAGTCGATCTCCGCGGATTGAGCGGGTAGGCCGAGCAGGGCGATCCGGCCGCCGTGGTTCATGTTCTCGATCATCCCCTGCAACGCGGCCGGGCGCCCGGACATCTCGAAGCCCACGTCGAATCCCTCGACCAGGCCGAGTTCTCGCTGGGCTTGGCCCAGGCTCATCGTGGAGACGTCGACCGCGAGGTCGGCGCCCATCCCCCGAGCGAGTTCGAGGCGGCGCTGGGAGACGTCGGTGATCGCGATCTTCCGGGCACCCGCGTGCCGGGCGATCGAAATGGCCATGAGGCCGATCGGGCCGGCCCCGGTGATGAGGACATCCTCGCCGACCACCGGGAAGCTCAACGCAGTGTGGGTGGCGTTGCCGAAGGGGTCGAAGATCGCGCCGAGCTCGGGGGTGATCGAGGGATCGTGGTGGACCCACACGTTCGTCTCGGGGATCACGACGAACTCGGCGAACGCCCCATCGCGCTGGACTCCCACACTCGAGACGTGGATGCACATCTGGCGGCGCCCTGCACGGCAGTTTCGGCAGACCCCGCACACGATATGGCCCTCGCCTGACACACGGTCACCGACCCGCACGTCGCGGACGTCCTCCCCCACCTCGACGACTTCGCCGTAGAACTCGTGCCCCGGGATGAACGGCGGGTTGCTCATGGACTGGGCAGCTTCGTCCCAAGACTGAAGGTGCAGGTCCGTCCCACAGATGCCTGTCGCGAGCACGCGAATCTTCACATCCGCCGGGCCAGCTTCCGGCTCGGGCCGTTCGACGAACTCGAAGCCCGCCTGCGGGCCCGGCTTGAACAGGGCTTTCATGAGGCCATTCAAAAGCAGGCAAAGGCTTAGAACAACAGCCGGTGTCTCAAGGGACGGTTTAGGGACGCTTAGCTGTCAGCCCTTTCGGCACGGCAGTCGTCTGGCGAGGGTCTGCGCAGATGAATTCAGGTACGTCTGGGGTCAATGAGGCCTGTCCCTCGTTGACGTCCGAGCGATAGCTGCGACGCTCGCCGGAGTCCGCGCCTTTTCGAGGTCTTGCTTTTCGGCAGGCCGTCCGCACAGCTCTTCGAACTCTGCCCACGTGCGGCAACGGCGAAACTCACCGCCTACCTACGCCTGCATCGCCATTCACGGGAGCTGATGGCTTAGAACGACAGCCGGTATCTCGCGAGATGAATTAGCATTCCTTCACCTTTGCCTCGCAATCAGGTCTTCATCGAGGACTGCCAACGACAAGTGGAGGCCGCCGAGCAGCCTTATGACCGAATGTGACGCTCCTCCGGCCCCGCATCCATCGGCCTCGGACACAAACGTTCCTTGCGCACTCGGGACAACTGGATACAAGTAGAGGTCCGCTGCCTACTCTCTGGGCGTGACCACGCCGGTCACAGCGTCCCTTGAGAGAGGAGCCAGTCATGAATTTTCGCAGTTCTTCCAAACCTCTTGTTGCAGCAGCCGCAGTCAGCGTCATCGGGCTTTCCCTGGGCAGCGTAGGAGTCATGTACATCGCGGGAATGTTCGGCTTGTCCTCAGCTTTCGCATCCCAGATCGTTGACGCGGTCACAGTCGGCGGCTGGGTCCTAGCCGTCGTCATGGGGCTCCTTTCGGGTGGCACGGCGGCAGTCATCGTTGCCACGACCCGATGGGCCATCCTCCGATTCGGCCGCGCCGTCGCCATCGCGTAGTCAGCGATCCACCTAATGATGGGCAGCGCCAAGGAGATCGCCAGCCAGTCATGGCCGTACGCGCTCGCGCTCTCCTTGGCGTTGCTGGCAGCCGGAGCGGCGATCGGCGCTCAAGCGGACGTTGGATTAGCACTTGACGCACCTTCGCCTGATCCTCAGGGAACCGAATGGACGGAGGCGTTCGTGAAAGTCCTCCTGAACAACGCGTCGACTGGAGCACTACTGTATGCAGGAGCAGCCACGGCCGGGACGGCCACCCTCATCGTGTGGCCCATCGTCGCTGCCTATATAGGAGCGACCTTCCGTGCGAGCGCGGGAGCCGTCGGAGTCGAGAACGTCGTCGGAACGATCTGGCCGTACGCACCCTTGGAGTTCGTGGGAATGTGCCTCGCGGCAGCCGCAGGGCTCATGCCGCTTGTGTCAGGTCTTCGGGCAGCCTTCGAGCCGCAAAGCGTCGGGCCCGCCCGCGCATACGCTCGTGAGATTCCTTCGACGCTCAAAGTCTTCCTTGCATCCTTGACCCTGATCGCGCTGGCTGCTGCTGTCGAAGCGGCTGTCATCGCATTCTGAAATCGAACAAGGGCCCTTTCGATCATGACAGCACCTCCAACCCTGCCCGCGAATCCAGATGAAGTTCGCCCATCGCACTCCCGTAGTACCTCCAGTCTTCTCTGGATGCTGGCTCTGGCCATGGTCGGAGTCAGTCTCTGGACTCGTCTTCAACAACTCCGACCGATGATCTTGGATCGTCTGGAAGCCACGCCCGAATTCGCCTCGATGGAGAAAGGGCCAGCCGTTGAACTCGCCGTCGGAGTCGGTTCTCTGCTCGGATTCGTCCTCTCCTTAGGCGTGAGCGCCCTCTACTTTTCGCTCGCGTCGATCTTGGAATCGCGGCTCCTCCCATCGCTCCGGCTGGGTTTCGGCAGGTTGACGCTCGGTCCACTAGCGATCGCATCGATCGGTTCCGTTCTCTACCTCCACCTCCTCGCCATACTCCTAGCCGTTCCCACGGCAAAGGGTGAATGGCCGGGCTTCATCGTGGTGGCACTCGTGGGACTGTGCGCTCCGCTCCTCTTCAGGCGGCAATGGATACAGGGGAGCGCTCGCACCAAGATCTCGATTTTCGCGCTTTCAACCGGCGTCGCGGCATCTGCACTGCTGCTCTGAGGAAAGGCTTCTGGGAATGTTCTCGAAGTACCGACGGAATGCTGCCATCGCCACCGCACTTTTCTGCCTGACAAGCGTGGCCCTGGACTCGTTTCTCGGAGCCGCATCGCGGCGTGGAGACGACCTAGGCTGGATCCTGTTGCTAGCGGCAGCAGTAGCCCTCCTGCTTCTCCTGGTCCTCATCTTGCGGCCGGTATCTGCGCGTCTCGGTGCAGTCAGTGCAATCGTGGTCGGACTCTGCGGAGTCATCTCAGCGTCCAGTAGCAAACTCGAGTTGCCAGCCTCGCTCCCCCTATGGGCGTGGGTAGCGCTGGCCTTCGTGATGGCGACTCTGGGCCTTTTGGAAGACGCCGAGATCACCCAATCCAAACCGAAGAACCGACTGTGATGCCCCCTAGCTTCATCGCCGCGCTGACCTTCGAGCGAGTCCGCTTCTTGGCTTCCATGGGCTGGAGTATGCCCCTTCGAGCACTCACATGGGTAGCCGCTACAGCGGTGCTGCTGCTCGGCTTCGTGACGTTCACGATCGGACTAGTCATTTTTACGCTGCTGCGTACACTCCCGATGGAAGCGACGGTCACCGCAAGGGCGGACCCGGGCACGCTTGTAGCAGTTGGAGCCATCCTGCTGAACGTCTATGTCTCAGTCGCAGCATTGCTTCGAGAGGTCTTAGGACCCCGCCGCCTCGCAGTTCAGCGCAGCCCCAATCAATCACTCTTCCGGGCCCTCGATGTCGAAAAGCGGCACTACTTCCTAGTACACGCTGCGCCACGATCCCTTCTGGTTGCCGTCTTCACGGCCGCCGTTTCAACGAGTGCCCTGTGCGTGTGTTCGGGAGATTTGAGTCCCTTCCTTGTCATGACTCTCGCGGGCGCCCCACTGGCTTCCGCATTGCCCGTTCTCGCACTCAGCGCGTGGCTGGCGATTCACGCACCCCGGCCCTCGGTTCTCTCGCGGCAGATCATTCTCCACGGATTCGCGGCCGTCTTGATTTCCGTTCCTGCATATGCAACCGCCCGCGCGGTAAGCCGCGAGAAGAGCTGGTGGCCGCCCACGGTGTTTCCAGAGCATTGGGATGTCGCAGTGGGATTCGTCAGCCTGGGGATTGATGTCGCCAGCGTAATCGTCCTCAGGAGATCCTGGATAAAGATGTCCCGCGAATCCTTTGTTCATTCCCGCAAAATCCTGCCTTTGCCGCGTCGCGGAATTGACAGCATCTCCAACGCCCTGTGGATCCATCTCACGCATTCCCGCTATCTACGAATGGCGGCGAATGTGTCTTGGCTCCTCATCACCGGGTCGGTGGTGGTTGCGGCTCTTAGGATCGGGGGCCTACGCGTCGAGGAATTCCCACTCGGCCGCAATATCGACAGTCTCCTCACATGGCTCGCATTCATGGCGGGGCTGACCGTGGCTGACTTCGTCTCCCGAGACAACGGCGCCGTCGTCCTGATACCTAGGCTTCGATTCATGTGGGAAAGCGGGGCCGACGTCAGGACGGTTGTTGCTGCCGTCCTCATAGGCCAGACGGCATTCGCGGTCACCCTCGTGTCTCCTGGAGCCATCCTCCTCGGATGGGCCGTTGACGGAGTGCCGTTCTGGATGGCGGCCCCGATTGTCGCCTCCACTGCGGCGGCCACAATCCTCGGCGGGAGCTTGAGCCGAACCACCTTCAGTCAGGCGGATGGCTCGGCCGAACCATCTCTGGCTTCTGCGCTCATAACGTTCCTGAGCGCGGTCCCTGCCGCGGGGACGGCCCTCGCTCCGCGCAACATCGGCCTCATCGGAAGTGTCCTCTACACCCTCGTCTTGATAGGAATCGCTGCCCTGTGCCTGCGCCGTCGGATTCTCCACCTGCCATCGAGTTCATCAAGGTCACAGCCGGCCATGTAGAGGGCGCACCCATCGTTGTGGATGCCAGCCTTGCCGTCGAAGCCCCTGGACTCATTCTCCTCGCAGGACCGAATGGCTCCGGGAAATCCACTTTCGCGGAGCTCGTAAGCGGATACCTGAGACCGTGGTCGGGGAAGGTCCATATTGCAGGGGTGAACGCGCACGAGGCACGGACGCGGGCACGGCGTCGGGTCTGCCGCGCTGAGCCGTCGCATTTTCCCCTCCTGACCGTCCACGACCACATCGCGTTGGCGTCGACAGCTCGCCGCGTAGACCGTGAAACGGGGCTCCGTCGCGCCACGACTCTCGGCTTGACCCCCTGGCTGAACGAAAACGCTGGAAACCTGTCCACCGGGACGGCCAAAAAGCTCTGGTACGTCATCAATACCCTCGGAAGCTTCGATCTCGCGGTGTTCGACGAGCCCTTCAACGGTGTCGACGCCCAGAGTGTTGCCGTAATGGCCGAAGAAATGACCGAATGGTCGCAGAGCGCTTGCATTGTCCTGATCACCCATGCACTCCAACCCGGGCTCAAGCCCGATCGAGTCATCCAGATATCGGAGTTCACGCCGCAAAAGTCGAATTAGGAAGATTAGCGTATGCCCCATGAACCCTTAGGATTTCTTCATGGATGTCCGGCAACTGCAGATCCTCCGCGAACTCGGCGAGCTCGGGAGCGTCAAGGCCGTTGCGGAGGAGCTGCTCGTCACGCCGTCGGCCGTCTCCCAGCAGCTGGCCCTCCTGACCCGCAGCGCAGGCGTTCCGCTCACGCGCAAGGAGGGCCGCAGCCTCGTCCTCACAGACGCCGGCAAGGTCCTCGCGGAGGCTGGCGGCGCCGTCGTCCGCGCAATGGCCGATGCCCGCGCTGCCATCGGCGCCTTTCATGACGACCCAGTCGGGACGGTCTCGGTGAGCGCATTCCATTCCGCGGGACAGGCGCTCTTCGGGCGCCTGTCCGCCCGTCTCGCAGTGGGAGCGGCCGACGGCGGCGCCTCCCCACGCCTACGCCTCGCCGACGAGGACGTGCCCCAGCACGGCTTCCCGGCGCTGACCGGCCGTTACGACGTCGTCCTCGCGCACCGCATGGCTCATAGCGACGAATGGCCCGAGGACCGGCTCGTCGTAGTGCCGCTCGCGCGGGAGCCCTTCGACGTCGCTGTGCCAGCCCGACATCCACTTGCCGCGCGTACCTCGCTCCGGCCAGAAGACGTGGCAAGCGAATCCTGGGTCTCCAGCCGCGCTGGCTACTCCCCCGCGGACGTGCTTGCGGCGATCGGCGCGGTCGCGAGCCGAGCGCCTGAAGTGGCCCACCGGATCAACGACTACTCCTCTGTCGCCTCCGTCGTGGCCGGCGGAGGCGTCCTCGGACTGCTCCCGCGGTACACGGCCGCGGTCGGGCTGCCGCCCGGCGTCGTGCTCCGCCCCCTCGAAGGGATTGCGACTCGGCGAAGCATTGACCTGCTCATCCGGCCGGAGAACGCGAGACGACACTCCGTGCAGATCGTCGCGGACGTGCTCCGAGAGCTGGTCGGCGAACTTATCGCTCAAGCGGAACAGCGCGCTGCGCCGACTTCCGCTGAGGCGCGATGAGGACCAGCGCAGGATAGGTGACGAGCGCCAGGGCAATGTGCATGAGGACCAGAACGCCGACGGCATCGGCCGGCTGGCCCTTGTAGAGAATCCACGCGTCGGGGGCGAGGCCGCCGAGCGTGACGAGGACCGTGAGCACGAGGAACGGCTTCCACGCGCGCGTCGAGAACCAGGTCACGATGGGCCAGGCCACGCACGCCAGGACGACGCCGATGACGGTGAGCTTCGTGTAGTCGGCAAAGCGGAAGTGCTCGTAGCCGGCAGTGGCGGGGAACATCGCGACGCCGAGCGCAGCGAGAGCCGCGCAGGCCGCAACGGAGCCGACGACTGCGACGATGGTCGCCGCAATCCACCGCACTGCCGAGGGCTGGTGGCCACCAGCCGGGAAGTCGAGGCCGAGAACACGCGCGGCCGCGGTTTCGGGGCGGGTGGAGGACTGTGCAGGCATGTGCTTCCTTCGTCTGGACACGTTCCGGTACTGAATCCAGAGTAGGAAACGGCGTCTAAGAAGACCCTAAGAATTCCGGGGACTACGCCGCGATCAGTTCTCGAAGAGGCAGAACGGGTGGCCCGCCGGGTCGAAGAAGACGATGACATCGTCCTGCGGCTGATGGCTGGCCCGTTTGGCTCCGCACTCTGCTGCATGCGCGGCTGCCCTCGCGAGGTCATCGACCTTGAGGTCGAGGTGCATCATCATCTGCTGCCGGCCCGGCTCCTCCGGCCACACCGGGCGCTCGAAGTTCTCCTCGAGCTGGAATGACAGCTTCCCTCCGCCCGTCGGACTCGCGATCGTGGCCCACTCCCGATCGTCGTCACCCAATTCCCAGCCGAGGAGATTCGCGTAGAAACGCGCGAGCTGCTGCGGGTCGGGCGCTCCGAGGACGGTGGAATGGAGGTGGATGGGTGAGGTCATGGGGCCCAGAGTAGAACGCAAACCGCCGGGCCCAGAAGGTCCGGGCCCGGCGGTGTAGCGGCAGAGAGGACGACGACGGGCAGCCCCTACGCGTTGACCCCTAGCTTCTCGAGGATGAGCTCGCGCACGCGTCCCGCGTCGGCCTGACCACGGGTGGCCTTCATGACCCCGCCCACAATCGCGCCGACGGCCTGGACCTTGCCGCCGCGGATCTTCTCGGCGACTTCGGGCTGTGCTGCGAGAGCCGAGTCGATCGCCTCGAGGAGGGCGCCGTCGTCGGACACAAGGACGAGTCCGCGGGCCTCCATGACCTGAGTCGGCGTTCCCTCGCCCGCGATCACGCCGTCGAGCACCTGCGCGGCCATCTTGTTGTTGAGCTTTCCGCCCTCCACGAGGCCGTTGAGCTCGACGATGGCCTCGGGCGTGACCCCGAGCTCAGCAGGCTCGACGTCGGCGACCTTCGCGCGGCCCACGATCTCGCCCATCCACCACTTCCGGGCGGCGGCCGGAGTAGCCCCGGCAGAGATGGTCTCCTCGATGGCGTCCACCACGCCCGCGTTGACGACGTCGCGGAACTCCGGGTCCGAATACCCCCACGCGGCCTTGAGACGCTTGCGTCGCTCAGCCGGCGGCTCGGGGAGCTGGGCGCGGATGGATTCGACCCACTCGCGCGTTGCGACGACCGGGACGAGGTCGGGTTCCGGGAAGTAGCGGTAGTCGTCGGCGTCGCTCTTGGGGCGACCCGCCGTCGTCGTCCGCGTGTCCTCGTGCCAGTGCCGCGTCTCCTGGGTGACCGTCCCGCCACCCGCGAGGACCGCGGCATGGCGCTGGATCTCATGGCGGACGGCATGCTCGACAGAGCGCAGCGAGTTCACGTTCTTCGTCTCGGACCGGATGCCGAACTTCGTAGCGCCCTTGGGCATGAGGGAGACGTTCGCGTCGCAGCGGACGTTGCCGCGCTCCATCCGCGCGTCGGAGACCCCGAGGTTCTTCACGATCTCCCGGATCGCGGAGACGTAGGCGCGGGCGAGCTCGGGGGCGCGGCGTCCGGCGCCGACGATCGGCTTCGTGACGATCTCGACGAGCGGGACGCCTGCCCGGTTGTAGTCCACGAGCGAGTATTCAGCACCTTGGATGCGGCCAGTCGCCCCGCCCATGTGAGTGAGCTTTCCGGCGTCCTCCTCCATGTGGGCACGCTCGATCTCGACGCGGAACACCTCGCCGTCCTCGAGTTCGATGTCGATCCAGCCGTCGTGGGCGATCGGCTCGTCGTACTGGGAGGTCTGGAAGTTCTTCGGCGTATCGGGGTAGAAGTAGTTCTTCCGCGCGAAGCGGCAGGACTCGGCGATCTCGCAGTTGAGCGCCAGGCCGATCTTGATCGACGATTCGACCGCCGCCTTGTTCACGACCGGGAGGACGCCCGGGAGGCCCAGATCGACCTCATTGACGTTCGTGTTCGGGTCGTCGCCGAAAGCGTTCGGGGCCGAGGAGAACATCTTGGTCTTTGTGTTGAGCTCGACGTGGACCTCGAAGCCGAGGACGGGATCGAACTGCTCCATGGCCTCGTCGAAGGACAGCGTGGGATCAGACATCAGTTCACCTCTCCGGTCTTCGCGGCCCCGAGGACCGGCGCCTTGGACAGCAGCGGGCCGCCCCATTGCGCTTCGAGCAGGGACTCCAGCGCAGCACCCACCTTGTACAGGCGCGCGTCCTCGCGGGCAGGTGCGAGGAGCTGGATGCCGACGGGCAGGCCGTCCTCGTCGGCGAGGCCGCCCGGGAGGGACAGGCCGGGAACCCCCGCGAGGTTCGCGGGGATCGTGGCGACGTCGTTGAGGTACATGGCGAGCGGGTCGTCGAGCTTCTCGCCGAGGCGGAACGCTGTCGTGGGGGCCGTCGGGGAGATGAGGACGTCGGCCTTTGCGAAAGCGGCGTCGAAGTCACGCTGGATGAGCGTGCGGACCTTCTGGGCAGAGCCGTAGTAGGCGTCGTAGTAACCCGCCGAGAGCGCGTACGTGCCGAGGATGATGCGACGCTTCGCCTCTTCCCCGAACCCTGCGGCGCGCGTGGCGCCCATGACTCGCTCGATCGTGAGGGGGCCTTCCTTCGGCAGGACCCGCAGGCCATAACGCACGCCGTCGAACTTTGCGAGGTTCGAGGAGACCTCGGACGGCATGATGAGGTAGTACGCGCCGAGCGCGTATCGGAAATTCGGGCACGAAACCTCGACGACCTCGGCACCCGCTCCGCGGAGCATCTCGAGGGCGTCACGGAAACGAGCCTCCACGCCGGGCTGGAAGCCCTCACCGCCGAGCTCCTTGACGACGCCGATCCGGAGCCCTTCGACGCTGCCGTTGCGGGCCGCCGAGACGAGCGTGTCGAACGAGTCCGTGAGGGAAGTCGAGTCGAACGGATCGTGGCCGCCCACGAGCTCCTGGAGGAGCGCGGCGTCGAGCACCGAGCGGGAGACCGGGCCGATCTGGTCGAGGCTCGACGCCATGGCGATTGCGCCGTAGCGGGACACAGCGCCGTAGGTCGGCTTCACGCCGACCGTTCCCGTGACCGCGCCGGGCTGACGGATCGAGCCGCCGGTGTCGGTGCCGAGCGCGAGCGGCGCCTCGAACGCGGCGACCGCGGCCGCCGACCCGCCGCCGGAGCCGCCCGGAATGCGCTCGAGGTCCCACGGGTTGCGGGTCGGCCCGAAAGCCGAGTGCTCCGTCGAGGAGCCCATGGCGAACTCGTCGAGGTTCGTCTTGCCGAGCATCGGCAGCTTCGCCGCCCGGATCTTCTTGATGACCGTCGCGTCGTAGGGGCTCATCCAGCCCTCGAGCATGCGGGATCCGGCCGTCGTCGGCTGCCCCACCGTGACAATGAGGTCCTTGATCGCTATCGGGACGCCGGCCAGCGGATGGAGAGCCGCGGCGTCGTCCCCGCCTGCCGCACGGATCGAGTCGACCTCGCGGGCGACGGCGAGCGCCTCCTCCGTGTTGACGTGCAGGAACGCGTGGACCTGCTCATCGACCTCCGAGATTCGATCGAGGTGCGCCTGGGTGACCTCCTCGGAGGAGACCTCCTTGGCGGACAGCTTCTCGGCCAGCTCGTTGGCCGTGCTCGTAATCAGCTCGTTCATCGCGGCGCTCACTCCTCGTCCAGGATGGCCGGGACCTTGAACCGATGGTCGTCGGCGTCGGGGGCGCCGGAGAGCGCCTGGTCGGGTGTGAGCACATGGCCCACGACGTCCTCGCGGAAGACGTTGCTGAGGGCGATCGGGTGGGACGTCGCAGGAACATCCGGGGCGGCCACCTCGCTCACCGATTTGACGGCGTCGACGATGTGGGCGAGCTCCCCCGCCATCCGGTCCAGTTCATGTGCACTCATCTCGATGCGCGCAAGCTGCGCCAAATGCGCAACGTCATCCCGAGTGATCTCAGCCATGGATCTCCCCTGTGCGGTGGTTAGGTATCGCCGTCCAGTCTAGTCGTGCGGCGGGCTCGCGGCGTTGCGTCGCCCCTCCCGGCAGCGCCCGGGACCCGCGCCCCGTTCAACCGTCGGGAGGTGACGGTTGAACGGGCGGAGGGACGAGGGGACGCGACTAGCCGATGCCGACGACCCCGATGAGCACGCCGACCGCGAGCATGACGAGGGAGATCACGGCAGTCCGCCACAGGACGAGCTTGTGGTGATCGCCGAGCTCGACCTTGGCGAGGGACACGAGCAGGAGGATCGCCGGGACGAGCGGGCTCTGCAGGTGGAAGGGCTGTCCGGTGATGGAGGCTCGCGCCATCTCAGCGGCACTGACCCCGTAGTGGCTGGCGGTCTCAGAAAGAAGCGGCAGGACTCCGAAGTAGAACGCGTCGTTGCTCATGAAGAACGTCATCGGGATCGAAAGGATGCCCGTGATGACCGCCATGAACGGCCCAGCGTCTGCGGGAATGATCGAGACGAGCCACGAGGACATCGACTGCACAATCGTGGTCCCGCCGATCTTGCCCGTGAGTACGCCAGTGAGCACCGAGGCAGCGATCACCATGGAGACGACGGCGACGATCGACGGCGCGTGGGCGACGAGCTGCGCCGCCTGGTCCTTGACCCGCGGGAAGTTGACCACGAGGGCGACGGCGGCTCCCACCATGAACACATACGGCAGCGGGAGGATGTTCGCAACGAGGAGCACCATGATCCCGATCGTGAGCGCGAGGTTGAACCAGAACAACTTCGGCCGGAGGGTGGTCCGCGTGGGGTCGAGGGCCGTGCCCGCCATCGAGTCATCGTCCACCAAGGTGGTCACCGGCAGGGGTGAGTCTGCGAGCGCAAGGCCGCCACCCGGCGTCGTCCGCTTCCCGGTCCGGGCGCCGCGGTCGGAAGCCCATCCGGAGCCTCCCGGCCCCCACACCTCGGGGCGCTCCACGGCAAGGCGACGCCGTTCGCGGAGGCCGAGGCGCCACGCGAACAGGAAGACGAGGACGAGGCCGGCCAGCAGCGACGGAACCATGGGAACGAACACATCGTTGACGTCGATCTTCAGCGCGGCCGCAGCACGCGCCGTAGGGCCGCCCCACGGGAGGATGTTCATCGTCCCGTTCGCGAGGCCCGCGACGCATGTGAGCACGACGGGGCTCAGTCCGAGACGGAGGTAAACGGGGAGCATGGCGGCTGTCGTCAGGATGAATGTCGTCGAACCGTCGCCGTCGAGCGAGACAGCTGCAGCGAGCAGGGCGGAGCCAAAGACGACCTTGGCGGGGTCATTGCCGAGCTTTCGGAGGATAAACCTCACCAGCGGGTCGAAGAGGCCGACGTCGATCATGAGCCCGAAGTAGACGATCGCGAACATGAGCAGGGCGGCGGTCGAAGCCATGGACTTCATTGACGTGATGACCATGTCGCCTATGCCGAGACCGGCTCCGGCAAACAGTCCGAAGACTGTCGGCACGATGATGAGCGCGAGCACCGGTGTGAGCTTCTTGGTCATGATGAGCGCCATGAAGACGGCGATCATCGCGAAGCCGAGCAGTACCAGCATCGCTGACTCCTCTCTGTGAAGGGCATCACCACGGTGTGATGCGCGGTACAGACCGTAGCGGCCTGGTGGAACGAGAGAAGGGTTTGCCGAAGTTGCCGTGGGTAGTGCGCATTTTCCGGGTTTTGCGCGTTTTGCGCAGCCCTAGCATGGGCTCATGAGCACGACGACGGAGCGCGCCCCAAGCCGGAAAGGTCGCCGCGCCCTGCGCTTCTCGACGAGGATCCTCCTGCTCCAGCTGGCGGCCGTCCTGCTCGCTGTCGCCCTTGCCGCGGGCGCTCACCTATGGCTCGCGTACGAGCGACTCTGGACCGAGGCCGAGCAGAATGCCCTCACCCTCGCGCGCGCCGCCGCCGCGGACCCTGCTCTGCGGCGAGAGGTAGCCGCAGTCGCGGCGGAGGGCGGCACCCCGCCACCGGCCGAACTGGCCGCTGGGCCAGTCATGGCCGCAGCAGAGGCGATCCGCCAGCGCAGCGGGGCCCTTTTCGTCGTCGTGACCGATGAGCAGGGCCTCCGCCTCGCGCACCCGGATCCGGCACGGCTCGGGGAACGGGTGAGCACCGCGCCGGACGTCGCCCTCGCCGGACACGAGGAGACTGTCCGAAATACAGGGACGCTCGGCCCGTCGGTCGGCGCCAAGGTGCCGATCTTCGCACCGATCGGTGCCCGCCAAGCCCCCGGTACGGTCGTCGGCGAGGTCAGCACGGGCTTCGCGCGCTCAAGTGTCGGCGACAGCCTCGGCGCCGACGCTCTCGCTGTAGCCGGAACCGCAGCTCTGGCCCTTGCCGTCGGTACGCTCGCTTCGCTCGCCCTCCGCCGTCGGCTCTCCCAGCTCACCCTCGGGCTCGAGCCAGAGGACATCGGAACACTCGTCCAGGACCAGGAAGCCGTATTGCGGGGTATCGACGAAGGTGTCATCGGGATCTCGCGGACAAGACGGGTGACGGTCGTCAACGCAGCAGCTCGGCGTTTACTCGGAGACACACCCGACTTCACAGGTTCCGATTGGGCTGCGGCGCACGTCCCCGACGTCCTGAAGTCGCTCACCACGGCCAGCGCCGCTGACGAACCTGCCCGGGAGCTCGTGGTTGGGGAGCGGGTCCTCGTCGCCACCGCTCGGCGCGTCATCCATGGTCTCCGATCGCTCGGGTGGGTCGTCATGCTCCGTGACCGGACCGAGCTGCAGAGCCTAACCCGCCAACTCGATGCCGTCGGGGCGCTGAGCGAGGCGTTACGCGCCCAGCGGCACGAGTTCAGCAACCAGCTCCACGCTGTCGCAGGGCTTCTGGACATCGGCGAGGCCTCGCAGGCCCGCGCCTACCTCGGACAGCTGGCTTCTTCGGGTCCGCTCGACTATCCCCTGGAGCAGGCAGAGCTCCTCGGCGACCCCGGGCTTCAAGCCTTCCTCGGAGCAAAGGGCATCGAGGCCGCCGAGCGTGGAGTGGTCCTCCGGCTAGGCGACTCGACGCTCGTGCGCCGGCCCGTCTCAGCCCCACAGGACGTGACAACCGTCCTCGGCAACCTCGTCGACAACGCGGTTCGTGCCGCCGTCGCCGGCTCCCAGGACGGGAACGGGGAGCGTTGGGTCGAGGTCGAACTCCTCGACGATGGCCCAACACTGCACCTCGTTGTCTCTGACTCGGGGGATGGGATCGGTCCGGTGCCTCCGCCGCGCCTCTTCGAGCCCGGGTACACAACGACGCCCTCTGCGCCGTACGAAGCAGACCTCGAACCGCCCGCCGGGCACGGTCTGGGCCTCCCCCTCGCCCGCCAGCTCGCTCGGCGCCGCGGCGGAGAAGTGTGGGTCATCTCGCCAGGTCGCCCGGGTGGACCAGGCGCGGTCTTTGGCGCTCGGGTAGTCGGGAGGACCGAGCCATGACCGACTTCAGAGTCCTCATTGTGGACGACGACTTCCACGTCGCGCGCGTCCACGCCACGTACGTGGAAGCAATCCCGGGCTTCGCGGCTCTCGCCCCGGTTGGGACCGCCGCACTGGCACTGCAGGCCGTGCACGCGCTCCGGCCCGACCTTGTGCTGCTCGACGTGTACCTCCCCGACACGCCCGGTCTCGAGCTCCTTCCCAGTCTCGACGCCGACACGATCATGCTCACCGCAGCGGCCGATCCAGACTCGATCCGCTACGCCCTGCGGCGAGGCGCCCTCGGCTACCTCATCAAGCCCTTCGGGGCGGACGAACTCGAGACCGTCCTCCGCGGCTACTCACGCTTCCGACGAATGCTAGGCACGCCGGGCAACCTCGATCAGGCCAGCCTCGACCGCGCACGCCGGTCCCTGCTCGGCACGCGGGAACCGAGCGCGCCGGGCCGCCCACGCTCGAGCACGGAGACCGCAGTGCTCGAAGCCCTCGCTTCCGGCGGTCTCCTCTCGGCCGCCGAGGTCGCCGCCGTCGTCGGTGTCTCGCGCGCGACCGCCCAGCGGTATCTTGCCGCGCTCGCGGACGACGGCTCGATCGAGATCCGGCTCCGCTACGGCGCGACAGGGCGTCCCGAACACCGGTACGAGCTGTGCGATTGATCCAGCCGCACGCACCGACGGGAGGTGACCACTGAACGGGCACACACCGACAGGAGGTGACCCCTGAACGGGCGTGCACCGACGGGAGGTGACCCCTGGACGGGCCTAGGTGAGGGGCTTCCGGTAGACGGGCAGCCAGATGTCGGTCCCCTCGATCGGCCAGTCCCGTTCGGGCGCGCGCTCGTAGCCGAGGCGCGCATAGAGGGCGTGCGGGGCAACCCAGTCGATGCCCGTGGTGAGGACGACGGCGGTCGCGCCCGCGCGTCGTGCCCTCGCCTCGACCTCGGCTACGAGGGCGGTCGCCGCCCCGGTGCGTTGGACCGCGGGGTCAACGACGAGGAGGCGGAACTCGAACTCGCCCTTGCGCGCCACTTGGTCGAAGCCGTCGCCATGCGCCATGAGAGTCACGGAGCCGACAAGCCGTCCGTCCCTCTCGGCCACGAGCACCGTGCCACGCTTGGCCCGGTACGCCACGTCGACGACCTGCCGCATGTAAGGATGTTCGGCGTCCTCGAAATAGCCGGCCCCCAGATACGCCTCACGGGTGATCCGGGCAATCTCTGGGAAGTCGACCGCGGTGGCCTCACGGATCACGACTCCGCTCACTCGAGGTGTGCCCGTTCGCGCTGCGCTCATTCGACGGGGAACCGTCCCGAGAACTCGATGCCGCCGGCGCAGGTCCACAGGGCGAGGCGCTCCTCGGCCGAGGGTCCGCCTTCGAGCGGGCTCGTGAGCTGCGGGCGCCTGACCCAACAGCCGGCCTCTTCGGCGATGAGTGCTCCTGCCGCAAAATCGTGCTCGTTCAGGCCGCGCTCCCCGTAGGCGTCGTGGGTGCCGTCTGCAACTAGACACAGGTCCAGGGCGGCCGAGCCGAGGCGACGCATGTCCCCGAACCCGTCCATGAGCCCGGGCAGCGCACGAGCCTGCTCGGCCCGGATGGCCGGATCGTAGCTGAAGCCCGTCGCGAGCAGGGCCGAACCCGCGGTGTCCCGGCCCGGAAGGGGACCGTCGAGCGCTCGCGGCTCACCGCCGTCGTCCGCTCTGAAGGCGCCGCCCCCGTGAACCGCCCAGTACTCCCGGCGGAGCGCGGGGGCACGGACGACGCCGGCTAGCCACCTGCCGTGCTCGTCGGCGACTGCGACGCTGGTCGCGTAGTAGACGATGTCCCGGATGAAATTCGTAGTGCCGTCGAGCGGGTCGATTGACCACCGGAAGCCGCTCGGCGAGTCGACGATCGTAGTCCCCTGCTCTTCACCGGTCACGATGTCGCGCGGCCTCTCATCCGCGAGGACCGCCCGGACGGCGCGCTCCGCAGCGAGATCGAACTCCGTGACCCAGTCGCTTCCGGAGCTCTTCGTCTCCTGGCTCAGCTGCGCCCCGTCCCGTCCGGCCAGCACGGCTGCGCCGGCGGCGGCCGCCCGTCGAGCTGTAGTCAGGAGATCGGCCAGGAAGTCCTCGGTGTAGTCCATCACTCGTCCTCGTCCGTCGCGATTGCCGCGAGGACTTCCGAAGTCTCCGCTTCGTCGTCCCCTGCCTGCCCTTCCTCGACGGCTGGCGCATCGCCTAGACCCGCGGGTCCCTGCTCGAGCAGGATCCGGAAACGATCCTCGTCGAGCACCGGCAGGTTGAGCGATTCTGCCTTGTCGAGCTTGGAGCCGGCGTTCTCCCCCGCCACCACGTAGTCGGTGTTCTTGGACACTGAACCGGAAGCTTTCCCCCCGCGGATGATGATGGCCTCCTTGGCCTCGTCCCGGCTGAAGTTCTTGAGCGAGCCAGTGACCACGACCGTCAAGCCCTCGAGCGTGCGCGGCGTGGACGCGTGCTGCTCGTCCCGCATGAGCACGCCGGCGTTCTTCCACCGGTCTACGATCTCGCGGTGCCAGTCCTCGGCGAACCACTCGATGACTGCGTCCGCGATGATCGGCCCGACGCCGTCGACCTCGGCAAGCTGCTCTCTCGCATCCGGGGCTGCGAGGACTTCGCGCAGCGCGTCCATCGAGCCGTACCGTGTCGCGAGGGCACGGGACGCCGTCGGCCCGACGTGCCGGATGGAGAGGGCCACGAGGACGCGCCACAGGGGCTGGCTCTTCGCCTTCTCGAGTTCCCGGAACAGCCGCTCGGTGTTGACGGTCGGCTTGGTCTGCGTCTTGTTCCAGAAGTACGGAACGAGCTCCCATTCGCCCGAGGCGACACCCTTGGTGCGCTTCTGGCGGCGGATCTTGACGTCGCGCAGGACCTCGGGAGTGAGGTCGAAGATCCCCGCCTCGTTCTCAAGCGGGGGAACCTCGGGCTCGGCAGGCTGGGTCAGGGCGACCGCAGCCTCCCAGCCGAGCGCCTCGATGTCGAATGCCCCACGTCCGGCGAGGTGGAAGACCCGCTCGCGGAGCTGGGAGGGGCACGAGCGGGCGTTGGGGCAGCGGATGTCGACGTCGCCCTCCCTCGCGGGCGCGAGCGGCGTCCCGCACGATGGGCACTCGGTGGGCATCACGAAGTCCCGCACGGGCGGATCCTGCTGGTCCCTCAGGGCGAGGACCGGGCCCACGATCTCCGGGATGACGTCGCCCGCCTTGCGGAGGATCACGATGTCGCCGATCTTGACGCCCTTCGCCCTGACGACGTCCTGGTTGTGCAGGGTCGCCATCTCCACGGTCGAGCCCGCAACCTTGACGGGAACCATGACGCCGAACGGCGTCACACGGCCGGTGCGGCCCACGTTCACCGCGATATCGAGGAGCTTCGTGTGGACTTCCTCCGGCGGGTACTTGAACGCGACGGCCCAGCGGGGCACGCGGCTCGTGTGACCGAGTGCGCGCTGCGTCGCGAAGTCGTCGGCCTTGATGACGATGCCGTCGATCTCGTGGATGAGGCTGTGCCGCTTCTCGCGGTAGGTCTCGATGAACTCGAGCACCTTCCCGTAGCTCTCGAACACCTCGTAGTACGGGCTCGTCGGCAGTCCCCACGACTTAAGGAGTTCGTACGTCTCCGACTGGCTCCTGGCCGGTATCCCCTCGCGCACGCCCACCCCGTGGACGAACATGCTGAGTGGGCGCTTCGCCGTCTCGGCCGGGTCCTTCTGGCGCAGCGATCCGGCGGCCGCGTTGCGAGGATTGGCCAGCGGCGCCTTGCCGTCGGCGATGAGCGCCTCATTGAACTCGTTGAACGCCTTCGTCGGGATGTAGACCTCGCCCCGGATCTCCACTTCCTCGGGGTGGTCCGTCCCGGCCAGCCGACGCGGGATGTCCTTGATGGTGAAGACGTTGTGCGTCACGTCCTCACCCGTCCTGCCGTCGCCGCGGGTCGCAGCCCGTACGAGCTCGCCCCGGCGGTAGAGCAGGTTGATCGCGAGGCCGTCGATCTTGAGTTCAGTGAGCCACCGGACCGGCGGGAGGTTTCCAAAGCCGGCGATGCTCGCCTCGGCCCGCGTAATCCACGCGTCGAGCTCCTCGATCGAGAAGACGTCCTCCAGGCTGTACATGCGGCTCAGGTGCGTCACGGGGGCGAACGCCGCCGTGGCCTCGCCGCCGACTTCCTGCGTAGGGGAATCGTTGGAGACAAGCTCGGGATGGAGCGCCTCGAACTCCTCGAGCCGGCGGAACATCGCGTCGTACTCCGCGTCCGAGATGACCGGCGCATCCTCGTTGTAGTAGAGCGCCCGGTGCCGCCGCACTTCCTCGGCGAGAGACTCGTACTCCTCCCGGAGGGTCGCAGACGGGGTGGCGGCTTCGGGGGTCACGGATTCTGCGCTCACGTGTCCTATCTTGCCTTACCCCTCCGACACGGGAAGGGGGCCCTCGTCTGCCGACTCGACCCCGACGACGACGACCGTGACATTGTCGCGGCCACCGGCCTCGAGCGCCGCGGCCACAAGAGCATCCGCGGCTGCCTGCGAGGTTGGGTTCTCCCGCAGGATGGCCGCGATCTCCAGATCCTCCAGCTCGGTCGTGAGCCCGTCGGAGCACACGAGCAGGCGCTGGCCGGGGAAGGCCGGGAGCAGCCACAGGTCGGGGTCCGCGTCGAAGCCGGTGCCCAGGGCGCGCGTCACGACGTTGCGCCGCGGATGCACCCGGGCCTCCTCGCGCGTGATCTCTCCCCTCGCCATGAGCTCCCAGACCTCGGAGTGATCGACTGTGATCTGGTCGAACTCGCCGTGGTCGGCTGCGTACACTCGCGAATCGCCGACGTTGGCGACGATCCAAGCGGGGGCGCCGTCGTCGTCGTTCGCGCTGAAAGCTGCGGCGAGCGTCGTGCCCGCCCGGGCTCCGGTGGCCTCCCGGATCGCCCAGTCCGCGCGCCGGACCGCAAGGACGACGTCGAGCATCGTCACGGGCTGCCCCGCGGGCAGCATCTCCTTGTCAGCCAGGGCCTCGATGCAGAGGCCGCTCGCGACCTCCCCTGCCTCATGCCCGCCCATTCCGTCGGCCACCGCGAACACCGGTTCACGTGCGAGATACGAATCCTCGTTGAGCTCACGGACAAGGCCACGATCTGTTGCCGCACCGACATCGAACACGAGTCTCGCTTGCTGCTCGGGAGTCTCCTCGCCGCCGGCCATAGGTATCCCCCTTGTGTGAGCCATCAGTCGAGCACGATACCCGTGCCCTCGCCCCTGCTCAGCGCGACCGGCCGTACTTCGCCGAATCCGCGCACATTCTGGGCCTCGAGGGGACTCAGAACGAACCGTGCATCGCTCCCGAGGACACCGGCTGTGAGCTCGTCCACAAGCACCTGCCCGGGGGCCGCGATCGCCGTGAGGCGCGCCGCGAGATTCACCGTCGGGCCGTAGATGTCCCCCAGCCTGCTCAGCACGCGCCCCCACACCATCGCCACGCGCCCCTCGGGGAGACGCTCGTCCGCCGCAATCTCGCGGGAGAGCGCAAGCGCGATCTCGGCGCCCGCCGTCGGAGTCTCGGCGATGTACAGGACTTCGTCCCCGACCGTCTTGACGAGCCGGCCGCCCCCCACGGAGATGACTTCAGCGCACGTGTTCTCGAAGGTCTGGACAAGCCGGGCGAGCGTCTTCTCGTTCATTCGGCGGGAGAGGCTCGTGTAGGAGACGAGGTCGGCGAATCCAACGGACCGCGCAAGGGGTAGCGGCGCGTCGTCCTCGCCGCCGGTCCGGCCCTCCTCGCTCGCCTCGAGCCCTTCCCGAGCGCGGACCGCGAGACGCTGGACGCCTGCGCTCAGCTGCCGCCGCCATGAATAGACGAGCATCTCCTCGAGCGGTTCGATGAGGTTCGGCAGTTCCTCGACGAGACGGACGCGTGCCTCCGCGTCCGAGATTCCCTGCGTCGCCACCATGTCCTCGATGAGCGCCTCGACCTGCCAGACGACCATGCGGTCCGTCATCTGGCCGATCGCACGGGTCACCGAGAGCGCGGCGTCCTCCGTGAGCACACCATTCCGGACGAGATTCGGCATGAGCTTGAGGTGCTCGAGGTCCTCGGTAGTGAAGGCGAGATCGTCGTCCGTGAAGTTCGGCATTCCAAGCGCCCGCCAGAGCTTGCGGGCGGAGAAGAGCGAGAGACCGACCCCTTGGGCGACTTCGCGCCGCTTGAGCGTGCGTTCGCCTCCGAGCAGGAGATTCTCGAGCGACTTCGCGGCGCGCCGGTAATCGCCCACCGCCCGCCTCTCCGCTTCAGTCGGCCCGGTTTCCACAGATTCCGCTGCGGCCTCAACGGCCGCCGCGTTCGGCGCGGCCGGATCGTCGTCGACGTCTGCTGGCACGGAAGGAGGCAGCTCGTCGTCCATGTCGCCCTCCATCAGTACTCTCTCAGCTCCCAGGGCGGTGCGTCCGGGCAGCCCGCCCGTCCGTCAAGACGCGGCAGCCCGCCGTCGTCCGCGAAGCCCTGATCCGGCGGCAGCTCATCGATCGCGTCCAGCACGAGTTGTCGGAAGCTGCGCACCTCGGGCACGTCGTCGAGCCGTAGGCTCGCGGCCTGCCCTGTCGTCAAGGTTATCGAACCCGAGTGCACGAGCGACTGCAGGATAGTTTGATGAACCGCGACGTCGCTCACCATGGCAAGCGGGAGCTCACGCTCGCTGCGCCGGAATCCCCGCTGGCGCCGGAGGATGCGACGGCTCGTCAGGGTGTAGCGGAGCGCTCCCCACGCCAAGAGACGCCGCACCGGGTACGCAACGACCATCCACGCAGCGAGAACGGCGGGAGCCAGGGCGAGCCAAGGCCCCGATCCCTCCGGGACCCATGGCAGCACGGCGTCTAGGCGTCCCCGAGACAGCCATCCGGCGGCGAACGCCGCGAGCCCGCAGATGAGCACGGTGGCGACGGCGGGGAACACGAGGAGGGACCCATGTCGCCGTGTGTCGACGATCACCTGCTCCCCTGGGGAGAGCTGCCTACGCATAGCCGCCGTCGGCTGGGCGGAGATGGACGACGTCGCCCGCGGACACGGCGTGCCGCTCGCCGCTGTCCTCGACGACCTGGAGCGAGCCGTGCCCATCCAAGCCCGTGGCACGGCCCTCGAGCCGGCGGCCGCCCGGGAGCTCGACACGCACTCGCCGGCCCAAGGTGATGGTCGCGTCCTGAACGCGCGAGAGCAGACTTCGACCGCCGTCGAGCGGGGCGTCCGCATTGCCGTTCACGGCGCAGAAGGCGCGATAGCGCCGCGCGAACTCCTCGAGGTACCTCGCGAGAAGTGCCGTGCGGTCGACGGGGCGGCCTGCGGCGAGGCTCGCCGACGTCGCGGTTGGAACCGGGAGCTCGTCCTCGCGCAGCGAGACGTTGACACCCGTCCCGAGGACGACGCCGGGCGGCTCGCCATGCGCGCCCGGGGCGAGATGGGCAAGGATGCCAGAGATCTTGAGCCCGTCGACGACGACGTCGTTCGGCCATTTGAGCGCCGATTCGATCCCCGCGATCTGGGCGAGGGCCTCTCGGAGCGCGAGGGCGGCAAGGGGCGAGAACCACGAATAGGACTGCGTCGGCAGGGGGCGCCCGGCGGCGTTGTGCGGACGCAGGAGGATCGAGACCGTGAGCGAGGCACCCACGGGCGAGGCCCAAGGCCGATGCAGGCGACCGTGCCCTTCGGTCTGCCGCTCCGCGACGAGAACGGCGAGGTCTCCCCACGCGTCCGGCTCGTCGCTGGCCAAACGGGTCAGCTCCGTGTTGGTGGAGCCAATCTCGTCGAGGACCTCGATCCGCGAGAGCCCGGCCTGGTCCGCAAACTCCGTTCCCAGACGTTCCCGGTCGAGGGGGCCGCGGGCCTCGGAATGCGCAGACGTGTCCTGATCCATACCGGAATCCTAGCGATCGGCGTCAGGGGGAAGCTGGGCGAAACCCCACGTCAGAGGAAGATGTCACGCTCGAGCGCCTCTTCGGGCTTCCCCAGGCTATAGCGGGAGAAGTCCGTGACACCCACACGGCGGAGTGCCTCTTCGTCGGTGAAGAAGTGGCCGGTTGTTGTGCGGGGATCGCTCGTCAGGATGGCGTGTGCCGCGTCCGCGACAATGTCAGGGCTGCGCGACGCCCCCGGGTTCACCCCGCCGTGAGGGAGGTTCCGAATCGCCGCGGTGTCTATGAGGGTCTGCGGCCACAGGGAGTTCGCGGCGATGCCCTCTTCTTTGAGCTCCTCCGCGAGGCCCAGGGTCACGAGGCTCATCGCATACTTGGCCATCGTGTACGCGAGGTGGGCGCCGGCCCACTTGGGCTCCAGGTTCAGGGGCGGGGACAGCGTGAGAATGTGCGCCGGCGACCCGCCGCGGGCCGCCTCCCGGAGGGCGGGCAGCGCGAGCTTGGAGAGGAGGAAGGTTCCGCGCGCGTTGATGTCCTGCATGAGGTCGTAGCGCTTCATGTCGATTTGGTCGGTGCGGGAGAGATCGATGGCGGACGCGTTGTTCACCACGATGTCTATGCGGCCGAATGTCTCGAGGGCCTGCCGGACAGCCCGGGCGACGTCGTCGTCGCGGCGCACGTCCCCCACGATGGGGAGGGCGCGCCCGCCTGCCGCCTCGATCTGCTCCGCCGCGCTGAAGACCGTGCCGGGGAGCTTTGGGTGAGGTTCGCCGGTCTTGGCCAGCATGACGATGTTCGCACCGTCCACCGCCGCGCGCTTCGCGATAGCGAGGCCGATTCCCCGGCTTCCGCCGCTCATGAGCAGGGTGCGTCCAGCAAGCCCGGGGCGTCTCGCGGACGCGGCGTCACCCGATGTGATGGTGGTCATGGGGACAGCATAGGCAATGTTACTCACCGGTAACAAGGTGCCTGGGCAAGCACTCGGCGACGAGCGTCGTCGTACTCCCAAGGGGCACCAGAAATTGTAGGGTTCCTACACATGGGAGCCGCGCTAGCCTCACTAGACTGTGGTAATGGCTCCGCTGATTGTGCGGAACCTACATCCGAGATCGACAGAGACAAATCCGACTTCGACCGAGAGCTGGAGCCCGCGTGACCCACGATTTGACCACGACCGCCGGCAAGATCGCGGACTTCCGCGAGCGGCGCGCCGCTTCGCTCCTTCCGTCCGGCCCCGAAGCCGTGGAGAAGCAGCACGCGCGGGGCAAGAGCACGGCGCGCGAGCGGATCGAGATGCTCCTGGACGAGGATTCGTTCGTCGAGTTCGATGCCCTCGCCGTCCACCGCTCCACCGCTTTCGGCATGGCCAAGAAGAAGCCGCTCGGCGACGGTGTGGTCTCCGGCTACGGCACGGTCGACGGCCGGCTCGTTGCCGTCTACAGCCAGGACTTCTCGGTCTACGGCGGGTCGCTCAGCCAGGTCAACGGCGAGAAGATCGTCAAGGTGCAGGAGTTCGCGCTCCGCAACGGCTGCCCCGTGGTCGGCATCAACGACGGCGGCGGCGCCCGCATTCAGGAAGGCGTCGCCTCGCTCGCGATGTTCGCGGACATCTTCCGCAACAACGTCGCCGCATCGGGGGTCGTCCCGCAGATCTCGCTCATCATGGGCCCGTGCGCTGGCGGGGCGGCCTACTCCCCCGCACTGACCGACTACGTCGTCATGGTGGACAAGACGAGCCACATGTTCATCACCGGGCCGGACGTCATCAAGACGGTCACGGGCGAGTCCGTGGATATGGAGACCCTCGGAGGCGCGCGGCAGCACAACGCGACGACCGGCACCGCGACCTACCTCGCCTCGGACGAGAAGGACGCGATCGAATTCGTCCGCGAACTCCTCGACTACCTCCCGTCGAACAACCTCGTCGAGGCCCCCGTGCTCGACTCTGACCAGGAACTGGAAGAGACGGACGAGGACCTCGCCCTCGACGCCCTCGTCCCCGACTCGCCGACCCACGGCTACGACATGCGCACGGTCATCGAAGGCATCGTCGACGAAGGCGCGTTCCTCGAGATGCAGGCCCTCTACGCGCCGAACGTCATCATCGGCTACGGGCGCATGGAGGGGCACACCGTCGGGATCGTGGCCAACCAGCCGATCCAGTTCGCCGGCACGCTGGACATCGCTGCTTCAGAGAAGGCGGCGCGCTTCGTGCGGCACTGCGACGCGTTCAACATCCCGATCGTCACTCTCGTCGACGTCCCCGGCTTCCTTCCGGGCAAGGACCAGGAGTTCCAGGGCATCATCCGGCGCGGAGCGAAGCTCCTCTACGCGTATGCCGAGGCCACGGTCCCGAAGCTCACCGTCATCTGCCGCAAGGCGTACGGCGGGGCGTACATCGTGATGGGCTCGAAGAAGCTCGGCGCGGATCTCAACCTCGCCTGGCCGACGGCGCAGATCGGAGTCATGGGCGCTCAAGGTGCGGTCAACATCCTGTACCGGCGTGACCTCGCTGCGGTTGCGGAGCAGCCGGGCGCAACGGCGAGCGACGTCGAGGCGAAGCGGACCGAGCTCATCCGCCACTATGAGGAGGAGCTCCTCAACCCCTACCAGGCAGCCGAACTCGGTTACATCGACGCCGTCATCGCCCCCTCCGAAACCCGGGTCCAGCTGCTGCGCGGACTGCGGGCACTCCGCGACAAGCACGCCTCGATGCCCGCCAAGAAGCACGGGAACATCCCGCTGTGAGCCCGTCAACTGCCGCGCCCGGCACCGGGGGCCCGGGAGCGAACGACGACGGCGACGCACCCGCCGTCGTCCTCTCCCCCCTGTTCTCGGTCACCCAGGGCAACCCCACGCCTGAGGAACTCGCGGCACTCACGGCGGTTCTCGCCGCCGTGGCCTCAGAGGAGGCCGAGGAAGCTGCCGAAGCGTCGACTTCCCTGAGCCGGCGAGAGCGGATCCGCCGGGCGACCCTCCGGCCGCGACACATGATGAACCAGCGGCGGGGACGGTTCTAAGGCGCTCCGCCCCTCCCTCCCCCCTCCGTCCAAGGGTCACCTCCCGACGGTGCCCACCCATCCAGAAGTCACCTCCCGACGGTGCCCACCCATCCAGAAGCCACCTCCCGACGGTGCCCACCCCATCCAGAAGTCACCTCCCGACGGTGCCCACCCATCCAGAAGTCACCTCCCGACGGTGCCCACCCATCCAGAAGTCACCTCCCGACGGTTGCAGCTCAAGAACCGCGCAGGAGCCAACAAACGCCCCACCACCCGCAGGACCTGACCACCAAACGCCCCACCACCCGCCGGACCTGACCACCAAACGCCCCACCACTGGCGGGACGTGACCAACAAACGGAGGAGGGGGGCCGAAGTGTGCAGGGGTTCTTTCAGATGTCGGTCCCGGAGGCTAGGCTCGGAGGCGTGACTCAGAACACCTCGAACGCCTCCACCGAGACCCCGCAGCGAGCACCCTCGATCGTCGACGCAGCTGCCGAGACCTTCACCGATCGGCACCTCGAGCTCAACCCGTCGCTCGCGACGGAGCTCGGCTTCGCGGGCCACGAGACGGAATACCCGGACTATTCACCAGCCGGGCACCAAGCCCGCCTGGCACTCTTCCGGGAGACGCTTACGCTGCTCGAAACGCTCGAGCCCACCGACGACGTCGACGAAGTCACCCTCGACGCGATGCGCGAACGCCTCGGCCTCGACGTCGAGGAAATCGAAAGCGGTTGGACGCTCGCCGACCTCAACAACATCGACTCCCCCGCGCAGCACATCCGTGCAGTCTTCGACCTCATGCCCATGGGCTCGGCGGAAGACTGGAGCAACATCGCCGGCCGAGCCGCCAACGTGCCCGCAGCGATCGAGGGCTATGTTGCATCGCTCCGCGCAGCCGCCGCCGACGGCAAGGTTGCGGCCGCGCGGCAGGTGCGCGTCGTCGTCGGACAGGCGCGCCAGTACGGGGCCGAAGGCAACGGCTTCTTCGCCCGACTGGCGGAGAACGCGAGGCTCGACGGCGGGGCAAGCCTGCCCGACGACGTCGCCCGCTCGCTAGCCGAGGGCTGCCGCGCCGCTGCAGGCGCCTACCGCCAGCTCGCCGACTTCCTGGAGGACGAATTGCTTCCGCAGGCGCCCGAAAAGGACGCCGTGGGCCGGGAGCGGTATGCGCGAGCGTCACGCCGCTTCCTCGGAGCCACCGTAGACCTCGAGGAGACCTATGCGTGGGGCGTCGCCGAGCTCGACCGGATCATCGCCGAGCAGGAGGCGGTCGCCGAGCAGATCAAGCCGGGCGCGACCGTCGAGGAGGCCAAGAAGGCCCTCAACGATGATCCTGCGCGCCAGCTCAAGGGAACCGAGCAGCTCAGGGCGTGGATGCAGGGACTCGCAGATCGCGCCGTCGCCGATCTCGCCGGCACTCACTTCGAAATCGCGGAGCCGATGCTCAAGCTCGAGTGCATGATCGCTCCGACGCACGACGGGGGCATCTACTACACGGCGCCCTCCGACGACTTCTCCCGCCCCGGCCGCATGTGGTGGTCCGTACCAGAGGGAGAGGATTCGTTCACGACGTGGTCCGAGACGACGACGGTGTACCACGAAGGCGTCCCAGGGCATCACCTCCAGTGTGCGACCGCCGTCTATCGCCGCGATCTGCTCAACCGCTGGCGCCGACTCATCTGCTGGGTCTCCGGCCACGGGGAGGGCTGGGCCCTCTACGCCGAGCGCCTCATGGACGAGCTCGGATACCTCTCCGATCCCGGCGATCGGATGGGCATGCTCGACGCTCAGCGGATGCGCGCCGCCCGCGTCGTGTTCGACATCGGCGTGCACCTCGAGCTCGAGGTTCCCGAGCGTTGGGGTTCGGGCACTTGGACCCCCGAGAAGGGCTATGACTTCCTGCGGAAGAACCTTGCGATCTCGGACGGTCAGCTCGACTTCGAGTACAACCGTTATCTCGGGTGGCCGGGGCAGGCTCCCTCCTACAAGGTCGGGCAGCGCCTCTGGGAACAGATCAGGGCGGAATTGGCCGAGCGGGCTGCTGCCGAGGGGAGCGAGTTCGATCTCAAGACGTTCCACACGCGAGCCCTCAACCTTGGGTCTGTCGGCCTCGACACCCTTCGGAGGGCCCTCCTCGGATGAGAGATACTTCACAGCGGCCGCGGGAATAACGTAACAATTCCCAGACATGGCGCGGCATTCCGCGAGATCCGCGGAATGCCGCGCCTCTGGGTATTGTAATATTTCTCAACAAGGATTCTGTGTGTTATAAACCGCTCCTCTAAGGTGCTCGGGTGAGCACATCAACCAGCACCCGCACCCGCCGCCTGCCGGCGTGGGCGACGTCGTTCGGGACGCAGATCATTGCTGCGCTCTTCGTCGGCGTCATCCTCGGCCTCTTGGCCAAGTTCACCGGCAGCACGTCCGCGAAGCCCAACGGGCTCGGCGCGACCCTCTCGACAATCGGCAGCAGCTATGTCGCCCTGCTGCAGACCGCCGTCGTCCCCCTCATCTTCACCGCGGTCGTCAGCTCGATCGCCAACCTGCGACAGGTATCGAACGCCGCGAAGCTTGCCTGGAACACGCTGCTCTGGTTCGCCATCACGGCCTTCGTCTCGGTCATGATCGGCATCGGTCTCGGTGTCCTCTTCCAGCCGGGCGCCAACACGGGCATCACCCAGCAGGCGAAGTACTCGGGCAAGACCGGCGACTGGTGGGCCTTCCTCACGGGCCTGTTCCCCCACAACTTCCTCGGCCTCACCGCCAGCTCGACGGTGGCCGACGGCGGTGCCGTGACCACAAGCGTGAGCTTCAACGTCCTGCAGATCCTCGTGATCGCGATCGCGGTCGGGATCGCCGTGCTCAAGATCGGTGCGAAGGCTGATCCGTTCCTCTCGTTCACGCGCTCGGCTCTCGAGATCATCCAGAAGGTCCTCTGGTGGATCATCCGCATCGCGCCGCTCGGCACGATCGGCCTCCTTGGCAACGCAGTGGCCTCCTACGGCTGGGACACGATCGGCGCCCTCGGGAAGTTCGTCCTCGCGATCTACGTGGGCCTGGTGCTCGTGCTCTTCGTGTTCTACCCGATCCTCGTCAAGAGCCATGGCCTTTCGATCAAGCAGTATTTCTCGGGGGTATGGCCGGCCGTGCAGCTCGGGTTCGTCTCGCGCTCGTCGATCGGCACGCTGCCGCTCACGCAGCGCGTGGCCGAGCGCAACCTCGGCGTGCCACAGGGCTACGCATCGTTTGCCGTGCCGCTCGGGGCTACCACCAAGATGGACGGCTGCGCCGCGATCTACCCGGCCGTCGCCTCGATCTTCGTGGCGCAGTTCTTCGGACTGCACCTCGACTTCAGCCAGTACCTGCTCATCGTGATCGTCTCCGTCCTGGGCTCGGCCGCCACCGCTGGGACGACGGGCGCCGTCGTCATGCTCACCCTGACGCTCTCGACGCTCGGCCTGCCGCTCGCCGGCGTCGGCCTCTTGCTCGCCATCGACCCGATCCTCGACATGGGCCGGACCGGAGTCAACGTCGCGGGCCAGGCCCTAGTGCCGACGATTGTCGCGAAGCGCCAGCGCATCCTCGACCTCGACCTCTACAACGCGAAGCGCTCGCGGACTGCCTTCTCTGACGACACCGAGAACGAAGAGAGTGCGCGCGGGAACGAGCAGGGCGCTCAGACCGCAAACGACGGCGGTTTGGTCGCCGCCCGCTGACCTCCCCGCGAGGCCACTTCTGGCGAACAACACCTGCTTCATCTCCGGCCGTTGGGTCGCGCTCGGCATGGGCGCGGCCCAACGGCCTTTGCTTGCTTGAATCTGGCCTCTCCTTGGCGCATAAGTGGCGAGTCGGCGCGAGAGAAATGGCCACGCGTCGGGGGAAGAAGTGGCCACTCGTCGGGGGAAGAAGTGGCCGATCCTCGGAAGCGAAGCCGCCAAGGAGGCGAGAGCCTTCGTATCGAATTTGCACAGAGTGCAAACTTGCACTTAGTGTAATGGGGTGACATCTTCCCTCGAGACCCCGTCCCGCCGCGAGCTCAACAAGGCCGCGACGCGACAGTCGATCGTCCTCGCCGCGATGCAGCTTGCCCAGGAGCGCGGTCTCGGTGGCTTCACGGTCGAAGAGATCGCCGATGCAGTTGGCATCTCGCGCCGGACGTTCTTCAACTACTTCTCGAGCGCCGAGGAAGCCATCGCCGCGCCGACCTTCGGCTTCCTCGACGCCGCCCTCGACCGGTTCCGCGATCGCCCCAAAGGCGAGCCGCTCCTCGAGTCGGTCATCCAGATCCTGCTGGCCTTGGCTGACAACGAGTTCATCGAGCCCATGGCCCAGTCGTTCCTCGTCTCGCATGGAAACGAGCCCGCGATCCGGTACCAGCTGCAGGCCTTCGACGAATGCAGCGACAAGATCGTCACGGCGATCCGCGAGCGCGAAGGCGATTCCCTCGACGACGTCTACGTCCATGCGCTGGCGGGTTCGGTCATGTCCTGCGGCAAAGCCGCGCTCGAGGTGTGGCTCGCCGAACGCGGAGCCGACCTCTCGCCGTCGTCCCTCGACCGCTTGCGCGGGCTGCTCATGGCCTCGTTCGAGCACCTGAAGTCCGGCTTCGCCGCCCCCTGAGCCGCGCGGCCCATTCCTTCCCCTTCCACAAAAACCCTCCCGAGAAGGCATCATGGCTACTCTCCTCTATCGCCTCGGCCGGTTCGCCTACGACCGCCGCTGGCTCGTCGTCTCGCTCTGGTTCGTGGTGCTGCTCGCCGTCGGCGGGTCGGCTGCCGCGTTCCACGGGGCCCTGAGCAACTCGTTCCAGATCCCCGGCACCGAGACTCAGCGCATGCTCGACAAGCTCCAGACCGACCTGCCCTCCTCTGCAGGCGGCAGCGCGACGATCGTCTTCGAATCGCCCAACTCCGCGTTCACGGCAGACCAGAAGCAAGGCATCACCGATGCGCTGGCCAAGATCAAGGGGCTCGACGGCGTCCAGAACGTCACCGACCCGTTCGCCACGCAAGCGCAGCTCGACAACGCGACGACCCAGCTGGCTTCGGGCCAGAAGCAGCTCGCCGCGGCCGAGGCCCAGCTCACCGCCGGGCAGCAGCAGCTGGATGCGGAGCGCAAGCAGCTCGCCGCGAGCGGCCTCCCGCAGTCCGCGATCACGAGTGCGACGGCGGGAGCCCAGGCCAAGCTCGACTCCGGGGCTGCGCAGCTCGCGCAGCAGAAGGCGAGCCTTGCGCTCGGCGAGCGGCAGGCGCAGGCCTCGCAGGGCCTGCGGTTCGTCTCGACGGACGGCAAGGCGGCCATCGCAACGATCCAGTTCACGAAGTCCACTGATGCGCTGCCGAGCAGCCTGCGCGACGAGGTCCAGAGCCTCGCCCAGGTCCCGGGCGTCAACTCCTATGCGAGCAAGGAGCTGACCCAGGACATCTCCCAGCTGTTCGGCACGTCTGAGGCGACCGGCGTGATCATCGCCGCGATCGTCCTGCTCGTCATGCTCGGAACGTTCGTCGCAGCAGGCCTTCCCCTGCTCATGGCGCTCGTGGGGGTCGGCGTCGGCGTCGGCGGCACGTTCGCGCTCACGGGCCTCGTCCAGATGAGCTCGACCACCCCGATGCTCGGCCTCATGCTCGGCCTCGCCGTCGGCATCGACTACTCGCTCTTCATCGTCAACCGCCACCGCACCCAGCTCCTTCGGGGCATGCCGCCCAGGGAGTCGATCGCCCTCGCGATCGGAACCTCGGGCAACGCCGTCCTGTTCGCGGGGATCACGGTCATCATCGCCCTTGCGGCCCTCGTGGTCCCCGGGCTGCCGTTCCTGAGCGTCATGGGCATCGCAGCGGCCGCGACCGTGGCAGTGGCTGTCCTCGTGGCCGTGACCTTGCTTCCAGCCGTCCTCGCCTTCGCCGGCCGGCGCATCATCTCGAAGCGACGCTGGGCGAAGGCCGACGCCGAGAACGCCCGATTCGCCAGCGCGAACGAAGGCGAAGGCGGCGCAGCGAGAAGCGCCGAGGAGGCGCGCGTGGACGCTGCCAAGTCCCAGCGGGGCTGGGGCGGCTGGGTCACGCGGCATCCGTGGATCGCGCTCGTCGCATCGATCGTCGTCCTCGGCGCGCTTGCGCTGCCGGCGGCCCAGCTCCGCCTCGCTCTTCCCGACGGCGGCTCCGAGCCGGTGGATTCGAGCGCGTACAAGGCCTACGAGGCCACGGGCAAATACTTCGGCCAAGGCATGACCGGGCCGATCATCGTGGTGGGCGAGCTGCCCGCAGGCCTCGACGCGACAGCTGCGAAGACGAAGGAATACGACGTCGCCGACCAGCTCCGCTCCGTCGCGAACGTCACTGCCGCCGTGCCGGTGGCCCTCAGCGAGAATCGCCAGACCGCCGTCTTCCAGGTCATCCCGACGGACGGCCCGGCGAGCGCGAGCACCGTCCAAGTGGTCAGCGACCTGCGGGCCAAGGGCGCGCAGATCCGGTCCCAGACCGGGGTCACGATCGGCCTCACCGGCCAGACCGCCGCGAACGTCGATGTCTCCTCGAAGCTCGCTGACGCCCTCCCGCCGTACCTCGCGATCGTCGTCGGGCTCTCCCTCGTGCTCCTGCTCCTTGTATTCCGCTCGCTCCTGGTCCCGCTGCTCGCAACAGGAGGCTTCCTGCTCTCCCTCGGCGCGGCGTTCGGAGCTGTCGTGGCGGTCTACCAGTGGGGCTGGCTCGGGCCTGTGTTCGACGTCACCCATCCCGGCGCAGTTCTGAGCTTCCTGCCGATCCTGCTCATCGGCATCCTGTTCGGGCTCGCGATGGACTACCAGGTGTTCATCACCTCCGGGATCCGCGAGGCGTATGTCCACGGCCAGGAGGCGCACCTCGCCGTGCAGACGGGGTTCCGGCACGCTGCCCGCGTCGTGACCGCGGCCGCGATCATCATGGTGAGCGTGTTCGCCGGCTTCATCTTCAGCCATGTCACGATGATCCGGCCTCTCGGCTTCGCCCTGGCGCTGGGCGTGCTGCTCGATGCCTTCGTGGTGCGCATGACCCTCGTCCCCGCCGTCATGCGCCTCATCGGGCGCGGCGCCTGGTGGCTGCCGCGGTGGCTTGCACGGCTCCTGCCGGACCTCGACATCGAGGGCGCGAAGCTCGAGCGGACGACGGCGGAAAGCGCGCCGCGCGAGACCGCCGGCGCCGCGCTGTAAGCACCTCAGGCGCCGGAAGGCGGAGACGGGGCTAGGCTGGGCGGCGTGACTACCACGCCGCCCAGCCCTTTCTCGCCCTCCGGATCCGCTCGCGAAGAGCTGGCCCCGCTCGTCCTCGCCTCCAAGTCGCCGGCGCGGACGAAGCTCCTGACCGAGGCTGGGATTCCGCACCGCATCGTTCTCTCGTCGGTCGACGAAGAGGCGGTCGCAGCGGCGCACCCCGACGCCACTCCGGGTGAGACGGCACTCCTGCTGGCCCGCGCCAAGGCCGAGGCCGTCGCGACCCTCCCCGAGGCCGAGGGCGCACTCGTGCTGGGCTGCGACTCGGTCTTCGAGTTCGACGGCGAGGCCCTCGGCAAGCCGTACACGGCCGAGGTCGCGATCGAACGCCTACGGGCGATGAGCGGCCGCACCGGCACCCTGCACACCGGCCATTGGCTCGTGGACTGCCGCGACGGCGTGCTCTCGGACGAGGGCGAGCTCTCCTCGGCCCTTGTCGAGTTCACGGTGATGTCCGACGACGAGATCGCAGCCTACGTCGCGACCGGCGAGCCCCTGCATTGCGCGGGCTCGTTCACGATCGACGGGTTCGGCGGAGCGTTCCTGGCCCGGGTCGAGGGTGACCCGCACACCGTGATCGGCCTCTCGATCTCGACGCTCCGCTCGCTCCTGGCACGAGCCGGAGTCGCGGTGACGGATTTCTGGCGACCCGCCGTCGTCGCCCGCTGAGCCGACGCCCGCGCCGCCGGCCACTGATTTGTAGGACCTCCACAAAGGATCGCCGTCTCCCCCGCTGAATGCGCCATCAATATGGGCGATTCCACCAAAGGAGCGCTAGGCTCACGGGGAGCACAGAACGGAGAAACCTTGTCCCCCAACGCTGGAAGCAGCCCCATCACCAAGGTCCTCATCGCGAACCGCGGCGAGATCGCCGTGCGCGTCATCCGCGCCGCCCGCGACGAGGGCATCGCGTCCGTGGCCGTCTACGCGGACCCGGACCGGGACGCGCTGCACGTGCGTCTCGCTGACGAGGCGTTCGCGCTGGGCGGGACGACCGCCGCCGAGTCGTACCTCATGATGGACAAGATCCTCGAGGCGGCGAGCGCCTCCGGCGCCGACGCGATCCACCCGGGCTACGGCTTCCTCTCGGAGAACGCCGAGTTTGCGCGTCGCGTCCTCGATGCGGGCCTCACCTGGGTTGGCCCCTCCCCCGAGGCGATCGCGGCGCTCGGCGACAAGGTGAGGGCGCGCCACATCGCCGAGAAGGTGGGCGCACCTCTCGTCCCGGGCACGAAGGACCCCGTCAACTCAGCCGACGAAGTGCTCGCCTTCGCTGGCGAGTACGGCCTCCCGGTTGCGATCAAGGCTGCCTACGGCGGCGGCGGGCGCGGCATCAAGGTCGCGCGAACGCTCGAGGAGATCCCCCACCTCTACGAGTCCGCCGTCCGCGAGGCGACGGCGGCGTTCGGGCGGGGCGAATGCTTCATCGAGCGCTTCCTCGACTCCCCCCGTCACGTCGAGACCCAGTGCCTCGCGGACTCGCGCGGCAACGTCGTCGTCGTATCGACCCGCGACTGCTCGCTCCAGCGCCGCAACCAGAAGCTCGTCGAGGAGGCGCCAGCGCCGTTCCTGAGCGAGGACCAGACGAAGCGGCTGTACGAATCCTCGAAGGCGATCCTCAAGGAGGCCGGCTATCTTGGCGCTGGCACGTGCGAGTTCCTGGTCGGTCAGGACGGCACGATCAGCTTCCTCGAGGTCAACACGCGCCTCCAGGTCGAGCACTGCGTGTCGGAGGAGGTCACGGGGCTCGACCTCGTGCGCGAACAGTTCCGGCTCGCACGCGGCGAGGAGCTCGGCTATGACGACCCCGAGATCCGCGGCCACTCGTTCGAGTTCCGGATCAATGGCGAGGACCCCGGGCGGAACTTCATGCCGGCTCCCGGCACCGTCGAGACCCTCAAGTACCCGGCCGGCCCGGGCATTCGAGTCGATTCCGGCATCGAGGCCGGTGAGGTGATCAGCGGCAACTTCGACTCCATGCTTGCGAAGCTCGTCGTGAGCGGTGCGACCCGGCAGCAAGCCCTCGAACGCTCGCGCCGCGCGCTCGACGAACTGGTCATCACCGGCATGCCCACCGTGGTCCCGTTCCACGCCGCCGTCGTCCGCGACCCCGCCTTCGCGCCGGCTTCCGGCCCATTCAAGGTGCACACGCGGTGGATCGAGACCGAGTTCGAGAACACGATCCCGGCCTGGTCGGGAACCCCGGGCGCCGCAGCGGACGACGCCGGCGAGCGGCAGAGCGTCGTCGTCGAGGTGGGCGGCAAGCGCCTCGAGGTGACGATCCCGGCTGGCCTCGGCGGCGTGGCGAAGGTCGGGAAGACCAAGTCGAAGAAGGGCCGCTCCTCGCGGGCAGGCTCCTCGGCCGCCGTCGCGAGCGGCGATGCCCTCACGGCCCCCATGCAGGGCACGATCGTCAAGGTCGCCGTCGCGAACGGCGAGCAGGTCGCGGAGGGCGATCTCGTCGTCGTGCTCGAGGCCATGAAGATGGAGCAGCCGCTCACGGCGCACCGAGCGGGAACCGTCCACGGCCTCACGGCCGAGCCGGGGCAGACGGTGTCCGCGGGATCGGTCATCGCGACGATCGAGGACTGACCACTCGTCGAGCGAGAAGTGGCCCCTCGTCGGAACGCCGACGAGGGGCCACTTTCGTACCGACGAGGGCCACATCTCGGAGAACGAGGGGCCGGATCTCGGCGAAAACGCACTCAGGCCGAGATGTTGTCCTCGAAGTTGCGATCCTTCGTCTCTCGGGTGAGCAGCAGGGCTACGAGCGTGAGGACGGCAGCGACGGCGAGGTACACGCCCACGAGCACCGTGCTGCCCTTGCCTGCCTGCCACAGCGCGATCGCGACGAACGAGGCCGGCGCCGCGCCGATGACCGAGGACAGGTTGTACGCGATCGCCGAGCCCGTGTAGCGGACGTTGGCAGGGAAGAGCTCGGGCAGAATCGCGGCCATCGGCCCGAATGTGGCGCCCATGAGGGTGAAGCCGACGATGAGGCGGACCATGGCCGCAGCTGTGCCCGGCCCGAACATGAGGCCCCACAGAAGACCGAACGCGAGGATGCCGACGGTCACCCAGATGAGGAACTTCCGGCGTCCGTACTTTTCGGCGAGCGGCCCGGACACCACGGTGAACACGCCGAAGAACACGACTCCGATGATGAGCATCCAGAGGAACAGGCCGCGATCGATGCCGAGCCCCGGCACGAATGACGACGGGTTGAACTTCTGGCCCGCCTTCTCGGCCGCCGCGCGAGCCACCTCGAGCTTGTTCGTCGCGGTCCCGTACGTGAGGGTGAAGCTGGTCGTGAGGTAGAAGAGCACGTAGGTCGCGAGCATGATGAACGTTCCCGCGATCACGGCGCGCCAGTGGTGCTTGAACGTTGCCACGAGCGGGAGCTTGGCGACCTTGTCCTCGTCGATGACCTTCTGGAACGAGGTGCTCTCGACAAGCTTGAGGCGGACATACAGGCCAATCGCCACCATCACGATGCTGAACAGGAACGGGATGCGCCAGCCGAAGTCCTCGAACTGCTTCGTGGTGAGGAAGGTGTTCATGATCACGTACATGGTGTTCGCGATGATGAAGCCGATCGGCGCGCCGAGCTGGGGGAAGGTTCCCCACACGGCGCGCTTGTTGGCGGGTGCGTTCTCAGTCGCGAGCAGCGCGGCACCGGACCACTCACCACCGAGGGCGAGGCCCTGGAGGAAGCGGAGGACGACGAGGAGCAGCGGGGCGAGGACCATCCATCCGGGCGTCGTGGCAGGCGGGAGGATGCCGACGAAGAACGTCGCGAGGCCCATGGTGAGGAGCGAGGCGACAAGAGTGCCCTTGCGCCCGAGCTTGTCGCCGAAGTGGCCGAAGATGATCGAGCCGACGGGACGAGCCACGAACGCGACACCGAAGATCGCGAAGGAACTCAGGATCGCGTTGATGTCCGACGCGCTGGGGAAGAAGAGCTTGGGGAAGACAAGAACCGACGCAGTCGCGTAGGCGTAGAAGTCGAAGAACTCGATCGTCGTCCCGATGAGGCTCGAGAAGATCACGCGCCCCCGGGTGTTCGCGCCGCTCCCTGTGTTTTGCGGCTTCGCTGCTTCGGCGACCGCTCTTGTGGCCATGGTGCTCAGTGCCTTTCGCAAAATGCTGGACCCAAGCTGAGAAGTGGGTCCGAAATCTCAGTACGCCTGATCCTATGAATCGCGTCCGATTATCGGACACTTGGTCCGAATAATGAGATGGCGCTGCCCCGACACTCCGGCTCACCATGGCCTTGGTCGAGCTGAGAGGCCGATGTCACTGACCGTTTACGGCCCGCGACGCTTCCCGAAACGAGGCGTTCCTAGCGTGGAACCAGACCCCACGCCGATCCCAGGAGGGCCGATGAGCACCGAACCCCAAACAGCAGCAACCAAGCAGCAGGTAAGCCTCGACTTCCGCGCCGGCCGCTGGATCGAGCACTGGAACCCCGAAGATCCCGGCCAGTGGGAACGCGAAGGCCGCCCCATCGCCCGCCGAAACCTCTCTTGGTCGATCTTCGCGGAGTTCCTCGGCTTCGTCGTGTGGCAGCTCTGGTCGATCGTCGTAGTGCAGCTGCCCGCGGCCGGCTTCAGGTTCGACACGTCGCAGACGTTCTGGCTCATCTCGATGCCGAGCCTCATCGGTGCCACGCTGCGGATTCCGTACACGTTCACGGTGTCCCGCTTCGGCGGACGCAACTGGACTGTTGTCTCCGCGCTCCTGCTCCTGATCCCCACGCTCGGGCTCGCCGCCTGCGTCGCCAACCCGTCGACCCCGTTCTGGCTCATGCTCCTCGTCGCGGGCCTCTCGGGCTTCGGCGGCGGCAACTTCGCGAGCTCGATGGCCAATATCACCTTCTTCTATCCCGCCAAGGAGAAGGGCTGGGCCCTCGGCCTCAACGCCGCCGGCGGCAACCTTGGGGCCGCCGTCTCGCAGCTCGCCGTGCCCGTCGTGGTGAGCCTGACCGCCGTCGTCATGATCGGTGGGACAGGCGCCAACGGGACCAGCGGCGCCCTCGCGATGGCCGGACTCATGTGGGTCCCGCTCATCCTCATCGCCGCATTCGGGGCGTGGCGGAACATGAACAACCTCTCGAACGCCAAGGGCGACCTCGCCGGCTCCCTCGCGGCCCTCAAGGAACCGCACCTCTGGATCGTGGCGTTCCTCTACATCGGCACCTTCGGTTCGTTCATCGGATTCGGCGGCGTGTTCCCGAAGCTCATCCACGACATCTTCCCGGCATACTCGGCCTTTGCGCTCGGGCCCGCTGCGCTCTCGCTAGCATTCCTCGGCCCCCTCGTTGGTTCGCTCTCACGGCCCTACGGCGGCAGGCTTGCGGACCGTTTCGGGGGCGCTCGCATCACGGTCACTTCGTTCGCGGTCATGGCAGTCGCGACGCTCGCGCTGATCGCGACGCTTCCCCTCAAGAGCTTCTGGCTGTTCCTCGCCCTCTTCCTCGTGCTCTTCGCCGCGAGCGGCGTAGGCAACGGCTCGACCTACCGCATGATCCCGGTGATCTTCGCGCGGGCGAGCCGGGCCGCGCACTCCGGGGCTACGCCGTCGTACACCGCACGCCTCTCCTCGGCCGCCCTCGGCCTGATCTCGGCGATCGGAGCGTATGGCGGGTTCGTGATCCCGCAGCTGCTCGGCGCGTCGAGCAGCGCGACCGGCTCGTACGTGCCCGCGTTCTTCGGCTTCGTCGGAGCGTACGCCCTCATGCTGATCGTCTCGTGGGCCTGCTATCTGCGCCGCGGAAGCGCAGTGGCCCGGACGGGCGCCTGACGTGGCGGGGACCGCGACCCATTGCCCTTACTGCTCCCTCCAGTGCGGGATGGCCCTCGCCCCCAGCTCGGATGGCCCCGCACCCGTGAACGTGTCCGGCCGCGACTTCCCGACAAGCCGTGGCGGCTTGTGCCGCAAGGGCTGGACGGCCGCCGAGCTCCTGCGGCACCCCGAGCGGGTCACGGAGCCGCTGGTCCGGGACGAGCGTGGCGCGCTTCGAACCGCGACCTGGGACGAGGCGCTCGGACGCGTTGCTTCCGAAGTCCGGCGCATCCAGGCCGTCCACGGACCGGACGCCGTCGGCGTCTTCGGGGGCGGCGGTCTCACGAATGAGAAGGCGTACCTGCTCGGCAAGTTCGCACGGGTCGCACTCGCCACCTCGCGCATCGACTACAACGGCAGGTTCTGCATGTCCTCAGCTGCCGCCGCCGGGAACCGGGCGTTCGGCATCGACCGCGGCCTTCCGTTCCCGCTCACCGACCTCGATGCCGCCGACGCGGTCCTCCTCCTCGGTTCGAACGTCGCCGAGACGATGCCGCCGTTCGTCCAGCACCTCGAGCGGGCCCGCGCGGGCGGTGGGCTCATCGTCGTCGACCCTCGGCGTTCGGCGACCGCCCAGCTCACTGACGACGGCGCGGGAAGGCACCTCGCGCCGGCTCCGCACACTGACCTCATCCTGCTCCTGGGCCTCGCGCACGTCGTCGTGAATGACGGGCTGCTCGATTCGCACTACCTCGCGCAGCGGACTCGCGGGCTGGAGTCCGTGATCCTCTCGGTTGCGCCGTGGTGGCCCGAACGGGTGCAAGGGGCCACCGGCGTTCCGGCGGAGCTCATCCGCGCGGCAGCCCAGCGTCTCGCGAAGTCCGCCCGCACGGGCTCCTGCTACATCCTCACGGGACGCGGCGTCGAACAGCACGCCGACGGGACCGACACCGTGACGGCAGCGATCAACCTCGCCCTCCTGCTGGGCCTCCCCGGCTCGGCGCGTGGGGGCTACGGCACCCTCACCGGCCAGGGCAACGGGCAGGGCGGCCGGGAACACGGGCAGAAGGCCGATCAGCTCCCCGGCTACCGCAAGATCACGGACCCGGCAGCCCGCGCGCACGTCGCGGAGGTGTGGGGCGTGCCTGAGGCGAGTATCCCCGGTCCGGGGCTGCCCGCCGTCGAGCTTCTGCGCACCTTGGGAATGGACGACGGCGTGCGGGCACTCCTCGTGCACGGCGCCAACGTCGTGGTCTCCGCGCCGGACGCTTCGACGGTCCGCGAAGGCCTGCGCCGGCTCGACTTCCTCGCGGTGTGCGACTTCTTCCTCTCCGAGACGGCGCGCGAAGCGGACGTCGTGCTGCCCGTCCTCCAGTGGGCCGAGGAGGAAGGCACGATGACCAACCTCGAGGGGCGCGTGCTCCGCCGGCGCCGGGCCGTCGAGCCGCCGCCGGGGGCGCGGTCCGAGCTCTGGATCCTGAACCGTCTCGCCGAGCTGCTCGAAGCGCCCTCGTCCTTCCCCACGGACCCGCAAGCCGTCTTCGAAGAGCTGCGTGCGGCCTCGTCAGGCGGCCCAGCGGACTACTCGGGGATTTCGTATCAGATGCTCGACGCCGGCGAGGAGGCGTATTGGCCGTACCCGCAAGGCTCCCGCGGAACACCGCGGCTGTTCCGGGAGCGGTTCGCTCACGACGACGGGCGCGCGCGGCTTGTCGCGGTCCGGGCCTCCACGGGTGGCTGGGCGTCCGCGCGGCCCCGGCTCGACGAGTTCCAGCTCGCGACCGGGCGGCTGCTCGAGCATTACCAGTCCGGAGCCCAGACGCGGCGGGTCTCCACACTCAACGATGCCCAGCCAGAGCCCAGGCTGCAGATCCACCCCGCGGCCGCCGAACGGCTGCGTCTCGAGGACGGGGCATGGGCCCGGGTGACGCGCCCAGGCTCTGCCGTTCCCGAGGTCCTGTGCCGCACGGAGCTGAGCGTCGGGATAAGGCCGGACACCGTGTTCCTCCCGTTCCACTTCCCGGGCCTCGCTGCGGCGAACCAGGTCACGGAGGCACGCACCGACCCGATCTCCGGCATGCCGGAGTTCAAGACGACCCGGGTCCTCGTCCAGCCTGCAATGCGAGAGGACTCCCCTTGAGGCCGATGCCCGCGAACCCAACACCCGCGACCCCAACACCCGCGACCCCAGCGCACAGCGTTCCCGAACGCATCGTCGTCGTCGGCTTCGGGCCCGTCGCCGCACGCTTCGTCGATGAGCTGCAGCCCGCCGCCGCGGCCGGAGTCGCTGAGGTGACGGTCATCGGGGAGGAGGGGCAGCCCGCGTACAACCGGGTCCTTGTCGCAGACCTCGGCGTCGGCCGGACGACGCTCGCCTCGATGCAGCTCGCGGATCCCGACGAACTCGCGCTCGACGGGATCCGCGTTCTCCTCGGGACCCACGCCACGCGGATAGACAGGAGCCGGAGAATCGTGCATACGGCAGAGCGGGGTCCGCTCCCCTACGATCGGCTCATCCTCGCAACCGGCGCCCGTGCTGCGATCCCCAACCTCACGGGTCTCAACCCCGACCCTCTTCATCCAGTCCTCCCCCGCGGCGTGACGGCCCTGCGCGACCTCGCCGATGCCGAACGGCTCTCGGCGGCTGTGCGCGGACGCAAGCGAATCGTCGTCCTCGGCGGCGGAGTGCTGGGCCTCGAAGCGGCCCTCGCGGCGTCGGAAGAGGGAGCGACCGTGACGGTCGTCCACCATGGCGGGCGGCCCCTCGGGCGGCAGATCGACGCCGGCGGCGGGGCAACGCTCTCCGCCGTCCTACGCGGCGGCGGGCTGCGGCTCGCCCCGAATGCCCGCGCCACCGGCATCGAAGCAGACGACGACGGAAGCTTCCGCGCGCTCCTCCTCGAGGACGGCTCGGCGGTCGACGGCGATCTGCTCGTCCTAGCCTGCGGCGCGAGGGCCCGGCGTGAGCTTGCGGAGGGGGCTGGGCTCGCGACCGGCAACGGCATCCTCGTGGACCACCGGCTCGCGGCGCTCCACACCGAGCATGTGTTCGCGATCGGCGACTGCGCCGAAGTGCGGTGCCCTGACGCGGCGTGCGAAGAGTGTGCGCGTGCTGACGGCCCGAGCGGTCTGATCGCCCCCGGGTGGCGCCAGGCCGATTGGCTCGCCGCTTCCTTCCGCTCGCGGCTCCTCGGGGAGAGCACGCCGCTGCCCCTTACCGTGGAGCGGCCGGGCGTCATCCTCCTCAAGGCCCGCGCGGTCAACCTCGCGCTGGCCGGCAACGTGCAGCGGGAGCCGTGGGAGTCGGTCGCGTGGGACGCCGGCGACGGCGGGCGCGCCCCCATCGACGTCTCCCTCTGGGCGGACCCGGCACGCGGGCGCTATGTGAAGATGTGCACCCGCGAGGGCGTCCTCGAGGGGTTCGTCGCCCTCGGCATGCCGCGCGCTGCGGCCGAGCTCACGCTCCTGTTCGAAAGTGGGGCGGAGCTGCCCGCCGACCGCTCGGTGCTGCTCCGGCTCGACGGCCCAGAGAGCTCCCTCGGCGCGCCCGGCTCCTCTGCGGGGCCGGAGTCGACCCTGTGCCGTTGTGCTGGGGTGAGCAGGGGGACTGTGGAGGAAGCGATCCTCGGGGGGTGCGCGACCGTCGAGCAGGTCTCGAAGTCGACCCGCGCCGGGACAGGCTGCGGAGGCTGCCGCGACTCGGTACGCCGACTCGTGGAGCAGCACTTCGCGGGTGTGGGAGCCTAGTCCGCCCATCCAACCGTCACCTCCCGCGCGTGCGCGCCCATCCAAGCGTCACATCCCGCGCGTGCGCGCCCATCCAAGCGTCACCTCCCGCGCGTGCGCGCCCATCCAAGCGTCATGTCATGCGCCCTCTCGGCGCCAAAGGTGACCACCAAACGAGCCCGCACCCGCCAAAGGTGACCACCAAACGAGCTAGGCCGCCCCCACGACTTCCTCGAGGCCCTCGATAGCCTCCGAGAATCCGGATCCCGGAGCCTCGGCGAGCGCGGGGAACAGGAGCGCGTCCTCCTTGTCGGCGTGGAGAGCGAAGGCCCTCACGATTGCCTGCCCTACTGCCGCTGCCCGGACCCCATCCGAGACCCGCAGCTCCTCGACGAGGGCGGCAAGCGCCTCGTGGTCGTGCCGGAGGCCCTCAGCGAGAAGCTGCGCCTCGGCGACACCGGCGGCGGCCGGGTAGATCCTGCCCTCCTCGGCGACGCAGTGCGGCACGAGATCGTCGGCACACCACTCGATCAGGTTGCCCTTCTCGTCGTACGCCGTCCCGCTGTCTCCCGCCTCCACGGCGGCCGTGAGGGCCTGGGAGAGCGCGGAGGCTCGGTCGAGCATGTCAGCGTGGTGGCTCCGGACGGCGGCCAGCGCCTGTCCCGCGGAGAGGTGAGATGCCATGGCGCCATCATCACCCGGCTTCGCCGAGACCCTCAAGGCTTGAGTCACATGTGCACGTGCAGGCGGCGCGCGGCCTCCGAGATCGAGCCCGAGAGCGAGGGGTACACGGCGTAGGTCCCGGCAATGTCATCGACGTGGAGCTTCTGCTCGACGGCGAGGGCGAGGCCGAAGATGAGCTCGGAGGCGTTGGAGCCCATGACGACGGCGCCGATCACCGTCCCGGTCCCCTTGCGGGCGATGATCTTCACGAACCCGTCGGTCGTGTTGCGCATCTTGGCGCGCGCATTGCTCTTGAGTCGCAGCGTGACGACGTCGCCGGGGACCTTCCCGCTCGCGACGTCGGCCTCCGAAACGCCCACCGAGGCGATTTCGGGGGATGTGAAGATGTTCGAGGCAACGTAGTTGAGGTTGAGCGGCGTCGTCTGATCGCCGAGGAAATGCGCAACGGCAATGCGGCCCTGCATCGCCGCGACCGACGCGAGCGCAAGGACGCCCGTGCAGTCACCCGCGGCGTAGACGTTGATCGCCGTCGTGCGGGAGACGCCGTCGACCTTGATGTGCCCGCTCTCCGACAGGGCGATGCCCGCCTCCTCCAGCCCAATGCCCGCCGTGTTCGGGATCGAGCCGACGCACACGAGGCAATGCGACCCCGTCACCTTGGTGCCATCCCCGAGGACGACGGCGACACCGTCGCCCGTGCGCTCGACGGCGGCAGCGCGGGAGCGCGAGAGGACGTTGACGCCGCGCCGCGCGAAGACCTTCTCGAGGAGCTCAGCAGCGTCCTCGTCTGATCCGGGGAGAACGCGGTCGCGCGAGGACACGAGCGTGACCTTGGCGCCGAGACCGTTGTACGCCGAGGCGAACTCGGCTCCAGTGACGCCCGAGCCGACGACGATGAGGTGCTCGGGGATCTCCTCAAGCGTGTAGATCTGAGTCCAGTTGAGGATCCGCTCGCCGTCGTAGCGCGCCGTCGGGAGCTCGCGCGGGTGGGCTCCGACGGCGAGGATCACCGCGTCCGCCTCGATGCGCTCGGTGCCGTCCTCCGTTGCGACCTCGATCGTGTGCTGCTCCACCAGGCGTCCCTCGCCCATGACAAGACGGACGCCGAGCTGCTCGAGGCCGGCCCGGATGTCCTCGGACTGCTGGCGGGCAAGGCCGAGCAGGCGCGCGTTCACCGCGCGGATGTCGGCCCGCTTGATCGCCTCCCCCTCGTGCTCGCCGAAGCGGACGCCGAGCGCGGTGGCCTCCTCGACGCGCGTCATGAGGTCAGAGGTCGCGATGAGGGTCTTGGACGGCACCACGTCCGTCAGCACGGCCGAGCCGCCGAGCCCGGCGCGCTCGACGACGGTCACGCGGGCTCCGAGGGAGGCCGCAACGGAGGCAGCTTCGTAGCCGCCGGGACCGCCTCCCAGGATCGCGATGTGAGGCACGCTGAAGTCGGGGTTCGTCGTCACGGATATCCATTCTGCCTGCCTGTCCACGGCTCCACCACCATCCACAGCACACATGCACGTGATGTGGCGCACGGCTGAGCGTGCGGCGTGCCTCGCCCGCCTCGGCGTTGGTAGGTTCTACCTGTGACCACTTCCGAGCCCTTCGAGCTGGCCCAAGCCGCCGCGGGCTACATCGCCGAGGCCACCGGCGTGGACTCGCACGACATCGCGCTCGTTCTCGGCTCAGGCTGGAGCGGCGCGGCGGACCTCATCGGCGAGGTCACGGCGACCCTGCCGTCCAGCGAGGTCCCGGGCTTCTCCGCCCCTGCAGTGGTGGGACACGTCGGAACCATCCGCTCGATCCTCCTGCCGAACGGGAAGCGTGCCCTCGTCCTGGGCGCGCGGACGCATTATTACGAGGGCAAGGGCGTCCGCTCCGTGGTCCACGGAGTGCGCACGGCGGCAGCGGCGGGCTGCGCCGTCGTCGTCCTCACGAACGGCTGTGGTGGCCTCAACCCCGCGTGGCGCCCCGGGACCCCCGTCCTCATCCGCGACCACATCAATCTCACGGCAGCATCCCCCCTCGAGGGGGCCACCTTCGTGGACCTCACGGACCTGTACTCGCCCCGCCTCCGCGAACTCGCGCGCGAAATCGACCCCGCCCTCGACGAAGGCGTGTACGCGCAGTTCCCCGGCCCGCATTACGAGACTCCGGCCGAAGTGCAGTACGCGCACCGGATCGGGGCCGACCTCATCGGCATGTCGACCGCACTCGAGGCCATCGCCGCCCGTCACGCCGGCATGGAGATCTTCGGCATCTCGCTCGTGACGAACCTCGCCGCCGGGATCAGCCCCACCCCGCTGAGCCACAAGGAAGTGCTCGACGCCGGCGAGGCCGCCGGCCCACGCATCTCACGGCTGCTCGCCGACGTCATCGCGAAGATCTGAAGGGTTCCCATGACCACCTCCCCCGCACAACTCGAAGAGCTGCGCGCCCGCGCCGAAGCGTGGGCGGCTTCCGACCCTGATCCAGAGACGGCAGCCCAGCTCCGCGCCATCCTCGAGCAGGCCGCCGAGGGACAGGCCGCCGCGTCCCAAGAACTCGCCGACGCTTTCGGCGGCACCCTCGAGTTCGGCACCGCGGGGCTGCGCGCCGCGATGGGTCCGGGACCGAACCGAATGAACCGGGTCGTCGTCCGGCGCGCCGCAGCCGGCTTCGCGCAGTTCCTCCTCGAGCGCGTGAGCGGGGACCCGTCCGGGGACCGGCCACGCGCCGTCGTCGGCTTCGACGCGCGGAAGAACTCCCACGCCTTCGCCCTCGAGACCGCGGCGATCTTCACCGCCGCCGGGATCCAGACGTTCCTCCTGCCCGCAGCCCTGCCGACTCCGGTGCTCGCCTATGCCCTTCGGGCTTTGGAATGCGACGGCGGCATCATGGTGACGGCCAGCCACAATCCCGCCCAGGACAACGGCTACAAGGTGTACCTCGGCGGCCGCGCGGTCGACGACGCCGGGCAGGGCGCGCAGATCGTGGCGCCGCTCGACGCCGAGATCGCCGAGCACATCGACGCTGTCGGCGCGTTGGAGGACATTGCGCTTGCCGAGTCGGGCTGGACCGTCCTCACCCCCAATATCGCCGCCGAGTACCGCGCGAGCGTCGCCCGGCTCGCCCGGCCGGATCTCTTCCCCGCGCGCGGGATCAAGATCGTCTTGACGCCGCTTCACGGGGTAGGTGGAACGACTGCCCTCGGACTCCTCCGGGAAGCCGGCTTCCCGGACGTGACCGTGGTCGAGGAGCAGGCGCTTCCCGACCCGGGCTTCCCCACCGTCGCGTTCCCGAATCCTGAGGAGCCGGGCGCCCTCGACCTCGCCTTCGAGACGGCGCAGCGGCTGGAAGCGGACATCGTGATCGCGAACGACCCGGATGCGGACCGGTGTGCTGTAGGGGTTCCCGATCCCGTGACACAGGAGTGGCGCATGCTGCGCGGCGACGAAGTGGGCGCCCTGCTCGGGGCGCACCTCGTGCGCCGCCTCGGCCTCGGGGACGGCGCGCGCCAGCCTGCGGACGACGCCGAGGCCGCGCGCTATGTCTTCGCCAACTCCATCGTCTCCTCGCGTCTCCTCGGGCGCATCGCTCAGGCAGCCGGGATCGAGCACCGCGAGACTCTCACCGGATTCAAGTGGATCTCCCGCGTCCCGGGCCTGACCTACGGCTACGAGGAGGCGCTCGGCTACTGTGTCGCGCCAGAGCTAGTGAAGGACAAGGACGGCATCTCGGCAGCCCTGCTCATCGCGGAGGTCGCCGCGGACGCGAAGGCTCACGGGGAGACCCTCTTCGATAGGCTCGCGGCGCTGCAGGTGCTCCACGGGGTGCACCTGACCGACCAGCTGAGCGTGCGCGTCGCCGATCTGGGGCTGCTGAACGCGATGATGGTCCGGCTCCGCGAGAATCCGCCTGCCGCCTTCGCGGATTCCCAGGTCGAGACCACGATCGACCTCTCCGAGGGCTCGGTCGGCCTGCCGCCGGCCGAGGGGCTGATCTGGATGACGCGGGACGAGACGCGCGTGATCATACGGCCCAGCGGTACCGAGCCCAAGCTCAAGTGCTACATCGAGGTAATCCGGCCGGTCGAGAGCTCCGCCGAGCTCTCCGAGGCCCAAGCCGCCGCCCGCCAGGCCATGGACGCGGCGCTCGAGGACGTGCGCGAGGCGCTGGGGCTCTAGAGCCCTCGGGCTCTAGAGCGGCTCGAATCAGAGCCGGGGCTCACGCCGCGATCTGCACTATCCCGTCCACGACGCGTACGGGGAACGCGGCGAGCGGGGTCCCCTCGTCATCGAGCCGCTCACCCGTGCGGAGGTCGTAGACCTGCTTGTGCAGCGGGGAGGCAATCGTCGGGCGGTCACCCCGGGAACCGACGATGCCGCGGGCCATGACGTGAGCTTCCGTCGCGGGATCCTTCTGATCGACGGCGTAGACATCGCCCGAGTCGAGGCGGAAGACGGCGACCTGCCGGCCTGCGACAAGCGCTGCCTCGCCCCAGTTGGGCTCGAGGTCATTCAGATTGCACACGCTGTGCCAGACCGGCAGAACGTATCCGCCGAGCGCTTCGAGGCTGTCTGCTTCGTCCGAGAGGGCCAGTGCGGGAGCTGTGATCGTCATGCCTCAACGCTAGGGAGGCGCGCGTTTCGCTCGGGTTGAACCTGCGTCACGCGAAAGTAAAACCGGCCTCACGAATACCGAAACCTGCCCGTGACAGTGAAGTTAATCCGCCGTTACACGAGGGCAACTGATGCGAAATCGCCGCTTCCTACGCTGGAGGAAACCTCGCCGGACTGCCCGGCGCCCTTCAACGGAAGGCACCACATGAGCATGCCCAGGCCCATTGAACCCACCCCCTCGAGCCTTCCGCGGCGAATCGTCGTCGTCGGCGGAGGTCCCGCGGCCCACCGCTTCGTGGACGCCATGGCCGCCCGCGGCCTCGAGGGATTCGAGGTCACGGTGCTGACCGAGGAAGCCCATCTCCCCTACGACCGCGTGGCCCTGTCAAAGGCGCTCCTCGACGACGTCGACCTCACTCTCGGCGAGGCGACGATGTGGGAAACGAGCGGCGTCGTGCTCCGCACCGGGGCGAAGGCGGTCCGCCTCGATACGGAGACCCGCGTCGTCTACACGGAGGACGCCGCCGGAAAACTCAGTGAGCACCCCTACCACGAGCTTGTCCTCGCGACTGGTTCCAACGCCGCCCGCCTCCCGATCCCCGGCGCCGAGAAGAGCTACGTGTACCGCACGCTCGACGACGTGTGGTTCCTGCGGCGAGAGATCGGGCGGCTTGCCGAAGAACTCGGCCGGCGGCCCATCGTCGCAGTCATCGGCGGCGGCCTCCTCGGGCTCGAGGCAGCGGCGGGCGCCCAGGAGCTGGGCGCCAAGGCCGTCGTCGTCAACGGCGCGCCGTGGCTCATGAACACGCAGCTCGACGAGGGCGCCGGCCAGGCACTGGGGCGGCTCATCGAGGCGAAGGGCTTCGACGTGCACGGCGGGGTGTTCCCGTCCGAGGTGGTCGTCGCGCGGGCAGAAGGAGCCGACGACGGCCGGGTCACCGGGGTACTCATGGCGGACGGCCGCGTCATCGACGCGGACCTCGTCATCGTTGCCATCGGAGTCCGGCCGCGCGACGAGCTGGTCCGGGCCTCCGTGGAAGAGGCGGGTGCGGCCGGAAAGACGACGTTCGTGATCGGCCCACGCGGCGGCGTCGTGATCGACGAGGCGTGCGCAACCGGAGTCGACGGCGTGTGGGCGATCGGAGAGGTCGCGTCCTTCGGCGGGATGTGCCTCGGGCTCGTCGCGCCGGCCAACACCATGGCAGAGATCGTGGCCGACCGCCTCCACGACGGGGACGCCACATTCCCGGGCTTCGACACTGCCACAAAGCTCAAGCTCTCCGGGGTGGACGTCGCGAGCTTCGGCGACGCGTTCGCGAAGGAGCCGGGCGCACTCGAGATCGTCTACGCCGACCCGGCCCGGGGCGTCTACCAGAAGGTCGTGACGACCGACGACGCGAGGACCCTTCTCGGGGGCATCTTCGTCGGCGATGCGACGCCCTACCAGAGCCTGCGGCCGCTCCTCGGCCGTGAACTCCCCGCCGAGCCGGGGGCGTTCCTCACTGCCGCCGGAGGGGGCGAAGTCCCAGAGACCGAGCTCCCCGACGAGGCCATCCTGTGCTCGTGCAACAACGTCGCTGCAGGGGCACTTCGCGACGCCGTGAACGGGTGCGGAACGTGCGAAGGCAGAGAGCCCGTCCGCGACGTCGCCGGGCTCAAGTCCTGCACGCGAGCGGGAACGCAGTGCGGCTCATGCGTGCCGATGATCAAGAAGCTCCTCGAGAAGGAGCTGCAGAAGTCGGGTGTCACCGTCTCGAAGGCGCTCTGCGAGCACTTCGAGCTCTCCCGGCAGGAGCTCTTCGACGCGATCCGCGTCCTCCAGCTCACCTCGTTCGAGGACATCCTCGCCCGCTACGGAAAGGGTGCGGGCTGCGACATCTGCAAGCCGACCATCGCCTCGATCCTGGCTTCCCAGCATTCGGCCTACGTGCTCGACGAGGGCCGCGGCGCCCTCCAGGACACCAACGACCGGGCCCTCGCGAACATGCAGAAGGACGGCACATACTCGGTCGTTCCCCGCGTTCCGGGCGGCGAGATCACGCCCGAGAAGCTCGCCGTGATTGCCGCCGTCGCCCAGAAGTACGGCCTCTACACGAAGATCACGGGCGGCCAGCGCATCGACCTGTTCGGTGCCCGGCTCGAGCAGCTCCCCGAGATCTGGGAGGAACTCATCGAGGCGGGCATGGAGTCCGGCCAGGCGTACGGCAAGAGCCTCCGGACGGTGAAGAGCTGCGTCGGGTCGACGTGGTGCCGGTACGGCCAGCAGGACTCTGTGGGGATGGCGATCCAGCTCGAGCTGCGGTACCGCGGACTGCGGAGCCCCCACAAGCTCAAGCTCGGCGTCTCCGGCTGTGCGCGGGAGTGCGCTGAGGCGCGGGGCAAGGACGTCGGGGTCATCGCGACGGCAGACGGCTGGAACCTCTACGTGGGCGGCAACGGCGGCGCGACGCCAGCGCACGCGCAGCTCCTGGCCAAGGACCTCGACGACGAAACGCTCATCAGGTACATCGACCGCTACTTCATGTACTACATCCGCACCGCGGACCGCCTCCAGCGCACCGCCCGCTGGCAGGAGGAGCTCGACGGAGGCCTCGAGCACGTCCGCCAGGTGGTGGTCGAGGACTCGCTCGGCATCGCCGCGGACCTTGAGGAGGCCATGGCCAAGCACGTCGAGTCCTACGAGGACGAGTGGGCCGCGACACTCAAGGATCCCGACCGGCTGCGGCGCTTCCGCTCGTTCGTGAACGCGCCCGACGCGGTCGACGGGTCGATCGTCCACGTCCCCGAGCGCGAGCAGATCCGGCCCGCCACCCCTGCCGAGCGGGTCGCCCTCGGAGCGACGATTCCTGTCCGCACCGTCTCCTCCACGCAGTCTGAGGACGTCTAGCATGCAACTCGAAATCGCCCTCGATGGGACCGCCGTCGTCCTCCTCGGCGGCCGCGACACGGCCCGCCAAGCCGTCCTGCGCTACCGTCGGGCCGGCGCGGACCTTGCTCACTTCGAATCGCCTGCCGCATTCCGCGCCGCAGGTGAGCTGCCCGCGCGTCCGGGGCTCATCGCCGTCGTGCGCTCTTCTGAGGCGGAGAACGACGGCGAATGGGCACCCGTGCTCGAGCACTACCGGAGTGCGCGCGTGCCGATCGTGCAGGAGCCTCCCGCTGGGCGACGCGGGCACGTCACGCTCGTGGGCGGCGGACCCGGCTCCCGGGGCCTCCTCACCGTTGACGCCGTCGAATCGCTGCGGGACGCCGACGTCGTCCTGTTCGACCGGCTCGCGCCGTGGCGCGAGCTTGAGCGACTCACGACGGCGGAGCTCGTCGACGTGGGAAAGCTCCCGGGGCACCACAAGGTGCCGCAGGAGGAGATCAACCGCCTCCTGGTTGACTACGCTCAGACCGGCGGAGGTGGGCGCGGCCTCAACGTCGTCCGGCTCAAGGGCGGCGACCCCTTCGTGTTCGGCCGTGGCGCCGAGGAGATGGCAGCATGCGCGTCGGCGGGAGTGCCCGTGCGCATGATCTCAGGCATCTCAAGCTCGATCGCGGTTCCCGCCGCGGCGGGCATCCCAGTGACGCACCGGGACAAGAGCCACTGCTTCACAGTTGTCTCCGGCCACGCGCCGCTCAGTTCTCAGGAACACGACCACCTCGCGGGCCTCGGCGCCGCCGGCGGCACCCTCGTGGTCCTCATGGGCATCGCCAACCTCCCACACCTCGCCGCTGGCCTCCGCCGGGCCGGCCTCCCCCTCTCGACCCCGCTCGCCGTCGTCGAACGCGGGCACCAACCCGGGCAGCGGACTACTGTGACGAGCCTCGCCCGTGCCGAGGCCGATACCTCCGGCTGCGGCAATCCGGCGGTGATCGTGATCGGCGACGTCGTCCGCCTAGCGAGCGCACTCGGAGAGGACGTCGGTGGCCGGGGCCTGCGGGAACTCGCTGACGCGCTCGCAGATGGGTGATGGGGCTGGGAGCATGGGAGGGGACAGCGAACTGCCGATGAAGGGAGCAGCACGGGCGATGCACGCCGCAGCGGGGGATGAGAGCATGACACGCGAAGCCGAGCTCGAGACCCTGCTCAAGGGCTTCCGAGTCGGGGTCACGGCCCACCGGCGCGCGGAAGACCTCATCGAGGCGCTCGAGCGCCGGGGCGCCGAAGTGCTGCACGCGCCGGTCCTCACGATCGCGCCCGTGGACCAGGACCTCGGCGTCATCGAGGATACGAGGCGCACCATCGCCGTTCGCCCTGACATCTGCATCGTCACCACGGCTTACGGCATGCGGCGGTGGCTGGACGTCGCCGACGCTGCGGGGCTCGGCGACGACCTCCAGAAGACCCTCAGCGCGGCCTCGCTCTACGTCCGGGGGCCCAAGGCGCGCGGCGCGGTCCGCGCAGCGGGACTCGCCGACGTCGGCATCTCGCACGATGAGACGACTGCCACGCTCGTCGATCTCGTCCTTCGCGACGGGGGCGGCCGGCTCGACGGCAAGCGGGCCGTGATCCAGCTCCACGGCTACACCGACGGAGCTCAGCTCGAGCGCCTCCGGGGAGCTGGGGCCGAACTCATCACCGTCACCCCGTATCGGTGGGTGCGGCCCGAGGGCGAGGACCGGCTCGAGAGGCTCATCGAAGCGGTCTGCGCGGGCGAACTCGACGTCGTGACGTTCACGAGCGCACCGGCCGTCGACGCACTGTTCAGCACTGCGCACGAGCTCGGACTCCACGCCCAGCTCCTCGCGTCGTTCCGCCAGCGCGTGGCGACCGCCGCCGTCGGCCCCGTCACAGCCGCCCCCCTCGAAGCCGCCGGGCTTCGGCCCTGGGTGCCGGACCGCTTCCGCATGGGCGCGCTCATCAAGCTGGTGACTGACAACCTCGCGCGCCGCCAGGTCCGGCGACTCGAGACACCTTCGGGGCCCATTGAACTCCGCGGACGCACACTCACGTTCTCCGGAGACGAGCTGTGCCTCCCCCCTGCGGCGATGCTGCTGTTCCGCGCACTCTTCGACGCTGGCGGCGCCGTCGTGTCCCGCGACGCGCTCGCCCGACTCCTTTCGCAGAGCGGCTCGAGCCACGCCCTCGACATGGCGGTCAACCGGCTCCGCAACGCCCTCCCCTCGGCGGACCTCGTCCAGACGGTCGTCAAGCGTGGGTATCGGCTGCGGGTCGAGCGGCAGTAGGTGGGGCGCCGGTAGGTGGGTGCTAGCGCCGGTAGGTGGGTGTTAGTAGGTGGGGTCTCAGTAGGTGGGGTCTCGCGTCCGGGCCCGTGCCTTGTGCAAGTATGGGATGACCCGATTCGAAAGGACGCCGCTGTGTCTTCCGAGCCCGTGTCTTCCGGAACTGCGTCTTCTGGGCCCGCGTCTTCTGGGCCCGCGTCGTCTGGGCCCGCGTCTTCTGGGCCCGCGTTTTCCGGGCTTGACGCCCTGAGCCCCGCCGACGTCGCGGGATTCATCGACCACACCCTGCTCAAGCCGACGGCAAGCGAAGCGGACATCCTGCGGCTTTGCAGCGAAGCGGTGGAGTACGGCTTCAAGTCCGTGTGCGTGAATCCCATTTGGGTCAAGACGGCCACGAAGGCACTCCGGGGCAGCCGCGTGCTCACGTGCTCGGTAGCGGCGTTCCCGTTCGGCGCAACCCCCACCGACGTCAAGGTCTACGAAGCGCGGGGCGCGACGCTCGACGGCGCGGACGAAGTGGACGTCGTCGTCGACCTCGCCGCGGCCCAAGCCGGCGACCGCGGCGCACTCATTGATGATCTGCGTGCCGTCGCCGAGGCCGTCCACGGCAGCTCTGCGATCCTCAAGGTGATCATCGAGACCGCGCTGCTGTCCGACGAGCAGAAGGTGCTCGCGTGCGAAGCCGCAGTCGAGGCGGGGGCGGACTTCGTCAAGACCTCGACCGGCTTCAACGGCGGCGGGGCGACGATCGAGGATGTCGCCCTCATGCGGCGTACGGTAGGGCCGCACATCGGCGTCAAGGCGTCGGGTGGCGTGCGGACCCTCGAGGATGCCCGGGCTATGATTGCAGCGGGTGCCAACCGGATCGGCGCGAGCTCCGGTGTGGCCATTGTGACCGGCAGCGCAGGCGCCGGATCATACTGAGCGCCGGACCGTACTAGGAGTTGAGGAGAGAGCATGGCTGAGAACGCCAAGAACCGGCCGATCGAGAACGAGAACCCGCTCATCGGCAACATCATCATCTTCGTCGTGATGGCCGCGATCTTCGTAGCTGGCATTGTGGCCGTTTCGTGGCTGGACTTCACGAACGTGTGGCCGATGGCGGCCCTCATCCTCTGCTTCGTGGGCGCGTTCTTCATCCCGATGACGTTCCTCGGCCGCTCGGACTCGGGCAGCGAGCACCGCAAGTAACGCTCCCCCACCCCCCACCCACCCACCCCATCCCACCCCTTCCTTTCCGTTTCGGGTACAGATAATTCCCATCTACGGAGTTTCGGGTACGGATAAACCCCTCCACCGAAATCTCGGGTACATATAATCGCTTGACGGAGTTTCGGGTCAGAAAGCCCGGTCGGCAATGGTCGGCCGGGCTTTCTCGTTCCTCGACGTTACTATTCCTCCACAGGATGATTGTTCCTCCACAGTAGGTTCGCGTACCCGAGATAGCGGGCCTGTGGACAACCGATGCCCATTGCATCGGGAGTTATGTGTCAATGGGGCCATGGCACCTAACGAACCCCTGCCCGAGCACCTCCTACAAGCGTCATTCACCGTCGAGGAGGCCGTTCGGCTCGGCGTTAGCCAAAGGCGACTGCGAGAGTCGGACCTCATCCGACCGAGTCGCGGTATTCGGGTACCGGAGCTTGCCCGCCAAAGCTTGCTCGAGCGCGCGCGGCCATACACCGCGCTTCACGACACCACCACCCTGAGCCATCTGAGCGCCGCGATGGTGCATGGCATTCCCCTCCCGGCTTGGGCACAAGACCCGTCGCTCCTCGATCTTTCCCGAACCGCATTGGCTATACCGGAGAGCAAGGAGCGTCTGGGGCAGCCCCGTAGGCCGGAAGTTCGCGGTCACCGACTCCGGCTCAAGGACGATGAGGTGACACTCATTTCCGGTACGCGGGTCGCGACCCCCGCACGCACTTGGCTCGACCTCTGTGGGATGCCGCAGCTCACCATGGATGACGTTATCGCCGCCGGCGAATACTTGGTCTCAGAGCACGAACGGACCTTTCACCCGAGAACCGCAGTGGTCAAGCTCCCGGATCTTCGCTCGTTTGTCGAGAGCCGCCACCGTGTGGTGGGTCTCGGCCGCGCGCGCATTGCGCTGGACCTCCTCGCAGTGGGGGTCGACTCGCCGCGGGAATCCCATCTTCGCCAAATTCTGGAGCGCGCCGGTCTCCCTCGCTTCATCCCCAATTGTCCGGTCGTTGATCCTTGGGGAGGGACAGTATGGATCGACCTGGGGAACGTCGAATACCGCACTGGCCTCGAATACGAAGGGGAGCATCACACGACTCCCGAACAAATGGCAATGGACGCATGGCGGGATAGGCGAACCAGAGCATCGGGCTGGAATCAGGTCAAGATCACCAAGCACGATATGGCCAGGGGTGAGCCCTACATCGTGAAGCTCGTCGTCACTGCGCTCCGAGACCACGGGTATCGAGGATGATTTCCCGTACCCGAAACGGCCAGCAGCGCAAGTTCGCGTACCCGAAACGACCAGCAGCGCAAGTTCGCGTACCCGAAACGACCAGGAGCGCAAGTTGGCGTACCCGAAACGGTCAGTCGGTGAAGATAGCCGTCACCACCTGATCGGCCCAGTCGAGGATCTCCTTGTCCTGCAGGTCGCGCCCACCGATCGGCGCGGTCTTGGGCTTCGGCACCAGGACTGCGCTGAGCGCCGGCTTGTACTGCGCCCCCTTGTACATGCGCGTGAGCCGCATCTGCTTCGACTCCGGCAGGTCAGCGGGCGCGAACCGCATCATATTCCCCTGGAGCGCGACGTCGGTGAGTCCGGCCGCGCGGGCCCGCACCCGGAAGCGGGCGACGGCGGCGAGGTTCTCCACGGGCGCGGGGGGCTCGCCGTAGCGGTCAGTCAGCTCGTCCATGACCTCGGCGATGGCGGCGTCGTCGTTCGCGGCGGCCAGCTTGCGGTACGCTTCGAGCCGCAGCCGCTCCCCCGGCACGTAGTCGTGCGGAAGGTGCGCGTTGACGGGCAGCTCGATCTTCATCTCGGCAGTCTTCTCCTCGGACTCTCCGCGGAAGTCCGCCACCGCCTCCCCGACGAGCCGGATGTAGAGGTCGAACCCGACGCCTGCAATGTGCCCGGACTGTTCGCCGCCGAGGAGGTTGCCGGCGCCGCGGATCTCGAGGTCCTTCATGGCGAGCTGCATGCCGGCACCGAGCTCGTTGTGCGCCGCGACGGCCTTGAGTCGCTCGAGCGCGACCTCGCCGAGAGGCTTCTCCGAGGGGTACAGGAAATACGCGTAGGCGCGTTCGCGGCCACGGCCCACGCGCCCACGGAGCTGGTGGAGCTGCGAGAGCCCGTAGGAGTCTGCCCGGTCCACGATGAGCGTGTTCGCGTTGGAGATGTCGAGACCAGTCTCGATGATCGTCGTGCATACCAGGACGTCGAAGCGCTTCTCCCAGAAGTCCACGATGATCTGCTCGAGGCGCCCCTCGGACATCTGGCCGTGCGCGACCTCGACCCGAGCCTCGGGGACGAGCTCCCGCACAGCCGCCGCCGTCTTCTCAATCGAGGAAACGCGGTTGTGCACGAAGAACACCTGGCCCTCGCGCATGAGCTCGCGGCGGATGGCGGCCGAGACCTGCTTGTCCGTGTACGGGCCCACATAGGTCAGGACGGGGTGGCGCTCCTCGGGCGGCGTCGCGAGCGTCGACGTCTCGCGGATCCCGGTGAGGGACATCTCGAGTGTGCGCGGGATCGGCGTGGCGGACATCGCGAGCACGTCCACGTTCGTGCGCATCTTCTTGAGCGCTTCCTTGTGTTCGACGCCGAAGCGCTGCTCCTCGTCCACGATCACGAGGCCGAGGTCCTTGAACTCGACCTCCTTCGAGAGCAACCGATGCGTGCCGATCACAACGTCCACGGTCCCGCTCTTGAGCCCCTCGACGGTCTCCTTCGCCTCGGCCCCGGTCTGGAACCGGCTCAGCGGCCGGACACGCAGGGGGAATCCGGAGAAGCGCTCGGAGAACGTCTCGTGATGCTGCTGGGCGAGCAGCGTGGTCGGCACGAGCACTGCCACCTGCTTGCCGTCTTGGACGGCCTTGAACGCGGCGCGGACAGCGATCTCGGTCTTGCCATAGCCGACGTCGCCGGAGACGAGGCGGTCCATGGGGATGTCCCGCTCCATGTCTGCCTTGACCTCGTTGATGGTCGTGAGCTGATCCGGCGTCTCGATGTACGGGAATGCTTCTTCGAGCTCGCGCTGCCACGGAGTATCGGGCCCGAAGGCGTGCCCCCGAGAGGCCATGCGCGCGGAATACAGGCGGATGAGCTCCCCGGCGATCTCCTTGACGGCCTTCTTCGCCTTGGACTTGGTCGCCGCCCAGTCCGCCCCGCCCATCTTCGACAGGGTCGGCGCGTCTCCCCCGACATAGCGGGTCACCTGATCGAGCTGGTCCGTGGGCACGAAGAGCCGATCGCCCGGGGCGCCGCGCTTCGCTGGTGCGTACTCGAGGACGAGGTACTCGCGGGTCGCGTCACTCGCCGATCCGACCCGGCGCTGCACGAGCTCGACGAACTTCCCGATGCCGTGCTGCTCGTGCACCACGAAGTCGCCCGCGTGGAGTTGGAGGGGGTCGACGGCGTTGCGTCGGCGCGAGGGCATCTTGCGCATGTCACGGGTTCCGGCGGCGCTTGCGCGCCCGAGGAGGTCCGCTTCGGTGAGCAGCGCGAGTTTGAGGCCGTCGAGGACGAAGCCCTTGCCCGCCGTCGCCGTCGTGATCTCGATGATGCCCGGCTCGGGCTCGCGGGCGAGGCCCTCGACTCTGCTGCACGGAATGCCGGCGTCGTGGAAGAGTTCCGCGAGCCGCTGGGCGGGCCCGGGACCGTCAGTCGCGACGACGATGCGCCACTGGTCCGCGACCCGGGATCCGATGAACTCGGTCATCTCGGCAACGTCGCCGCGGTACCCCCGCGGCTCGCGCGCGGCGATCGAGAGGACGTCGACGTCGAGCACCGTCTCCTCGTCAACACCGAGCGAGGTGACCGACCACCAGGAGATCGAGCGGGCGACAGCGGCGGCACGGGTATCCGCGAGCGAGGCGAAGCTCGCGTCCTCGAGGCGTCCTATGTGCTCACCCGGGTCCTGACCCGCCCCTGCGGCGACGCTCAGATCGAGCGGCGCCGCCCCGCCGTCGGACGCGGTGGCCCACGCCGCGGCGAGGAACTCGTCGTTGGTCGCGGCAAGGTCGTGCGCGCGCGTGCGGACCTTCTCCGGCTCAAGGAGGAGCGCGACCGAGCCCTCGGGCAGCTCCTCGACGAACGGGACCATCGCGTCGACCAGAAGCGGGGCCAAGGACTCCATGCCCTCGACCGCGATGCCGCCCGCAATCTTCTCGAGCATGTCCTCGGCGGCCGGAAGATGACCCTTGAGCCGCGCCGCGCGGCTCATGACGGACGGCGTGATGAGCAGCTCGCGGCAGGGCGCGGCAAACAGCACGGTCGGGTGGTGCACGTGCGGTCCGGTGAGCGAGCGCTGGTCCGCGACGGCGAACCAGCGCATCTGCTCTACCTCGTCACCGAAGAACTCGATCCGGACGGGATGGTCCTCTGTGGGCGGGAAGACGTCGATGATCCCGCCGCGGACCGCGAACTCGCCGCGGCGGGTCACCATGTCGACCCGCGCGTAGGCGGCGGCCGCGAGCGCGCGGACGACGCCGTCGAACGGCTTGTCCTGCCCGACCGCAAGGGACACTGGGGCCAGCTCGCCGAGGCCCGCGACGAGCGGCTGGAGCACGGCGCGGACGGGGGCGACGACGACGCGAAGCGGCTTGGGTGCCGACCCCACCGAAACCTGCCCTTCGGACTCGGGATGCGCCAGCCGGCGGAGCACAGAGAGGCGGCGTCCGACCGTATCGGAACGCGGCGAAAGGCGTTCGTGGGGAAGGGTCTCCCAGCTCGGGAAGAGCGCGACCGTGCCGGGCGCGACATAGGCACCAAGCGCGTCGACGAGGTCCTCGGCTTCGCGCTCGGTGGCAGTCACGGCGAGCAGGACGCCCTCGCCCTCCGGCATACTGTCGAGGATCTCGGCAATGATCACCGGCCGCATCCCGGCAGGGGCGGCGACCTGGAGGTCTTGGCTTCGCCGCTCCGCGGGCTTCGACGCGTAGTCGCGAAGCCGGACCACGGTGGGATCGGCCGCGAGCGCACGCCGGAGCCCCTCGAGCGACGCCGGACGCAGAACGTCGAGCGAGCTCGACCGCGTCTCGTCTGAGGACCCGGAGCGCACGACGTCTGAAGACACAGAGAACCTCCAAGGGGCAACACAGAAACCCGGAACTGAGGAGCAGCCCGGGGATGTGTTAAGCCTACCCCGGGCTCGGACGCCTAGGATGGGCCAATGGACGCCCCCTCCGCCACTTCCCGTGATTCGCCGCGGGCAGGCTCGACCCGCCGCATCGCGCTGCGGGTCTTCGGCGGAGCGTATCTCGCGTTCGTCGCCGGCGTCGTGTTCTGGCCGACGCCGGTCGACCGACCTGCCGCAGGAACCCTTGCACATATGTTCGTTTGGCTGCACCGGCACGGCGTTCCCCTATGGTTCGGCTACAACCTCTTCGAGTGGCTCGCGAACGTCGCGTTCTTCATTCCGTTCGGCGTTCTCGCCGTCCTGTTCGGTTCCCGCGTGCGGTGGGCCGTCGTCGCGGCATGTTCCGTCTCGACCGCCGTCGAGCTCTCGCAATGGCTCTTCCTCCCGCAGCGGACGGGCTCGGTGTTGGACGTTCTCGCAAACACGAGCGGTGCCTTCATAGGGGCGGCGCTAGCTGCTCTCTGGACCCGGAGGCGGCGCCGCGCCCTCTAGGATGGTCTGGGCGCCCATCCCCTAGGGGCGTCTGAGCCCAGGCAGATTGGAAGGACTCCATGGCCCTCGAAGCCACCACCACCTTGAACTACCCGGTCGAGCAGGTTGTCGCGGTCTTCGCCGACGAGGCGTTCCAGCGTCACGTGAGCGAGCTCGTCGGCGGCAAGCTCGAGTCGATCACGGTCGACGGCGATACCGCGGCCGCGTTCACCGCGACGATCGTCCGCCAGGTCCCGACCGGGCGCCTCCCCGAGCTCGCGAGGAAGTTCGTCGGCGAATACGTCACCGTCACGCAGGTCGAGACGTGGGGCGCCCCCGAATCGGACAGCTCTCGCCAGGCCAACATCACCGTCAAGGTCGCCGGCGCGCCCGTCGAGGCCACCGCCGCGCAGCGCCTCGTCGCCGAGGGTTCCAGCACGCGCATCGAGCTCTCCGGAGCGGTCACGAGCTCGGTGCCCCTTCTGGGCGGCAAGATCGCCCAGGCCGCCGAACCGTTCGTAGGCAAGGCGCTCAACATCGAGGCCACGCAGGCTGCCGCCTGGCTCGCGGGCGAGATCGTCTGATGCAACTGCCCGCAGCCCTCGCCTGGCTCCTCATCGTCGCTGGCGTCTGGAGCATCGTCGTGTGGCCGCAGTTCCTGCGCCGGGTCATGAAGGATCCGCGGGCCCGCGACGAATCGGGGCGCGCCACGCGTTTCCTCACCGTCCACATGTACTTGGTCGCGATCTCGGTGACTCTCGGTGTTGCCGTCGCGGTGGTGGGCGTGAGGACGCTGTTCGTGTAGGGCAAGGTTCGTGTAGGACTTTCTCCATGGACCGCTCCGCAGCCGCCACTCGCGCCGGCTGCGGAGCGGTCCATGGGTACGATGGTCTGGGTGTGCCGGGAAGTCTGGTCGGCGAACAACTCGACCGACTTCACACACAGGAGGCCTCATGGTCCCCCGCTGGCGCACGCCCACGCCGAACATCCGCCTTCACAGCCTGGCCCGAGGCAGTTTCTCCGAGTATCGCCGGATCACTGAAGTCCTCCGCAAGGAGACCGTAGGCGGTGCCCTGCTCTTGGCTGCGACCGTCGTCGCGCTCCTCTGGGCCAACTCGCCATGGTCGGCCGGCTACTTCGGGTTACGAGACCTCCATTTGGGATTCGAGCCATGGCACCTCCGCCTGAGCCTCGGCGAGTGGGCCTCGGACGGCCTGCTCGCGATCTTCTTCTTCGTCGCTGGGCTTGAACTCAAGCGCGAGTTCGTCGCAGGCGATCTCCGCAGACCCGGAACCGCGATCGTCCCGGTCGTCGCCGCATGCGGGGGTGTCGCCCTCCCCGCCATCATCTTCACGCTCGTCAACGTGGCCGCCGGGCCAAGCGGCGGCGGGGACGCACTCCGCGGCTGGGCAGTTCCGACCGCGACGGACATCGCCTTCGCCCTCGCCGTGCTCGCCGTCATCAACACGCACCTGCCCGCGGCGCTCAGAACATTCCTGCTCACGCTCGCGGTCGTCGACGATCTGATCGCCATCGCGATCATCGCGGTCTTCTACGCGAGCAGCCTCAACCCGGCCTTCCTCGGCCTCGCGATCCTGCCGCTCGCTGCGTTCACCTGGCTCGTTCAGCGGCGCGTGCGCTCGTGGTACCTCCTGCTTCCCCTCGCGCTCCTCACGTGGGCGCTCTTCCACGCCTCCGGCATCCACGCGACGGTCGCGGGAGTGCTCATGGGCTTCGCCGTCCCCGTAATCCGGAGCGAGAAGGCTGGGGGGCCCGATGCGGGACCGGGCCTCGCCGAACACTTCGAACACCGTTTCCGGCCGCTTTCTGCAGGCGTCGCGGTGCCCGTGTTCGCCTTCTTCTCCGCCGGGGTCCATGTGGGCGGCCCGGACGGAATCGGCTCCGCTCTCTCCGATCCCGTGGCCATCGGCATCGTCCTCGCCCTCGTCGTGGGAAAGGCCGTCGGCGTGTTCGGCTCCACCTGGCTCGTCACCAAGAGTCGCCACGCCGAACTCGACTCCGACCTCGCGTGGGTCGACGTCTTCGGCCTCGCGCTCCTCGCAGGCGTGGGCTTCACAGTGTCGTTGCTCGTCGCGGGGCTCGCCTTCGGTGAGGGCACCCTGCGCGACGAGCATGCCAAGGTCGCCATCCTCGCGGGCTCGCTCGCCGCGGCGGTGCTTGCCGCCGTCGTCCTCAGAGCCCGCAACCGGCACTACCGGCGCCTCGCCGCACTCGAAGCGGTCGACGCCGACGGCGACGGCGTGCCGGACGCCTTCGGGGTCGAAGACGTCCGGTAGCCGTCGGAGGCAGCGCAATCAGGCTGGGTCACTGGCAGTTCAAGCCCGGTAGCAGCCCGGGCTTCCCTGGCTCTATGAGTGCCTTCCGCGCCGCCGTGCCGCGAGCTTCGGGGCGAACGCCCCCAGAACCATGAGCGCCCCCGAGGCGAAGAACGCGTTCGACGTCGTGTAGTCCGGTGCCGGGGCGCCCGCTGCCGTCTGCGCCGTAAGGCTCACCTCTGATGGAACCGAGGTGACTGGCAGGACTGCCTGCTCGGGCTGGACTGCCTGGAGGGGTTGGGCCTGCACGGGCTGGGCCTGCACGGGTTGGGCCTGCACCGAGCTGGGGCTGCTGCTCTGGCCTGCGCTGCCGGAGTTCGTGTTGCCCTGGCCAGTGTTGCCCTGGCCAGTATTGCTTTGGCCAGTGTTGCCCTGGCCAGTATTGCTTTGGCCGGGCGTCTCGCTTGTGACAGGCGCTGCGGACGAGCTGTCCGAGGGTGTATCGCTCGGGGACCCAGAACCCGTCGGGGTGGTCGGCGCCTGGGTCGTCGGATCAGCAGCCTGGGTCGTCGGATCAGCAACCGGAGTCGTCGGGTCAGCAACCTGGGTCGTCGGATCAGCAACCGGAGTCGTCGGATCAGCAGCCGGAGTCGTCGGATCAGAACTCGGAGTGGTCACCGGAGTGACGCTCGGCGTCGGGCTGGGCGTCGAGATGACGCAGCCCGCAGCGTAGATCGCCTGATTGGCCGTGGTCCAGTTCTGCGCGGCGACCGTGACGGTGCTCCCCTTGTCGACGTAGCTGAAGGCAGGGAAGATGTCGCCGGGGTACTTGCCCTGAGCATGGTAGGTGGCGAGGGAGCTCATCGCCACCTCCTGGTACTGATACGGGTGGGACTGCGATCTCGTCAGGTGGCAGACCCCCATCTTGTCGCTGCCGCTGTTCGATGACGGCGCGGCGAACGCCGGGCTTGTCGCGGCGCCCGCGACAAAGAAGGCGCTTGCCCCCACCGCGAAGATGCTGGTCAGATAACTCATTTTTCGGGTGCGAATCGGCGGCATGGAAGACCGCCTCCTTTCAATCTCCGGGTTTCACGTGCACTGCCCGCAGCGGAAGGTCAGCAGGACGATCTGCGCGTCGGGATTGTCGTAATTGCAGGAAAAGAGAACAACTTGGCAGGGATCATTTGAGAAGGAAAAAGCCTTGGACTTGTCGACGATCCTGCGGTCAGCCAGAGCACAGGCCACCGTGCTCCCGTTGGCCTCGGTCAGCGACGCTGGCTGCCCTACCGCCCAGCCGGGATAGCTCAGGCGGTTGAACGGGAACGTCGCGTCGGTGCAGAGAGCCACCTGCTGATGGCACGTGTGCCCGGCCAGGACCACCGGCCGCACGCTCGCCGACTCGCCCGTCCCAACCAGCCAGTGCCCCACCGGATCGAATCCGTTGGCATCCAGCGGCGGGTCGACGGTCTGGCTGGCGCTCCACTGCATCGGCACGATGTCGACGCTCAGTCCGGCAGCCGGCCACGCGAAATGCCGCGGCGGCAGGGCTGTGGGCTGGAGTGCGGCGCTCGTGAGTGTCCCCCCGGACCGCGCGGGTGCCGCTGGTGAGGCCGTACCCGTCGCCTTGGGCGAGCCGGCCGAGGAATCTGGGCTGGGAGTAGCAGGGCCGGGAGTAGCAGGGCCGGCGGGAGCTGGGCTGGAAGAAGAAGCGGCAGGGGCAGAGCCAGCCCCCTCGGCAGGCTGCGCCAGCTGCTGCGCTGCCTGCGCCCGGAGCTCCTGCCGCTCCCGGTCCCCCAGACCGTGCAAGCCGGCGAACACCGCGAGGGCGGCTGCGAGGCCGAGGGCCGCAGTACGGGCCCACCACCCCCAGCCTTTCCCCCGCATTCTCCGCCGGACCATTTTTCCCCTCGATATTGCTATCCCCAGCCATGGCAAATGAAGATTCGAGGATGCCCGCGGGCCTCCTCGAATTCCTCAGGGGTTCGGCATTTCCCAAATTCGATGACCCAAATTTGCGGTCAATACCGAACCTCATGCCATCCAGTACATCGGGGGAATGAGGCCGGGTCACCAGTAGTCGGTACCCGGCTTCGGAGGGTGGTTCGGCGGGGGCCTCCGGCGAGTACGCAGAAAGGCTCCCTGGGAGTACGCGGACGGACTACGCAGCTCCGGCGCCGAGATCTGCCAGTACTTGGATGAGGCCCGGAGCGGTCGCAACCGGCTCCGGGCCTCGAACGGATAGAGGGCCCTGGTCTCGAGAGGCCCGATTCATGGGCACCTCACAGAGCAGCCACCAAAGAGGGGCCTCCAGACCTGAGGGACGCAGGGCTGTGGGCTCACGGGAGGGAGGCCATCGGACGACGGCGGGGCTCCGCGCCGTCGTCCGGCTCACCTCCCGCGGTGGGCAGGGCCCGGCCCGTCACTCCCGAGCCTCTCCGGCGCCTTTGCCGGAGGGGCAGGAGGGTGACGGGAGAAATCGTCGTCGCGCTATGCCTCCCTCCACTGGGCCCTCAGCGGAGCGGACACCTCGGCCTCCGCGTGCGCGAGCTGGCGGCCTCGGAGGTAGCCCGCAGTCGTGAAGGCTAGGACAGCGAGCACGGCTCCCGCCCTGCTGAGCCCGTCCAGATTGCGTTCGACAACCGACTCGCTCACCCCGGAAAGCACTGCCCGAGGGAGCACGCGCCGAACGTAGCGGCGTTCCGCCCCCAGCGTCCGCTTCTGCCCTACGAGCTGGCTCACTTGGGCCTTGGAGATCCCCTCAGACCACGAACGGGACAGCATATACCTGAGCGTCCCCCGGGCGGCCGGTACAAAGTGGTGCACGACGGCGGCGGGCTCGTAGACGACCCGCGTTCCTGGGGTGCCGATGGTCGAACGGATGCAGATCTCGGTCTCTTCACAGCCCAGCGGCAGTGCTCCCTGGCGGCCAAGCGTGGCGTTGAAGCCTCCGACCTGCAGGAGCACATCCCGGCGGAACGACATATTGGCGCCGATGACGTTGCGCACCTCTGACGCGACCCTCGGCAGTCCACGATGGCTGCAGCCCACGATCCAGTCCAGCTCTTCCGCGAAGTGCGCAGGGCGCCCCGCTTCCCACACGGGTTCCGCACGGCCACCGACCGCCAGGACGTCGGGATCGTCGTAGAACACGACAAGCCGCTCGAGCCAATCGGGTGCGGCTTCGGCATCGTCATCGAGGAACGCCACGAGCTCGGACGTCGCCAGCCCCACGCCCGTGTTCCTGGCCCCGGAGAGTCCCTGGGGCCCGGAGTTCTCCACAATGACTGCGTCCCGCACGGTCTCCATGAGGCGCTTGTACAGGTCGGGGTTGTGGTCGACGACCACGAGGATCTGCTGCACGGGGTAGGTCTGCGCATGCACGGAGCCGATGACATTAACGAGCAGGTCCCAGCGCTCCATCGTGTAGGAGCAGATGACGACCGATACGGTGGGTGGTTCAGCAACAGGCGGCATTCTAGATTCCTTCCGTCAGCGAGAGCAGGCTCTTCGGATCGGTAGGGGTCCGGGGGAACCGCACGTTGGGGTACATGTACTTCACGCGGCGGAGGGATTCTGGACGGGCGCCGGCGGTCGGCGCGTCCCACGTCGCGCACTCCTTTGCGAGGGTGTGCAGAACCCGCCACCCGTCGCGGAAGGTCCGCAGGTTGGAGTCGCCGGAGATGCGGGAGAGCTCGATGCTCGGAACTTCCGCGATGCGGAGGCCAGCTCTTGCGGCGCGGACGATCAGTTCGGTCTCGATTTCGAACCCGTCCGATTCGAGCTCTAGCACTTCGAGGCACTGCCGGCGGAATGCGATGTAGCCGTAGCAGAGATCGGAGTAGTTGCTGTGGAGGACCGTGTTCGCGAGCTGGGTGAGCGTGCGGTTGCCGACGCTTCGCAGCCAGGTGAGGTCTTCCGAGCCGCCTCCTGTGACGTAGCGGGACCCTTTCACGAAGTCATAGTCGTGCTGGAGAGGTGCCACAAACCACCCGATCTCCCGGGGGTCCATGCTTCCGTCCGCGTCGAGCATGACGATGATGTCCCCGGCCGCGGCGGCGAAACCGGAACGGACAGCAATGCCCTTCCCCTTCCGGGGCTCGGCGACGACGACGACGTCCACGCGAACGGACCGGGCGACGTCGACTGTGAGGTCCGTGGAACGTCCGTCGACGATGATGACTTCATCGACGTAGGACGGCATGCGATGAAGCACCCAGGGGAGGTTCATTGCCTCGTTCAGCGTCGGGATCACCACACTGACGGACGCCAGCGAAGACATTTCTACCTGGGGAAGAGTAATCGGAACTTGGCTGGCAATGGACACAGGGCCTCACCACTTCATCATTCGCGGGCTTCCCCAGTAAAACCCGCTAGCCGGAAACTAAAATAGGAAGCAACCTCGCGAACAACCCATAAACGCGCTTCTGCGTTCGATGGCGTTTTCCCTGCCGCTGCCTCTGCATTTGAGCGTAGAATCCGGCCTACTGAGTGTCACGAGTAGTCCGTACCCGTCGTACTTGGAGCCGCCCCGAGCCACTACTTCCGGGGTCCCGGAGCCAGTACGCGTCGATCGCTCCCCTAGCTACTTAGAGTCGCGCGGCGGTCACTCGAAGATGCAGCGAGAGGCACCGCAAGAGGGAGTATGGCGCTGGTGGACAGGGCGTGGCGGAGATTGCTACAAGGCTTCCTCGTCTCCGTGCTGGTTGCGGGCATCGTCTGGGGAGTCGTTTCGCTGGCCTCCAGCAAGGCGCCGGGCCCTGCTCAGGCCGAAACGAGTAGCGTGGCCCCTTCGCCGCCAGGTAGCCCCAGACCCCCAGCCAAGCCGGCTCCGGCAGCCAATCCATCTCCGGGGGACAACGCGACGTCGACAAGTAGTCCAACGGGGACCAGCAGTACGCCAGGAGCAGGCAGTCCGACTCCCACGACCGTTGATGCCGACCCCACCGCTTCCCTCATTCGGCGCGACCCGACGTCGCCCTCGGGAGAGGCTGTGCCGCTGGGCAATCCGCCAGGCTGGAAGCAAGTATTCGCCGACGACTTCACTGAAGGCAATGTACCGCTCGGCAGTTTCCCCGGCTCGTTCAGCGCCAAATGGAGCGCGAACTATTTTGACGCCACCCCCGATACCGCGGGGCAGAAGAATGGCGGCAGGTCAGGCTACTACCCGTCCAAAGTCCTGAGCATCCACAACGGCATGATGGACATGTACCTGCATTCGCAGAACGGGGTCTCCATGGGTGCGGCACCAGCACCGAAGATCAATGGAGACAGCCAGCGTCCCTACAATAGCCAAACGTATGGGATGTACTCCGTACGCTTCAGGTCCGATGCCCTTCCTGGGTTCAAGACGGCATGGCTGCTATGGCCGGACAGCGGGATCTGGCCGCAAGACGGCGAAATTGACTACCCGGAACAGGATTTGTCCTCCAAATTCTTCGCTGCCCTCCACAGCGCTGGCTCGACTCAAGAATTGCCGTCCGCGGTCTTCCAATCGGACGCATCGTTCCAGACGTGGAACACCGCAACGATCGAGTGGACCCCGGGCCGCGTCGAATTCTTCCTCAACGGGAAGTCGATCGGTGCGAGCACGTCAGGAGTTCCTGACTTGCCGATGCATTACTTGCTCCAGACTGAGTCCTGTCTCCCAACGTGCCCGGACCCGAAGACCCAGGGCCACCTCTATGTCGACTGGGTAGCGATTTGGGCGCTGGGTTAGCCCGCTGGGCCAGAAGAAGCCCGAGCCGTAGAAGCCCGAGCCGTGCTGCCAGGAGCCCCTGCGCTGCGGCCGGGAATCCGAGCAAGGCGCCACCCGTGCCTGACCGCGTCGAAGGCCAGCAAGACCAAGGTTGCCCCGGCCAGGGAGGCTACGGCTACCGGTGGGTTCCACAGGCCGGCGTACACCATGACGGTCGAGACGATGAGCGAGATTGCGAGGCTCATGCCGATGGCCATTGACACGAGGAGGGGCACCAACAGGTTGCCGAAGCGGTTCGATTCGGTACTCAGCCTGAGCATCAGGACAAGGGCCGAACCTGGACCCACGAGGAGGAACAATCCGATCACCGCGAGCCTGAGTCCGGGGGCGCCGACAAACGAGAATGGAATGGCAGCGGCCGTCAGAACCGCAATTGCGCCGATGAGCAGAAGACGTCTATTTTGCATTGCCTGCCCCTTGGATGTGGTAAACGACTCCCCCGGGATTCTGATAGACCAAGGACCAGCCGGGCCGCGTGCTACAGGTACTAACGAAGCGGTTCACATCTCCTTGCGGACCGATTCCCAGCGTCTCGGCCTCATCCACCTGGCTCTTGGTGACGATCAGGTATGCCCCCGCGGACTGGCCCAGCCATTCCACGGTGCCGCACGTGAGGCGCGTGACGGTCGGCGTAGCGACGGCAGACAGCAAGGTGTCGTACTTGTAGCCCGCGTATTCCTGCGATCGCCAGGGCGTGTTGTGGACGGCCTCGATGAGCACCGACCCCGGTGGGGCCACCGCGTACAGCTGGTTGACGACGTTGATCTCGTCGGGGGTGAAGTTCTCCACGAGATCGTTTCCATATCTGGAGACGATTGTGGTCATCGCGAGCACGGAACTGAGCAGGAGCAGGCCCAATGCCCGCATCCAGCCGAGAGGAGCGGAACTCTTCCGCATGAGAGGCACAACCATGAGGATCGCGGCGAAGGGCAACCCATACATGTAGAGGCGCAGTAGGAGCTCGCCCCCGTAGGGCTGAACCACGTACAGGACAACTGGCATCCCTGCCCCCAGCGCTGCCGTGAGCCACGAGACGCGGCGCCCCCGTGCTACAACGGCACCGATCGACCCCAGGATAAGGACGCCCGCTGTTTCGGCCAGGCGGGTGTTGACAACGAAGAGGTGTTCGTCGCTGCCCGCGATCCTGCCGGTGACGGCCTTCGACGTCGTCTGCCCGAGCTCGCCGAGGGAACCGATGAGCGAATCGATGTGCCCTACCGTATATGGGGCTGCAACGACTGCCAGCCATACGATCGGGAACACGATCGCCAGGAGCGTCAGCATCCTCAGCCGAAGCCGGCCCGTGAGAAGGAACGCGGCCAAGACGGGGACAACCGCGAACGGCGTGAGCTGATGGGCGGCCGTCATGGCCACGATGAAGAGGGTGCACCCAAGCCCGAGTACCGCGAGGTCGCCGCGCGCAAGCCCGGTTCTCTGCCGCAAGTGGACCGCTGGGTCCAAGAAGGTCACGATCCGCTTCAGGCGGGCGATGAGGCGCTGCTTGTTCGGCGGCCAAGCCCACCCACCGAAGACCGTCAGGACGCACGCGAGCAGGATCACCATGAGCAGGAACGCGAATGCCTGAGGGGAGAGGTAGTCCTGACCGACCCAGCTGGCCAGATAGAACATCCAGACGCTGGCCCAAGCGTGCCGCCAGTTCGAGGTCATCCTCGACGCGAGAGCGAGGAGCGGCACCAGCATGAGGATGTTGATGCCGATAGGTGCCCAGGTCGCCACGCTGCTGAGGTCCCGCGAGCCCGTGGAGCCCGAGAGCATCGCCAGCAGCGAGAAGAAGCCCGGCCAGTTGAAGTAGGCGTCGAGCCTGGGATCGAGGTGGCCCGTCTGGGCGATGTAATCAGCGATGCCCAGATGGCGGTAGCTCGCCTCGAGCCGAGGAAGTCCGTGGATGATCGGATCGGCTCCCTGGAGGATCACCACCAGTACGAGAACCTGGAGCGTCAAGAGAGCGGGGCGCGCCTTGTGCAGGCTGAGAGTGGCCACAAAGCCCACGAGAGCGAGCCCCAACGCAAAGAAGTACGTGGGCGGCAGGGCGCTGACCAGGCCCAGAGCTCCGATCGACTGCAGGTTGACGCGAAGCAGAGACTCGACGCCGAGTACCAACGCCGCGAGGGCGACAGCCACGAGAGCCCAGCTGTACGAAGGCAGTTTGGTGTAACCGAGCCAGGTCTCACTGCGCGATTTCCTGTGCGCGGGCGACGCCAGATGGCGCTCCACCTGCAACGGAGGATAGTGGCTGATCAGGGGAGGATCAGCGATCAGGGAGAGGTCCTCCGTAGTCATCGCGGCTCCAATCTGTTCGATCCGGCCAGACCCGGGGGCGCCACCTCGTAGGAAACGAGGGTTCGGGAGGCCGTCGTCATACTGCGCAGGCGCAACGCGGCGACCAGCGCTGCTGCGGCCTGGGCCAGGAGCCAGAGGACGGAAACACCCGTGAGGGCAAAGTTCTGCGCCACGACGACGGCGGGAAGGACCGCCATGAGCGCTGCAAGCACCGCCACGGAGGTCGCCTCAGCCAGTCGGCCCGTCGCCCGGCAGACCCCGTAGTAGACCTGCGTGACGCAGCACAGGACCAGTGCCGGAATCAGGAGCAGGAGGAGCACCCACGCTCGCCCGTACTGAGGTCCGATCACCGACAGCACGAGTGGGCCGGCCACGAGGAGAAGCGCACCCGATGCAACCGTCAGGATGAAACTGATGCGCAGCGCCCCCTGGACCAGGGACAGCCCCGAGTCTGGCCTCGCGAGTTTGGTTTGGAGGGAGTAGCCGGCTGACTGGGGAACGAAGAAGACGGCCGATGCCAGCATCCAGACCATGTACCACGACGCCGTTGCCGAGGCGCTGAGAGTGGCGGCCAGGATCAGAGGGAGAAGGTAGCCGGGTGCCCGGTCCGCGAGCATGAGCGCATGATTCGGCAATCCGCGCCGCAGCAGGCTCCACGCCTCCGGCAGCCTGATCCCTTCCCTCCACAGGGGCGAAAGACCGGCTCGGGCAAGCAGGCGGATTCCAAGGACCACGCTCGCCACGGCTCCAGCCGCGAACGCTCCCACCACCGCCCCGACATTCCGGTAGCCGATTACGAGGCAGAAGACCAGCGCCCCCAGTTGCACCAAGCTCTGGACGATGCTGCGCAGCATCGCGAGGTCCGCCCGGGACTGTGCCACCCCGATGTGATCCAGCTGGTACGCGACGCCAGCGAAGACCGAAGCCACGAGGAAGACGCCCAGGACGAGCGGATCATTCCAGGCCTCCCCGACGCCCGGACCCAGCGCGCGGGTCACCAAGGCAAGCCCCGCCGAAACCGCGAACGACGACGACCCCACCACAAGGAGGCTCGTCGCCGTCAAGCGCCGGCCGCCGTCGTCCTGGCCCGGAAGCAGCGTCAGGATCGCCGGGCCCACCCCCAACAGGGCGAGCTGAACCGTCAGCAAGGCGGCCGAGACAACCGCCGAGCCCAGGCCGAGCTGGGCTGGCGGCAGGAGGAAGGCTGCGAGGCCCCAGAAGAGGAAGCCCGTCACCATAGGCGCCACGCGGGCGGCGGAGAGCCAAGCGGTGTTGCCCCCCATCGAGAGTCCTTGGGGAGCTGTGTGCAGAAGTCCCGACACCATGGCGCGGTAGTTGTAGAGCAGGAAGCACACCCAGTACGGCAGGAATCGAGGCGCGTGGACCAGCGATAGGCCGATCCCTCGCACGGTTGCCAGCAAGGGCAGAAGGAGGAGCCAACCGCCCCTCTTTGGGTGCTTCCGGATCGTGAAGGCCAAGCCCGCCCCGTCCTGGAGCCACTGGTCACGGGCAAACTCGAACGTGTCCGCGAATTGGTGCCTCACCAACGTCGTCGTGGAGACGCCGATCTTGCGACCGGCGTTCTCCAAGCGGATCCGCAATTCGATGTCTTCGCCGGAGCTGAACGTTTCATCGAACCTGATGTCCATCAGAACCTCGCGGCGCATGAGCGTCGCGCAGACTCCGAACCACGAGCGCACGCGGCTGTGATTGTGGTGCCAAGCGAGCGCCGCACCCCAATATCCGTGCCCGTCCGCCTCGCTGACGAGGCCGAACTGAAGCCCGTCGTAGCCGCCCTCTTCGAATTCCTTCAACAGGCTGCCGAGAGCACCGGCAGGAAGGATGACGTCGGAGTCGATGAGCGCGACGACGCTACAGGCGGCGGTCCGCGCACCCAGCATCCGGGCCGCCGGCAGCCCGCTCCCCTCATCCGAAATGACCCGGGCCCCGTATGAGCGCGCGATTTCGACCGTGGCGTCCATGGAACAGCCGTCCACGACGATGATTTCCTGCGGATGCTGCCTGCGGATCGACTGCAGGCAGCGGGCGAGCCACTTGGCCGCATTTCGCGCGGGAACTATCACCGAGACATCAAGCACTGGCGACTGGCCCATCGCCGTCCCCCCTTACCGGTCCAGCTTGGAACGAACCACTTGGCACACGAGGTCCGAGGCCCTGTCGGCAGACCATGAGCTCGGAAGTCTCAGCCGCCAGCAGGGGACGCCTTGGAGCGCCGCGCGGACGACGGCGGCCTTCTCACCGAAGTGGTCCTGCAGGGGCACGAGGCCCGTGGCGCCAAGGGCCTCCACCAGACGGCGCGAGACCATGGGCAGTTCCGAGTGGAAGTTGCCGACGATTCTCGACGTCATCCATTCGAGGCTTGCCTGTTCCAGCTCGGCGTCGTCCCCTCCGTAGCGCTCGAGGAACATGGCCAACTGCACGGGCGCCCGGCTTGAGACCCTCTCGGCACCGAAGACCTCCTCGGGGTGCACCATCCGATGCTCGGGTGACCAACGCCGTGTGAACGAGGCGGTCCGCGGATAGCGGACGATCACCGGGTGGACGGCGGTGGCCAGCTGCGAGATCGTCGGAGTCAGCCACCCCGGCGCCAGAGGCTTCCGGGACCCCTGGAAGAGCTCCGGATAGATCTCCCGGTGGTGCGGCTTGATGAACATTGGCTTTGCGTAGCTCAGCAGCGTCCCGTCTGAGCTGAGAAAGCCCCAGTCGTCGGCCATGAACCCGACCTCTGGGAGGGCGAGGAGCTTTGCCACCGTGCTCGTCTTCCCGACGCCTCCCCACGCAGGCAGCAAGACGCCGGCGCCGCCATAGTCCACGATCGCCGCATGGACCATCGCCGTCTTCTCCTGGACGCACAACCGGTCCAGCAGAGGGATGACCGCCGTGAGAAGCTCGCCGCGGCCTTCCACGCGGTACCCATCGTCCGTCTGGACGACTTGAACCCGGTCTTCGGGGATGAACAGCGATCGGTCGGTATAGCGATAGGCGTCCTCGGCACGCGACTGATCGGCGAAGGAACTGTAGTCAGCACCGACGCGCAGCCGTTTGGCTGCAAGGGAATCGCCCACAAACGGGGACAGCATGTCCCGCAGCTGTGCTTCTCCTGGCGTTCCCGGCTCAACCTGGACTGCAACAAGCCCATGGATGTCAAAGCTCAGGCTGTTCTGAGGTTGAGTCACGCGTACGGCGCTGCTCATGGTTCGGCTCAACTGGTCACGCTCCTTACGACGAGGTCGTCAATGTAGGTGTCCTCCATTTGCTGGTAATGCTCAGCTCCGTTCACCACGCTGGACACGGAAGAGGCCACTGTCTTCACCTGCGAGCTGGAGTACACGCGGGAACCGTCGAACCACACCTGGACGGTTGTCTCGCGCCCGTCCGGCACGACGTGAACTGCCACGTGGTGCCAGGCATTCAAAGAGATGCTGGACGCCACGAGGCACGTGTAGGCGAACGACCCGTCGGGAGCGAGGACCCTCAGCCACAGCTGGCCGTTGCTGTTGTGCCGGTAGACGTCGACGAAGCGGGTGCTCGCCGAGAAGAAGCGGAAGTACGGCACGTCATCCCGCGGTTCGCCGGCCTGGACGACGTCGAACCATCCATCGGCGTAGACCTCCCGCGTTCGCCCAGGGAGGGAGGTCGAGAATTCCGCTAGCGAGCCTGGATCTGCGGTCGCATGCAGGTATGCGGAACAGGTGCCCGTGTGTGCCCGCGCCGAGGAGACCGAGACCGTTCCCGTCCCGCTTGTCTGCACGGTATGCCCGGACATCGTTCCTGATTCGAAGTTGTCAGCCGTCACCACGGTGCCGCGATAGCCGTCAGCCGGCGTGCTCGTCGACGGCTGGCAGGTCCCCTTATGGGGCGGGAGGGCCAGCGAGCTGCCGGTCAGGGGCAGGACGAGGACAGCCGCGACACCGAGCGCGCGTATTCGTTTCCCGGAGTGCTCCCAATTCATAGTCGCCTCACCCCGCCCATAAAGTCGGCTGGCGAGCTGAAGCTGCGGCAAGAGGTCACCTCACCCAAGGAAATAACTGCAGCAAAATTCACATGTGCCGCTCTTGAGAGCAGGCATAAATTATCCCCGTGGTGACGTGGCTGCCCCCCAGAGAAAGCCATTTCAGGCACTCTCCCGAATGGTCTCTGCTAAAGCTGGAACAGACACCGCTTCACCTCGTGTCAGAAAGTCCCCGAAAGGTGCACAGGTATCACCGTCGGGAAATCCATCATCATCTGGCAATGCTACTGAGGCCACTGCCGCGGGGCACGAGTAGCCAGTACGCGAAAGCCCGCCGTGAGCTCCGGCGAGTCCCTGCAGGTGTACCTAGTACTCGCGCTCACGCACAGAATCTCGCACCTGAACCACTTGGACGGCCGTGCTTCAGGCAGCCGTCGAGAGGCCGCCAGGCAGAGCGTGGGGCCGTACCCGGGGCGCACGTGAAGGCGCGCGATGCAGGGCGGCACAGCAGAAGAATGCGTGAACGGAGAGGGCAGAGTTCCGAGACATTCATAGGCCTTCTCCGTGGCAATTCCATGCCTGTTGTGCAACAGTTTTAGCAGTTGACAATGCGGATGCCGAGCATCCCTCCTGCGACAACTGCTCGTCGATTCAGCTCAGATTCGGCATATAGGGGAAAGCTGGAAAGCTATGACGCGGACGATCACGGAAAGCGGAGCGAAAAGGCCGTCAGGATGGCGGTCGTGGTTGATTGCTGTGGCCACCCTCGTGCTCGCGTTGACAGGGTGCACATCCTCGCCTTCGACCGTCGCGTCCGCTCCGCGGAACGTGGGCCACGTCTTCGTGATCAACCTCGAGAACAAGAACTACCTCAAGACGTGGGGCACGACCTCGGTGGCCACCTATCTGTCCCAGACCCTGCGTTCGCAGGGTGTCCTGCTCTCCCAGTACTATGGGATCGCACATCATTCGGCTCCGAACTACCTTGCGCAGATTTCAGGGCAGGCGCCGAACACCGCGACCGAGAACGACTGCACGGTCTATGCCCCGTTCGAGCAGACAGGAACCGCGGCGCCCGGTCAGCTGCAGGGAAGCGGCTGCGTGTACCCCGACTCGGTCCCCACAGTCGCCGGGCAGCTCACCGCTGCCGGCAAGACCTGGAAGGCCTACATGGAGGACATGCAGACCGCCTGTGAGCATCCCACGCTCGGCGCCAAGGACAACCACCACTCCGCTGCGGTGGGCGATGAGTATGCCACCCGCCACAACCCGTTCGTGTACTTCGAGTCGATCACCTCATCCCCCGAGTGCGAGAGCAATGTCGTCCCATTCACCCAGCTCGCCACCGATCTGAAGTCCGCCGACACGACGCCCAATTTCTCCTACATCTCGCCGAACCTGTGCGACGACGGCCACGATGCCCCCTGCGTGGACGGACGCCCCGGCGGACTGACGAGCGCCGACGCCTGGCTGAGCCAGCAGGTCCCGGCCATCCTGGCCTCCCCGGCCTACAAGCAGGACGGCATGCTCGTCATCACCTTCGACGAAGCCGACGGCACGAATGCCGGGCCGGACGGGCTCCTGCCGGGCGGCACTGCCGGGGGGAGGATCGGAGCCCTCGTTCTCTCACCCTTCGTCAAGGGCGGGACAACCTCGGAGACCCCCTACAACCACTACAGCCTGCTCGCCACCGTCGAGGACATCTTCTCCCTCCCCCGCCTCGGCTACGCAGCCGCCCCCGGCCTCAAGGCCTTCGGCACCGACGTGTTCAACAACAAGCCCTAGAGAACAACAAGCCCTAGGGAGCAACAAGCCTTAGAAGAGGGACTCATCAACAAGCTCTGAAGGGTTCGTCCTCTGAAGGCGTCGTCCCTTCAGCTGGAAGGGCTCACGAGGCCGCCACGACCCGGGCCGCTGCGATCTCTTCGCGGAGCGGACACCACCAGGCGACGAGGCGGCGCAGCCCCTCGTCAAGGGGCACCTCGGCCCAGAAGCCCAGGTCCCGCGCCGCTGCTCTCGTATCGGCGAGCCTCCGCGTGACCCCGTCGGGCTCTCGCTCCGGCCCGAACTCGACCGAGAGGTCAGAATTCATCGCGTCGAGCAAAGCGACTGCCAGCGCGAGGAGACTCGTCTCGATGCCACTCCCCACGTTGTAGACGCCTTCGTACACCGGCGCCTCGGCGGCGTAGATGTTGGCCCTCGCGACGTCGGTCGTGTAGACGAAGTCCATGGTCTGCTCGCCGTTGCCGTACACGAGAGGCGGCCGACCGTCCGCGATGCGCTCCATCCAGCGCACGAGCACTTCCGTGTAGAGCCCGTAAACGTCCATTCGCGGCCCATACACGTCGAAGTAGCGCAGGGCAACGTAGTCCAATCCGTACATGGCGCGGAAACTCCGGGCGAGGCCTTCGGCGAAACACTTCGCGGCGCCATACAGCGTCCGCGTGTTGGGGCACTGGCGCTCGGCCATCGGCAGCTCGTCAGGATTGCCGTAGACGGAAGCATTCGAGGCGAGGACCACCTTGTCGACGCCGTGCTGGGATGCCGCCTCGAGCACGGTGAACGTTCCGTCGACGAGGACATCGAGTGCCAGCCGCGGCTCCTCGGGGCATTGCGCCACCCGGATGGCGGCCTCGTGGAAGACCAGGTCCTTCCCGACCGTCGCGTCGTGGACGGCGTCACGGTCACGGAGGTCGCCCTCGACGAGCCGGACCCTTCCAGTCGCAAGAGCGTGGCCGAGGTTCGCCAGTCTTCCCGAGCTGAGGTTGTCGAGGACATCGACGTGCTCCACGCCAGCGTCCAACAGCCGATCGACGATGGTGGAACCAACAGTGCCGGCTCCCCCTGTCACCAGCACCCTAGCCCCTGCCAAAACCGTCATGCCCTGCCTCCTCCTTGGATGCGCCCTAGCATGACCTGCTCCTGGCCGACATGGCCTGCTCCTGGCTTCCCAGATTCCTTCCGGTGCTGCTTCCGGAATCTCACTCCAACCAGTGAAGCCCTGCCGGGGCGGGAACGTCACGAGTAGTCGGTACCCGAGCTTGCACGCTCCCTCCGAGTGGGAACCCTTGCGCGGTACGCAGCAGGCAACACCCCGACCGCGCGCACACTGCCTCGACGCGCCCGGATTGCCTAATGAGACCAAGCGATCGTGCTCGCCACACGCTTCCACCCCGCGGCGCTGGCCCTCTCCGAGCGCCAGTAGCGGGTACGCAGGCAGCGCTGAGAGCAGCCGAACGACTACTTGCAAGGATCCGAAGCCCGTACGCGTGGCCCAAACGGCCACGGCACCAGCACCACCCGATTCCGCCCCTGAGAGGACGCGTTTCCCCCGAACCGCATTGCCGCTCTCCCGGCCCATCAGGACTGTTGGTGCCAGCGCGACAGAGCCACCACGCAGCTGAGCGAAACGCGCTGCTGAGGCGACAGGGGATGGAGGGGCATGATCCGGATTGACCCGACCGCTGAGGTCGAGGACGGAGCAGTTGTCGGCGACGGGACCGTCATTTGGCAGTACGCCCACCTGCGCTCAGGGACGAGACTCGGCCGCGAGTGCGTCGTGGGCCGGGGTGTCTACGTGGGCCCGGGAACGAAGATCGGGGATCGCTGCAAAATCGAGAACTACGCCCTCGTCTACGAGCCGGCGATTGTTGAGGACGGGGCCTTCATCGGCCCCGCCGTCGTCTTCACGAACGATCTCCACCCCCGCGCAATCACCCCCCGAGGTGAGCTCAAAACTGCCGCCGACTGGGACGCCGTCGGCGTCCGCGTCGGGCGGGGAGCCTCCATCGGGGCGCGGGCAGTCTGTGTGGCTCCCGTCCGCATCGGTGCCTGGGCCACGGTGGCGGCCGGCGCCGTCGTCGTCAAGGACGCTCCGGACTACGCACTCGTGGCGGGGATCCCTGCGCGCCAAATCGGCTGGGTGGGCGAGGCTGGCTATCAGCTCAAGCCCGACGGCGAAATCGGCGCCGGCGCGAAGGCCTGGCTGTGCCCGGCGACGGGCCTGCGCTACCTGGAACTGAATGGGCACTTGCGGCGGGAGCAGGCATGAGCGCCGAGGCCCGTCCGCAGTTCCTTCCCCGGGAGGCGCGCCCGGTCATGCTCGGCGGCACAGCCGTCACGCTGCTCGAAGGCGGCGACGCCGTAGACGCGATCCTCGCCGACTGCCGCGTGCGCGACCGCCCGCTCGGAGTCGTCTCGGCCAACCTCGACCACCTGTACCACTTCGGCCACGGGGGCAGGTGGCATCGGGCACTCGACGCAGCCGACGGCGTCGACTGGCTCACGCTCCTGGACGGAGCCCCTCTTGCGGCGCACGCGGAACGGCTCACCGGACGCGCATGGCCGCGCCTCGCAGGCAGCGACCTCATTGCGCCGCTCCTCGACCGGTGCGAGGCGGACGGCCTGCGCGTTGGCTTCTTCGGCGGGAGCCCGGACGCACAGGTCCTCCTCCGCGGTCGACTCGCCGAGCACCGGCCAGGGCTCCAGGTCGCGGGCTTCTGGTCCCCGAGTCGCGGCGAGCTCGAAGACCGGGCGATGTCCGACGTCGTGGCCCGCTCCGTCGCCGCGACGGGAGCCGACGTCCTCGTGGTGGGCCTCGGCAAGCCACGTCAGGAACTGTGGATCGCGGAGCACGGTGCCAAGACGGGAGCGCGGGTCCTGCTCGCGTTCGGCGCTGTCATGGACTTCCTCGCAGAGCGCGTGCGGCGTGCGCCGGTCTGGGTCGCGGAGCACGGCTTCGAGTGGGCATGGCGCCTCGCCCTCGAGCCGGCACGGCTCTCCGAGCGGTACCTGGTTCAGGGCCCCGAGGCATACGTGCGGCTCCGGCGTCACAGCGCGCCCTCGGGCGCCGTGGCCCTCTCGGCGCAGGCACGGGCAGCAGCGGCGAGGGCGTCCGCCCGTGCCGCCCACCCCGCCGGCCGAGGGATGGCTGACGCGCGCGCGGCCTCAGGGCTCCCAGCCCTGGAATCGGACGCGGAACCCGCTTTCGTTCCCCCGGGGGAACCGGTCGACGTCGCCGTCCTCGTGCCGACGTACCAAAGCGCGGACCTGGTAGGGCGGCTCCTCGACTCCCTGCGGGCAGAGGCCGCCGCTCTTCGCCTGCGGGTCGTGGTCGCGGACAACTCCCCCGACCCCGCGACGCTCGAGGCTGTCGCCAAGCACCCGGACGTCGTGGCGTTCTCGACGGGCGGCAACCTCGGGTACGCGGGGGCGATCAACGCCGCGATGGCCGTCGCCGGGCCCGCAGAGGCGTACCTCGTGCTCAACCCCGACACGGAGGTGCTGCCCTCGGCCATCGCAGCGCTGCTCGCACGGCTGCGGCGGAGCGAAGCCGGGGCGGTGGTGCCGCTCATGCTCACGCACGACGGCGACCGGTACCCGTCGCTGCGACGGGAACCCAGCGCTGTGCGCACGTGGGGCGACGCCCTGTTCGGCGCGCGGTTCGCGCGGCGCCCCCAATGGATCGCCGAGACCGACTACGACGCCGAGAGCTACGTGCACGCCCATACCGTCGACTGGGCTACGGGGGCTGCCATCCTCGTCTCCTCGGAGGCGGCCGCGGCGGCCGGGCCGTGGGACGAGCGCTACTTCATGTACTCCGAGGAGACGGACTACTGCCGGACGCTGCGCGGACTCGGCTTCGATGTGTGGTTCGAGCCCGCCGCGCGTGTGATGCATTCGGGCGCTGGGTCGGGGACGTCGGACGCGCTCGCCGCCCTCATGGCCGTCAACCGCATCCGCTACATGCGCAAGCACCACCCAGGCGGGCCCGCCGCGCTGGCCGCCGCCGGCGTCGTCGTCCGTGAAGCGCTCCGCGCGACGGGCGCCGCGCACCGGCACACACTCGCGACGCTGCTCAAGCCCAGGGGCTGGGCCGCCCTGCCGCACGCCACGCGGCATCCTCTGGGACCGGGGCACACAACGCATCCCGAGGGGAGCGTCGTGATCCCGGCCCACAACGAGGAAGCCGTCATCGCGCGGACGCTCGAGGGGCTCCGGCCTGCGCTCGAGAGCGGTCGCGTCGAGGTGATCGTCGCCTGCAACGCCTGCACGGACCGGACCGCGGAGATCGCGGCGGCCTACGCGGGCGTTCGCGTTCTGGACCTTCCGGAGCCGGGCAAGGCCCGTGCCCTCAACGCGGCGGATGCCGCCGCCAGCCGATGGCCGCGCGTGTACCTCGACGCCGACATCGAGATCCCGCCCACGGCCCTCGCCTCGATCCTCGCCCAACTCTCAAAAGATGAGCACCTGGCCGGGCGCCCTGACTTCCGCTACGACACTTCGGACTGCGACCCGCTCGTCGCCGCGTACTACAGGGCTCGGGTGCGGGTCCCCTCGAACCGTGCGGCCCTGTGGGGCGCGGGGTGCTACGCGATGACCGAGGAGGGTCACCGCCTGCTCGGGACGTTCCCCGAGGACGCGGCGGACGACTTCTATGTGGACACGGTGTTCGCCCCCGAGCAGAAGGTGCTACTTTCGGGCGACCCAGTGACCGTGAGGCCGCCTCGGACCGCCTCCTCCCTCGCCTCGACGCTGCACCGGGTCTACCGGGCGGCTGGGTCCTCTGGAGCAACGCCCCGAGGACTGGCCGCGCCGAGCAGCACCGCGCGGACGCTCCGGGGCCTCGCCGCCTCCGTGCGAGGACCGCTCTCTGCCCTGGACGCCGCGGTCTACGCGTCGTTCGCCCTCGCAGGCAGGGGCCAGCCCCGCTCCAGCAGCTCGACCAGTTCCATTGGCACCCGTCAGTGGGAGCGCGACGAAAGCAGTCGGCGATGAGACGGCGCTGGGCGTGGTGCTCACTAGCCGTTTATGGGGCCCTGCTCGCAGCGCTCGTGTTTAGCCCGGTCGGCCCTCGCCTGCCCGGGCCGCTGCCGGCAGGTATCCGGGCCGGCGTTGTGGCGGCCGCAGCAAACGTCGCGGTGTTCGTTCCCGTCGGATTTCTCCTCGCCGTGCTGCTGCGCCCGGGCTTCCGTTGGGCCGCCGTCGTCCTGTGCTTCCTCCTGACCACCAGCATCGAAATCGTTCAGGCACTCCTCCTCCCCGGGCGCGACGGCAATGCCCGGGACATCATCACGAACACCTTGGGCGGCGCCATCGGCGCAGCCTCTTGCTACGTCTGGCTCTGGCTGCATCGGCCAAGCCGCAGAGGCCCCGCCCCGGCGGAGCTGGATGTCCATGACCGTTCCAGCGGTTCTAGCCGTTCTTCCAGGTTCTAGCAAGGAGTCACCGTGGGCCAGCACATTGGACCTCTCTCCCCTCGGCGTTCCCTGCGCCGCATCCTCGCAGCGTGGGCCTCGGCGCTCCTCGTCATGGCGGTCCTCACCGCCATCGACCCGATCGCTTCGGCACCCCCGGCAAAAGCTGCTACGAACCCATGCTCACCGATCGTGAGTGCAGTCGCCTGCGAGAACACCCAGCCGGGTGACCCGCAGAGCGACTGGATGATTTCCGGCGACGGAGATGAGACCATTCAGGGCTATGCGACGCAAATGAGCGTCAACGTCGGCCAGACCGTCAACTTCAAGATCAGCACGAACGCCAAGTCGTATCACTTCGACATCCTCAGGCTTGGGTACTACCAAGGCAACGGCGCACGGAAGATCGCCTCGGGGCTCAAGCCGACAGCCACGTTGCCCCAATCCCAGCCATCCTGCCAGACGTTCTCGGACACGGGCCTCATCGACTGCGGCAACTGGGCAGCGTCAGCTTCGTGGGCCGTCCCAGCCAACGCGGTCTCAGGGGTTTACATCGCTCACCTCGTCCGTGACGACACGGGCGGAAGCAGCTGGATCGTCTTCGTGGTCCGCAACGACTCATCGAACTCGGCGGTCCTCTTCCAGACTTCCGACGAAACCTGGGAGGCGTACAACACCTACGGGGGCAACAGCCTGTACCAGTGCACCGTCGCCTGCCCACCAGGCAATCCTGAGGCGTACAAGGGCGCCTTCAAGGTTTCATACAATCGCCCGTTCCACACGGCCCTCGACGACAACGGCCGCAGCTGGCTCACCTACGCCGAACTGCCCATGATCCGATTCATGGAGGAAAACGGGTACGACGTGACGTACCAGGCCGGGATCGACACGGCAACGAACGCTTCTTCCCTGCTCAACCACAAGGCCTTCATGACCTCGGGCCACGACGAGTACGTCTCCTACGATCAACGTGCCAACATCGAGGCGGCGAGGGACAAGGGCGTCAACATCGCGATGTTCACCGGTAACGAGATGTTCTGGCGCACCCGCTGGGAATCGAGCGAGGCCGGCACGACGACGTCGGGACGCACCCTCGTCTGCTACAAGGACACGCACTTCAACACGCCCACTGATCCAGTCACTTGGACCGGGTCCTATGCTGATCCTCGCTTCGGCACCGCCAACGGGGGCGGAAACCCCCAGAATTCCCTGAGCGGCCAGTTCTTCAACGTGAATTCCGGCACGACGGATATCACCGTGCCCGCGCAGTACGCGAAGCTCAGATTGTGGAGAAACACGCCGGTGGCCAATCTCACCGGATCGCAGTCCATTACGCTCGGGACAGGGCTCGGCACGCTTGGCTACGAATGGGACCTCGACGCCGACAACGGTTTCCGGCCCGCGGGCCTCTTCGATCTCTCGTCGACGACCTACACGAACGCTCAGGTCTTCACGGACTACGGCAGCGAGACCGCCAACGGACAGACCGCAACCCATCATCTGACCGAATACCGCGCACCAAGCGGCGCCTTGGTCTTCGGTGCGGGGACCGTCCAATGGTCGTGGGGCCTGGACAACTTCACCACCGGCAAGAGCACCGACACCACCATGCAGCAGGCTACGGTCAATCTCTTCGCCGACATGGGGGTTCAACCAGCCACGCTCATCTCGGGCCTCGCCTTGGCCGCGGCCTCCGCTGACACGACCGCTCCTACCTCGACAATCAGCTCACCCGCCAACGGAACGAATGTGCCTGACGGCACAGCCATGACGGTCAAGGGAACGGCCTCAGACTCTGGGGGCGGAATCGTGGCCGGAGTTGAGGTCTCGATCGACGGTGGAAAGACCTGGCACCCGGCCACCGGCACAACCAACTGGACCTACTCGTGGATCGCGCATGGCAACCCGTCGACCACGATCGAGTCCCGCGCCGTCGACGACAGCGGAAATCTCGAAACCCCTTCAACGGGAGTAACCGTCGTCGTCAACTGCCCCTGCTCACTGTTCGGCGTCAACACGACCCCGCCCGCGCCCGATTCCGGCGACACCAATGCGACGGAGGTTGGTGCGCAGTTCTACTCCGATGTGAATGGCACCGTGACCGGCCTCCGCTTCTACAAGGCGAGCACCAACACCGGCACGCATATTGGCAATCTGTGGACGGCTTCCGGCACCAACCTCGCGAGCGTGACGTTTACTGGCGAGACAGGCTCGGGTTGGCAGACGGCGACGTTCTCGAAGCCGGTAGCCATCACGGCAGGAACGAAGTACGTCATCTCGTACTACGCCCCGAAGGGCCACTACACGCAGACGAGCGCCTATCTCTACAACAATCCGTCCCCGCCCCCCGCCGGTTCCGACTCGGTCGACTTCCCGCCGCTCCACCTGACAAGGAGCCTCCCCAGCTCCCCCAACGGCTTCTATGTCTACAGCTCGGGCTCGGCGTTCCCGAACCAGATCTACGACGCCGAATACTACTGGGTCGATCCGATCTTCTCCCCGAGCGCCAACGCGATACCCGCCGTTACGGGCACGACTCCTGCGTCCGGTTCGACTGGAGCAGCGATCAATGCGGCGCCGACCGCCACCTTCAACCAGGCGGTCACGAGCTCCTCGGTCACGTTCACCCTGAAGGATTCGACCGGAGCCTCCGTGGCTGGAGCCACGTCCCTGAATCCCAGCAGCAACGTGGCGACGTTTACACCCTCTTCGCCTCTCGCCTACAGCACGACCTATACGGCGACGGTGAGCGGGGCCAGCAACACCTCTGGGCAGACGATGAGCAGCCCGTACTCGTGGAGCTTTACGACCACGGCCGCGCCGCCCCCACCGGCCATCACAACGACATCGCCTACTGCCAACGCGACAGGCGTCGCGGTGAGCGCGGCACCAAGCGCGACGTTCAGTCAGGCGGTCACCTCGTCCTCCGTCAACTTCACGCTCAAGGATTCAACCGGAGCTACCGTCTCCGGTGCGACATCCCTTGACGGCACCAAGACAGTAGCGACGTTCACTCCCTCGACCGCCCTCGCTTACAACATGACCTACACGGCTACGGTGAGCGGAGCGGCAAACTCGACGGGACAGTCGATGCCGAGCCCCTATTCATGGAGCTTCACGACCGTCGCCTCACCGCCGGCGCCCAACATCTCGTCGACCAGCCCCTCGCCGGGAGCAACGGGGGTTGCAGTGACCACGGCAGTGAGCGCAACCTTCAGCCAGGCCGTGACGCAATCGTCGATCCAATTCGTGCTGAAGGATGCATCGGGCAACACGGTCGCCGGGTCTGTGGGCTACTCGAGCACGACGACGACGGCGACCTTCACCCCCTCGGCGTCGCTCGCCAACAACGTCCAGTACACGGCGACCGTGAGCGGCGCAACCAATTCAACGGGCCAGACGATGTCCCCCTACAGCTGGAGCTTCACGACCGTTCCCTCCTACAGCTGCCCGTGTAGTGTCTTCCCCTCGAGCGCTACGCCTGCCAATCCGACCGCGAATGATCCTCAGAGCGTCGAGCTGGGCATGAAGTTCCAAACCACGGTCGCGGGCCAGATCACTGGGGTGCGCTACTACAAGGGCTCGCAGAACACCGGTACCCACGTCGGGAACCTCTGGTCGTCCAACGGAACCCTCCTCGCGACGGTGACCTTCGTGAACGAAACGGCTTCGGGTTGGCAGCAGGCGTACTTCTCGACTCCTGTTTCGGTCAGTGCCAACAGCACGTACGTGGTCTCGTACTTCGCTCCGAACGGGAACTACTCGTACACGAGCAACGGTTTCGTTAGCGCTCAGGGATCCGCACCGATCACCGGCCTCGCCAATGGCGCGAGCGGCCCCAACGGGGTCTACGCCTACGGCGCATCCTCGTCTTTCCCGACGAGCACCTATAACGCGACCAACTATTGGGTCGATGCCGTCTTCAATCAGGGCTCGCCCGCGGCACCCGTTGTCCTCAGCACCTCTCCAGGACAAGGAGCAACGGGGGTTCCGGTGACCTCAGCCGTCTCTGCGACCTTCGATCAATCCGTAGACACCTCCTCGGCAACTTTCACAGTTGCCTCAAGTGGCGGCTCCGCGGTCGCAGGCTCGGTGGGCAACCTCTCGGCGACAGGAACGTACACGTTCACTCCCAACACCTCACTCGCTGGGAGCACCACCTACACTGCAACGATCTCGGGTGTGAAGAGCGCCACCGGCCAGGCGATGCCGTCCGCATACAGCTGGAGCTTCACGACTGCCTCCTCGGGGTCGTCGTGTCCATGCAGCGTCTTCGGGTCGTCAGCCGTGCCGTCCACTGTCAACGTCAACGATCCCAACGGGGTAGAGCTGGGCATGCAGTTCACTTCTGACGTTTCCGGTTCGGTGACCGCCATCAAGTTCTACAAGGGGTCCCAGAATACCGGGACGCACGTCGGCCACCTCTGGACTGCCGGTGGAACGCTTCTCGCTAGCGTGACGTTCACAGGCGAGACCTCGAGCGGATGGCAGACCGCCACACTTTCAAGTCCAGTCGCCATCTCCGCCAACACCACCTACGTGGTCTCGTACTACGCACCGAACGGGTTCTACTCGGCGAATGGCAGCTACTTCACGTCCTCGGCAGACGCCCCACCGTTGCACGGGCTCCAGAGCACGGCAAGCCATCTGAACGGCCTATACGTCTACGGCACATCTGGCTTCCCGGTCAATAGCTACAACGCCACCAACTATTGGGTCGACGTCGTCTTCTCGACTCCGTGACCCGATTCCAACGGCAGCGCATCCGACAGGTGGCAATGGCGCTCATTTGCCTAGCGCTATTGCTGCCCGTTGGATGCGCCGGTCCTGACTTCAGTCCCTCACCGTCATCGTCCAGCTCCCCCGTCCCGGCGGGGGCACCGCCGCTCCTCCAGCCAGACGAATCCGCAGCCCCGTCACCGCGCCAAGCTGATGCGGGACCGCTAACCACTGACGAGATGACTGTTGATGTCGGCTCAAAGCAGCAAACCATGACGGGGCTCGGCGTCGATGCCAACGTGCACAGCTGGGATGGCGGCCAACTCAAGCCAGCGATCGAACGGTACGCCGCCCTCGGTCGGATCACCTGGCGGGTCATCATTGAGAAAGCCGATTGGGAACCGAGTCAGGTGGGCGCACCCAATGTCATCGACGAGGACTATTACAAGGGCATCTATGAGAGTCCGAAGATGCAGGACCTCTGGAACACGATCGCGTACATCGAATCCTTCCCAGGACAGACGGTCTCGCTCAGCGTGATGGGGGGCGTCTCCTCTTGGATGGGTGGGAGTCAGATCCTGCCGGACAAGGAAGACTTCTGGGTGCGGATGATCGCCTCCCTGCTTGATTACGGCCGCAACCAGAAACACCTGACCATCAAACTCATCAGCCCTTTCAATGAGCCAGACTGGAACGGCATTGAAGGCCCCAAGGTCGGGCCGGCCCAGGCGACAGAATTGCTCGAGAAGCTCAGCCACCGCCTCGATGCGCTTGGTATGGGCGACGTCCGCTTTGTGGTCCCCGACACGGCAAGCGCGGCTGCGGCCCATGACCAGTACCTCCCCGCGTTGCTGGCAAACCCTGTCGTCGCAGCGAAGATCGCCCAGGTCGGGATCCACAGCTACGACGGCAACGCTGGCTCCGTCCCCGATCTCCTCGCCCAGAGCCCGGAGCGAGCGGCGGGCGTCTGGGCGACCGAGTTCAACTCACCCTGCGACGGCTGTGACAATGGCGTAGAGCAGGCCGACACGTGGGATCACGCCTTCCAGATGGCCCACGACCTGCTGTCCCTCATCGATCAGGGAGTCAGCGGCGCCCAACTCTATGACGCGTGGGACGGGTATTACGAGCACCACGGGGCCTTCGGCTACTGGGGAGCGCTCAAGTACGACAAAGCCACAGGCACCTACACACCGAGACGGAGCTTCGACGTCCTGTCTCTCCTCTTGGCAGCAATCCCGCCGGGGTCGGTTCACCTCGTTTCAAGCGGCGCTCAGGCCGTTGATTCGGAAGCCTTTGCAGGGCCCCTGACGGGGCACGTCACTGTGGTCGGAGACAACCCCACGAGCTCGACCCAACGCTTCCAGATCAAGGTCTCGGGAACAGCAGCCCTCTCGCGAGCCCAGCTGGTCACCGCGGGGCCGGGATCTGCTGGCTCCTCAACCAGGCCGATCGCGGTCGACGGCAGTTCTCTTACGGTATCCGTTCCAGCCAACAGCGTCTTCGCCGTCGAGGCCGAGCCGTGATCGCGGGGGCCGGCAGAAGAGTTCGCCCTCTACAGCCGCTGGGCGGGGCGCGCTGCGAGCGCCCTGCCCAGCTCGACGAGCCGGTGCGGCCCGCCGACTAGCCGCCCGGCGATCCGGGCTGCACCCAGTGTGAAGTCGAGCGCGAACTCGAAGGGGCCGTCCCCACACGGAATCTCGCACCCAAACCAGGGTGTGAGCCGCCGCGCTTTCATACGCAGTCCGACGAGCTCGGTGAGAACGTTCCCACCGTGCACCACCTGAAGCCACATAGGGTGACTCGATCGCAGGTTGAGCACGGGAGCGTACTTCGAGGCCTCGAAATGCCGCTTCACGAATACAGTTGCGGGCAGCTGGTTCCGCGCGCCCTCGACCAGAGTGATGAATGGATTTTGGGTATATGGACGTTGGTAGACCCCCTTCGGCCCGAGCTGAGCCCCATCCACGAGATTGATAAATCTCTGCTCAGGCGAGACCGCGGCCCGCTGGATGGTCTCTACGAAATCGCGGGCGACCGCATCGTCGTTGTCCACGCGCGTCGTGAGAACGAAAGGAGTGGCGAGCCGCTCGCGAACGATGCGCCCTGCCGCGAGAGCGTCGAAAGCCCCTTCGACCTCGACGACCTCGTACGATCCCAGCGACAGCTCGGCGAGTTTGGCCCTGAACCAATGTGGAGACTCGGAGTCGATGAGCACAAGCCATCGGAAGTCGCGCACGGATTGGGCCCTGAACGAGGGCAACGTATACCGGGCAAAGAGTTCAAGGCGACGCCGCAGCCATTCGTCTCCTGGGTCTCCCCTGTAGTAGCGTCCACGAACATTGAATCGCGTGAGAATGAAATGGGTTGACCGGAGATCCAAACTTTCAGATGACATCACGAGTTGATCCTTTGTCTGAGTCTTGGGGCGATCGCGTCCGCATGGACAGCTCTCACGGCCCCGTCCCGCATGACGCGCCGGTAAGCTCCGCTGATGCCGATGACGAAGAACATGAAGGCGGAGGAGAGCGGGAAGGACAAGGCATCAAAGAACGTGAACGATACGGCGCCCGCGCAGACGGCGGACGCCAAAGCCGCCCCTAGCTGACGCTCCAACCGGCTGCTGGCACATCTTCGCGACGACCAAGCCATGACCGCTCCGGATAGGAATAGCGTGAGTATGACCGGCAACCCCACGAGCCCAAGTTCAACGACGATACCCAGATATTGATTGTCGAGGTACACGTAACTCGGCAGAAGAGTTCCGAAACCTCGACCAAAGACGGGGAGGCGTCCAACCATGCCAAATGCCACATCGTAGCTGTTGATCCGTGAGGCCACGCTTGAATCCTGGCCAGCCCCCGTGAACATGCCGACGAGGGTGCCTGCCATGCCGGGTACGGCAGCGTAGACAACACCCAGCAGAACGACCGTAGTGCCGATGGCGATGCCCCTCTGCCGCATCGTCCACGAGAAGGAGAGAACGGCGATAGCTACGACGACGGCGATGAGCGCAGATCGCGATACCGAGAGGATCGAAGCAGCGGCTATGACCAACGCCGGCCACCACCGCGCCACGACAGGCCGCTCTCTGTCCTCCATCGCGAGCGTCAGGGCCAGCGGAAGCGCCAAACAGAGCAGCATTCCATATTCGAGGGGATGAGCTGCAGTTCCGGCCGCCCGGACGAAGCCACTGCGAGTGTCAATCCCTCCGATCCCGTCGCCGCTCATCCCCGGGATGTTGAGCCATCCGAGGAGCGAGTTCTTGGTCATGAACTGGAGCAGCCCGAGCGCTGCCATGAGGCCCACCGCTACGACGATACGACGCAGCATGACGAGGATGCTCTCCCAGCTCCGGAGTCCGTCATGCGCCACGAGGAATATCCCGCACAAAGCTGCTGCACGAAGCAGCCCATTGTCCGCGGGGCTGACCTCTGGCTGCGGTATGCCGCGGAACATAGCCGAGATATAGCTTCCAAGTACTGAGACGACGAAGGCCACAAGAAGCCACCGCAACACTTGGGACCCTGTTCCGTGCGCAAACGGGCGCTGTATCTGGTGCGCCATCCACCAAGCGAGCATGCCGAGGCAGAGCAAGGTGACCGGGCGGCCAACAGATCCGACAACGGTAATGGTCAAGTATGACGGAATGAAGGACAGGACCAAGAAGAGCGTCAACACGCTCTTCGCATCCAGATATCGACGGGCCGTAGCCCCAACGTCAAACCGCATGATTCCCCCGCCTTCTATCAGCACGAGATGAAGCGCGGCAGAGAACACGGTCAAATGAAACGGCGCCTAGGATCGAAAGAAGGAGTCCAAGCGCCGCGAGGCCCAAGATTCCGCGTATCCGCGTACTGGTCGACACCCCGGTGTCATCAATTGCGATGCTTGCAGTCGATGTGGTCACCCTGGAAACCAAGGGAACATTCTGCCGCGCCTGCAGGAGCGCCGCGAAACTGTCAATCTGTTGGAGAAGCGACTGGACCTCCGAGCGGGCGCGGTCTGGGCTCGCCGCAACAGCTTCAACCGCGAGCTCCGGCTGATCGTAGGTCTGCGACCATTGGCCTCCCGAGTTGGGAAGCACCACCGTGTAGCCGTTCCTGACGCCAGCTCCGGCCAGTGTGCCGCCGAAGGACGCGCTCGCAAGGGCCTGCCCATCGTCCTCGGCCAGGCCCCACCGCACCATTGCCGCGAAGTTCACCAAGGCCCCGAGCCCGCCATCCTCAGTTCGAGATAGAGAAACCGAGCCCGGCCACAGGAATACAACAGACGTCCGAGCCGTGTACAGGTGCTGCCCGGGAACAACAGACGCCCCTACCAAAGCGGTAAGGCAGAGTCCTGCGACGAGTGCATACCAACGCCGTACGAGGGCACGAACCACATCAGCTACGGTCATTGGCCGACCGCCGGCGTGAAGGGGAATTCTCGTCCCGTCTCAGGCTTTCACCATCATTCCCCCGATTATTGGAGAGGCCAATCCCGACCAACACCGGGTCCGCTTCCCGGGAATTGCCTTGTTCATCATCCGAAGCGGCCTCGAGCTTGGCTTCGCTCTTATCCTCACGAGAATCGCGAGAACGGACCCTCCCTGCTGCGCGGCGTAGGAGGATACCGTCCAAGAGGGCGGTGAACAACACCGCCACCAGGAGCCCGGCCACCCCGACGGCGGCAACTGCCTGGATTCTGGGCTTTCCGTCGACAATCGGCGCATCAGGCTGGGCGACCTGCATCGATGAAATACGCGAATTGGAGGGAACCTTGAGCTCGTCCTGCATGGCAGATAGCTCTACGGGAACGTCGTTCAACACGGCCGCTAATGCCGCCGTCGCCTGAGCGCTGCTCGAACTCTTGACAGTGACCACAAGGATGGAGCTGCCAGATGTCACGTCCGGTGCAGCTGTATACGTCGTCCTCGGAAAATCTGCGGTCAACCGCGAAGTAACGTCAGGCGCCGTCATCTTCCGGGTCAGAACGTCCATGGCCTGCCCCAAGCCACTGAGGAAGAGGTAGGGGTTTCCGCCAGCGCCCACACTCTGCTCTGACGGCAGGAGCACCGCGCTTCCTGAAACCTTGTAGTCGACGGGGATCAAACCGTAAAGGAAGTAGCTCAGGCCGCCCACAACCAACAGGCCCGAAACGAGGGCGTACCATCGTCGAATTATTGCAGCGCCTAGTGTTCTCAGCTTCATAGTCTCCTGCTCCTTCCGGAGAGGCTCCCCAGCCCCGTCCCTTTTCGCATTCCCAATCGGACACGGTCCAGTGCACCGCGACCCGCTGCCGCCACGATCGCGCGTTTCACGAGTGCGCGGGTCGCCTCGCGAGCCACTCGCCCGGGCTGGTCGAGAAGCGCGTCTCGTGCGCGAGACATCGCTTTGGGTTCGGGCATGGCGTCCAAGAGGCCGGGAAAGCGTCTCGTGTACAGCGCTGGACTTGTCAGCGCCCCGTGCACTCGATTGCTGACGTTGCGCCCGTGGACGACCTGGAGCCACGCCGGGGGCCCCTCCTCGATCAGGACCGGCATCTTCGTGCCGAGAAGGTTGTGCCAGTCGGCCCAGCATGTCTGAGGGTCAGACCATGGCGAGACAACACTGCAGAAGGCATTGGCGGAATCAGTTCTGCGGTAGAGACGACCGCCACGAGCGATCAGGCCATGGACAAGGTAAAGAGCGGTGGCCCCAGTGGACCGCTCGGCTAGCCGCTTGACTCGGCCCGTGAAGTCGGACGCGAGCGCATCGTCGTTGTCGAGATTTGTCGTCACAAGACCTTGCTGGCGCGCGCGGGAAACCTCGCTCAGATCGCCGATCAGTTCCTCGGGACTCACCGATGCGCGGAAGCACGGACGGAGGATCCCGGCAGCGCGCCATAGCGCAATCCGCTGCTTCAACCACTCGGGGCTTTCGGGATCGAAGTAGACGATCCACGAGAAGTCCTTCTCTTCTTGTGCCGCAACAGAAGGCAGGCAGAACTTCTCGAAGAGATCGACTCGCGACTCGAGCCATCCGTCTCGGTTCCTAATCGATTGTTCCAAGCCTGGGGACGGGAGGTTGAATCGGGTCAACACGACGTGGTCGATTGCGGAGCTAGGCATTGAGGCCCTCCGCTCGACTCATGGAAGCCGCCGAGGGCGAGCCGGACAGGACTTCCTCGAGCGCCGCTGCGAAGCGATCGCCGCTGGATCTCCAATCGAGATGACTCGCATCCGATGCAACACTCGCTGCTCCCGCTGTCTGCTGGAGTTCAATTCCCGCAACGAGGCCCTCCGCGAGCTTCCGCGGAGTCGGCGGGCTCCAGACGACGTGATCGCCATGAAGATCGAGACGCGAATACCGCCAATCGTTCAGGACCGGCACCACGCCAGCAGCGAGCAGTTCAAATGGGACAAGCGAAACGTTCGTGAACGAGAGGACCAATCCCGCGGCGCACCTTCTATAGAGGGCGTTGAGCTGACTTGGACTCAAAGTCGGGTGGACCGTCACGGGGAAAGGCGCCCGACCGGCCATCGTCCCGATGCTGTGAATGGGCACCTCGGGTCGCTCGCGGTGGAAGATTTCGAGAGCAGCGACGCCCAGTTCATACCCGCGGCGCGCAACCCCCGGCCGCGAGTAGAAGACGACGGCGTCTCGCTGCGAATGGAGATCCGCTCGATACACCTCGTGATCACAGCCGTAGGGAACGACGACGGGCTCTACCCCGTGGGCGTCGTATATCTTGTCCGCGACGGCTCGGCCCACGGTCAGGATGTCGAACCCAAAGTCATAGGTCGCCCGTGCGAGCTCAGACGCTACGCCCTGGCCATAGAACCAGGGCTCATAGTCCTGGGCGAAATAGACGCGGCGGGCAGGTTCCGTGAATCGCGCAACGACATGGGCGGTCTGCCAGGCAGTCGCTACCACGGCGTGGAATCCCTTGGCGCTCTCGGGAACAGGTTTCACGTCCGCCCGCACGTCCGGCCACCACTCCCGGATCACCCGTTCAGCGTCCTCAGGCACACTCCCCCGTCCGGCATAGAGCCAGATCTCGCAGCGATGCCCTTTCCGCTCGAGCGCCTGAATCATCCGGAACGCGGTCGTGTGTCCTCCCGAGCCCCCGCTCGGCGGTGTCAGAACCCATCCAATCGAGTAAGAGCCGCCGTTTGGAAGGGTGCAGTCCCCCTGCAGGGCCGCTGGAGACTGGACTATATCCGCCGGCGCGAGGGCAAGGTCCTGAGGCTCGGGTCCAAGACGCCGATTCAGCCAGCGGCGCCCGGCCGCGCCGAGGCCCTCGACTCCACCGTTGCGCCAAGCACGGATCGCTTTCGTGATCACTACGGGCTCACCGTTCACGATTCCCGCCCCGCTATTCCAAGACGAGCCATTCGTGGCCCGAGACCAGGGGTGAAGACACCGTCGCGACGCCAACGGCGCTCGCTGGCCTTGGTCCGAACTCTGCGGCGAAGGCGACGCACAAGCGCGTCTGCCGAGAACCCCGCCGGGGACGTGCCTCGCCTCCTGTACGCCTCGAGCCTGTTCCAGTTGCGAATTGTGCTCACATCAGTCACCAAATCCTCGGCCAGCGCCTGATACGCAAGCGACTCGAACGAGCGTCCGCGCCCGACGTCGTATTCGCGAATCGCACGCTCGACTGATTCTTCGGCCAACGCCCGAGAAGACGACTCTCGCAGTGCCATGAGTTCGGGCATCTCCCCGACCGGCCCGGAAAAGAGGACATCGAAGGCTTCGGCCCGTCCGCGCAGATCGATCAGCTCCGTGACCTCCGTCGCAGAAAGGCTCGCCGGATGTTCGCGGTGCCACGCCTGATCCACGCCATGAAGAAACGCGACGTCGCCGAAGGCCGCGAGCCGAAGCCACATCTCCATGTCATGGGTGTGCCTCAGCGGCATCTGCGGCCCCGCATGGTGGACGGTGGACATTCGCATGACGACTTCGGGCGAGGTGATGACGTTGAGACCCGAGATGCAGCGGTCCCGCAGCCACTCCTTGCCGGACCACACCGTCCATTGCTTGGGTCTCGTCCGCGCGGGAGGCAGGTTCATCTCCGTGAAGTGCAGCGGGTGCCCGTAGACCAGTCCGACCGATGGAAACGCATCGAACACCGTGATGGCGCGCGCGATTGACCCGGGGGTCAGTAAATCATCGGCATCGAGCCGAACAAGGAACTCGCCCGTGGCAGCGGCGAGGCCCTTGTTGAAGGTCGCCACCGGCCCACAGTTCGTCGAATTGGCCAGGACCTTCACGCCGGGGTAACGGGCGCACAGCTGGGAAGCGACATCGAGACTTTGATCCGTCGATGCATCGTCGACCACTATCACCTCGACCTCGACCCCCTCCTGACCGAGGGCGCTCAAGGCTGCTTGGGGAAGATACCTTCCGTAGTTGTGGCAGGGGATGACTACGGTGGCAGTTGGCCGCCCGATTCGTTTCCCTGGCTGGGTGCTTCGCGGAGCGCGAATGCGACAGCTCATTGTCGTTTCCTCGCTTCATCGGCCGTCTCCTGAATGGGAGTCGGAACAGACAAGTCTTCGGACACTGCGCTACGGATTTCGACGGGGGTCTTTCCGTGCGCGTAGAGCTCCCTCAGCTCGGGCAGAAGTACCCGGTTCGCCCAGAAGGCCACCACCGCGAGGTATACAACGGTCCCAGCCGCAGCCCCGGCAAGGAGACGCAGCCATGCTGGCGCGGGGAGAGTGCTGACCGACACAGCTGCGAAGTACGCCAGTACGGCGCCCAGCGCGGGAAAGCCGAGACACCCCAAAACCCAGACGAAGCCTATGGATGCCGCGCGTCCTACCAATAGGACAAATAGCGGGAACATCACGAACGCCGCCACGACCGTGTGCATCAGCGCGGCGCCCCTCATTCCGTAGGCTTGGCTCGCGAGCATCATGGCGGGGATCAGGATCGTGACCCAGAGGCAGTTGAGCCACAGAAGCCATCGGGTCCGCTTGAGTGCCACAAGCGCGTCCGAACACAGGGCGATCAGGACGCGAATGCCGCCGAACCATGCGAGGAGTTGAAGGGCATCGGCGGCCCCCGCCCACTTCGCGCCGAAAAGCACAGAGACGAGCGGTCCAGCAAGTGCAGAAATGAGCGCCGAGGCGAGGCAACCGACGAATCCGAGCAGGGAAACCGCCGCCCTGAGGTGCCGGAGGAAGAGTTCTGAATTGTCGCGAACCCTCGAAAGCGCTGGGACGCTGATGCTGTCAACCATGGCGGTGAAGACGGCGACCGGCCACCCAGAGATGTTGTACGCCTGACTGTAGAGGCCGAGCTCGTGGGCTCCCCGAGTTCGGGCCACGGCGAAGTTGTCGACATTCCCCACCGCGAAACCGACCAGGCTCGAACCGGCGACTGGTAGCCCGATGCGGAGAACGTGCCCGTAGGCCGCACGGCTGAACCCGGGCCAATACCGTTCACGCGCGAGGGCAAGCAGGGAGATGAGTGATGCTGCCTGGGTGGCGACCCGCGACCACGCCAAGGCCATCGCTCCGGCGCCCGAGGCCGCGAGAACAATGAGCACCAGGGCCCCGAAAACGAACGACGACGAATCGACGACGAATTTGGCGCGCTGCCTGAAATCTCGGACGAGCACAGCACCCGGTACCGCACCAACCGCCCCGACAACAATCGAGGCAGCCATGACCTGAATGACCGGTCGAGCAGCGGGAGCCCCCAGAAGAGCCGCAAGCGGCCCGGCGAGTCCGGCTAGGAGGAGGGACATTCCGGTCGACGAGATGAGGACGGACGTCATTACCGTAGGTGCCAGTTCCTTCGTGCGCGCTGGCTCCACGATGAGGGCTGATGTCAGCCCGAGGTCGCTGATGTTCGTCACAATCGCGTAGACGACGAGAGCAGCGGCATAGATGCCGAACTGTTCGGGCGCCACGAGGCGGGCGACGACGACGCTCACCGCGAGCTGGCCACACCGGAGCACGATTGAGCCCATCGCACTCCAAGAGAGACCGCGACGAATCAGAGGGCCGAGGTCTGGGGCCTCAATGGACCGGCTCGCAACACTCATGCCCTCACCGCCGCTTCTCGCCACTCCAGAAGGCGACGCCGCAGTCCCAAGGCCTTCTCAGTGACCCGGACACCCGGGTGTGCGACCGACCGCTGTGGCCCCAGGCCCATCCGGAACTCGAGTCTTCTCCACTGCGGGAGGTCCCGCGCCTCGGGCCACGTCTCGATGGCAAACCCAATAAGTGATTCGAGGGGCCAAGACTCCGTCAGACCCCAGGCGAAGGCCCGGGATGCCGCAGCGAGAGCCTCCGCAGACAGGTTTCGCATCGCCAGCTCTGCCAGATGCTCAAGCCGGTTCCGACCATCTGGGGCCGCAAGGTCTGCGAAGCCACGGAATGCGAGCCTGCGCTGCTCGAGGTCGAAAATCATGCCCGACACGCGGCCCGCGCTATAGGCCTCCGAGTGCATGTTCGATCCGTGGACCCGGTAGAAGGCTGCCGGAGGACCCCCGATGAAGGCGACGTCCGATAGCGCGGCAGCCCTCAGCCACATGGCAAGATCCCCCGTGTGCGGAAGGTCTTTCCGATATGGCCCCACCCGCGCGTAGAGGCTCCTCCGCATCACGACTTCGGGCGAGAAGATGCAGTTGGTTGCCCGGCGACACCGACGCGACAGCCAGACGTGGCCGTCCCAGATCCGAACCTTGCCAGACCGGTCGGATGCGTGAGGGATCTCCCCCTCGATCCGGGTGACTGTGCCGTAGGTGAACCCCACGTTGGGCCTCGACTCCATAAGGGAGACGGCTCGAGCGAGGGCGCCGGGACCAAGGGCGTCGTCCGCGGACAGGAGGACGAGGTAGTCACCCGTGCCCTGGGCAAGCCCTTCGTTGTAGGTAGCGATGTGGCCGCTGTTGCGATCATGAGCGATCACGCGAACGCGGTCATCGGCCGCAGCCAACTCTCTCGCCACAGCGACGCTATCGTCGGGCGAGGCATCGTCGACAATTATCACCTCGACGTCGACGTCGTCCTGTGCGAGGACACTGCCTACGCTGTCGCCCAGGAAATGACCGTACTTGTAGCAGGGAACCACGACGCTCACGAGCCGTCGTCCCCGTGGACCAACGGCGCTCATGTGCCGAACCTCCGCCACCAGCGCCACCGGACTTTGTCTCCGATGCGGAAATACCATTCCGGTCGGTATCCCAGTCCGACTCGCATTTCTCCAAGGGACCAGTCGGACGTCTCCCGGGCGAAGTCCAGATACGGCTGGACCTCCCCGGACGCCGCTCCTGACCGCACGCGGAGCGCGTAGACGAGTGCCTGCTGGCTCAGCCGCCGGCGCAGCGCACTGCGCCACTGGTCGATGTCGGCATGGGCACCCTGCTGCCCTTGCATGCCTCGGAAGAAGTCCTCGAACGCATCGAGTCGCCCCTGAAGGTCCGCAAGGTACGAGCCGAAGCTCGAGCGCAGAAGGCTGTCAGTATGGACGCGATAGAACCCCTGGTCTACTCCGCCTAGACGCGCCACGTCAGCGATGGCCGCCATGCGGAGCCAGACGTTGAGATCGTGAGTAGCCGGAAGGTTGGCGCGATGACCACCGGTTGCGCGGAAGACCGAAGCGCGCATCATGACCTCCGGCTGCATGATGACGTTGTCGCCACGCCTGCAGCGGAGCTGCGTCCAATGGCGCCCGCTCCACACTTTCAGCCGGCCCGGACCTGCAGTGCGCGCGGGCGGAGTCTGAGTCTCGAACGTGAGCGGATTTCCGTAGACGAAGCCCACGTTGCCGTGGGACTGCAGCGCGCTCGCCGAGCGGGCCAATGACCCGGCGGTCAGCATGTCGTCCGAATCGAGCTTCACCAGGAACTCTCCCGAGCATCGTCCCAAGGCCTCGTTGAATGTTGCAATGTGCCCTTGGTTGCGCTCGTGGGCGAAGACCTTCACCCGGCTGTCCCTCGACGCGATCCTGTTGGCGACCGCCACGCTGTCATCACGGGATGCATCGTCGACGACCACCACTTCGAGGCGGACGCCCTCCTGATTGAGCGCGCTCTCAATGGAGTCGCCTAGATAGTGCGCATAGTTGTAGGAGGCGATGGCAACGGAAACCGTAGGCGTCCCCCTCAGCATCTCCGCACCACCTCCGCAACGAGCTGCTGCTGCTCGGGCGTGATGTGCGGGAACATCGGCAATGACAGGATCTGGGCCGAGGCGTCTTCGGCGACCGGGAAGTCGCCCGGGTGGTAGTCGAGGTAGGAGAAGGCCTCCGTCAGGTGCACCGGCGTCGGGTAGTGGATCCCCGTCCCGATCCCGGCGCCCGCGAGCGCGGACTGCACCCGCTCCCGGTCCTCGGCGCGGATCACGTACAGGTGCCACACGTCCTCGTTGCCGGGACGGCTGTGCGGAATCCGCACCCCGGGGATCCCCTCGAGAAGCTCCTCGTACAGCCTTGCCGCCACCCGCCGTCGTGCGTTCCATTCGGCGAGCCGACGAAGCTTGGCCCGCAGCACGATCGCCTGGATCGCATCGAGGCGGGAGTTGAAGCCGACGATTTCGTGCACATACTTCACGGCGCTGCCGTGCGCGGCGAGGAGCCGCACCATGTCGGCCAGAAGCGGATCGTTGGTCGTGACCGCGCCAGCGTCGCCGGCTGCCCCGAGATTCTTCCCCGGGTAGAAGCTCGTGGCGGCGATGTGCCCCAGAGCGCCTGCCGAGCGGCCGTAGTGCCGGGCGCCTTGGGCTTGGGCGGCGTCCTCGACCAGCGCAAGCCCCCGGTGCGCCGCGAGCGGCACGAGCGCTTCAACGGGCGCGGTCTGGCCGAAGAGGTGGACCGGGACGATGGCCTGCGTCCTAGGCCCCACCGCCCGGCCCACCTTGTCCGTGTCGATGAGCAGCGTCTCGGGGTCGACGTCGACGAGCACGGGCCGGGCACCCGCCCGGACCACGGCCTCCGCCGTCGCCACGAATGTGTTCGCGGGCAGGATCACCTCGCCCCCTGGCCCCACGCCGACCGAGCGCAGCGCGAGCTCGAGCGCATCCGTGCCGTTGGCCACACCGATGCACGCGCGGACTCCGACGAATTCGGCGTACTCGTCCTCGAACGCGGTGACGTGCGGGCCGCCGATGAACGCCCCGGTGTCAAGGGCACGGACGACCTCGGGCACGACGTCCGAGCTCACCTCCTGCTGCTGGGCCACGAGGTCCACGAACGGGACCCTCTGCACACGCCCTGCTTGCGCCTCCGCTGTCATGACTCTCCCCTGCCTCCCACCGCGTGGGCGCCCTGCGCGAGGGGCCGGGCCGGAACGCCGGCCCAGGTCTGCCCCTCGGGCACGTCCGAAACGACGGCTGCGCCCATGCCGACGACCGCGCGCGCACCCACCCGGATCCGCTGGCGGACGCAGCTGTTCATCCCCATATAGGCGGCGCGGCCGACGACGACGGACCCGCCGAGCGACACCCCGGCGCCGAACGTCGCATAGTCGTCCGCGACGTCGCCGTGGGTGAACGTGACCCCGGGCATCACCACGACGTGCCGCCCGAGCGAGACCGCCGCCGTCATCACGACGTTCGCGAGCAGGATGCTCCCCTCGCCTACGGTGCAGCCCTCGGGAATGGTGACGCTTGGATGCACGATCGTCGCGAATCGACCCGGCGGAAGGCCCAGCGCCCCTAGCCGGCGCACGATATCGGCGCGCACTGCGCCGCTGCC